>JBEKCV010000049.1:0-31936 GCA_050014695.1 Thermodesulfovibrionales bacterium
GCAAGCAGTGTTTCAGTGTCAGTGTTGTAACAACGGTATTCACGCAGATGTAAACGCAGCTCGCAATCACCTCGGAAGAAGTTCTTCAGGGGTCATCGACGTTTACCAAAGCAAAGAGACCGTCCTCCGTATTCTGACAGAACGTTTTCTCTCACATGCGGAGCGAATTCCACGCCTCTATAGTAAGGCTGAGAGCTTACTACCGGCCAATCCTTATTTCAGGGGATACCCGCCACAGCTCAAAGGGTTTTCATAGGCGCTTTCTCTGTTTTTCTATGAAAATTCGTACTATGTCATTCATTACCCCAATTGTGTAATCCGTTACATAGTTAGCCCTCTTCAATACAAAAAAACCTTATATCAGGCCGCCTTTCATACATGCTAGTCTGGCATGGAAGTTGCTCGTTATGAACCGGTAAATCTCGATTGTGAACGCCGTCAACAAAGGATTGTGAGGGGTGGAGTATGGATAAAAAGTCCAAAGCAAGATTCTTTTTTCTGGTTTTCTTCCCTATATGTCTCCTTGTTCTGTTTCTTTCGACTTCGGTGCTGATGATCTCTTCGGCGACTGCCGGTGACAACCTCTATTTAACCGGCATTCTGAAGAGTGTCAATGTAAAGGGAGGCACAATTGTAGTGAATGTGATATCTCAGAGCTGCCCTGGTCCGAGGACATTTAGTGTCAACGCTGCCGGCCTGCAAGGACTTGAGGGGGGGAAGTTCTCCTTTTCCATCAATAGTTCGTCTTGCAAAGGCAATGTGATATACAAAATCATACCGCCGATAGTCAGGAATAAGGGGTAAATATGATGAAAAAATATCTGTTTACAACATTTCTGGTTTTCACAAGCCTTGCGCTGTCAGGCACTTTTTCCAATATTTATTCAGCCGCGCCTATGGGCTCATATTGCCAGACGCCTCCTGTCGTCACCACCGCGGTCCAGCCCAATATCTTGATAGTTCAGGATGTGAGCGGCAGCATGAGCTGGTGCGGTTACTACTCCGGCGCAGGCAACCCTGATGCCTGTGACCCCAATTGCAGCTCGGGTCCGGGTGGTAGTTGCGGCTATAATGCTGCGGTTGTGTATGACGGCTACTTCAATCCGAGCAAGAACTACGAACAGGATATAAACGGGGTATGGGAGGAATATAGCGGCTCGGGTGCTTGCGCTGAGTGTGGGGCAGCGGCATGTGACAGCAGTTCGAGTAAATGTTCCGATGCCGGCGAGTTCGGTAGTGGTCTAGCCTCCAGCAGCTCCAGCGCCACCAAGGCGGTTTGCGCTTTGATTAGCGGTGGCTGCGCATCCGGCAAGTATTGTTGTTGCACAACGCCCGAACAAACGGGACTTTGCGGTAATTCATCAGGGAGTTTCCTTAACTATATACACATGCATCGCATCGACATGCTGCGCTGGTCAATGACCGGCGGGACTCCGGCCAGTTGTGCGAATAAACCATACACCCCCGCGTATTGCGATGCGGAGTTGTGGAAAATCGATACCGCGGCCGGAGAGGTGGGCGCTTCATGTACAGGGTCCGTAGCCGGAGCGGGTTGTTGCGGCGTTAATAACCTTGTGAACGGCGACGGTACGACCCAAAGCGGGTGTGTCCTTGAGTTTGATGACGGAACGCTAATCAAAGTCCCGTGGAAGAGGATCATGGGTACCTGCAGTGTCGGTGTTGCGACCAATGTTACTCCCGCACTTTGCGCGGCAGCCGATGGAACGTGGGTACCTGCCGGCGGCCTGGCCTATACGTTCATGACGCTTCCCCTGATCCCCAGGATGGGTTTATTGGCCTTCGAAGATACGGGGCCAGTTGATGGTGTCTATATAGGGGATTATACCGCTACCGGAGTTGTTGCTACAGATGAGGCTTCCATCAACCTCCCAAATTACCCCTTCATGAACCTCATAACGCATTTAAATTCAATACCACCCCAAAATGGCACGCCCACTGGTGCGGCCTTGTGGGATGCGTTAAATTACTTCGAACAGAACTCGCCCAAATATACTGATACTGGTGAGGCTGTCGCCTCTTTCAAAGGACTTGCACCCAGCCCAAGTTCGGGCACGGACAACTATAGAAATCCCATGTTTAGCTGCGGCAACGGCGGCTCAAATTGCGTTTTTGTCCCGTGCGCAGGAAACTACGTGATCCTGCTGTCAGACGGCGGGTGGAACGTCCCGTCATGCAGCATCAGCGCTAGCGGTACTTCTACCTCCTGCACATCACAAAACAATGCGGACCCCGTTGTCCCCGCTTACTGCATGCACGAAACCTTTGAGAATAAGATAAGCTCTACCAATACCTCAGTGAACTCGGTATACACCATAGCGCTTTTCCCGGGCGTATGTTCGAAGTCGGGGAATTTTTGTGAAGTGGCAGGGACTGCAGGCTGCTCGAGCTCGGGTGTGTCGGGCGACTCTTGTAAGCTGTATCCCGGGGCCTTGGCTTTGGAAAACGTGTCAATGTACGGCTCCTTTAACAATGCGCAAAAAACCTGGCCGGATAGTCTGATCGGCTTCCCGGCCACCTCCTGTACAGATTCTGTGGACTGTACAAGCACTGCTGTAGGGAGCTTATGTACGGCGCTGCCTGCTTCGTCCCCTGACTGGTGCCCGGCTGGGAATGGAATCCCGGCTACTTCTTTTACCGCTGCCAGTGCGTCGGAGATTAGAAGCGGTCTATTGACCGCTGTCCAGAGTATCCTTCAGCAGTCGACTTCCGGAACGGCTGTTTCTATTCTCGCATCCGGCCAGGGAAGCGGCGCAAATCTCCTCCAGGCGGTTTTCTATCCTCAAATGGCTTTTGCCGACGCGGAAGTCGCGTGGGTAGGGCAGATGCAGAACCTGTGGTATTATCTTGACCCGAAACTGCAGTCGAACACCATAAGGGAGGACACGGTCCACGACTACATTTTGGAGCTCAAACAGGATAATGTAGTCAATTTCATATTTGATACTTCGCTGAACAAAACAATGGCGGATTTGTACGTGGACACCACCGGAACCGGCAATCCCCTGACTTTTAGAATCGAGGAAAATCTGGACCAGCTGACTAACCTGTGGGAGGCAGGATACATGTTGTGGTCCAGAAACGAGACAACGTCTCCCAGGACCCTCTATACCTCAACGACCGGCACCTCATTGACAAATTTTGTTACGGGGAATGCAACACCTTTGGAGCCATTCTTACAGGCTGCTTCGGTGCAGGAGTCGACGAATCTTATCAATTATATAAGCGGCATCGATGTCCAGTATTGTTCAGTTTCCACGGTTACCTGCACCTCAAATGCAAACTGCACGGGAGGTTCGGGCGATACCTGTATTTCATACAGACCAAGGACTGCTGCACTCTCGCTGACGGCCCCGAATAATACGGACAACGTCTGGAAGTTGGGGGATATCATTTCATCAACTCCGAAAATCCAGTCGTGGGTGCCACTTGACGGGTATGCTTCAAGCGCTCCCAACGGATACAACGACGGGACGTATGCTGCATTTACCCAATCTCAAAATTATAAGAATTTAGGGACGGTGTATGCCGGAGCAAACGACGGAATGTTCCACGCCTTTACGCTTGGATTACTGAATATGGTCAATAACGCAGACCCGTTCCAGATCGCGGAACTATGCGCAGACCCCAACCCCACCGGAAGCGGGCTATGTCCCGTCGGGTTTAGTACGGCAGGCCTCGGGTCAGAGATGTGGGCATATCTTCCCAAAAATACACTTCCCTATCTCAGGTACTTTGCCAACCCGGATTACTGCCATCTTTTCTATGTGGATGGGACGCCCTATCTCTTCGATGCAAGCATCAATGCGCCTACAACGTGCTCGGCCAATGATTACTCTCTTTGTACGAGGCAAACGAAGTGCACAGGGGACGCAACGTGTCAGGGGACTGGACCTCTCAATATTCTGGATTTGACCAATACCAGCTGGAGGACAGTCATTATCGGAAGCATGGGAACGGGCGGCGCATGCAGACAGAGCACAGCCACCTGCAATGTGAGCGTCTGTCAGCAGCATCCCGGGACTACATGCACCACAAGCACCACTTGTCCGAACTATTCCAGTGGCGAAACATGCCTGCCTGATTGCGTATTGGCGCCTGTCGCTGACCCTTCAAATACCGCGAACAGCCTGGGGTATTCATCCTATTTTGCCATGGATGTCACAACCCCTAGCAGCCCGGCTCTCTTATGGGAGTTCTCCAACCCCGGCCTCGGGTTTGCGACGGCCGGACCCGCTGTGCTGAGGGTCAACGGAGGCGCACCGGCTTTGAAGCCTGGTAGCAGCTCGAACGGCAAGTGGTTCGTTGTCCTGGCTTCGGGCCCCACAGGGCCCATAGATCCGGCATCCTACCAGTTCCTGGGGAGCTCAGACCAGGATCTATCACTCTTCATCATTGACCTGAAAACCGGCGCCTTGCTTCGGACCATCGATACGGGACTAAAAAACGCCTTTGCCGGTTCTATTGTGAATGCTTCCATTGATACGGACAGGTGGAATCCCGGTTTGCCGGGGAACTATGAAGATAATGTGCTGTATATCGGCTACACACAACTGGTCGGCGGGGCCTGGCAGGGCGGGGTGTTGAGGCTGACAACCGGGGGAGGTACCGGAATTGACGCCGAGGACTCCAATGTCGCTAACTGGAAATTGAGTACCGTAATAACCGTCCCCGGAGCTGTCACGACCAGTGTCTCTTTCATCCAGGACAGGACAAATCACGAGTTGTGGCTTTATTTCGGGACCGGCAGGTATTTCTGGAAGATAGGCACTAACGTCGATGATGCGAATACTCAGCAGGCCCTCTACGGAATAAAAGAGCCCTGTTACTCGAACGGAACGACGCCCGCGGGCGTGCCCACGGACAGCCTCTCTATGACCTGCACATCCACTGTTTCTACCTCGGGTCTGATCAATTCGACAACGAGCCCCCCCAGCAGCGATGCGCCCACGGGATGGTTCATAAACCTCGCTGCTTCAACCACCTCTAACTACGCGGAAAGGGTGGTCACCGATCCCCTTGCAGCATTTACCGGCGCTGCCTTCTTCACGACCTTTGAGCCCTCCACCGCCGCATGCGGATTCAGCGGTAATTCATATCTGTGGGCCGTGAATTATAATACCGGAGGGTCTGCGCCCGCTTCGGCCCTCTCTGGTTCGGCATTGCTTCAAGTATCTACAGGCCAGGTTCAGCAGGTGACGTTGTCCTCTGCGTTCACGGGCAACGTTCCGACCGGCGGAACTCAGGGCAGAACGTCGGCAGCTCTTCTGGGCGTCCCTCCAAAGGGCCAGGGATTGTCGGTGATCATTCAGCCCAGACCGTTAAACAAGGTCTTGCAGATACAGGAAAAATGAAACGGGACGGGTTCACATTGATAGAGTTAGTAGTCGTTCTAAGCATAATCAGTATTCTGGCTGTTGGATTGGGATTGGAGTTCAACGGCTGGCTGGTAAGGTACCAGGTGGAGAGCCAGATCAAGTCGATGCAAGCTGATCTGGTGACTGCCCGCCAAAGGGCGCTGGAAAAGAATATACAATATGTGGCTCAACTGCCGGCGCTGAAAGGAACCGGTTATACCATCTGTGAAGACACCAACGGCAACAATATCTGTGATGCTCCTGCTGAGACAACGAATTCACCCATCTCCGTGAGACTTTCAAAGAGCAACCTCTCGTATCCGATCACGTGGGACGTGCCAGGAGGAGCTGGAGGGCAACTAGTCATGAACACGAAAGGAATGCTCAAGACAGCTCAGGGTGCGGCAGGTGCTCTCTCTGATATAACGAACCCGCTCCCCGGAGGATTATTCGCCTGGAATATCTGGCTTCTCAATCCAGACACCATGCTTCCTTATGGTATTACGGCCGCCACCCCGACAGACCAGGTTGATTATGACTGTATCTCGCTGTCCACGACCAGGATTGATCTGGGGAAGTATAATGGAGTGAGCTGTGTTGTCAAGTAATAGAGGCTTCACGCTCATAGAGATGCTGATCGCCATGGTGATCATCCTGGTGGCCCTTCTCGGTCTTGTGAATGCCGCGTTCCTCAGCATAGACAACAACTTAAAGAACCTCCTCAGGGACGAAGCGGTGAGGATCGCCGAGCAGCAGATGAATGTGTTAAAAAGTCTTCCCATTACCGATGTCATCTATAATCCCGCGGCGAATTCTTTTGGCCTGGGGGCGGTGAACAACCAAGCTATCTATTCCATTCCGGGTAATCCTCTCACAGTGAATTTCGGGACTTACCAGGGTCAATACGCCGTATATGTGACAATCAATAATCTGACCAATGACCACTCAAAAAAGAGCATACAGGTGTATGTCGGGTGGCATTATAGGAATCAAGCGGCTGTTTTGCAGGCTCCTACGGGCCAGGAGTACCAATATATGTTATCTTCCATAGTGTCGAGCACCCAATGATGAGAAAGCAGGACGGATTCACTCTGGTGGAACTGCTGATCGCCATTCTGGTGTTCACCTTTGCCATCGCGGCCGCTTTCTTGATTTTCATCCCCCTTGTGAGCAAGTTCAAACAACAGAGCAAGATCTCTGAGACGAACACAGAGGGGCTTGTTGGGCTCGAGCTGATGAAAACGGATCTGGAACACGCCGGATACGGTCTTCCCTGGTGTTTCCCGTATAATACTATCACCTATGGCGAAGCCGTCACTGCTGCCCCTGCGAACACCTTAAATGATGCACCGGGCAATCCGCCAAGGGCATTAGCGGCCATTAATAACATCACGTTCAACGCGAATGTAAATGCTAATGTCAACATTATAAAAGTAGTAACCAATTCCGATTACCTGACGATCAAGTCTGCCTTGGTAAGCGGAACCGACGCGGCCCAGAAGTGGAGCTATATAGTCGCTCAGAATGCGCCGGCGCCAAAGACGTGGGGGCCGCCCGCAGGGACTTGGGGTACCAGCGATCCATTGGTTGGCGACAATGTTATTGTGATTAATCCCATGCCGAGTCAAACTTGCTCGAACAATTGCCTGGTGATGAACGGAGGAACGGTATTTGCTACTGTTAATCAAGGCTACACCCTTTGGCCGGCTAAGAACCCCCCGATCAATTTCGCTGTCGGTACCGCTTTTACTCCCCCTGGGACCGGGACCCTTCTACAGACGTATCTGATATACGACATTGCCCCCGCAGCCGGAACCGTCGGCACAGATTTAACCGGCCCATTGACCATGCCTTTCAACAGGGCCGATTATTTTGTCGGAATTCCTCGCACCCCGCCGACAAGATGCGCCATCGGTACCGGGGTCCTTTATAAGGCTATTTTGAATCAGGACGGTACGTTCCACTCGGGAGATACAACACCACTGCTTGACTGCGTGGCGGATATGCAGGTGATCTTCGGACTGGATATGAACGGAGATGGAATCATCGATACTTATTCCGACGCGGCCGGTGTGAATGCGGGAGATGCAACGAATATCACTGGTCAGGGATTAGGACAAGGGCCTCAAGCGCAAAGCGTATTGGCGTCCCAATCGAACCTTTCCCCATATAGAAGCAGTGTAGTGGAGATCAGGATTTATATCCTTGCCCACGAGGGGCAACAGGATCCGGGATTTACCTTTCCCGCTGCAATGAATCCGATAAATGTGGGAAGCCTGTGGGCTGGTGACATTCCCCCGGCATATGGAAGGCAAGTTCACCTTGACCAACTTGGAGACGTCAACTGGATGCACTACCGGTGGAAGGTGTATACCATGGTTGTGAAACTTCAAAATATACAATGAGGCAGAGATGAAGCGTCTCTATGATGATGAACGAGGTGTTGCACTGGTGCTGGCCCTGATCCTCTCCGTTGTTGTCCTTGCGATGGTCTCTGCGCTGCTTTATATGATTACTCAGGGAAGTGCTATGTCGTCATACCAGAAAAGATACGAGACAGCTTTAGAAAGCGCCAAGGGCGGAGTGAATATTGTAACGGGCGCAATCATGCCCCAAGTCATTGGTGCAGCAGGTTTGGCAGTGGTTGAAAACGGTCTCCTGAACACGTACAACGTGGCGAGTCCCTTCCCACTCACTCTGAGTTTCACGAATGGTACTACAAATCTAACAACCGCCGCATGCTTAACGGCCAAACTGACTATGCCGGAGCAGAATGCCGGAGGAGCGAATAACTGGACAGCTGCGGGATGCACTGCCGACATGGAATCCACGAATATAATAAACCCCACTACCGGCGTAACCGTTGCCGACATGTCATTTGTGCTTCCGGGTCCCACGGCGGCACAGAATTTCGTGGTCTATGCAAAAATCGTTGATACGACGCTAGGCAATACCTCTACAAGCGGGCTGGATCTGCAAGGGAGCGGAGTAGTGGAGTCAGGGTCGGGCATGATCAGTCCTCCCCAGGTTCCCTACATGTACAGGATAGAGTTCTTGTCTGAGCGGCAAACCAATCCCGACGAAAAGTCACAGCTTTCGGTTCTCTATGCCTATTGAGTATATATGACCAGGAAGACTGAGCATTCTTTTTTACTGTGGTGCATGCCCTGCTTCATCCTTTTCCTCTGTTTTTTTTGTTCATGCAGCTCTCAAAAGCCGGAGACCGGGAAGACTGCCGAGCAGAGCGGCAGCGGTATTACGCCCAAGCCTTTGGAGAGTGCCGGACCGGCAGAGTCTGTTTCATTGGCTCCTCCCACAGAGGAGGGAGCGGCGAACGTCCCGGAGACCCTCTCAAAAGATGGTCCGAAGGTCGACAAGGCAAGATTCCAGATCGAGACCGTGAACGGGGTCGATAGCTTGAAGGTCATGGCAGAGGGGAGCAACAAGAATGGGAACAAGGTTTCTTTACGATTCCAATGGACAAAAAATGGTGAGCCGGCAGGTGAGGGAGATACCATAAGCGGTTTTAAACGGGGAGACAAGATTTCCGTAATGGTCACGCCTTTTGACGATCAAGGTAATGGCCCTTCACGAAACTTAGCAACCGAGATAATGAATACACCTCCCAGGATCATTGAGCACCAGGAGACAACGTTTAACGGAAAGGTCTGGAGCTATCAGGTGAAGGCCACCGATGCAGATGGTGACCCTCTCACCTATTCCCTGAAATCGGCACCGCAAGGCATGACCATGGACGCAACAACGGGATTCATAACGTGGGAAGTACCGCCCCAGTTTGTCGGAAAGGCTCCCGTGACCATCTCCGTTTCCGATGGCCACGGCGGCGAGGCGACCTATAATTTTGACGTGACCATAAAGACCGAGCCGCAAAAATAGTTATCCCTTCACCACTCCCATAGTTCGCAGACGCGCAACCTTTCGGGATATCCCCGCCGCATGCGCCGCATCGACCAGTTCGAAATGTCCTTGTATGCCTCGGACATCTTTTCCGCAAGGGTTTCCCTCTCCGCTGCTCTTGACGTTCTCCCCATATCGCCCAGCCCTTTTCCTGACGTATCGCCTGGGGGGGCAGCCCATGGGCATCAAATGGCCCATTTTTTTGCGAATCGTTGCCGTTCCCCCTGTATGATGTCCTTGTCCGAAATGATATTAGTTAGACTGGATTGGGGAAGGGTGAGCCCCTGGGAAGAAATGAGACCGCGGTGCATGTCATTGGATGTATGGTTCATTCTTTCTCCGCTGCGCGGGATAAGCGCTTATCGAGATACGTCATATGGATAGCTATGTTGCCTCATTAGTCACCCGTTGCCTCAACAAAAAATCGATACGAAATGAATGATTGTTTTTTCAAGAGAACAAAGATATACTATTTTTGTTTTGAAGGGGGATACCTATCATTGATGACATAAGTATTTTCATCTGTGCTTTTTTGTGGTTATTGTTGTTTGACCAAGGGTTCTCAACCATTTCTTCTCCCCGCGGTGTGAACTGCAGGGCAAGCTCATACAGGGTATTGATAATTTGTTTTTCTCGTGGTAACATTTTTGGTGGAGGACGGAAATTATGACAGGCCAAGAGAAAGAAGGCGGAAAATTTATTCTCATCCTTAAGGCGACGGAAGACAAGAGGCTGCGGTATATCACTGCGCGGAAATTGGCTTTGTTGTGGCCGGACATATCGTTTGCTAAATGGAAGGCTAAAGTGGACGAAGGCGAAACGATCATCCTGATGCGTTCCGATCACATTGCAGATCTCGACCGATACAAAAATGGGCTTGATGAAGTCGGCGCACTATCGGAAATCGTCGAGCAGAAGTCCATAGGAGGAGCAGTTGTCTTCTAGATCGTTTCCGTTCATGGCAGAGTCCTTTTAGGCCAGCGTCGCAACAGTCACCCCTGCCCCGCCTTCGGAGAGTTCCCCGCTTCTGTACTGCGTTATAAGGGGATGGCCATCCAGGTGCTCATGCACAGCCTTAGAGAGAATTCCCATTCCGAAACCATGGATTATGGTGATCTCGGCCAGGCCGGCCAAAGAAGCATGATTCAAGTAAGGTTCAAGTCTCGAGAGCGCCTCATCAACCCTCAATCCGACGAGATTTATCTTTGAAGAAACAGGCGTATCCATTTTATCAAGCGAAGCAGCGCCCTTTCTTGCAGGGAATGATGTCCCTTTCTTGAAGCCTATATCGGAAAAAGGGACCGTGATCTCCATCCCACCTGCGCACACTCTCAGGCGATTGTGTTTCTTGTCAACTTCGATGACTGATGCATCATAGCCAAGGGATCTGACGAAGAGGAGGTCACCCCCTTTTATTTCGTCCATTGGTGGAGCGGCATCATGCGCGGCGACGTGGTCCCTGAGCTTTTCCACAATCTCTCCTTGCTTGGCTTCAACACGTTTCATCGCCTCGCGGCTTGTTGTCTTGTCCCTCTTCTTCATCTCACCGAGGATATCGTGCATCTGCCTTCTCGTTTCGGCAATGATCTCAGAAGCCTCTTTATACGCCTTTGAAAGCATTTCTTTCCGATTGGTTTCCGCGTCAGAGAGCCTTTGCTCGAGCAGCCTCTTGTTTTCTTCTGCCTCGGTCCTCTGCTTGCTGAGTTCCCTGAGTGCATGTTCATACTCGGCCCGCTTGGCGTTCAGATCCGCGATGAGATTATCGAACTCCACCTTAACTCCGCCGAGCATACTTTTTGCCGAATCAATAATACCTTCTGGCAGGCCGTATCTCCTTGCTATATCGAGGGCGTGGGACTGCCCCGGCTCTCCTGTACGCAACCGGTATAACGGGGTGAGCGTTCTCTGGTCAAATTCCATCGAGGCATTGAGCATGCCGTCTGTCCGGTGCACAAATCCCTTTATGTCCGTGAGGTGGGTTGTGGCAAAGAGCAGTGCGCCGCTGTTCCGAATCTCCTTCAAAACCGCGCAGGCGAGGGCGGCCCCCTCAACAGGGTCAGTGCCGGTACCGAGTTCGTCAATGAGGACAAGGGATTTTGAATCGGCCTTCTTCAGTATCCCCGAGATGTTTGAGATATGAGCAGAGAACGTGGAGAGGCTGTTTTCTATGGATTGTTCATCGCCAATATCAATCAGCAGATTATGAACGAGGGGAAAACTCGATGAGGGGTCAGCCGACACCGGCATGCCTGACAGGGCCATGAGCAGAAGAAGCCCTATTGTCTTAATCGCGATGGTCTTTCCTCCCGCATTAGAGCCTGTTATCACCATGACCGTATCATCGCCCCCCAGACGGACATCAAGGGGGACAACCACCTGATCACCTCGCGTCCTTTGGTCGATGTTCTGGAACGCGAGGAAGAGGAGCGGATGTATTCCCCCGACGAGACTGATCATTCCCGAATCGTTAATCTTCGGAGTCCCCATTCGGAGCCGGTCTGCGAATGTTGCTATGCAATTCAGAAGATCGAGGGACAGGACAATCGTGTATTCGGTGTCCATTTCATCGGCAACGATCCGTATCTTTGAGCAGATCTCCCTGATGATCCGTATCTCCTCAGCCTTTTGCTCGGCAGCAAGGTTTTCGAGTTCATTTGAAAGACCGATAATTGCAAGGGGCTCGATAAATACCGTCTCGCCGGATCTCGATACGTCATGGACGACACCGGCTACCTGCCCTTTCGCATCCATTCTGACTGGTATAACCCATCTGCCGGACCTCTCCGTAATGAACGTGTCCTGCAGGAAGGGGGAGACCTGCTCGTCTTTCATCATGCCCTCGAGTGCTTTTCTTATCCTGCCTTGCAGTCGTCTTACTAGGCCCCTCAACTCTGAGAGAGCGAGTGAGGCGCTCTCAAGGATATTCCCTTCACCATCGATGGAGCGTCGGAGAATATTCAACATATCGGGAAATCCTGTTAGGCGGTTCGTGAGGTCCTTCAAAAAGGGAAAGCCGTCTCTTCCAGCCATTTGTGAAGATATGTCCGAGAGAATTGTCAAAAAAGGGATAAAGAGAGAAAGATCACGAGGCTCAAGGGCAGCTCCCTCAGGCCGTATCTGTGCCAGAAGGGAAGATATATCTGAAAATTCGGATAGCCTGAGGGGGTCCCCCTCCTGAGCCAGCATGCGTATCTCATCAATCTGTGCGAGCCTCTTTTCTATAGTTCCCCTATTGTCAAGGGGAAGAATTTCCAATACCGCCTCTTCGGAAGCCTCACTGTGGGCATAAGCAGAAATGATCTTGAGGAGTTTATGAAACTCGAGAAGGTTAAGGGTATTTGCTGATATCATGGACCGATCCTATACATAGGGAAGAATAGTCCATAACGTCATTCCAACGGTTCTCATGACGATTCGCATGACGAAATCTCGCCGGCAACAGGCGACTCCTCGCCGACGATTATGATACCGGCGGCATCTGATCAGCATGAACGGGCAACTTTCCTCTTTTCCACCAGTTCCGCGCCGCCTGGCAACCTATCGTTTGCTTTTTCGCCCACAAGCCCAGTTTCATGAACACAAGAAAGAATACAATGCAACAGTACATAAGAAACGCTGCATCTGTCTGTCACCTTGTGAAGTCTAGAGACCAAGCCCTTCGATAACCCTCCTTTTTTGTTTCTCGATCACCTTTTGCCCATGCTCGAACGTCTTGACGATCTCCTTCTTGGCGCCTTCCGACAGCTCTATACCCCTCTCGATGATATCTGAAGTCCGGTCTTTTACATCGTCTACAAACTCATTTACACTCTCTATGGTATCCTCGACCAGCTCAACGGCGTCGCGTTTTACGCGCCTTGCCGCCTTAGAAATATCCTTTCTTGTCTCACGGCCTGACTTGGGTGCATAGAGGAGGGCGATGCCGGCGCCGAGGAGCCCCCCCAGTAAGAATGCGCTTGCGATCCTTGTTGTGTCGTCAGTTCTCATACCAATCCTCCGTTTTTCATAAGTCGTTCTTTGATTAAACTCTAGCAGGAATACCTCTCGGAGTCAAATCACCATGCTGCGCGAAGCCCTGTGCCCAGTGCTCTGCGCGGCTTTAATTTTTTGTTGCACACTGCAAGGAACTGATTTTATGGAAACGCTTAAACTAAAGTCATGCAGGCGGTTCCGGGTAAAAAAGGAAAACGGCATTGGACCTTTCTTTCCCTGTTGCATTTGACGGGCATGGCATTTTGCTGCGGTCATCTGTTCTCCATCATAGTGCACTTTCTGTGGTTTTTATAAACTTCAATCAGCCTATTCTCATAGATTGAAAACTATGATAGAGTATTTAAAGGCAATAGTCAGAGTACGCAAAGAAAATAGGTGTGGTGCTACAGGGCTGCATGGAACTCCTTCAGGGAAGGCAAGCTCAGCGCTTATCAGTCGCACACCGGCACGGTTATCATCAGAGAGGACAGCCAGCCGGCACAGGGGAGGGTGGCCGTTAATAGCGCAACGCAATTGAGACGGTACGAGCGTACCGGGAGACCCCGGAGAAGATCGCCCGGCCTCGGGAGGCGCCGTTTCTCGGTCCTCAGTATTCTTACTGCCGATCGAGGGCTTTAATGTCACTAAAACAGAAAATAGCTCTTAGCTTTTTTGTTACTGCATTCATTATTACCATTCTTATGGTGTTTGAATACGTCAACTTTCTCAAAGTCAGAAATGAGATCTTCCGTCTCGAAATCACCGATACCATACGAAGCAAATCTCTTCAACTGCGGAGGCACGAGAAGAATTTTTTTCTCTTCGGGCCGATAAAAGCGCCCGAAGAAGTAACTGCCGTCCATAGCTACCTGAAGGAATTGGATGATATTGTTGATGAAAACCTTCACAGAGAGAGAAGCACAAACCTATCGCATCTGAAAGCACTCCTGAGGGACTACGGAGAGGGTTTTCAGAGGATCGAGTCTTCCTATAAAAACATTACGCACGAACTCGAAACGGTAGCGGTTTCCCATTTGCGATCGTTCGGGTCACTGTCATTACTGGATCTGACTATCCTGGAACAACCGCTGCAGGGAGTGGAATTCCTCGAGAAGGAGATGCTGGTGCCTGCTGACCATCAGCTCATTACGGATCTCGGACTCCTTGACGCCGAGATCAAGGCACTCAGGAAAAGCGGTGAAGGTATCATAAATATCTCCACGGAATTAGACAGAATTGCACGGGAGAATGCAGAGGGCGTTCTTTATGTCTCACAGCTTGCGGTTTTGATATGCTTCCCCCTCTTTCTTATCGTGGGGATGGGGACGCTTTTTTTCATAACCAACAACGTAGTAAAACGACTGAAACTCCTGACCGGCATTTTGGAAAGGACCGGGGAGGGGGACTATCGCCCTCTGTTTTTGCCGCAGCGGAAACACAGTACGAAGGACGAGCTCAGTGTACTCATCCAGAAATTCAATGAAACAGAAAAGCGACTTGCGCAGCGGGAAGATGAATTGAAGATAAAAAACCAGGAACTTCTCGAGACCAAGAAACTGGCGGCCATCGGGACCCTGGCGTCAGGGGTTGCCCATGAACTGAATAATCCGCTGAACAACATTTATGTCTCTGCTCAAATACTTGAGAAAGAGACCGCAGGGGAGCTCTCTCCGATCGTGAAAGAGATTGTGGATGATATCGTTTGCCAGACGCTGCGGATGAAGAGGATTGTCAGCGACCTCCTTGCATTTGCGAGGGGCAGGGAACCACAGCTCAGAAAGGTCGACCTGAACCAGTTCATCACGGGGACATACAAACTCGTGAGCACGAGTGTCGATACCAGTGCGATAAACCTCACGATCGAAGCGGAGCCAGGAGGTGTCGTCATTGATGCTGACCCTGAACAAATGGAAAGAGTCTTTATCAATCTCTTCACGAATGCCGTTGATGCGATGTCCGGAAAAGGCAACCTGACCGTCGAGATTGCGAAAGGAGAAAAGGCGGCAACGATACGGATGTCCGACACCGGAAGCGGGATGCCCGCTGACGCGGTGGAAAAGATATTCGAGCCGTTTTATACGACGAAGGAAAAAGGTTCTGGCCTCGGCCTTGCGATTGTCTTTAATATCATCAAAAAGCACGGGGGCGAAATCCATGCGGAGAGCAGAGAGGGGCAAGGAACCACCTTTACGGTTACCTTGCCCATGAGACAGGGGCGATCATGAAGTTTCAAATCCTGATAGCGGAGGATGAAGAGATAACACTGAAGCATCTCGTGCATACCCTCAAGCAGGAGGGATACGATGTTGTGGGAACAAACAACGGCCGCCAGGCAGTCGATCAGATGGTGCGTAATCGTTTTGACATCCTCATAACGGACATAAAGATGCCCGAGATGAATGGAATGGAACTGCTCGAAAAGGCAAAAGAAAAAGATCCGGAAATTGAAGTTCTGATCATTACCGGTTTCGGTAGTATCGGCTC
The DNA here is from genome assembly GCA_050014695.1 of Thermodesulfovibrionales bacterium. Taxonomy (GTDB): domain Bacteria; phylum Nitrospirota; class Thermodesulfovibrionia; order Thermodesulfovibrionales; family UBA9159; genus UBA9159. Next base: position 15,750 of record JBEKCV010000049.1, read on the forward strand.
TGCAGTCGAGGCTATGAAGAAAGGGGCGTATGAATACATCACAAAACCTTTTGACCTGGATGAACTGATCCTGAAGGTGAGAAATCTTCATGAGCGGAAGATCTTGAGGAAGGAGAACGTCGCGCTGAAGGCTTTTTTCGGTATGAACAAAAAGATCTCTATAATTGCGAAGAGTAATAGCATGCAAAATATATTGCATATGATTGAGGGGATAAAGGGTTCTGATTGCAGTATCCTTCTTACGGGGGAAACAGGGGTCGGGAAAAGCCTTCTTGCCAAGATAATTCATTTTACCAGTAAAAGGCAGGAGATGCCTTTTCTTTCTATAAACTGTACAACCCTTACGGAGGAACTCCTTGCCAGTGAGTTGTTCGGTCACGAGAAAGGGGCATTCACCGGAGCCATAAAAACCAAACAGGGATTGGTGGAGATCGCCGACACAGGAACACTGGTCCTTGATGAGATCGCTGAATTGTCTCCCACCCTCCAGGGAAAACTACTCAAAGTTATAGAGGAAGGAGAATTCTTCAGGGTGGGAGGGACGAGGCCCGTAAAGGTGGATGTCCGGTTTATTGCTGCCACGAACCAGAAGGTGAGGAGTGCCATAACGGAGGGGAGATTCAGGGAAGACCTCTATTATCGGCTGAACGTCCTGGAGATCTTTATCCCGCCCCTTAGGGATCGAAGGGAGGATATCGAACCGTTGAGCGAGCATTTCTTGCGGAAGCATCTCGCGAGCTCAGCAAAGCAGATTACCGGTTTTACAAAAGAGTCCTTGGAAATCTTGAAGGGTTACAGCTTTCCGGGCAATGTGAGGGAGCTCGAGAATATTGTCGAAAGGGCAGTAATCATCGAAAGGGGCCTGCGTATTACGCCCGAGAGCTTGCCCCAGACAATAAAGCTGTTCCAGATCGAAACCTTTGATCCTGACAGGATCAAGACTCTTGACGAACTAAATAAGGACTATGCGGAAAAGGTGCTTGATCTCGTTGGCGGCAATAAATCGAAGGCGGCAGCGCGGTTGGGCATATCAAGGACGAGCCTGTGGAGAATACTCAAGGAGGAATGATCTTTGTTCGAAACGTACGGTAGCGGTAGCGAGCAACTATCGCGACCTTCAACATCTGGGGCGGGAAGTCTCCTTCCGTGTTTCGGAGAATGCGGAGAACAGAACGGAGTGCGTTGCGTTTTCTTATCTGGGGCTGCCAACTTTAACACACGTTGCATGTCCTTTTTGCCCAAGATTGTTCATGTGCGTTCAAAAATGAAACGGCCTCGTGCAGTGCGAATCCATCACGTAGTCTGTTATCAACAAAAGGTTACAAGGCGTAAATGGGTGCCTTCGTTAATAGAAGAGCATCCCGTGGGGTCGAGACTGTTCATATTTGAAACAATCGTACCATCCTTCTTGAATATAATCCTGTTATATCAATGAGTTATATTCTGGCACCCGCCTTGCTTAAGTAAAACATTGAACATGAAAGCGGCACTACATCCTCCATTCTTGGTGGGATGCCAGGGTGGAGTTTCCTTGCCCTGAGCTGCGCCGGTAGTCGGGGCATAAAGATGAATATGACGAGGGAAAAGCAGCTTTTATTCGTCACTTACCATGATGAGAACTTTGAAGAGGGATTGTCGTATGCTATTGATCTTGCAAAGACAATGAATGATGGGATTGCTCTCTTGATGCTTTATAATAGGAAGGTGACTGAACGGATCAATGACCTGATGACGGCAGGTACCTTTGCCGAGATCAATGAGCACAAAACGGCACGCGAGATGCTCATTGAGGATTACAAGAAAAATAGTGATGATTACGAGCGGAAACTTGCACTCCTTAAGGAGAAGTGTGAGAAGTCCGGTGTTGCCGTGCAAGTCAGTGCTGCAGCCATGGATGCAGCGTCGGCTATAGAGAATCTCCTCAAACAAAACGAGAAAATCGATATGGTCTTGTTGAGTCCTAATGTCACAGACCATCGAAGTGTTACGGCAAAGAAACTGAACAGGCTGGTGAAAACCTGCTCAAGGCCGGTGGTCACAATGGCAAAAAATATGCGAGTTGCTTAATAGGAAAGAAGAAAAAAGGAGGGGCATAATGTATTTTTATTTACCGGTAGCGTTAACGAGCATTAATATTTTGATACCCATAGGCCTCGGTCTTCTCGTTGGCCTGCTCTCGGGTCTCTTCGGGGTAGGAGGCGGTTTTCTGATGACTCCGCTCTTGATCATGTGCGGTATCCCATCGACTGTTGCCGCGGCAACAGATTCCAATCAGATCGTTGCCGCTTCAACCTCAGGCACGTATGCTCACTGGAAGGTCGGCAACGTGGATTTCAAGATGGGACTCTATCTCCTTGTCGGAGGGTTTGTCGGAGGGCTCGGAGGCGTTCAGGCGATAAAGGTGCTCAAGGCAACGGGCAATGCAGACTTCGTCATAAAGATGACCTATGTATTGATGCTCGGTATCGTCGGCACCTATATGTTCATCGAAAGCCTGAGCAGCATGAGAAAGAAGAAGATGGAAGAGGTTAAGCCCAAGAAGGAATCGGGCGTGGCGAGATTTCTGAAGTCGCTTCCCCTGCAGACCCATTTCGAGAAATCAGGGGTTACCCATTCCCTGCTGGTGCCTGTAATCTTCGGCGGTTTTGTGGGGCTCCTGGCCGCTATCATGGGAGTGGGGGGCGGTTTCTTGATGGTGCCCGTCATGGTGTATATCCTGAGGATGCCGATGCATGTCGTGGTAGGCACAAGCCTTTTCCAGATCCTCTTTAACTGCATAGAAGTCACCTTTCTTCAGGCATACACCAATCATACGGTTGATTTTATCCTCGCTGTCCTGCTGCTTCTTGGTTCAACGATAGGAGCGCAGGTCGGGGCGGTTTTTGGCAGAAAGCTCAAGGGGGAACAACTCAAGGTAATTCTCGCAGTGATCGTTCTGTTAGTGACCGTGAAGATGATTTTTGAACTCACCCTGACTCCGTCATTACTCTTAACACAGGGAGGAGGACACTAATGGGGAAAACAGGGTTTCTCTTTCAGACGATGGCACTGACGATGTTCCTAACGCTTGCGATTCTCTCCGTTTCTCAAGGTGATCTCTCTGCAGAGCTGACAACCACGGTAAACCGTGACCATATCCAGATAGGCTTCTTTTATCACGGCAGCTCCGTGAGTATCATGGGCGTATCTGATCCCGGCACTGATCTCATCATCAAGATGAGTTCCCCTGAAGGTCATCAGGCTCTGAGACAGAAGGGAAAGGTTGCGGGCGTCCTTTGGATGAATGTGGGGACCTTAAAGTTCGAGCATGTTCCGTCACTTTACTTCATGAGCAGCACAAAGAAGCTGGAAGATATTCTGGACAAGAAAGAGATGGACAGATATCTGCTGGGGTACGGGGCCTTAATAAGGCATGTTGATATGGAACCCATTGCGGATGAGGCCGAGAAAGTGAAGTGGTTTGATGAGTTTGTGAGATTCAAGGAATCGTCGAAGCTTTACGCTCTATCGGCCGGGAACATCTCCGTAACCGAAAATCAAGGGAAACAGCATTATCAGGTGCTCATGAACTGGCCGTATCAGGCGCCTCCCGGAGATTATACGGTTACCGCATATGCGGTGAGAGACAGGAAGGTCGTCGAAACGGCTGAAGCTCATGTCGCCGTAGAACAGGTCGGCATGGTAAAATCATTTGCCGGTATGGCAAAGAATAACGGCGGGCTCTACGGAATCATATCTGTACTCGCCGCCCTCGGTGCAGGATTCGGCGTCGGCATGGTATTCAGGAAGGGCGGAGGTGCGCACTAGTACGACGTAACGGGAGACCGTGTCACCTTATGAAACCCCTCTCACTGGTGAGAGCGACAGTCTGCATGACAGGCAGAGAGGCAGGAGGCCACTGTGTATGAAAATATCGTTGTAGGTTTTGACGGATCGGACTTAAGCAGGGCGGCGTTGATAGAGTCCTCAAACTGGATAAGGAGGCATGGAGGCAAGATCGTCCTTGTCCATGCGGTCTATTTTGATGAGGAGGAATTTGCCGTTACCCCGGAAGAGAGAGAGAAACGCTTTGAACTGGGTAAAAAGGTCTGCTATCAGACCAGGGAGAAGACGCTGTCCGAGTTTGGTGTCGATATGGAATCCCTTGTTTGCGAGGGTGAACCGCCTGAGGTCATCGTGAACATCGCGCGGGAAAAAAAGGCGGACCTTATTGCCTTGGGAACCCACGGACGAAAGGGATTAAAGAGGTTGCTCATGGGCAGCGTTACCTCGGGCGTAATGATCGATTCCCCGTGCGATGTGCTTGTGGTGAAAAAGCCATGCAGTGAATGTTCAGGGGTATATTCCTCCATCCTGCTGCCCTTCGACGGATCGGAGTTCAGCAAAAAGGCTCTCGAGAAGGCCTGTCAATTATCAAAGACTGATAATGCTGAGATAACGGTACTCTATGTGATTCCCCGGTACGAGGAGATGATAGGATTTCTCAGGACAGAATCGATAAGGAAGAACATGATGCTTGAGGCGGAAAAGATCCTCGATTCGGCACGGGGGATCGCGGCGCGGCACGCAATAGCCATAAAGACAGAGACCCAGGAAGGTCAAACGGATGCAGAGATCATCAAGGCAGCTGTCCGGCTGAAGACGGATATAATTATTATGGGGACCTACGGCTGGAGAGGCGTCAACAGGGCGATCATGGGAAGCACCACCGAGCGGGTCGTCATCCATGCACCCTGTCCGATTCTCGCGGTGCGATAAAGGGCGAATTGGCCCGATTGCGTGGAAGACCCTGAGACTTTGAATCAGACCCTATACGAACCCGCGACACCATGCTCAGAAGGTAACAGGCTGGATTCTGAGTAGTGGGAGCCAATACGTCAATCTGCGAATGTTCGGCTCTCTGAAGCATTGCGTCTTTTCCCTTCTATCTTTTTCCTTTATACTAGTAAGATACAATGCTTCACAGAAAATTTGATAGACTCGTCAAAAGAGGATTCCTGACCCTCGAGGCATTAACTGAGGTCGGTAGGGAATCGGAGGATTCCCGCAAACACCCTGAAGAACTTTTATTAATCAGGGGAATCCCAAAACAGGAACTATTATTCTGTCTTTCGGAATACTACGGCTATCCCTTCACGGAGTATGATGAAAATGTTGCTGCCTCTTATTTCATCACAAAGAACCTCGATATGGAGAGGCAGAAGCAGGGGCTCTGGTTACCGCTATCGGTGAAGGACAACCGGGCAGTAGTAATCGCTTACAGCCCGGACGATCCCTCAAGGGTTGAAGACATCAGAAAGACCCTGGGGGTTGAGGAGATCGATTTCACGGTCGCCTTGCCATCGGACCTTATCAGGATTATCGAGAATAGCTTTGACGTAAATCCCCATTTCCCCCCTTCTAGCGGAAGGACGGCCCTTGCAAAGGTGAGGACATTCCTGGCGGAGAGACGGTCGTTGCTTGCATGTTACCGGACTTCTCTGGCAAAGAGCAGGACGGGGCTCGCTTTTATCCGAACCGGCCTCTCATTCATGACCATCGCCCTTGTGCTTTTGAGAATCTTCGGAATAGGATATCTGACAGTTGTTGAGGCCTTGCTCTTCGCTGCGGGTGCCGTGATGGCGGTCGATGGGCTCATCTGGTATATTCCTGCTAGAAGGGCAGGCGGGAAGAAGCTCAATTGCTCCTCCACGGAACCGACGGGGGGGACTACGGTTCTTGAAGTCTCCAATCCCGGGGACAGTCCGGTCTTTACCAGGACGAAACCGGTGGAAGCAGCCGACGGACTGCGTGCCGGATGGCAGGATCTGTCGCCTGTGATGAGGCGCAGGTTTCTTGCCAGCGACAGGACGGACCTGGCTGAAGAGCGGACAACCCTTGCGTGTTTCAGAACGATCATGGCGAGGGCGCGCACAGGCCTTGCCTTTGCACGAACAGGCATCGCTTTCATCGGACTCGGTATTGCGTTAGTGAGGCAATTTCCGGAAGGGTCCTGGACGGTTTTGGATGCCTCGTTGATCGCTGTGGGCGTTTTGATGGTGATGGAAGGTTTCCATTGGTATTTGCCCGGGCGTCGTGCGGGCAAGGAGGGCTTTGCCTCGGTTATGAAAATGGGAGACAAAGCGACTCTCTGGGACTTTGTTTTTCCTCCCGCGCACAAAAAGCCTAGTTACGAAGAGATATGCTCTGCGCTCCTTCTGAGAAGGGCGTGCTCACCGGGGATTTGGGCGACAACAGGACTCGCCCTAGAAAGGACATTGCTTGCGGAGAGAAGAAATGTGATGGCAAGACTCCGCACCGTAATGGCGCGATCAAGGACAGGGATGGCGTTTATCAGGACAGGAATGAGTATCTCCGCCGTCGGCATCGGGCTTTTGGTATACTTCGGCACCGGGAATGCGGCGTGGACAATCATCGACAGTGTTCTGGCTTTCGCGGGTTTCGCGCTTATTGCTGATGGGCTGCACTGGCATATTCCTGCGGAAAGGATAAGAAGCCAATTCCCTTACTGTTTCGGGGACATGGAGATTGTCGTGCCGGATTACGGCAGACCCACGTGTGAATGGGGGAAGGTTCTTTTCAGCCATGATGAAGATTGATACGTCAGCGATGGCAAAGCGCTTCCGCCAAGCAAATACCTGGGGAGCCCAAGCGGAAAGATTCCTTCTGCTGCTGGATAAAGCGGTCCTCACCGCAGAGCAGCTCCATGACGCTGAGGATGGGGCTCTGGCACGGGGAATCGACCTCGAGCGGATACTTACTGCCGAATACCATGTGAACCGTTCTGCCCTCTTAGAGTCGCTTTCAGCGTATTACCACTGTCCATCGGTGCAATACGATGAGAGGATGCCCATACCGCCCGGGCTCCTATCAGGACTCGACGGCGACAGGCTTTTTATGAGCCAGTGGTTTCCTCTCATTCGGGACGGAGATAAGGTTATCATCGCGGCAAATGACCCTCAAGACCCTGTCATGCGCGATGAGGTGGCCCGTTTTATCGAGGCGGAGCAGTACGAATTCTGGGTTGCCCTCGGAGAGGATATCCAGTGGTTCATTCAGGACTTCCTCCATGCGCGGCCCGGGCAGCTCATCGGAACGGAGAGGACCGGGCTGGCCTTCTGGCGTAATACGATGGCTCAGTGGAGAACAAGGCTTGCGTGCTACAGAAATGACCTGGCAAAAGGCAGGACGGGTCTCGCCTTTCTCAGATGGGGACTCGGCATGATCGCGATAGCGGATACCCTCATGCGGACAAACAGGCTTCCAGAGAGCTCTTATTTCCCATGGTTCATGATTGCTGCAGGTTTTTCCATCGCCCTGTACGGATTATCCGCTTATCTGAAGGTGAGGAAATTCAGGATGAAACCTCCCAGACATCAAACCCTTGTAGAGGTGACGGCAGCTACCCTTCAGTTTCTCGAGAACTATCATTTCATTGATGGAACAACGCCACAGCCCCTTGCTCAAAAGACGATGCTCGGACGTCTTGGTGACTTTCTGGCCGGTCACAGCACCATTCTCTTCCCTTCCCCCGCCAGTCGGGAGCGCACCCATCTTGCGCGGGAGAGAAATGTGCTTGCGGCACAGCGGACCGTGGCGGCATGCTACCGGACAATCTATGCCCGGGCAAGGACAGGTCTTGCCTTTATTCGTTCGGGTGTCTCTTTTTCGAGTTTTGGACTCGGACTCATGCACTATTTCGGTCTCAGCCTATTGACTCTCTTTGATTCCTTTTTGGTTGTCGCCGGGATATTGCTGATCGTTGATGGCGCATTGTGGTATATGCCGGTGAGAAAGGAGCAGGCCGAGCTTCCGAGGTGCCCGGTGCCTCAATAGGCTATGGGATCGTGAAGATAGAACGCAAGATCATACTTTCCGACGTTTTCAATGTTGTGCTGATAGCCCTGATCGGCCTGTTCGCATTTCAGAATCTAAATCTCGTGCTGACAAAACTCAGATTCGTTGAAATCGCGGACGACCTCAACGCGTCATTTCTTGAGACGCGAATTTCGGAGAAAAACTATTTTCTCTATAAGGACGAGGCGGCGCTCGCCGCGATAAAGGAGAAGATGGATACGACTATGGCTTCTCTCGATGCGGTAGCGAATGATATCACGCGCGCTGTCGGTAAAGTAAACCTCGATCAATTAAAATCGCACATTGAGGGATATTTGGCGGTCCTCGAGGAGGTGAAAAGAAGCAAAACACCGGATATAGAACTGGAGTTACGCTTAAGGGCGGAAGGAAAGAGCTTGAAGGAATTCTCCGAAGCGATTACCCGTCTCGAGAGAGAGCGCGTCAATGACATCATTTCGAGCTCTAAGAAAGTTCTCTTTTATTCCTTTTGGGCAATATTTCTGTCAGCCATTGTGGTGAGCCATTTTATTTCGGACAAGATCGTGAGGTCCCTGAGAGAGATAGAGAAGCTGGCAAAATCTATTTCCGAAGGGACGTACAGTAAGATCGAAGGGATAACCGCGAAGGATGAACTCGGTTCCGTTATCAGAGTCATCAATTCTATGTCTGAAGAACTCAGAGACCGTGAAGAAGAGCTTGTCCAGTCTAAGAAGCTTGCATCGCTCGGTATTCTCACTGCCGGGGTGGCCCATGAATTAACAAATCCCGTCAATAACATCTCCATGATTGCCCAGACGTATCTGGAACTTGGCGATACCCTGAGCAGGGAAGAAAAAATCGAGTTAATGGAAAAGGTGGAGGGGGAGACGGAAAGGATCGAGGAGATCGTAAAAAACCTCCTTGATTTTTCGAAGCCCAAAGAGGCGAATCTGAGAAAAACCGACATCAACGCAGTCATACAGAAGACTCTCAAGCTCGTCCAAAATATGCTCAACGTCAGCAACATCGAGACGCTGCTGAATCTTGGAAGAGAGGTCTCTCCCGTCTTTGTGGATGAACATCAGATTCAGCAGGTTCTTGTAAATCTTATTGTCAATGCCATTCAGGCAATGCCGTCGAGGGGAGAACTCTCTATAGAGACGCGAAAGAGCAAGAAGAGAGATTTTGTTGAAATAGTGGTAAAGGACACGGGTAAGGGTATACCCCCCGAGTTTCTGCCCCATATCTTCGATCCCTTCTTTAGCACAAAAGGCGTTGAAGGAACAGGGCTTGGTCTCTCAATAAGTTACGGTATAATAAAGAACCATAAAGGGAATATCAGGGTTGAAAGCAAGATCGGAGTTGGTACTACATTTACGATCGAACTTCCGGCTTACAAAGGAAAGGAGGAGGAAAAATGACCCCATACAAGGTCATGATTATCGATGACGAGAAAATTGTTGGAGATATGGCCAGGATGTCGCTCGAACAGGACGGCTATGCTGTGGAGACCTTCTTGAGTGCGGAGCCCGCCCTCGCACGCCTGAAGGACGAGCGGTTCGATGTTGTGGTGACCGACCTGAAGATGAAAGGGATAGACGGGATGGAGGTCCTCAGGACTATCAAGGGATCTTATCCGGAAACAAAAGTCATCATGATTACGGCCTTTGCAAATCTCGATGCGGCTATCGAGGCATTGAGAGCCGACGTGCATGATTTTTTCCCCAAGCCGGTTAAGATTAAGGAGCTGAAAGCGTCTATCCAGCGTGCCCTCAGTAAACCTTAGGGGAAAGCAGCCGGGATGAGATAAATCCATGCCTGCCGGATACCTATGAAGAACGCAGTGGACTTTCTGAAGTCGTGCATGAACAGGGTGATGCTTTTCAGAAGACATTCTGAGAGTCAGGAGTCCTTCCGAGCTCTTTTCGGCCGTTTCAAGGAAGTCCTTGAAACCAATAACCGGTCGCTTGAAATTATCACGGATATGGGCGAAAAGCTGGGCGGAGACTACCTCTTCGACATCACCTATATCAGGAATGCCTATACATCGCTCACCCAGGAGATCGGACAGTCGATCCGGGGTCTGGATGCTCTTACCCGTAATCGGTATCCGCGGTTGCGCGAGGCGTTTCTCCGCATCGACAGACAGATTCAGCTGATGCTCAATGACGCGCCTGCAGGGCTGCGCGTGATGACAGTTTTTTTTGAGGATATCGGCTGGGATATGACCCGCGATGTGGGGGGGAAGAATGCTCACCTTGCGGAGGTCAAGAATCATCTCGGTCTCACCATCCCGGACGGGTTTGCCATTACGACATATGCGTATGATGAATTCATCAGGCATAACGGGTTGCAGGAGAAGATCAACGCCCTGTCAAAAGGCCCCTCGGTCGCGGAGGAAGCGATCGGGGAGCTGCGGGAATCGATAATGCGGGGAGCTGTGCCCGCCGAGATCGAAGGCGATCTGCGCAAAACACTTGCCACTCTTCGGGAGAGAAGTGGCAAGTGTTTTGTTGCGGTCCGCAGCAGCGCCGAGGAGGAAGACAGCGATTTTTCGTTCGCCGGGCAGTTTGAGACCGTCCTCAATGTCCCCCTGAGTGACGATGCGGTCACGGATGCCTTTAAGCGAGTCATCGGGAGTCTTTTTTCCTCGAAGGCTATAGCCTACCAGCGGCGCCTCGGCTATACAGTCGGCCAGATGAAAATGGCTGCCGGCTGTATGGTGATGGTTGACCCAGCTACCAGCGGCGTCATCTATTCGGCAAATCCTGATGGAGATGCGGACACTCTCATGATCAATGCAACATGGGGACTGGGTGCGTCTGTTGTGGAAGGACAGACAGACGCGGATCTCTATATCGTAAAAAAGGGGATCCAACCGCAGCTGCTCCATGCGAAATACGGAAAAAAGCAATCCATGATCGTCAGCAGGCGGGAGGGGGGAGTAAGCGAAGTGAGAACTCCCGCTGAATGGGCAGCCAAGCCTTGCCTGACCCCCGAACAGGCAGCGGAACTTGCCATCCAGGCGATGACCATAGAAAAGTACTTCGGAAGCCCTCAGGACATCGAATGGGCTATCGGCAGAGACGGAAAAATGTATATCCTTCAGGCGCGACCGTTGCTGGTCCCGGATTCGAGCGAATCTCTTCGCCTGTCACCGAGACCTGCGGGCGATAAAGCATACCCCGTCCTGTTCCAAGATGAAGGCGTGGTGGTTCAGAGGGGTGCCGCTGCCGGAAGGGTGTTCATCGTTAGGGAGCCGGCTGAGCTGGATGGTGTCCCGAGAGGCGCTGTCTTGGTGGCTCGCCATGATTCGTCGCTCTTTGTGCGGGTTATGCCCTTTGTGTCCGCGATTATCACCGAAACCGGGACGCCGACGAGCCATATGGCGGCACTCAGCAGGGAGCTGAAAGTCCCGACTATTGTGAATGCGGGAAATGTGACGCAGATCCTGAAACAGGACGAGGAAGTTACGGTTTACGCGGGAGAGAACAACGCCGTAGGAGTATATAAGGGGATCGTCAGAGAGATACTCGCAAGGGCTCAGCAGGATTCCGCGGGGATGGAAAATATCTATGAATTTCGGAAAAAGAGGTACATCCTGAGGTATGTCTCTCCTCTCAATCTCATCGATCCGTTGATGGAGGAATTTACACCGGAGGGGTGCAAAACGATGCATGATATACTCCGGTTTATCCATGAAAAGGCTGTCGCGGAACTTGTGGAGAGCGCTCGGAAGGAGAGCGCCCGATTGAGAGGGTCCGAGAAGGTAGTGAAACTGGATATCCCGATACCCGCGGGCATCCTCATGATGGATATGGGGGGTGGGCTGGATGTCGGCCGCGATGAGAAGAAGGCGACTTTCGAGCAGGTCACTTCTGTGCCGCTCAGGGCGATCGTGAAGGGGATGATGCATCCCGGTGTCTGGCACTCCGAGGCCGTATCTCTGGGAGTGAATGACTTTCTTTCGAGCATGATGAGGATGTCGGATATCGTTTCAGACAGCGAACGCTTCGCCGGCTATAACGTCGCGGTGATATCAAAAGAATATGTCAACCTGAGCCTCAGGTTTGGCTATCACTTCAACATGCTCGATTGCTACTGCGGCGAATTCGCCAGAAATAATCACATCTATTTTCGTTTTGTGGGAGGGGCGACCGACATCACGAAGCGGTCGAGGCGGGTGGAGCTTATTGCGACCATTCTGCGCGAATACGGTTTCGGCATCACAACGAAGGGAGACCTTATTGTCGCACGGCTTACCAATATCGGGCGGGAAGAGATGGAGCATATCCTCGATCAAACGGGCAGGTTGATCGCCTTTACGAGGCAATTGGACGCCTTACTCCGTGACGAAGGTGACGTTGGCTATTATGCACAGAGATTTTTAACGGGCGATTACGAGGTATAAAGGATGACGCTCAAAAAAAAGATAGGATCGTCGAGAACAGGCTTTTACACTCCCCCAGCGGGAACTTGAAGCCGCCTTTCCCCTCTCCCTATTCGTAAAATCACTGTGCGTGATGGTATACTAACCACCACGCACGTTACGAGGAGGTCACGATGTTCGGACTTGGGCTGCCGGCAGCCATGGGTTTTTTGATCACTGCGCTTGTGCTCTTCGGACCGAACGCGATTCCCTTTCTGGGAAAGAGCCGCAGCGGGGCGACAGTGGACCTGGCGAAGGGGCGGGAGAAGAGAGACCCCGCATAGCTATCCCCCATGTCAAGACCCCTCCTACTGATAATCACCCTCGCGATTTTTTTATCCTTTTTCAGGCTCGGCTCGGTAACGCTCTTTGATGTTGACGAGGCGGTCTTTGCCACCGCCACCAGGGAGATGGTCCAAAGCGGAAACTGGATAACGCCGACCTATAACGGTAAGAACCGGTACGATAAGCCGATATTGTTTTACTGGTTGATGGCCATCCCGTATAAGATTGTCGGCATCGATGAATTCTCCGCCAGATTCCCTTCAGCGTTTGCAGCCTCTTTGCTTGTCCCCTTATTTTTCTTGTTTATCCGGCATTTTCAAAACGAAAAAAAGGCTCTGTATGCTGCACTTTCATTAACCCTGTCCATATATTTTCTTGTCTACTCGCATGCCGCTGTGACAGACATGACCTTGACGCTGTTCATAACGCTTTCTCTGATATGTTTCTACCTCTCGGTGACCGAGGAGAAATCCGAAAAGGTCAATTGGCGTATATATGGATTTTACCTCTTCTCAGCCCTTGCGTTCCTGACAAAGGGATTGATAGGAATACTGTTCCCTTTCGGTATCGCCGTGATATATCTCTTCACAACAGAAGGCCTGAGGGGCATTCGGAAGGCTATCAGCGTACAAGGGGTTATTCTTTTCACGCTCGTATCGGCACCGTGGTACGTTGCGCAGTACATGATTAACGGTAATGAATTTATCCAGCAGTTTTTCATAAAACATCATTTCATGCGATATACAGACGTTATATCCGGTCATACGGGGCCTCTGTACTATTATATTCCTGTGATGATTTGCGGTCTGTTTCCGTGGATTGCTTTTTTGCCGGCAGGCGTACGGACCGTTTTTCAGGGGAAAGAGAGACTCGGGTTGTTTGCGTTTATATGGGTGGTTTTTATCGTTGTCTTTTTCTCGCTGTCGACCACGAAGCTCCCCAATTACATTCTGCCTGCGCTGCCGGCGGCGTCAATACTTATTTCATTCGGTATGGATGACCGGGACGGGTGGATTCGGCATGCGAATATTTTTATCGCGCTTGTTACCTTGGTTTTAGGCGTTGCATTCCTGTTTTCGGAAAAATATCTTGTGCAATTCGGGTTTCAGGACACTCGGTGGATAATCGCCCTTGGGGCGGTCATGCTGGCAGCGTCGGCTCTGAGATTTTATGCCGCTTTCAGGAAAAAGCTTTCTTATGGTCTCCTCTCAGCCCTGACGGCTGCCTTTCTCCTGCTGCTTTCCTTTGAGGCATTTCCTGCGGCAAGCTCGTATCTGCAGGGCACACTCTACAGATACAGCCTGTATGCCAGGGAGAGACTGAAGGACAATGAACCGGTAATCACCTATGGCATAAACAATCCCAGTATTGTTTTCTATTCAGGGCGGAAGATTATCGAGGTGGGGAGCAAAGGCGAGTTGGCGGCATTCCTGAAAAGCGAACCACATGCCTTTGTTATTGCAAAGGCGGAAGACATCGAGAACATAAAGGATACAGGGTTAACGGTCGTAGAGCAGGATGACAAATACGCGCTCCTTGAAAAGAAGATCGTAATCCCGGGGAAGATATGAGATCCTTCCCAATCGGAAGTGAAATGGTGTATTGCCTCTTTCTGAAGGGTATGCGAGATGCCTGAGAAAACGGCAGATAAACAGTCGGCGAGGGTTCGTAATCGCCGCGTCCATATGGCCAACGAGCGGACGTTCCTCGCGTGGATAAGAACCGGCATCGCGATTATGGCATTCGGATTTGTGGTCGAGCGGTTTGCGCTATTTCTCCGGCAGCTCGCCTTTCTGCTCGGAAAGGAGTCCGCTTTTCCGCAGCGGGGACTCTCAACCATCTTCGGAATTTTTCTCGTTGCCCTCGGCGCCCTCATGGGCGTGCTTGCTTTTGTGAGATATAAGAAGGTCGAAAGACAGATAGATGAGGATACGTATCAGCCGTCGCTTCTTCTCGACGTACTTCTCACCATAGCGGTTCTTGCCGTCGGAATTTTCCTGATCGTGTACCTCCTCCACAACATCTAAGATTCGCTTGTCAAAAAAGGGATTTTATGGCGATCAGCCGTCTCTTGAGGTTCGCCCATATCGCCCTGGGCTTAACCCATCGGTGTTTTGACTTGAATTCCGTTGCCATGGTGTCGTCAGTGATGTGCCAGAAACGTTCGTTCGCGCGAATCTCATCTGCTTTGTCGGATGTATCACACGTCACAAGCGCGGTGGACACGCGCTGCAGGTTACTGTCTTTGGGGAAAGGCGGCCTGCCGGAGTCCAGGAACCTCGGAAGGTTCCGCCGCTTTTCCTTCTCGGAGAGTTCAAAGGGGCTGTCGCTGCGGCAACGAAGAACCAACCGGTGTTACATGCCTGAATACCCGTGAAGTGGTAAACGGAATGTCTTTCGAGGCCGTTACATGGTAATAAATCACGTCTCCCTCCATGAGGTGCTGTTTACAGAGCCTCAGAAATTCCTCCGAGAGGAGATTTGCCACCCCGTCTCGGTCATTCAGGAAAAGATTTGTCGAAATGAGAGCGTCTTCCTCCACGCTGATAGGAACGATACGTCGAGCAGGAGTATCTTGAAAAGCTGCGGGATTGCCTTATAGAAGCTGTTGAAGTTGTCTTTAAACATGTCTCGTAACCCCAATGACCAAAAAACAATGAATGATGACATCAGAAGTTCTTGTTGTCATTGCAGTCTATTGAAAAGGTATTACCGACTACTATGCTGCCGGTATTTGGCGTGGCAACAGCGTAGAAGCACGGGGTCAGGGCTCCGTAAGCAAGTGGGTTCGTAGTGGTTATCTGCATGTTTTGCACGATCTGATAACTGTAATTAAGATTCTGAGGCGGTCCCGGTTGAAAACCCGGCAGCACTGCCTGAATAAGGAGGATATTGCCGGGCTGGCTAGGGCCGCCTGCACCGGTTGTCGGCACATAAGAGGCATTTTCAGCGAAATACTGTTCTTCCAGCAGTCTGAGCGACTGGAGGTTCGTATATGCCTCTGTCCGCGCCGCGCGTACCTGCTGACCAACATAGATGGGTATGCCTATTAACGCAAGGATGCTAATTATTGCCAAAACCGTCAAAAGTTCAACCAGAGTAAATCCATCGTTTTTTTGTATCATATCTTAGCCCCTATTCTTCATGGAGTCACCAAGGGAAGAGAGGAGGCGGATAACCTCCTCTCTTCCCCAAGTATCCCAGCGAGTTGAGTTAGTCCGCACTGACAGTGTTCGAGTAAATGATAAGAGGCGCAGCGTCATTACTGCCTGCGACGATAAATATCTGGTCAATGGTCTGATCTTGAGCCGGCGTATAACAGACGTTTATCTGTCCTTTTAGCGTTGGGCAGGCCGCAAGGGAAGCCGAAACACCGCCATTGTTCCAGAGAGAATTTGCAGAATTCCATGGCGACACCAGAGCAGTGCAAGCGGCGCAGCCGATGGCATGGGCCGCCACATATGTGGTAACTATGCCAGCACCCGCAAGTGCGGTATTAGTCAGATCGGCGGCATTTACGACTCCGTCGCCATTCGTATCAATCTCTGTCAAAGCCCCCTGGACCGTGTTGGCTTTTTTAGCCGAATTCATCCATGCCTGAAACTCCGGGACGGATGCTGTCGCCACTCTCGTTACG
>JBEKCV010000050.1:0-30559 GCA_050014695.1 Thermodesulfovibrionales bacterium
GCAGCAGGAATGCAATTTAAGGTGATAACAGACACGATCCCTGGCGCGCCGACCCAGGTATCACCGAGCGGGATTATCGCCACGGCAACGCCGACATATACATGGGCCGCGGTGCCCGGAGCAACGAGTTACATCCTCTATCTTGATAACGGCGTGACGATGCTCAGATACGATACATTCAGTGCCTCCGCTAATTGCAGTTCTGGTACCTGTTCCGCACCGACAACCGTGGCGCTGACGGATGCTACGTCTTATTATTGGACGGTAGAAGCATCGAATGCCGCAGGAAGCGGGCCATGGGCAGCAGGGATGGTATTTACGGTGACTCTTCCCGGATTATTATTAACTCAATAAGGGGAGAAATTACTCTCTCCCTCGTTTTTCCTTAACAAACTCTTCGCTTTTTCGTGGAATACCTGGCCCTCTGCGTGGCCCTCGTACTCACAGGGCTTTCTGGATGTTACGCTTTGCCACGCTCCACAAGCACAGTCTGGATACCAACATAAGCTGACAGATTGAAAAAGCTTCTTGGATTTCATGTTTTTTCAGGTTTTCATCCTCAGAGAGCGCCTTCTGGATCTAACTTTTGATGACTATCGTTGCCCACTCTTGCTCACAATAAGTTTGTTAGTTGAGCCCTGATTTGGTATAACAGTTCTGAGAAGAACAAAAAACCAAAGGAGGGCTCAACATGAATCGGTGCAATACGGCGTCTTGCTTTACTTGCTTTAGTGGTAACGAAGTGTTAAAAGTCGTTCCTGGCTAGATAGACCATCCCCAGCTTTTTCTCTGGATCCTCACTCGCACGCCCCTTGCGAGAGATCCGGTGGGTTCCCCAAAAAGCCCGACGTCTTTGACACTCATGGAAAGGAAGAGAAATTTCAGTATAATGAGATCATATAGGAGATGAACAGACCAGACGGTAGAGAAATAGGATATCTTCGGCTCCTATGTGCGACAGGAGCAGCAGGAAACAAGGGATGTCGATAAGCAATTAGTCATCCCCTGCAAACCTGAGGAATAAATAACCGCCTCTTTTTTAGTATAATTACTGACGGGGAAGATAGAGAAAGGACGGAGACATAGATAAATGAAAACAGCATTAATCACGGGGATTACGGGACAGGACGGGGCATATCTGGCTGATTTTCTGTTAAACAAGGGATATATTGTTCACGGCATTAAACGCCGGGCATCCAGCTTTAATACCCAGAGGGTTGACCATCTCTATGTTGACCCGCACGAAGGTCATCCGAAATTCTTCATGCATTACGGAGACCTGACGGACGCGACAAACCTTATCCGCATTATCCAGGAGACCCAGCCTGATGAGATATATAACCTAGCCGCACAATCCCACGTTCAGGTATCATTCGAAACCCCTGAATACACTGCAAACAGTGACGCATTGGGTACGCTGAGGCTTCTTGAGGCACTGAGGATACTGAACATGACTAGGAAGGTCAGGTTCTATCAGGCAGCGACGAGCGAACTGTACGGAAAGGTGCAGGAGACGCCCCAGAAGGAGACCACGCCTTTTTATCCGAGAAGCCCTTATGCAGCTGCCAAACTGTACGCCTATTGGATTGTGGTGAATTACCGTGAAGCGTACGGAATGCACGCGAGCAATGGCATCCTCTTTAATCACGAGTCGCCCGTCAGGGGTGAAACCTTTGTGACGCGCAAGATCACCATGGCTGTGAGCAGGATTAAATGCGGACTGCAGAGAAAGCTCTATCTCGGCAATCTTGACGCTAAGCGTGACTGGGGATATGCAGGCGACTATGTCGAAGCGATGTGGCTGATGCTTCAGCAAAAAACTCCAGACGATTATGTTATCGCTACTGGGGAAACCCATTCTGTGAGGGAGTTTATTGAGATGGCTTTTAAGGAGGCGGGTATAGAGATATCCTGGAAGGGCAAGGGCGTTGAGGAGAAGGGAATAATTCGTTTCCAGGCGTCCGCCTCGGACTCGAAATCTCCCTTACGCTCGGGCGAGACCGTTGTTTCGGTCGATCCTCGCTACTTCAGGCCGACAGAAGTCGACATCCTGCTCGGCGATGCCTCAAAGGCGAGGAAGAGACTCGGCTGGAAACCCAGAGTAAAACTGCCCGAGCTGATTAAGATGATGATGGAGTCCGACATGAAACTCGCAGCAAAGGAATTGTTCCTTAAGAAAAATAAAATGCCTGTGAGATAACTTCCATAAAGACTCTATAAAGAACTCTATAACGACAGATAGGATACCTATGAATAAAGAGAGTAAAATCTTTATCGCTGGCCATCGTGGTCTGGTGGGCTCAGCCCTCGTCCGCAGATTCGTATCTGAAGGCTATACAAATCTTCTAACCAGAACGAGCAGGGAACTCGACTTGACCCGTCAGGCTGATGTCGAGACATTCTTTGAGAAGGAAAGACCGGAATATGTCCTTCTCGCTGCCGCGAAGGTTGGGGGCATCCTTGCAAACAATACCTACAAGGCTGAGTTCATCTATCAAAACATTATGATAGCGGCCAACGTGATACATTCCTCCTACCGATACGGGGTGAAGGGACTTCTCAACCTCGGTTCTTCATGCATCTATCCGAAGCATGCGCCTCAGCCAATGAAGGAGGAATATCTCCTAACCGGAAGCCTGGAGCCTACAAACGAGCCCTATGCGATCGCCAAGATATCAGCCGTAAAGCTCTGCAGATACTATAACGATCAATATGGCACGAATTATCTCTCCGTAATGCCGACCAATCTTTACGGCCCGGACGACAACTTTAATCTTGAGACTTCCCATGTTCTCCCGGCGCTCATCAGAAAATTTCATCTTGCCAGGCTGCTGAGGGAAAAGCGGTCTGGTGAAATAGAGAGGGACCTGGAGAGATTTCCGGCAGGGTTTCATCTCCAGAATCCCTCTGACCTGGAGAGGCTCGGCGTTACAGCGGGATATGTGGAGATATGGGGATCGGGTGAACCGTACAGGGAGTTTCTCTATGTCGATGACCTGGCAGACGCCTGTATTTTTCTGATGGACAAGTATGGTTATAAAGAGATCGGAGAGATCATCAATGTAGGGGTCGGAGAGGACATACAGATCAAGGATATCGCCGGACTCGTAAGGGAAATTACAGGCTTTGAGGGTGAAATACGATATGACAGAATGAAGCCCGAGGGAACGCCAAGGAAATTGCTCGACATCAGCGGAATCAAGGCGTTGGGTTGGACTCCAAACACCGCCCTCGAAGCGGGTATCAGGATGACCTATGACTGGTATCGTAAAACGGTTCAAGATCCCAAACGCAGTGCGCAATCGGCAAGGGGCTGAAGAGAAGCAATCGAAAGAGCGCATGGAGTGGAAAGCCTGAAGCATAAAATTTGAGGAGGAAACATGTTTTCGGTAATACTGGCAGGAGGGAGCGGTACACGGTTCTGGCCGTTGAGCAGGGAGGCGACGCCGAAACAGCTGCTCCGCGTGTTTGGAGATTCAACCATGATACAACAGACTGTGAAAAGGCTTGAGAGTTTTATACCTTTAGAGAATACGTATATTGTTACGGGGCAGAAATATATCTTTGATATAAGAGATCAGCTTGTCGAAGCGACCCGCTCGGACCGGTTTAAGATTCTGGTCGAGCCCGAAGGCAAGAATACCGCTCCGGCGATTGGCCTTGCCGCTATTCACATAAAAAGGAAATCACCTCACGCTGTCATGGCCGTGATGCCTTCAGACCACGTTATCCTGAAAAATGATGCGTTTATACAGGTTCTGAAAACTGCAGAGAAATTTGCTTCAAAGGGTTATTTGACCACTGTAGGCATCGTACCTGATAGGCCTGAAACAGGGTATGGGTACATTAAGAGAGGCGTTGCTCTTGGCAGAACGGACGATTTGCACAGTTTCAAAGTCGAAGGCTTTGTCGAAAAACCTGATCTTGCAAGGGCAAGGGAATATCTAAAATCCGGCAACTACTTCTGGAACAGCGGCATATTTGTCTGGAGGGCGTCTGATATTTTAATAGAGATAAAGAAACAGATGCCGGACCTCTACGGGGGGCTTGCCGAGATTGAAAAGGCGATCGGAAAAAAAAATGAAGAGGATGTCCTCAATAAAGTGTTCAAAACCTTCAGGCCGGTATCCATAGATTACGGGGTGATGGAAAAGGCCTCCAAGGTTGCGGTTGTGACCGCTGACATGGGCTGGAGTGATGTCGGAAGCTGGCGCGCCCTTGAAGACATTGCAGAAAAAGATCGTTCCGGGAACATCATTTCCGGGAACGTCATCGATATCGGGTCAAGGAACTCAATTGTATATGCGGGAAAGCGGGTGGTTGCGACAGTAGGTTTGGAAAACCTTATTGTGGTCGACACGCCGGACGCAACGCTGATATGCAACAAGAATAACGCGCAGGATGTACGAAAAGTGGTCGATGTACTTAAGAAAAAAGGCGCAGAAGAGCTTATTGAACATGTGACCGTCAACAGGCCATGGGGCTCCTATACGCTCCTTGAAGTCGGTAGCAGGTACAAGATAAAAAGGATCGTCGTGAAACCAGGGGCCAAACTCAGCCTTCAGCTCCACCATCACCGGAGTGAACACTGGATTGTCGTCGCAGGCACTGCTCGCGTGATGATCGGAGATCAGACCCACAATGTGCATCCGAATGAATCCACCTATGTGCCCATATCGACGAAACATCGGCTCGAAAATCCGGGCAAAGTGCCGCTTCATTTAATAGAGGTCCAGAATGGTGACTATATAGAAGAGGATGACATCGTGAGATATGATGACGAATATGGAAGAAAGAAAAGAGTGTGAAAATAAAGGCAGAGGCTGAAGCGAGGAAGATTATAATACTCTTTACATACCGTAGGGTTATGACCCTAAAGAATGATTCCGGACAGCGGGAACGACAAACCGATCATATCTCGTGACTTAAGCTTTTCACGACCTCTCCTGTTGCCGTGGATATTTCTCCCCTTGTGTATTGCCATGGAGCAGGCGGACGCGCAGGCCGTTTCAGGCCTGTCATTCTTTGACTGCAATCTGTAAGTCATGCCATTATTCTTCTCCAATAAGAGATAACTATTGAGCCCACGAGAATTCATTCCATGCTTTTCATTTCCTTCTCCCTTTATGAACCTTGCGCGCCAATAAGTTATTAAGATCTTCGGTGTAGACTTGAAAACGTCAAAAAAGTGTCAGATACATACCTAAGAATGTTTTCTTCAGATACAACGTCGATAAAGAAGCAACCAAACCTGTTACCTATTAGCATTGTAGCGAAAGGAGAGATCCTCTGAAAACTCTTTTCTCTCAGTGGTTTTTGAGCTTTTCCCGCACTTTGAAAGCCATTTTCTAAAAAAGGACGCTTTAGCATGGAAATTGCAAATATAAACCTGCTAAGAGGTATGAGGCATTAATGAAGCTTACGGGATTGACAAGGCACAAGTGTTTCAACTTGATCAGTATCGTGGATTTTTTAGGCCGGAATGAATGTGCTTGCATTTTCCTTGAGGGATTCTCTAAAATGTTTAGCGTATTCGAGGTATGTAAAGAGGACAAAAACAGTATGACAGGCAAATGGTTATGCCTTTAGCCAAGAGCGGACTGGTCAGTCCTTTCCTTCTCTTTCTTGCCTTTGTGGCTGCTCTCTTGGTCACCATGCTTCTCCTGCCGAAGCTTTCCCTCATCGCTTCCCGATTCGGACTGCTTGACTATCCTTCAAGGAGGAAGATGCATGAAACGTCAAAACCAGTGGTGGGAGGGATCGGAATGGCTTCAGCCTTCTGTTTCAGCAGTATTTTGTTTATCCCCCTGACTCATATGGGGGGGTTTTACGCGGGGATGATCATGCTTGTGATTGTCGGTTTTCTGGACGACTATCGGGAACTGAATCACGGGTGGAAGTTAGTAGCGCAGGTTCTGGCGGCCATGCTGATCATCTTTTTTAGCAGGACTGTCCTTCATACCTTCGGAAATCTCTTCTCTTCAGGTGCTATTAATTTTGGTGGATACGCGATTCCCGTTACGATATTTTGTGTTGTGGGCGTAATTAACGCATTCAATATGATTGATGGCGTTGATGGTCTTGCAGCCGGGATCTCCCTGATTGCTTTTGTTTCTTTTGCTGTTCTCTCCGCTATGGATAATCAGATCAAGATACTGGTTTTAAGCGTCGCTATGACCGGTGCACTCATCGGTTTCCTTAAGTATAATTGGCATCCAGCCCAAGTGTTCATGGGCGATGCGGGAAGTTTCCTTTTAGGGTGTACCGCGGCTTTTATATCAGTCGCTATAACCCAGCAAGCTCAGAGTGTTGTACGGCCTGTTGCGCCTCTCTTAATCCTTGCTGTTCCTATTGTTGATACCGTGACGGTGATGGTGACGAGGATCATGAAAGGGAAAAGCCCCTTCTGCGCAGACAGAAAACACCTCCATCATCTCCTTCTCCGTTTAGGCTTGAGCAAAAAAAGGTGTGTCGCGCTCATCCTTCTGATGTCTGCTTTCTTCTCGTCTGTGGCAGTCTTCGGCACGATCCTCCGGATCCCGGAACACTATCTTTTTGCAACATTCCTTGTTTACTTTTTCTCTTATTTTGGAGTATCTTGTTATATCAGAAAGAGAAAGGTCATGAGAGTTATTTTGCGGTATAAGAGAGTTCTGGCCTCCAGAGGATTGGCAGTGCGCGAGACTGGGTGGGGTGCGATAAGGTGAGTCGTTTCTTGCCATTGCAGTCAAGAAACCATTATAACCATAAGATGGTCAATCCATTGTCTGATGAGGTGCGTATGCATTCAAGGAAGCGGAGATTCCAGGGGACGACAATAGTCTTGGCACTGACAATCATACTGTATGGCGGCGTCGCTTTTGCTCTTGACCCCTCGGTCAATATTCTCGGGGATGTCGCCGGAACCGGAAGTGCCGAGATAAAGGTATTTGACCGGTGGATACCGGTCGCTGGAAAGGCTTATCCTGTTGCAGATGGAGCGAATCTCAGATCGGGCAATGGCAGAATGTCGATAACCTTGAGAGAAGGCGTAAGGATCGAGATGGGGAAGAACTCCGAATGCGTTATCTTCTCCGCGTCCAACAGCGGTTATGTCGTTCATGTAGCAAAAGGAAGCGTGGATTACCGTGCGCCGCAGGGGGTCTCTTTTGCCGTTACGACCAACACCTCGAACATCCAGGGACAGGTCGGGCATGAACCGCAGAGGAATGTGAATGGCGCGGTAACCTATGATGACAAAGGTACGAAGGTTATGATGCTGAGCGGGTCGCTTGTCGTAAAGGATGCCGGTGCCTCAGGGGCACAAAGTGTTGTTACTGACAAGGCTCTTTACGCGGTAAAGGCGGAGAGCGGGCAACTCTCCACTCCGGCCTATCTTTCTTCAGAAGCAGCTACGGGTGCTGCGAGACCGGCACAGACGACAGATATGGTCCCAGGCGGTGCCAGAACATTAGAGGGGAGGACCCTTCGTGTTGCTGAAGCACGAGACAACAAGGACAATGACAAGGATAAGGACAATGACGACTGTAAGGGCTGGGATAAGGACAAGTGTAAGAAGCACAAGCCCCCTGTCAGTCCGTGCAGACCGTGAACGGTGATAAAGAGGTCAGGAGTATTTTTCCTGACCCGCTTAGTAGAACTAGAATATGAATGAGGCAGTGGTTATATTCTCACGATGAGGTGCATATGGATACAAAGTTGAAGAGATTTGGTGTGGTGTTATCATTCGTACTGTCAATGACGTTATTGTTGACTGACCGGATGGCTTTTCCTCTCGAACCTTCGATCAATGTCCTCGGAGATCTCGCGGGCAGTGGCACGGCCGAGATGAAGGTGCTCGACCGATGGGTATCTGTCGCCGACAAAACCTTTCCGCTTGTGGATGGTGCAAGTCTTCGATCAGGTGCCGGAAGGATATCGGTCACCCTGAGGGACGGCGCAAGGATAGAAATCGGGGAAAATTCGGTATGCGAAATCTCCGGTTTGAAAGGTGACTATACCGTCCGCTTACAAACGGGAAGTGTTGGGTTTAGTGTGCCGAAGGGGATTTCCCTCGCAGTCGCAACGAGTAAGTCGCAAATTCTCGCTCAGTCTGTAGAAGTGCTTCAGAAGGTCAAATACGAGAATGAGGGAAGAACCGTTCAAGGTGTCGTCTCCTATGATGGCAAGGGTACAAAGGTTACTTCGGTAAGCGGTACCCTTGTCGTAAAGAATGTCAGTGGATCAGAGACAGAAAGGGTCGCGACAGGTAAAGAGGTCTATATAGCAGACAACGGGAACGGAAAGAGCGCCCCGCCTCCTCCATCGGCTGGAGGGACTGATCCCGGTCCCGGCGATCCAGCGACGGGACTAGTCCTAGGCGCTGTAGGTGCTGTGGGAGAAGCGGCAGGAGGCCTCGCTGCAAAAGAGACTTACAATAATCCGTCATCCCCACAACCAACACCAAGACCACCGGTGAGTGCATCAAGACCATAAGTATGAGAACGAAAAGGGCACTGGAGATCTACTCTGGTTCGGTTTTCCAATAAACGAGTATCGCTTCTATGATATTGCATCCTGCTAAACGCCCTGGATTCACTGCCGTGAAAACAATGAATATCTTTTTCAGGGGCATTACAGCTGTTGGTCTTGTATCTGCGCTGCTCTACGGGTGCAGCGGCACTCGCGACGTAAATGTGCAGAATGCAAATACCGAACTGACCAAAAAGAACACCATGTCAGAGAAGCTCAATGACATGATGCTGAAATCGGCTTTGACGCAGAGCACGGACCCCAACGCTGACTATATTATTGGGGCGGAAGACCTCCTCGATATAGACGTTTTCCAGGCGGAAGAACTCAAGAGGACAGTCAGGGTAAGTTCGCAGGGATACATCGGCCTGCCCCTCATCGGACAGATTAAGGCAAAAGGGTTAACGCCGCTCCAACTCGAGCAAGAAATCGCTGCGAAGTTGGAAGAATATATGGAAGAGCCCCTCGTAACGGTTTTTGTCAAAGAGTATAAGGCGCAGAAAATCGGTGTTATCGGTGCTGTTGCAAATCCCCAGGTCTATTCCGTTGTCGGCCAGAAACGGCTCCTCGATATGCTCTCTATGGCAGGGGGCCTGTCCAAGGAGTCAGCAGGTACGGTCGCTTACATCCTGAGGCCGGCGAATACCGAGCAAGGAGGTCTTTCACGAACGGAGACCCTTGTCATTGACCTTACGGAATTGCTGGAAAAGGGCAATATAGCGCTGAATGTCCCCGTTTTTTCCGGGGATGTCATCAACGTCCCGAAAGGCGGCGTGATCTTTGTGGACGGCGCGGTCAATAAATCAGGGGCGTTTCCTTTGCAAGGCGGACGGACTTCCCTCGTAAAGGTGATTGCCATGGCCGAGGGACTAAAGTTCGAGGCCGATAGATCTGATATAAAGATATTCAGGGAAAATGGCGAAGGGCTGAGAGATGTCATCACGGTGGATTACGATGCCGTAAATGAAGGCAAACAGAAAGATGTGCTCGTAAAGGAAAACGACATTGTTATCGTTCCAAAAAGCGGCATGAAGAATTTTCTGAGCGGATTTATGAGTGCCATAAAGGGACTGGTAACTGTCGGAAGGGAATTTTAGCGGGGAGGACCGTGAGAGGATGAGTACAGACAATCTGAATGGCAGGGAACCATCCAGGGAAATCCAAAAAACAGAAGAGTTCCCGGTTGCATTTCCGATAAATTATCCTCAGCAGGAACAGGAAGAGGAGATGCATTTTTGGGACTATCTCCACGTCCTCTTGCGGAGGAAATGGACCGCGATCACCTTTTTCCTTGTGGTTGTTGTCACGGTCACTCTTGGAACATTCTTGATGACGCCGGTCTACCGGGGAAGCATCACGATAAAGATCGATAAGGAAAACCCCAATGTCCTCCAATTCAAGGACGTCTACGAAGTTGAGCGGGTCGAGGACGATTACTATCAGACTCAGTATAAGATTCTGAAAAGCAGAGCCCTCGCGAAACGGGTCATACGATCGATGAACTTAGACCAGAACCCCGAACTTGCCGGCAAGAAAAATCTCTTGAAGAGCGGCGCCTCTGAAAAGACTGCAGGCGCGCCATCGGAAGGGGCAACTCCCGGCGCAGTGGAAGAAATCGATTCAGGGGTTGTCGACAGATATCTGGAAAGGCTTTCAGTAGAACCGTTGCCGAAGACGAGGCTTGTTAAGGTGAGTTTTGACAGTCCAAACCCGGAACTGGCCGCACAGGTGGCGAATACCATAGGGAAGGCATACATAGATTTCACTATCGAGACAAGGTTCGATGCTACCCAACAGGCAAACGAATGGCTCGATAAGCAGCTTCAGGACATGAAGGCAAAGGTTGAAACATCAGAAGAGATGCTCAATAAATATGCTGCTGAGCAGGGCATTATATTCGTGGGCGAGTCAAACGCGGACGGGCAGAAAGACACGCGCAAGGAGAATATTGTTGAAAGAAAGTTGGAAGAGCTCTCGACACAGCTCGTTCAGGCAACATCCGATCGGATTGCAAAGGAGGCCTTGTATCGGGAGACGATGCGGGGAGGCGCCGAGTCGGTTTCCGCAGTCCTGAGCAACCAGCTCATTCAGGCATTGAAGAAGGACTATGCAGGCGCGGATGCTGAGTATTCACAGCTATCGAAGGTCTGGAAACCGAATTCCCCCAAAATGGTCAGACTGAAAGAGCAGATGAACCAGACAAAAGCGAAGATCGATGACGAGATAGCCAGGATGGTCTCGTCCACACAAAAGGACTACGGGGCGGCGGTGATAAGAGAGAACTCTTTGCGGTCTACCCTGGAAGCATATAAGGATGAGGCCTTGAAGTTCAATGATAAGATGGTACAGTATCAGATACTGCAGAGGGAGGCCGAGACGAACCGGGAACTCTACAACTCCCTTTTGCAGAGGGTTAAGGAGACTGGCGTCTCGGCAAGCATGGCCTCAACCAATATCCAGGTCCTGGACAGGGCAGAGCTGCCGAGGAAGCCCTTTAAGCCCAAGAAGTCCTTGAATATTTTGCTGGCCGTAATTGTCGGTTTGTTCAGCGGGGTGGGCCTGGCCTTCTTCGTCGATTATCTGGACAATACCGTCAAGAATCCCGATGATGTCGAAAAGGGGCTGTCATTGCCTTCCCTCGGGCTTGTCCCTGATATTCCGGAGCAGGTGGAGAACAGTAGAATGATAACGTTTGTGGATAAGAAATCACCCTTGTCTGAGGCGTACCGGTCTATCGGTACCTATATCCAGTTCTCTTCCGCGGGCCGGCCTCCAAAGACGATGATGGTAACATCAGCAAAAAAAGGGGAGGGGAAGACCACTACGGTCGTCAATACCGCTGTCACCATGGCTCATTCCTATGGAAGGGGCATCGTGATCGACACGGATATGCGAAAACCGCAGCTCCATCGGGTCTTTGATCTGGATAACTCCAGGGGGCTGTCAGCCTTCCTGTCAGGGAACGTCGAATTTGATGACGACCTCTTCATACAAGAGACAAAGATACCGAATCTTGATGTTATCACTTCAGGGATCATTCCTCCGAATCCCTCCGAATTGCTGAGTTCGGCCAGGATGAGGGACTTGATCAATGGCTTGTTCCCCCTCTATGCTTTTATCATTTTCGATGCTCCGCCGTTGCTCGGTCTCTCTGATGCCCTGGTCCTGAGCACCCTTACCGATGGTGCGGTGATGGTTGTGCGGGCGGGTGTGACCCCGAAGGATGCCGTGATGCAGGGAAAGAAACTCCTGCGAGGAGTGAATGCGAAGATACTGGGAGTTGTACTGAACGGTTTCAGGGAGTCAGACCTCAAATACGGCGCTTATTCCTATTACAACGAGTATTATTATTACGAAGAAGGCGCTGACAATCAAAGAGACAGGAAGAAAATAAAGAGAGCATAGAAAACGGTATAATGCTTTTTCTCAGGGTTGTCCTTTCCGTTATCGCCATGCTGTCCGCGCTCTCCCTTATTCGGCCCGTTCTTTCGGAATATTACGCGAAACATTACGCATCGGGCGGCTCCCCTAGTGCAGAGGACGCCCTGCTGCGTGCATACCGCATAACCCCAGAGGATGCTCGGTATCCCTATCTCCTCGGCCTCTTTTATCATCAAAGCCAGAATCCTAAGGACATGGAAAAGGCGATCAACGCCTATCGCCTGTCGTTGCAGCGAAACCCCACGGACAGCCAGACTTGGCTCGCGCTGGCCAAGGCCTACCGGGATTACGGTGCGACGGAAAATGCAGCGTTTGCACTGAGAAAATCTGTAGCCCTCGACAAGAATGACCCTGACCTCCTATGGGAAGCAGGAGTGTTCTCCCTCCGCGAGGAGAAGGTCTCATATGCCGCTCAGCTGTTCCGAAGATATATTTATATCGTTCCCGAAGAACAGGAGAATGTCTATTCACTCTTTCACTCCATGAAAGTGGATTCCGAGTATATTGTCGATAATCTCGTGCCCCGCGATGGTATTTCTGTGCGGCGGTATCTCAATTTTCTAGTTGCGAACAAGCTCCTTCATGAGTCGGCCGCGGTATGGGAGAGGATGAAGCCCTATGGCCTTGACCGGAAAGACTATATCGGATATTGTAATTTCCTTATCGAGGAAGGCGAGATACGGGATGCGCTGGAGATATGGAGCGAGTTTGTCAAGAAATTCAAGCTGAGTACTGTTGAGGAACAACCCGATTCGTTGATCTGGAACGGCGATTTTGAGTTGCCCATTGAGAACGGCGGGTTTGACTGGAGGCTCGGGCAGGCTGACGGGGTGAGCATTTTCAGGGACCATGACATCAAAAAAACAGGGGAAGCTTCCTTGAGCACACATTTTGATGGAAAGCATAACCCTGATCTCTCTATAATCTATCAGATCGTTCCTGTGGAGCCCGGGAAGAACTATAAACTTACCGGCTTTATCAAAACTGAGAAGATAACCACAACGAACGGCATCTTCTTTGAAGTTACGGGCCATCGCTGCGAACCCTTTGTAAAAAGGTCGGAGCCCGTTACCGGTACGAACCTATGGAGGAGGATGGAGATTGAATTTATCACGCCGAAGGACTGTAAGACCGTAGTGGTAGGGGTGAGAAGAGAGAAGTCAGTCAAATTTGATAATAAGATAGCCGGGGATGCATGGATAGATTCGCTGAGTCTGGATCGACTGAAAAACAACTGATTTATCAGAGTGCGCTTGAATTTATCGGCGAGGTCAGGGCAGGCATCTCCTGGGAACGATTCTGCATGCATGCCGTTCGCAACTGTGACGCCTTTATCGATTTTCTCAACGATACCGCTGAGGTGAAGGAATTTCTCTCGTTGAAGCGTATTGACAGATCTTACGTCATTGAGAACGTCAAAAAGATCCTGGAGCGGTTGCACTTCAACCCGGAGAACGATTATTACCTTTCCCTTGGCCTTCATCACAGCGCCTCGGAAACACAAATCCACAATCGGTGGAAGAATCTGATGTTTCTCTATCACCCTGACAGGACCCAGGATAGCGGCGAGGATACCAATAGGGCTGCGAGGAAGATAAACGAGGTGTACAGCGTTTTGAAAGACCCCGGGAAAAAGCGGGAGTATGACAGGTCGATGACGAGAAGGACGGCGAGTCCCATGGGCGCTCAAGGGGACCCGGGAAGAATGAGCGCCTTACGGAATGTGAGAAAGAGGGAAAGACATTATTTGTTATCACCTGCGATGAGGAGGATTCTGCCGAAGATCATCCTTCCCGTATCTATTGTCATCTCTTCTCTCGTACTGCTGATCATATTTTGGGGAAATAAGCCGCCTGTTGACCTGCGGCGTCCCGCAGCTTTCAACAGGCAGGTGACAGAGGTCATGAAGAAAACCGCAGATGAACAAGCGGACAACGGAGGGGGAAAACAGACGGTTGACCAGGCAGCCGACCGGTCAGAGAAGACCTTGAAGGGGAAAGCGGAAGAACGAGATAGTGTTAGAGCTAAAAAATCGGTGAATAAGCGGATCGAAGAAATCACTGTCCCGAAGACCCCGGAGAATCTCTCGACAGGGCCGGGAAATCCCGGGAGCTTTCAGAAGTCTAGGTATTCCGATGAAAAACTGAATTGGCGGAAAGATCAGACAGCCGACAACAGAGGAATGCTGCAACCTCGGGGGACTGGGATAGAAAAGGGTGATGCGACCTCAGGCGAGCAACCTATTGAGGCATCGGGCGGGCAGGTGACAGTCTCTGAAACACCGGAACCTGACAATCGGGAACGACAACAGCCTGAAAGAATGGCAAAGGCTGGCGATAGGGCAGATGCCCCTTCTCGATCACCCGTCCAACGTGTTGTTCCAGAAGACCTGGAAAGCGAGGTCTATCTTTTCTTGAGCATCTATATTAATGCCTATGAAAAGGGAAGCACGCTGGAGTTCCTTTCCCTCTTTTCGAAGTCGGCCCTCGCAGAGAACGGGCGGAATTATGACGAGATGCGGCGAGCGTATCAAAAGAATTTTATCAGCAAAGGGTACAAGTACACGGTAAGAAACATTCAGGTTCAGGAAAAGGGAGAGGCCATAATCGTCAACGCTGTGTATCATACAGAGCGGTCTGGCGACGCGGAGGAAGCCCTTAAAGGGGATATACGCTGGGTGCTTATCAGGGAGGAAGGCGACCTGAAAATAGCCAGGGTGGATTATGATAGAGATTAGCCTCGTCTTCATTGTGATACTCTCTGCATTGCTCTTCGGTTCCGTAGAGACGTGGTCAATGGCACTGATCGGCCTCATGACAGCTGCGGCCTTTATCTTTTTTGTCCTGAGGGGAAAAAGGTTTGCCAGGGTATCGTCCGGTATGAAGGCCATCCCCATTGCCCTGGCAGCGATTCTTGCCTATACCCTTTTTCAACTCATCCCGCTGCCCCTTTCGCTGGTGGGAATCCTCCATCCCGGGATGAAGGAGATTGTTACTCTTTCCCCCAACATAGCGCCTGCATATCACAGCATATCGCTATATCCTTTTGTGACGGAGCAGGCATTATCCGGACTCGTTATTTACTTCATGGTATTTTTCATGGCCCTCTTCGGAATAGACAGGAAGGAGAGCTTCCTGAGAGTCATAAAGGCCCTGGCCATCTCAGGATTCCTCCTTGCGTTGTTCGGGATTATCCAGAAGGCGACATGGAACGGCAAGCTATACTGGTTCAGGGAACTTACCCAGGGAGGCTCGCCTTTCGGACCCTATGTCAATCGTAACCACTTTGCCGGTTTCATCAATATGATCATCTTTCTTTCCCTCGGTATCGCCCTTCGGTCGAGAAAGACCGAACAAAAAGTGCTGTTTGCCTTTCTGACGGTGGTGATGGCGATCTCGCTTTTCCTCAGCCTCTCAAGAGGAGGGATCATCTCCTTCTTTGCGGGTCTCGCCACTTTTTCCTTTATTCTCCTTACACAGTCGATCTCGAAGAAGAGACTCATTCCCGTATTCCTTTTTGTTCTCGCCCTGGGTATCTATCTCATCCCTCTCGGTGTATCGCCCGTAATAGAAAGATTCGCGCAGACTGAGGTCTCCCATGAACAGAGGCTTGTTGCATGGCAGGGAACACTCTCCGCTTTTAAAGACTTTCCCCTTTTCGGGAGCGGCCTCGGCACATTCGAGCATGTCTTTAAGATCTACCAACCTGAAGGGCTGATGGGGTATTATGACCACGCCCACAATGACTATCTGGAACTTCTCCTTGAAACCGGTATTTTTGGCGTCCTCATAGGTGGCTTCTTTTTCTTTTTCGTGCTGCGAGGCATCTTAAAGACAGAATGGAAGGACAGAGAGATTTATCTGGAGGCCGGATTTCTTTCATCTCTTGCTACGATGGCCGTGCATAGCGTGTTCGACTTCAACCTCCATATCCCTTCAAATGCCCTCCTCTTTTTCCTTATACTCGGTATGGCGGTTTCATTCGGGCGGGTCAATGCTTCATAAAGGTTTGGTGATATGCAGCGTTCTGCTTTTCTTTCTGTCGATGGGCGAATGTGCGGAGAACCTGGTGCCGAATCCGGGGTTTATAACCTCTCAAGAAGACGCGCTTTCTCCCCACTTCTGGTATCACGGCACGGCTGACCTCGAGGGTGTCAAGAGCAGTGACTTCAGCGTTGGTCTGGCAGGGGACCCGCCCCTGGCGGCTCTCGGCATAAAGGGTGGGGAAGACAGGAGCGGGGAGTGGTGGTGCACTATCGAAGGCCTCCAAAAGGGCAAGAGCTATCTCCTTGGGTTCAAGGCGTACAGGGATGAATTCCTGGAGGAGGTCTACCCGGAAGTCGAGATTTTCAATCAGCGGATCAGGCTGAGCAATCACCTTATCTCCAAGGGATGGCAGGATTTCAGTGTTTCCTTTACCGCCGTTGATGAAACCACCACTCTAAAATTCATCAATGAATATCCTGTTCAGTTTTATTTCTCCTCTCCTTTCCTCGTAGCAGCAGATGACAAACACGGGAAAGGGGCTCTGCTTTCTAAGAACATAAAGCCTCTGATGAGAAATGACATATTCCCTCTCATCGCCTATGGCGCGGATGAGGGGAATCTCTCTTTTATCAGGGATATCGGCTTCAATGGAATCGTCACAGGAGTGAGCAAGGGCAACGTCGAGAGGATGCTGGAAGCCTCACAAAAAGAAGACCTGCTCCTTGTGGCGAGACCGGACAGCGAAGAGGTAATAGAGAAGCTGATCGGTTCTCATCGTCTTCTTGGCTGGTATGTGGAAGACGAACCAGAGACGCGGTCTGTGCCTGTCGAGAAGATTTTAGACACGGTCAATGTCATACGGCAAAAAGATACAACTCATCCAACCTTCATGGCCATGATCAGACCCGAGTTTGCACAGTACTATACTGCGGCCGCGGATGTCATTCTCATGGATCAGTATCCGGTTCCGAATGAACCCCTCATATGGCTCAGCAAGAGCATGGAGCAAGCGAAAAAGATCTCGGTGGGAAAAAGTATCTGGGCGGTGATACAGATATTCGGCGGTCAGGGATGGAAGGCAAGGGGGTGGGACAGGGAACCGAGCTATGAGGAGATGAAGGCACTGAGTTATCTCGCCATTGTCCATGGTGCACGGGGACTTTTCTTCTATACCGTGAAGGACGGCAATTACGACCTCAGGCTGAACAGCTCCCATCTGCATGAGGTGAGGCAGCTTGTCCAGGAACTCGGATTCTTAAGCCCGTTCTTTCTTTTCAACGCCGAGGGCACTCCCGAATTCACCTCGGATTCTCTCTATGCGTACGCGCCTGACGGTACGAAGCCGGTCCACGCAAGCATGCTGAAGGTCGGCAACCGCCTCTTTATCATTGCGGTAAATGTTCTTGATAAGCCGGTAAAAGGAAGGTTGGCGGACTTAGAGGGCGGTATACGCTTTTTGGACGAATATTTTTCGGGGAAGAGGTATGCCGTTAAGGAAGGGAATATCATCGATGAATTCAAGCCCTACGAGGTTAAGCTCTATATTGCCGGCAAGCGCTTTACGAAGATAAGGGTGCTCGATGGTCAGACTGACACGATTGAAGCACGTTTTTCCGCTGAAGTTGCTGAAACGCGGCTCGATAGGACCCTCGGGCTCATGTTCAGGGAACTCCCTTCTGATGAGAGAGCGATTTTTTTCAAGGCTGTCAGCCATGAGAATATCGTGATGCACTCCTTGAACATGAAGGGACCCTTCGACCTCATCTTCCTCGATGCTGAACAGAAGGTTGCAGAGACATACAAAAATATACCACCCTGTGAAAGGGAGACAACATGCAAACGATATACATCAGGTAGATTTCCAGCGGGAGCTATTGAGGTGAGGGCGGGGCTGATCGACAAACTTCGGATCAAGAAGGGAGACAGGGTTGAATTTTATTGATATACACTGCCATATTCTTCCCGGGATAGACGACGGACCCAGAGACATGCGGGAATCGGTGGAGATGGCAAGGATGGCGATTGACGACGGCATATCCACGATATTCGCCACGCCCCACATCATAGATGGTGTTTATGATAACACGACGCGGAAGATAAAGGAAGCTTTTGGAGGGCTTCTCTCGAGCCTGCCGGAAGGTGTAACGATGTTGTACGGGGCTGATGTGAGGATATCCCCTGACATGATAGAGAAAGTAGAAAGAGGAGATATCCCGACCCTCAATGGATCGGGATATCTCCTCGTCGAGTTTCCTCATTTCGTAATCCCGCCCTTCATGAACGACTTTGTTTTCAATCTCAAACAACGAGGTACGATCCCCATTCTCACGCATCCCGAAAGGCATCTTCTTTTGTCGAAAAACCTGACCGTTCTCAGGAGTTTGAGGTCCTCCGGCGCAATGATTCAGATTACAGCGCAGAGCATTACCGGAGGCTTTGGCAGGGATACCAGAAAGGCCAGTATTGCAATGTTAAAAGAGGGTCTCGTTGACTTTGTCGCTTCAGACGCCCATAATTCCCGGAAGCGCCCCCCCCAACTCTCGGCGGCATATCGAGAAGTGGAGGCCCTCTTCGACGGTGAGACAGCGAGGAGACTCTTTTCCCTTAACCAGAAGCAGATAGTGGAGGCAATAGATTCCGCAGAAACAATGCTCAAGCGATAGAATCGGCGGGTGCTGCTGAAGCATATCTTCCATCCCTGACCAGGCTGTGAACGTGAGTCGAGCATGAGTTCACCAGGACGAATTTGGGCGCTCTAACCGAAAAGAGGCTACAGCCACGGATGAACGCCCTTACGGGATGCGGTTAATCATGCATAGGTCGGCGACGTTAGGAATACGAAACCAGGGCATTTACGGGGAGGTTCATTTTTGTATCCCTTGGATACAGTGCTATCTAAGCGTATAGATTTATGTTTCAATAGGACACAGTTTCAGCAAAACAAGCGATCTCTTCTATTCTTCTCCTTTTTCCCATCCCTCTTCACATCATCTGAGTTTTTCACTTTTGGTGAAAAGTCGCGTAGGAACTTTCATTGTCTTAGCGCGTACAGTTCTGATACGGCCGCTTGAAGGACCTCCACAATTTTCGGGTCATAGACTGTGCCCGAATCGTTCATGATCTCCTGTAAAGCGTCTTCCGTCGTGAAAGCCTTCCTATAATTCTTCTTCGTCACCATTGCGCAAAAAGTATCTACAACGGAGAGCACCCTCGCAATGAAGGGAATCTCCTCGCCTTTTAGACTGTCCGGATACCCCTTGCCATCAAATCTCTCATGGTGATGGAGTATCGCTTTCTTAATATCCTCCGAAAACTCAAAATGATCAAGCAGCATCACCCCTGTATACGGGTGAACTCTTATCGAATTGATCTCCGAAGGCTGAAGTTTCTTCTTTTCGAACACAGTATCATCGAGAAGGGTAAGGCCCAGGTCATAGATCATAGAAACATAGACGGCAATCCTCTTGTCTTCTTCTGTCGCCCCGAGTCGATCCATGATCATGATCATTAGGTTAGCGTGGAGACTATCCTTCTTACGGTATTTTTTCTCAGCGGTGAGCAGGCCATCAAGGGAAGCTATGTACTGCTTGTATTCATCTTCATGATATTCGCCGGAGTTAAGCTTTTTAATAAACGATAAGAAGCGATCGCTAACCATAGATGCTATACAGAGGTCCCGCTCGGTGAACGCTTCCCCTGTTTTTTTATTGTTCAAATTGAGGACGCCTATCACTTTGTCCTCGATGATGAGCGGCAACGATATGAGTGATTTTGTATTATACTGTGAGATGCTGTTTCTTCTAAACCGGGGATCACTCTCGATGTTTTCAACAAGAAGGGGTTTGCCTTGCAGTGCAACCCAACCCGCAATACTGTCACCAATCTTTATTCTCGTACGTTTTATCACTTCATCATCCAGTCCCCGAGCACTCTTGATCGTGAGTTCACTGACGAGCTCATCGGCGAGCATTACCGAGCAGATGTCCAGATCCATCAACTCAGATAAAAGATCCACGAACATTTCCATGGTCGTGCCGATGAAAGTATCTATTTTATAACGAGTATTTTTCGGGATCGTAAGAGAGACAAGGAAGGAATTGTCACTATTTTTTGCCTCAAGCTTCCACTGGTGAACCTCCGCGATCTTCCTGGCAAGATAGAGTTTTAGCTTCTCTTCTGTCGCGCCCGGAAGGAAAACATTGCGAGAGTCAAAGAGGAGAGGCAGAACATCCTCCGGCAATCTTCTTGAAATGGCTATGTCCACGTGCACAAAGTCATTCTCTTGAACAGTAATCTTTATGGTGTCATTCTTCTCAAGATAGCAGTTCAACCCTTCTATAAGGTTAATAAACAACTCTATAATCCGGATTCTGTCTCCAACGACGTCTGATATGCTATCCTTGATATCCACCGTCAGGAGCAGATTCTTGCGTGCGAGGGTGTTGCCTAGATATTTCAGATTTACTACCTCATGCAAGACGTCTGCGAGCTTCAAGACGGATTTCTTCATAAGTCTCGCTTCATCTTCAAGCCTGAGGAAATCAAGCAGGCGCTCCACGATTGCCGTGAGGTTGCTTGTCTCCTTTGAGATGATATCATAGAACTCAGTTTGCGCGTCGCCACCCTGATTTACGTTCTGCTGCAGATAGTATATAGAACCCTTGATCGAATTGAGGGGGGTGCGGAGTTCATGAGAGACGCGGGTTAGGAATTCTGTCTTTACCACATCTGTTTCTATGAGTTTTCTGTTCATCTCCTCGACATCCACCGCCTTCGCCTTGATTTGGTTCATGAGGAATGCGTTCTCGAGGACAATCGCCGCCTGATTCGCGATGATCTTCATGAGTGCAAATTCATCTTCTGTGAAAGGCTTATTATCTTTCTTGTCATTAATATTGAGGACACCGAGTAACTTGTTTCTGCTCACAACGGGGCAAGATATGAATGACTTCGTTTTGTAGCGATCTCTCCCTTTCCCTCGAAAATGTTCATCTTTTCCGATGTCTTCGACCAGGACAGGAAGACGACTCTTTGCTACCGTACCCGCGATTCCCTTACCGACCTTTATCTTGTAAGTTCGGACGAGATGAATGTCAATTCCCCTTGCAGCATGGATATAAAGTTCTCCGCGCTCGTTAACAAGCATGAGGGAGCCTTTTTCGGCGTTCGCATAATTAATGGCGAGATCCAGCATAAGGTTGGTGATAGTGTCAATATTATCCGTGACAACAATAGCGTTTGATATCTCTGTCAAGATTGAAAATTTCTTCTCGAAAAGTTCAGGGCAATCCATTACGATATCATTATAAAGCATTTTCATCTTAATCACACTCTCAGGTTTGCTGTACGAAATATTCACCGGCGCTCTCTTTTCTGGGGATTTTTACGCCGCTGATATTAGTAGCAATAACTGTACCCAAAAGAAGTCTCACATGATTGATAGGAGCTGGGCAATCTTTTTTTGAGGGAGGTGAGAGAAGGAAATTTGTCGTATTATTATATAACTGCTTGTATTTTATCTCTTTTTTGCCTATATTTTGATTGTTAAATGACTTTATTCACTTGATAGAAACTCAAAGAGCTGAACCTGTAATGAAGGAAAGCTGAGGTCTTGTTCGGGTTTCTATTGGCGACATAGCTAAGACGGGATCAGGATGTTTCCGATGGAAACACGGCTTTTGATCGATTAGACCAATCAGTTCGGCACATTTCCAACAGTCACGCCGGCTTGTCCCGTCCAAATCGCCGAACGCGAGTCCTTCTTTTAAAAAAGCTTCGCCTATTCCTAATGAATAGCGGAGCCGTCCCAAGGGGTAAAGCAAACTGTTTTTTCATTCCCTGATCCGTAAAAGTGCAATCGGCTGGTGCAATGATTCCGCCGACTCCTTTGGATGTTTTGATCGTGTGTGGGGGGCAAGTATGCTGACCTGACCAAAGGTTGCATCTGTCTTGTGTGGCTGGCCGTGATGTTGCCGAAGGAATGTTCGTGACCGCACCCACTGATATGCGGCCATCTTAACGTTTGCCGTATGGTAGCCCCTCTAAGTGTGATCATAGGGGACCATATACAGGCGGGTTCAGAATGTTTGTTCCTTATAAGAGAGAAAAGGTGCAGACCTTCACTGAAAGACTCACTGTGGATTCAGAGCGAGCTGATGAAACCAGTCTGAAAGTCAAAGGGCAGTGGAAATACCTCTACAAAAAGGGGATGCATTCTACAAGGCATGCATCCCCTTTTTGTTACCGCTTAACGATATCGATATCACAGCATAAAACTGGTTTCCCAAAGGTAGTAGGTGCTGGTACTGCCTGTGGGAGCAACACCAAGATAAAGCGTGTATGTTCCAGGGGGGAGCTGAGATATCGGAATATTTCCGAAGAACGGAACGTCTATGCTGCCAGGCGTATTGGATATCCATGGCACAAGACCTGCGGTTGCGAGTGTCTGGAAGCCTGTTGGGGTCAAGATATAGATGTTAACAGGGTCTATTGCTGGTGCGTAAATCCCAAAGTATATATCCACAGGGCCTGAAAATTGGCCGAGTCCCGTCAGGATGCTGACCATACTTCCGCCGGTAGCCACAGGGCCAACGCCGATCGGCGATGCTTGAGCGGGCACAGTGTTGATTGTCGGCGTGACCACGGGAGGGTCTGTCACGAAGGACTGCTGGCCTGCGGGAACAGGAATCGAGGCGGCATTCAGATCTTCAGCACCAACGCCGAAAGCAGCCGTCACTGTGCAATCGGCAGCGACGGGTCCGGTAGTATATATGTTCCCGGATAGCGTTCCACCACATCCTATGATGTAGTCAACATGGTAACCACTGTTCGGTGATACGGTGAACGATGTAGTTCCATCGTAGTTTACTGTTTGTGCGGTTGAGGGGCTGATGCTGCCATTTGCTCCGGCTAACGGGGTGACGACAAGTGAGCTCATCGCAAAGATCGCACTCACTGCCGCATTTGCATTTAACGAGATCGAACATGTCCCGGTGCCCGTGCAGCCTCCTCCTGACCACCCTGTGAAGATTGAACGTGATGCGGATGTGGCTGTTAATGTGACAATAGTACCCGCATTATAACTACCTGAGCAGCTTGTGCCGCAGTTAATCCCCGAAGGATAACTCGTTACTGTTCCAGAGCCACTTCCAGCTGTGCTTGTGGTGAGGGTATATTGCCCAGTCGTTGTTGCACTTACCTGATTGGAGTATGCGCTCTGATTTCCCGCCGCATCATAGGCGGTAACTGCAAAATAGTAGGTAGTTCCACCGGTCAGGTTTGAGACTGTAGAGGTTGTCACATTCCCAACATTGATATTCTGTGAGTAATTCCCTGGAGCAGTTCCATAATAGACTATGTAACCGGCGAGGTCTGTCAGTGGTGTCCCATTCGCGTTTGTAGTGGGCGGATTCCATGCCAGCGTTATCTGGCCGGCAGAGGTATTTTGCGGATAGAGGACAAATGATAACGATACAAACAGAGAGAGAAGGCTGAAAAGAAAAAGATGAGAGATTCGTAATCCGGTAGGTTTCGGAATAGCATTAGAAGTAAAGACTCCCATACGCAGTCGGGAACCGCACAAATAAAGGGCATTGCAGTTGCCGCAGCCAGGCACGGCAACCCTGCTGCCACATCCTGCTGATGGGGTTGGCTCTACGCCAGCGGCCTTGTGTCCCACCCTCTCGGATGAGGTGCTCTTTTTTGCGGGGCTCATTCTAAGCAGATAAAATCCCTTCTTTTTATACCGTTTATCAATTGTTGAATGGTAAAACAATATTATTAAATTACGATTAAGAACAGATTAACTTTTGTTAATTAAGATCAGAAGTGTCCGGTTAAGGAACGACCAGATCCTCAAAACCCTGAGACTGATAAAAGATTTTAAGATAGGTTTGGCGGTGTCGACTTGAAAGTGCGATGGCGAATAGGCAATCCTTTGGAATTGAAATCGAAGACCCTATTCGTCACGATCATGGATTCTTTTCCTTAGCGCATACTTTGATCGTATCGTCGCAGCTATCCCGCCCTAACAACCGTCGGCCTCAGTCTTCGTCGTGATCGACGTCACCGATATATATGATCCGCAAACCGTCGGCCAACCCTTCCCCTAAGCCATCAAGTTCCTCGGTCCTTATTCCGTTATCTTCAAGGTGGAGCGCCCGTCGTTTCGGCACATTCAAAAACACTCTCTTGCCGCTTGTGGGCAGATCTCAACAACAGCGGTATCAATGCTATGAACATGCGTACCGTGCACATGCCCACAGCCGAAGCACATGTGAGGAGTATCTTCTATCCGCCGTAATACAAGACTGATCTTCTTGACGCCCTGACGTATCATATGGCTTATCGTGCAGTTTTAAAGTCACAGCGTCTCAATGGAAATTCGACGGTTTTCTGTTTGACCCCCGGGTTCCCTGCCTTTGCCTTAACCCTTCACGCTCAATTCAACTTTTTTGCGAAAGAACCCATCTTTGTGTTCCCCCCCAGCATTTAAATATTGAATGAAAGTGTTCGTTAAAGGTCTTCGACAATCTCAGCGGTAGTTTTTTCAGAAATTACGATTAAGAAAACTTAATCTCTTTTTAATTGTAAGTTAATGCTGATCCTGTATAAATGTTGTGGTTTATGGAGAAACCTTTATGACAATGATGCTGTTAAAGAGGAAAGAGCCTGAGAAAAGCGGACCGCACCGAAAGGGCAGAACGCGAAATGTGCGGTCTAGATCCAGCTCACATAGCGGCTTTCAGTATCCTCTTGAGCGGCGTTACACGGATTATCAATTTAGCAGGGAGGTGTAGAAGTATGCCGGCAATGAATTTGATTGCGCTCATTGCACAATTTTCAACATCAAGGGGTTCTCATCATTTCTCATTCCGCATCCTATTCCTGTTAGCTGTAACTCTATTTATTATTTTTCAGTCACAAAATGGCTATTCAGCCTCCGCAACACTGACATGGAAGGCGCCTACCACCAACGCGAATGGGACACCACTGACAGACCTTGCCGGTTACACGGTCTATTCTGGAACAGCTGCAGGAAATTACTCACAGAATATCAATGTTGGGAATGTCACAACCTATACGATCTCGAACCTGACCGATGGGCTTACCTACTATTTTGCAGTCACCGCCTACGACACGGCGGGAAATGAGAGCGCATACTCCAATGTGGTAAGTGAAGTAACTCCTCAGCAATATACCGTCACCACAAGCAAGCTTGGAAGCGGTGCCGGAACAATAACGAGTTCTCCTTCGGGGATTAACTGCGGCACAAGCTGTGCGGCAGCATACACCCAGGGCACCCTGGTAACCCTGACGGCCTCACCGGCAACCGGTTCGACATTGACCGGGTGGTCAGGAGGAGGATGTGCAGGCACCGGGACGTGCTCAATAACACTGAATGCAAACACAACGGTAACGGCTACCTTTGGAAGTGCTACCTATACCATCACCGCTACGGCAGGGACAGGCGGAACGATCACACCGTCCGGCGCAACGACGGTCAATAGCGGAGCGAACCAGACATATACGATCACACCCGGTACGGGCTACACCATTGCTGGCGTGACGGTGGATGGTTCGTCGGCCGGCGCGGTCTCTACGTATACCTTCAGCGGTGTAACCGCGAACCATACGATAGCCGCCACGTTTGCCCAGAGCACCTATACGGTGACGCCCTCAGCGGGGGCCAACGGCAGTATCAGCCCGGCGACAGCGCAAACGGTTACCTACAATGGAACCAAAGCATTCACGGTAACACCCAACAGCGGTTACTCCATTTCCTCAGTGACCGGCTGCGGCGGCACGCTATCGGGGAGCACCTACACGACGGGAGCCATCACCGCGAGTTGCACGGTAACTGCCACCTTTAAGGATCCTCCAACCTATACCATTACCGCAACGGCAGGGACAGGCGGAACGATCACACCCTCCGGCGCAACGACGGTCAATAGCGGAGCGAACCAGACATACACGATCACACCCGGTACGGGCTATACCATTGCCGGCGTGACGGTGGATGGTTCGTCGGCCGGCGCGGTCTCTACGTATACCTTCAGCGGTGTAACCGCGAACCATACGATAGCCGCCACGTTTGCCCAGAGCACCTATACGGTGACGCCCTCAGCGGGGGCCAACGGCAGTATCAGCCCGGCGACAGCGCAAACGGTTACCTACAATGGAACCAAAGCATTCACGGTAACACCCAACAGCGGTTATTCCATTTCCTCAGTGACCGGCTGCGGCGGCACGCTATCGGGGAGCACCTACACGACGGGAGCCATCACGGCGAGTTGTACGGTAACGGCGTCCTTTAAGATTACTACCTATACCATTACCGCAACGGCAGGGACAGGCGGAACGATCACACCCTCCGGCGCAACGACGGTCAATAGCGGAGCGAACCAGACATACACGATCACACCCGGCACGGGCTATACCATTGCCGGCGTGACGGTGGATGGTTCGTCGGCCGGCGCGGTCTCTACGTATACCTTCAGCGGTGTAACCGCGAACCACACGATAGCCGCCACGTTTGCCCAGAGCACCTATACGGTGACGCCCTCAGCGGGAGCAGACGGGAGCATCAGCCCGGCGACAGCGCAAACGGTTACCTATAACGGAACCAAAGCATTCACGGTAACACCCAACAGCGGTTACTCCATTTCCTCAGTGACCGGCTGCAGCGGCACGCTATCGGGGAGCACCTACACGACGGG
Organism: Thermodesulfovibrionales bacterium; assembly: GCA_050014695.1. Lineage (GTDB taxonomy): Bacteria > Nitrospirota > Thermodesulfovibrionia > Thermodesulfovibrionales > UBA9159 > UBA9159. Next base: position 26,657 of record JBEKCV010000050.1, read on the forward strand.
AGCCATCACGGCGAGTTGCACGGTAACTGCCACCTTTAAGGATCCTCCAACCTATACCATTACCGCAACGGCAGGGACAGGCGGAACGATCACACCGTCCGGCGCAACGACGGTCAATAGCGGAGCGAACCAGACATACACGATCACACCCGGTACGGGCTATACCATTGCCGGCGTAACGGTGGATGGTTCGTCGTCCGGCGCGGTCTCTACGTATACCTTCAGCGGTGTAACCGCGAACCATACGATAGCCGCCACGTTTGCCCAGAGCACCTATACGGTGACGCCCTCAGCGGGGGCCAACGGCAGCATGAGCCCGGCGACAGTGCAAACGGTGGCCTATAACGGAAGCACAGCATTCAAGGTAACGCCCAACAGCGGTTACTCTATCGCCTCGGTGACCGGCTGCGGCGGTACGCTCTCGGGGAGCACGTACACGACGGGAGCTGTCACAGCGAATTGCACGGTAACTGCCACCTTTGGGAGTACTACCTATGCCATTACGGCCACGGCTGGGACAGGCGGAACGATCACTCCGTCCGGTACAACGTCGGTCAATAGCGGAGCGAACCAGACCTTCACGATCACGCCTGCTACGGGCTATAACATTGCTGGTGTAACGGTGGATGGTTCGTCGGCCGGCGCGGTCTCTACGTATACTTTCAGCGGTGTAACCGCGAACCATACGATAGCCGCTACGTTTGCTGAGAAAATGTATACCGTGACTCCCTTTGTGGGAGCAGACGGCAGCATCAGCCCGGCGACAGTGCAAACGGTGGCCTATAACGGAACCACAGCATTTACGGTAACACCCAACATCGGTTACTCGATCGCCTCAGTGACAGGGTGCGGCGGTACGCTCTCGGGGAGTACCTACACGACTGGACCCATCAGCTTGAGTTGTGCGGTATCAGCCACTTTTGCCCTGGGAACCGGAGGGGGCTCTATAGCGATCAATGGAGGGGCAGCGGCCATTAATACAACCTCTGTGACATTATCTTTAAGTGGCCCCAGCGGTGTCTCTCAAGTGTGCGTAAGCAATACGACTACGTGCACGGCATGGACGGCATTTGCGACGACGGAGAGCTGGACGCTGCCAACGGGGGACGGGACGAAGACGGTGTATGCGTGGTTTAAGAATGTATCGGGTACTGTAAATGCGTCGCCGTATTCCGCGGGCATACTCCTTGACACGACGCCGCCGACAAATGGGACTGTGACGGCAACGCCTGGCAATGGACAGGTAGCGCTTAACTGGAGCGGGTTCAATGATGCTGGTAGCGGAATAGGGGGCTACAAAATTGCGTATGCAGTGGGCAGCACACCATCTTCATGTTCAACCGGGACGGCGATCTACACAAACGGCACAACCTATCTCGATACAGGGCTGAGCAACGGGAAGACCTATGGATATCGGGTGTGTGCGATAGACAATGCGGGCAACATGTCCACGGGAGCTACGGCAAGGGCAAGGCCGGGCGACTAGTAAAACAGGCGTAGTTGGAATCTCTTCAGGGGCGAATAGTTGTCCCTATCGTTGCGAATCTAATCTGCTAATACGCAGTTATCGAATTATGTTGCGTAGGCAATAACGTCCACCTTCTTTCGCTGAGGTATTACGCTGCGGATTGAATCTCGTTCGTACTCCGAGAATAATTAATGGCAACCTCTCATGCCGCAGAAGAGGAAGACAGTCGCAGTAAGTATTCGAATGATAAATATTGTCTCAAAAGGCCCTGCAGCCGTCTTATGACGTTTGTCCCTCAGTATGCGCAGCACTTTTTTGTTCTGGCACCTGCTAATAAACACGGCCAATAGTTAAACAAGGCAACAATATCAATTAGAGGCCGCAAATCGTTTGTAAAATCGCGATTGTTGACTTTATGTCGAGATCAGCATTCGTACGTTCTCTCAAAATCGATCATGGGAGGATGGTACTTTCTTCTTCAAAAGAAAATTGTAGTCAGTGATAATGAGGGAGATCCGAAGATTCCCGTGAACGTGGAACGGCCCTGTATTCATTTCTGCAGCGTTGCCCCTGGACTACGAAAACGTGATTCTACGCTTTGTGGCGAGTGTTAATATCTTCACTTCTTCACCCCCTGTGATTTGAATTACATCTTCTTATTACCTTTAGTATTTAAATAGTAAATATAAGTACGAACATGTAATGTTCGTTAAAAGGTCTTTGACAATCTTAGCTGTAGTTTAAGTTTCCGAAAAGGTAAACCTTGGGTGACCAAGGGGCGCAAAGCTACGGATCCCTCCAGAGCGAAGATGCTCATGAGAGATGAATTACGGGAAGGATAGCCGGGTTGCCGAAGAAACAGAGCTTATAGATGAGGGTTACCTTTTCAGGAACTGGACATAAGCCTGTTTCCCCTGTGGAAACAGGCTTTTTGTTTTTTTGGCAACTTGCGATTAAGAAAACTTAATCTTTCTTTAACCGAAAGTGAACACAGTTCCTATATAAACATTGCAGCTTATGGAGAAACCTTTATGACAATGATGCTGTTAAACAGGAAAGAGACTGAGAAAAGCGGACCGCCCCGAAAGGGCAGAATGCGAAATGCCCGGACCAGGTCCAGAGCACTCAGCATAAGGGAGATGAGCTTTCAGTATCCTCTTGAGTGGGGTTACATGAATTATAAAGTTAACAGGGAGGTAGAAATATGTCGGCAATGAATCCGGTAGCACGCATTGAACAATTTTCAACATCAAGGGGTTCTCATCATTTCTTAGTCCGCATTCTATTTCTGCTAGTTTTAACTCTAGTTATTATTTTTCTTCCACAAAATGGCTATTCAGACCAGGCAACACTGACATGGACCCCTCCCACCACCAACGCAAATGGGACAGCACTGACAGACCTTGCCGGTTACATAGTCTATTATGGAACTGCGTCAGGTAATTACTCACAGAATATCAATGTCGGGGATGTGACAACCTATACAGTCTCAAACCTGACCGCTGGAACTACCTACTATTTTGCAGTTACCGCCTACGACACGGCAGGAAATCAGAGCGCATACTCCAATCAGGTAAGTGAAACAACTCCTCAGCAATATACCCTCACTACAAGCAAGCTTGGAAGTGGTTCTGGAACAGTAACGAGTTCTCCTTCGGGAATTAACTGCGGCACAAGCTGTGCGGCAGCATACACCCAGAGCACCATAGTTACTCTGACGGCGTCACCGGCAACCGGTTCGACATTGACCGGGTGGTCAGGAGGAGGATGTGCCGGTACCGGGACGTGCTCATTAACGTTGAACGCAAACACAACGGTGACGGCCACCTTTGCAATCAACACCTACACCGTGACTCCGGCGGCGGGAGCAAATGGCAGCATCAGCCCATCGTCAGCGCAGACAGTGAACTACAATGGGACCGAAGTATTCACGGTAACACCGAGCAGCGGCTACTCCATAGCCTCCGTAACAGGCTGCGGCGGCACGCTCTCGGGGAGCAGCTATACTACGGGAGCCATCACGGCGAATTGCACGGTGACAGCCAGCTTTAGCCAGAATACCTACACCGTGACTCCGGCGGCGGGAGCAAACGGCAGCATCAGCCCGGCGACAGCGCAGACAGTGAACTACAATGGGACCGAAGTATTCACGGTAACACCGAGCAGCGGCTATTCGATTGCCTCAGTGACAGGCTGCGGCGGCACGCTCTCGGGGAGCACCTATACTACGGGAGTTGTCACGGCAAATTGCACGGTGACAGCCAGCTTTGCGATGAATACCTATACCGTGACGCCGTCAGCGGCAGTAAACGGCAGCATTAGCCCGTCGACGGCGCAAACAGTGAACTACAACGGAACTGAAGTATTCACGGTAACACCCGGCAGCGGTTACTCCATCGCCTCCGTGACAGGCTGCGGCGGCACACTCTCGGGGA
>JBEKCV010000051.1:0-30018 GCA_050014695.1 Thermodesulfovibrionales bacterium
GTGGGCTATGCGTATGCAGACAATATCCTGGGGCCATACACAAAATATGCTGGGAACCCTGTGCTCGCTTTTGGCAGTCCGGGCTCAATCGATGCAGGCACGGTTGCGGACCCATGGGTTGTCCAATGCCCCGGGCAGTACTGCTGGCAGGGAACCTACTACATTGGCTATTCGGCGAGCCCCACGAACACATGGCCCTGGCAGACAGCCTATGCAACTACCACTGACTGGCAGACGTTCACAAAGCATGGGATGCTCCTGCCGGAATCATCTTCAGGCTGGGACGAAACCAACAGCTTCCGGGGCGCAGTTTTGCAGGTTGGCGACACATACGTTTTGTCATATACCGGCGGTCAATATGAGATGGGTATCGCTACTCAGCCAGTGTTTAGCACCGCGGCTGATATCATCAATAATCCCGAAGCGGTGTTCGATTTTTATGATGATTTTGCTGGAACCTCTCTGGATAGTAGCAAGTGGGCAGTTACCAACGGGAGTGCGAGCCAGGCGGTTGAAGCAGGAGGAACGCTGACGCTGACAGCGACCAGTACTTCTTTTGTGGAGATCACCAGTGTGCCAACTTTTGGAATGAACTACATTGTGGAGGCGAGCGCACAGCACCCTCAGCAGGGCGTACTCGATATGATCGCAGAGGTCGGTCTGATAGATTCAGACTTTGGAGACATCGTCCGAATAGTGGACGATTATCCTACAAGCACTGCTACTTGGAACAGGCAGGCGAAGTTATCCGGGCAGGCGGATAGCAACTGGAACGCGATGGCCGAAGCTGCCGATCAGCAGTGGCACATATTTAGTGTTTACAGGCTGAGTTCGGATGTGGCTGGATTCCAGATCGATCAAAACCCGGTTGAGTCCGTGACCTCGAACGTGCCTGCTTCCAACCTATCGGCGTATCTAATGTCCTATACGGGGGGGGGTAAAAATCAGGTTGTTGCAGACTGGGTCCGTGTACGCAAGTTTGTCTCTCCTCAACCCGTGGCCGCATTAGATCCCGTAAACTCTATCACGATCAGTCCTTCCATAGCCTCGATCAGTGCTGGAGGAAGTCAGAGCTACACAGCGCAGGCCTTTGATCAGTACGGCGACGGTATGGCCGACGTGACTGCTTCGACGAGCTTCACGATTTCTCCTGACGGTTCATGTACGGGGGCCAGTTGTACGCCGAGCGTAGCAGGTGCGCACACGGTGACCGGCACCTACAGCGGGATGACCGCAACGGCAAGCCTTCAGGTGAGCACAGCTACGACCAATCCTGTGCCAGTAACAACTAGCCTTAGTCCAAGTTCAGCGACCGCTGGAGGGTTGGCATTCACGCTGACCATCAATGGCAGTGGTTTTGTCAACGGTTCTGTTGTCCAATGGAATGGAGGGAATCGTGCGACGACGTATGTCTCTTCGACCCAGGTAACGGCAGCGATACTGGCGGCGGACATAGCGTCGGGAGGGACGGCCCAGGTGACGGTGTTTAGTCCTGCCCCTGGCGGCGGCACCTCCAATGCCCAAACCTTCACAATTAATAACCCCGCGCCGACAACGACGGGTCTGAGTCCCGCCTCTGCGACTGCGGGCGGAGCTGGGTTTACACTCACCGTGAATGGAACAGTCTTTGTTTCCGGCTCGGTAGTGAGCTGGGATGGATCGAGCCGCACGACGACGTATGTCTCTTCGACCCAGTTAACGGCGGCGATACCGGCAGCTGACATAGCGTCGGCAGGGACGGCCCGGGTGACGGTGTCTAGTCCCGCCCCTGGCGGCGGCACCTCCAACGCCCAAACTTCTACGATCAATAATCCCGTACCTGCCACGTCGGGCCTGAGTCCGGCCTTTGCGCCCGTGGGCGGAGCCGGCTTTACGCTCACGGTGAATGGAACAGGCTTTGTTGCCGGTTCGACAGTAAACTGGAATGGATCGAGCCGCACGACGACGTATGTCTCTTCGACCCAGGTAACGGCTGCGATACTGGCAACGGACATAGCGGTTGCAGGGACAGCCAAGGTGACAGTGGTTAACTCCGCACCTAGCGGCGGTAACTCCAATTCTCAAACCTTCACGATCAACAATCCTGTGCCGGCTACGACGGGCCTGAGTCCGGCCTCTACGGCCGCGGAAGGAGCCGGGTTTACGCTTACCGTGAATGGAACAGGCTTTGTTTCCGGCTCGGCAGTAAACTGGAATGGATCGAGCCGTACGACGACGTATGTCTCTCCGACCCAGGTAACGGCGGCGATACTGGCGGCGGACATAGCGGCGGGAGGGACGGCCTCGGTGACCGTGGTGAATCCCGCACCGGGCGGCGGCACCTCCAACGCCCAAACCTTTACGATCAATAATCCTGTACCTGCCACGACGGGCCTGAGCCCGGCCTCGGCGACCGCGGGCGGAGCCGGCTTTACGCTCACGGTGAATGGAACAGGCTTTGTTTCTGGCTCGACAGTAAACTGGAAAGGATCGAGCCGCACGACGACGTATGTCTCTCCGACCCAGGTAACGGCAGCCATAAGTGCGGCGGACATAGCGGCGGGAGGGACGGCCGCGGTGACGGTGGTGAATCCCACGCCTGGCGGCGGCACCTCCAACGCCCAGACCTTCACGATCAATAATCCCGTGCCGACAACGACGGGCCTGAGTCCGGCCTCTGCGGCCGCGGAAGGAGCCGGATTTACATTAACTGTTAACGGAACAGGCTTTGTTTCCGGCTCGACAGTAAACTGGAATGGATCGAGCCGCACGACGACGTATGTCTCTCCGACCCAGGTAACGGCGGCGATAACGGCAGCGGACATAGCGTCGACAGGGACGGCCGCGGTGACGGTGGTGAATCCCACGCCTGGCGGCGGCACCTCCAACGCCCAGACCTTCACGATCAATAATGCCGTGTTGGCCACGACGGGCCTGAGTCCGGCCTCGGCGACCGCGGGCGGAGCCGGCTTTACGCTCACCGTAAATGGAACAGGCTTTGTTTCCGGCTCGACAGTAAACTGGAATGGATCGAGCCGCACGACGACGTATGTCTCTCCGACCCAGGTAACGGCTGCGATACTGGCAGCGGACATAGCATCGACAGGGACGGCCTCGGTGACGGTGGTGAATCCCGCACCGGGCGGCGGCACCTCCAACGCCCAGACCTTCACGATCAATAATCCCGTGCCGACAACGACGGGCCTGAGTCCGGCCTCGGCGACCGCGGGCGGAGCCGGCTTTACGCTTACCGTGAATGGAACAGGCTTTGTTTCGGGCTCGACAGTAAGCTGGAAAGGATCAAGCCGCACGACGACGTATGTCTCTTTGACCCAGGTAACGGCGGCAATAACGGCGGCGGACATAGCGTCGGGAGGGACGGCCGCGGTGACCGTGGTGAATCCCACGCCTGGCGGCGGCACCTCCAACGCCCAGACCTTCACGATCAATAATCCCGTGCCGACAACGACGGGCCTGAGTCCGGCCTCGGCGATCGCGGGCGGAGCCGCATTTACGCTCACCGTGAATGGAACAGGCTTTGTTTCCGGCTCGACAGTACACTGGAAAGGATCGAGCGTCACGACGACGTATGTCTCTCCGACCCAGGTAACGGCGGCAATAACGGCGGCGGACATAGCTTCGGCAGGGACGGCCGCGGTGACCGTGGTGAACGCCACTCCTGGCGGCGGCACCTCCAACGCCCAGACCTTTACGATCACCGGTTTAGCCCTTGACTCATCGACCCCGGCTGCGGTAAAGACCAATACGCAGACTCTCACCACTGCGAGTTTTACCCCACCCGCTGGATCAGTGTTGTATATCTGCGTCATGCTGAATAGTAATGCCTCACCTGCTACGGATCAAAATTATGTAAGTCAAATCACGGATAATCTGGGTACGCATCTAACCTATACGCTTCAAAAACAGTATGGGACCGCGAGCGGTAACAGTGCGATCGTTTATTTATATACAGCTCCCGTATCCACTTCGCAGGCGATGACGGTAAGCATCACCCAAGGAGCTACGGACACTTCTATAAGTAACGCGATGGTGCAAGTACTGGTTATCACCGGTGCAAACGCTTCTTCTCCTGTGGGGAAAACGGCTGGGGCGGGGGCCACTGCCACCAACATCAGCGGCACTGACTATAATTCCAGCGTTAATGATTCCTGGTCATGGCTCATTTATGCGGACTGGAACGCCAACGCCGTCCCGACAGTTCCCTCTGGTGAAACGGTTTATAACTCATATACCAATACGATGCTTACGGCGGCGGTGATCAAGAACAACAGCGTCACAGCGACAGCGGGAACCGCTGTAACGATAAAGACCTCAACGCCGACCTCAGGAGTTGATCTAGCGTGGCTCGCCTTTGAGATAATACCCTGATCGACGACGAGCGGAAGCATCACGGCTAGCAACGTTGGTCGAGATTCGGGTTTACCCGGCGTGCCTTAAGTAGCAATGACGATGGCCGCCGACCTGGACCAGGGCCGTTGCGAGTACGAACAAGAAATCATTGGTGACATTTGGATTCAGGGGTTGAGGGTTCAGGGATGTGATAGGGATCCCAAAGAACACTTCTAAACTCGGTGAAAAACTGACCCCGGCCAAAGATAGCAGAGGCAATCACGCGCTGCCTGAAAGGGTTTTTGAAAGATCTTATGAGGAAGCGTGATAATAAGGTACCTGATGAGAATATACAGAAAACACTTGACAGTGCCGCCAATGGGAGTTTTACGATGAAAGTAAGCGTATCAATGATAACGTACAATCACGAAAAGTTTATTGCGAAAGCTCTCGATAGTATTCTCATGCAAAGGACAAACTTTGACTATGAAATAGTAGTTGGTGAAGATTGCTCGACCGATAATACCCGGAATATCCTGCTTGGTTACCAAGAACGTTTTCCTGACAAATTACGACTCTTTCTGAATGAGCAGAATATAGGCATGCACAGAAACAATGAACAGACTCTCGAATCCTGCAAGGGCGAATACGTAGCTATACTTGAGGGTGATGACTATTGGACTTCGCCGGACAAATTGCAGAAGCAGGTTGATTTCTTGGATAAGCATCCTGAATGTGTGATTTGTTTTCATAATGTTATGGAGTTTTACGAAGATGGGAGTCGCGAACCACATCCTTTTCACGAGAACCTGAAGAAGGAAGTTTTTACTGTGGAAGATTTGCTTGCTGGAAATTTCATTCCGACACTCTCATCGATGTTTCGGAATGGTATAACGAAGGTTCCAGAATTGTTTTCTTTATTACCAATGGGAGATTGGCCATTTCATATTTTTACTGCCTTGCACGGAAAGATCGGCTACATCAACGAAGTGATGGCGGTTCACGTGCATCATCGGGAAGGAGTATGGTTTACCATGGCACAAACACAAAACTGGGTAGAATCGCATAAAGCAAGTATCATAGTCTATGATTATTTATATGCTCATTTAGGGGCTAAATACAGACCGATGATAGCCCGTCTTTTGCATGAGTTATGTCATAGATTAGCAAGGGAATATGAAAAGAGGGGCGAATTAGCGAACGCGAGAAAGTATGCCGTGATGGCTTTTTCGAGGCATTTCTTAATGAATAAGGAGTTATCGAAGCAGTTGGTGAGATTATATGCTCCTATGCTTTACAAAAGCGTGAAAATGTTACAAAAAACGGCTTATTCCGTTATCAAAAAAGTGACTTCGGGATGTTCGTCTTCATAGCACGAACCGGCAATTACAAAGACCGTTACAGATCATTCTGATCCAGATCCGAGCCTCTTTGAAGGGATAGCTGATAGAAGCCGCTTTCCCTGAATTTAGTATTGCTGAGAACATACCTTTTCTTCACTGCGATATGGATGAACAGGTATGCCAGCATCGTCAATCTGAATCTCCTTACGCATGCAGAAAACCCAATGGATTTTGCGCCCCTTAGCGGGGACCATGCCTTTATGCAAGGAAATAGATCGAGAAGATCAAATCCTTCATTATCGATTCTTTTTTGATAAGTTTTACGGGTGAAGGACCACATGTGGATCGCTCGATCGCGGAAAAAGGATTCTTACGGTATAAGGGATTGAATTGAATCCTCTGGTAAGTGTAGTAGTAACAACATACAACCAAGCAGCATATATCGAGCAGGCCCTTAAGAGCGTTCTTGCTCAGACCTATGAACCGTTTGAGGTCATTGTCGTCGATGACGGGTCAACTGACGATACCCCCTCGCGCATTGCTCCGTTTAAGGACAGTATCAACTATATTCGTCAGAAGAATCAAGGGGTTGCCGGCTCACGCAACACTGGCATCCGTGAAGCCCGGGGGGAATATATAGCGTTTCTTGACGGCGATGATTTTTGGGAGCCGGAGAAGATAGCTGCTCAGGTCGAGGTGGCCAGAAATCATCCGAACGCAGGTCTCGTTGTTGTCGATGGCGTTGAGCTTAATGACAGCGGAATTGGTCTGACATCCCTCCTCTATGGTCCTTATTGTCAAGATCTTCCGGAAGACCGGGTGACTACGGGCCGTTACTACCATCAGCTTTTGCACGGCCAATTCATATGTACTACATCTCAGGTTATGGTTCCCAGACGAGTATTTCAAACCGTTGGATTATCGAATGGGAAGTTCAAGCGAGCAAGTGATTACGACCTCTATGTTCGCATTGCTGCCAGATTCGATGTCGCTATGCTTAAAAGGCGGCTGACTTGGTGGCGATATCTCTCCACAAGTGCCTCGGGACCGAGAAATCTGAGAGGTTTGCGATATCTTCCAGAGGATATTGCGGTGCTACGAAATCAGCTGAAGGAGTGTGACGGGACTGACCGGGTTTTAATTCGTAGCATAATTGAAAGGAAGGTTGCTACCGGTGCGGAAACCCTATACTATCACGGTCTTAAGGAAGACAGAATTTTTGCCACCTGTGTACTGGCACGACTGCTCCGTGGCAATTCTACCTCCCCGGGGGTGGCCATTTTTCTCACAAAGCTGTGGTGTCCTGATGTCCTTACCAGAACACTCGGACGCATTCGGCGAATGCTTTTTCCGAAATAGCGATGGTTAACCACAGAGGTTCAAGGGCTGGGCATCCGGTATTGTCTGACAGTGGCCCGGTTCGCATCTGCTTTCATTCAATGTATTGGCGCATGTTTTGTGATGAGATCATCCGGACAGATATATTTTCGGAAACTTGTGGCAGTGCGCCAATAATAAGATGAAGATATGTTTTCTGACGTTACCATCTGGATGGGGAGGAACGGAGCTTCACACTGTAGAATTTGCGCGCATATTGGCAGCTAGAGGTCATGAAATCTCGGTAGTCGAGCTCGGCACTGACTTCTATGGGCAAGGGAGGATCGATCAGGGGGGGGAGATTCGCATTATTCACCGTGATCTTCCCGTACCGCTGAGAGCCGCAGGTTTAATGGAGTCTTTCCGTATTCTTCGCAATCTGAAGGGAGATGTCTGCATTTTTCCCAAAGGATGGTTTCATGATGGGAGTCAGAATTTTGATCTTGCAGTGCGGCTTAAATTCTCACGTTACATAACGATAGAGCACCTTGCTTCAGAGCCTTTACCACCGAAATCAAGTCGGCGATATTTCGGAAACATACTTCCCGGCATTGGTGTGTGGTGGTACAAAGCAAAATTTTCTTGTTTTCTCCGTTCTTTATGGCCTCATCGTGTGGTTTGTGTAAGCGATGCCATCGGGAAAATACTCATTGATCACTATGGATTCCCCCGAAGAAAGATCACCATGATTCACAATGGGATAGATTCTGATAAATTTCAGCCGAACGCTAACTATCGTGCTGCATTTCGTAAAATGTGGGGAATACCACAGGACGCGTTGGTATTTGGTTCAATTGGCCGTTTGAATCCAGTGAAGGGATTTCAGCTTGCCCTAAAGTTATTCGGGGAATTGCTTTTTCATGACCCCAGGCGGAACCTGTGGTTTGTTTTAGTTGGTGATGGGCCGGAGCTTGATGCCTTAAGGCTTTTAGCAGAAGACCCGCTTATCAAAGAAAAAGTCAAGTTGATCGGTTTCACTGATAGGCCCTGGGAGATTTATCCTGCATTTGACGTGTTCCTTATGCCTAGTCGAAACGAAGGGCTGCCTTTAACGTTATTGGAGGCAATGTCCTGTGGTTGCTGTCCAATAGCCATGTCCGTGGGGGGAGTGTCCGAAGTAATAATCGATCCAAGCCTGGGATGGTTAGTCCAGCCAAACGATCAACTTGGGTTTTCCAAGGCCATGAAAGAAGCTGCTGGCCTTGATCCCCATAGACTGAGAGAAATGGGAAGAAAGGGAAGGGAACGCGTTGTCCTGAACTTTGAGGCTGGAAGACAGTTTATGGCATTGGCAGATCTCGTTGAACGAGAGGGCGGTGAGGCGTGAGGTTACCATTTTCTGACAGGATCGGCTATCTCGTGCGCTGGAAAGATTGTACTGATGTGGAATCCATGAGAGAAAGTGTGCAGACCGTGGTTTCATAATGTATAAATCTGTGACATGTTCACATGAGAAATAGACTTTGCGACATCGCTTCAAGAAATGGCGGAGCTCGTAAAAAGATTTTATTTATTAGTCATGACGCATTACGAACCGGTGCTCCTATATTTTTATTGAATTTTCTGAAGTGGCTGAGAAATAATTCCAAAATCCCGTTTCGAGTATTATTAAAGAATGGCGGCGAGCTTGAGTCCGAGTTTAAAGCCTTGGCTCCAGTTAACGTTTTCAATGAAAACGAACTATTTGGGAATAGGTGGTATAGGAGAGCGGCTCTCGTCCCGGGGTTTCGCGCTTTTGAAAATCGGCGTTACTCGAATAGACTAAGGAGAGAACTATTTCAAGACAATATCGGGCTCGTTTATTCTAATACCGTAACAAATGGTGAAGTATTGGAATTCCTGTCCGATCTCAAGTGTCCCATTATCACACACGTACATGAGTTAGAATATTGGATACACAGGATTGGGCCGGATAATTTCGATCTTGTAAAAAAATATACTGATCAGTACATCGCGGTATCAGAGGCAGTGAAACAAAATCTTATCCTAAATCATGACATTCCCGAAAGCAAGATTGATACAGTGCATGGGTTTATTCATCTTTCAGCATTCAATAAATCAGATGATACAAATCATCTGCGTAGATCTTTAAACATACCACAAGATGCCTTTATTGTGGGCAGCTCGGGTCATGAAACATGGCGGAAAGGTAAGGACCTGTTTATCCAACTTGTGTTAAATGTCGATAGGAGATACAGAGAAAGACCGATACACTTCATGTGGATTGGCGGGAGCACAAACGGAATGGAGCTTTATGAAATCGAGCACGATATCCGCCAAGCCGGGATATCGGACAGAGTGCATTTTATCAATCATGTTTCGAATCCGTTAGATTATTATCGTGAATTTAACGTTTTCGCGATGATTTCACGTGAAGATCCTTTTCCTCTCGTTAATCTTGAGGTGGCTTCATTAGGGAAACCTATTGTTTGTTTTAAAAATGCGGGGGGAACTCCCGAGTTTGTCGAGGATGATGCAGGTTTTATTGTGCCGTATCTCGACATTGCTGAAATGGCCGATAAAATCATTCTTTTAGCGAAAGATGATGAATTGAGAAAAAAACTTGGTCGCAGGAGTCTCGAGAAGGTAAAGGAGAATTACGATATTTCAGTGGGAGCCAGCAAAATTCTAAAGATTGTCGAACGATTTCTATGACTGTGTCGTGTGGCGAATAACGTCATAAGAGGAATCAAGAAAAGGATGATTAATAAGTCTGAGTTCTCTGCAACCAAGCGTGTTGCAAGATTAATCGCTTTTTATCTGCCTCAGTTCCACCCGATTCCGGAGAACGATGAGTGGTGGGGGAAAGGTTTTACCGAGTGGACCAACGTCGCGAAGGCAAAACCGTTGTTTCGTGGGCATTATCAGCCGCATGTACCCGCTGATCTCGGCTTCTACGACCTTCGGGTGCCTGAAACAAGGGCAATGCAGGCTGAAATGGCGAGAGAATACGGCATTGAGGGATTCTGCTACTACCATTATTGGTTTGGAGGGGAAAGAATTCTCGAAAGACCCTTCAACGAGGTGCTGAAATCAGGCCAGCCCGATTTCCCCTTTTGCCTGTGCTGGGCAAATCAGACCTGGTCAGGCATATGGCATGGCAGTCCGGAAAGAATATTGATAGAGCAGACCTATCCCGGCTATGGAGATCACAAGTTACATTTCGCTGTATTATTAGAAGCTTTTACAGATGAACGATATTTAAAAATTGACGGGAAACCTATATTCCTCATCTATCGACCTAAGGAATTACCTGAATCAAAAAATGTAATTGAATTCTGGAAAGAATTGGCTTTGAGGGCGGGATTAAAAGGATTATACGTGATCGGAGTCACGGAGCAGCCTGAATGGGATGCAAGTGATTATGGTTTTGATGCCTCCATGGTACAAAGACTACCGTCAAGAAAGAAATGGGTTTCCAAACGTCATCCTATAAAATGGTTTATCAATAAATATCATCAAATAACGCACAAACCGGCCATATATTCTTATAAAGACGATTTACCAGAGGCAATTACCTCTTCGGACAGGGGGATTATAAAATATCCCTGCATTATTCCGAATTGGGATAATACGCCCCGATGCGGAAAGGAAGGCATGGTTTTACATGAAGCGACTCCAGAACTATTCAGAACTAATTTAAGGAAACTCTTACAGTCGACGGGAAGAATATCTTTCGAACACAATTTAGTTTTCATAAAAGCGTGGAATGAATGGGCTGAAGGCAATCATCTTGAGCCTGACCAAAGGTTCGGCATGCAATATTTGAAGGTCATAAAAGAAGAGGTTAGCCGGAACGGTAAGGTAATCCCCGAACGGTAATCATGGCCGATGTCATTAGCGTCATAATACCCGCCTACAATTGCGCTGCTTATATTAGTGATGCCGTAGAATCCGTTTTGAGCCAGTCATATCAGGCTGTTGAAATTATTGTTGTTGATGACGGTTCGACTGATAACACTGCTGAAATTCTAAATCAATATCAGTCGAACGGGATTCTCACATGCCTGTATCAAGTCAATAAGGGACCGGGTGCCGCGAGGAATGCGGGCATGAGCGTGAGCAAGGGAGAATATATATGTTTTTTGGATGCCGATGATGAGTTGGAACACGACAGCTTACAGAAGAGGCACGATGTCCTGAGATCGCATGAAGATGTGATGATGGTGTTCACAGATTACGGATTGAAGAAACCCGATGGTATCCATATAAAAAAATATCTGGCTCAAAACAACTTCCTCGAATATTTCAAGGACTCATTGACAAAGAAGCCTGAGAATGACTTTGTCGCATTTAACGATAAGTTCATTGATTTATTTTATAGCTTTTCTCCGCATCCGATTTGGACAGGAACAGTAATGATGAAGAAAACTGTTATTGGATCCGTCGGCTATTTTAGGACTGATATTTCCGTGGGGGAAGATACCGATTATTGGATGCGTATTGCCGAACGTTACAAAATAGGATATCTTGATGAACCCACTGCAGTGTATAACAATTATCGAAGCTACTTAACAAGAGATATAGAAAGATATTGTCTGGACCGGCTCAGGAGTCTCGGAACTGTGTCAACCCCGACTTATTCCCGAAAGAAAATAATTCATAGGAATATCAGTGACACCTATTTTCAGTTAGGGTATTATTACTTTTATAAAAAAAATAACAGAAGATCAGCTATAAAATATTATTTATCGGGATTAAGATATAATTGTCGGAACACGGCGTGCATGAAATGTTTGATTACGAGTTTACTGCCGCATTCCTTAATAAATAAAATCAAATTGCTGAGGACTTCATAAGTAAGTCCTCTCTGCTGTCTTTCCGCAAACGAAGCCGGCGGGCATTCCTTCTAAGTAAATGCGGAGATTGCTGACAAGCCGAACTGATAGAAACAGATGACTGAGGCCATTCATCATGACCGCATTTAAAGGACGAGTGAATCTCTCTCCTGAGATCCTTTCATAGAAAGAACAATAATGATAAGCATCGTTATCCCGACATATAACTGTGGAAATTACATACGTGAAGCAATAGAGAGCATTTTGCATCAGACCTTCACTGAATATGAAATAATTGTAGTCGATGATGGTTCGACCGATGGAACACAAGACATTATCAAGAATCATTATCCTAAGGTGAGGTATTTCCGAACAAAACAGAATGGCGTCTCAAGTGCAAGAAATTTAGGAATCAAAATGTCGAAAGGTGATTTTATTGCTTTCCTTGATGCTGATGACGAATGGTTGCCCGAAAAGCTAGCAAAACAAGTCGATATATTCAATAAACGGCCTGATGTCGGCATGGTTTTTACAGAACACTGTACGTTTGATAAATATAACAAGATCGTGGACAAAAGCTTGGGCAAGCGCGAAAAATTGATGCGGGGTGATATAGTAAGAAATATATTCTCGAACAGCTACCTCACGACTTCGACAGTGATGGTGAGGAAGGAGGTCCTAGATAAGGTAGGATTGTTTGAAGAGCAACTTAGGGGAGCTGAAGATGATAATCTGTGGATGAGAATTGCAATGGAATATCCAATTGAAATGATTGACGATGCTCTGGTGCGTTACAGGATAACCGAAGGGAGCCTTAGCAGAACCCATAGAACTTGTATCGAAGGCGTCAAGAAGAATATCGAGCTTATCAGTGTCAAATATCCGGACATATATCGGAGACTGGGTCGGCAGAGCATAAGAGATAAATACTTCGTTATTTATTTTAACGAGGGATATCACTATTTTACCAAAAAAGAATACAGTGCAGCAAAACTTCATTTTATAAAAAGCATAGGTTTTAACTCAACGAAGCTAAAGGCATATGGTTATTATTTGTCTTGTTTTTTCCCTCAAGTTATCATTGACAAAGTAAAGCAAGTGAAGCAATCTCTACACTACAAGATCAGCCAAAGCCGGTGATCTGTGCTACGAACAAAGGATGACGGCAAACTAATCCTCAAGAAAATAACGAGTTTCTAATTTTCGCGAACGGACGATATCGAACCTGTCCTTCTCTTCGAAACGATAACCTTATTCCAGTTCTGTTGAAATGAGGTCAGGCAATTTTCCACGAGGGTTCATTTATGCTTTCTTATGGTATATTTAATGAAGTTTGGTCCCCTATTGACCTTATCAGGTATATTATAATTTGTCGCGGCTTGCTTATATGGCAGCGCTGGCGTTAAATCAACCCCCAGACAGTCCAGATGGTGTCGCTCAGTTCCTGTCGTGATTGATATGTGGGGAGCGTAGATCTATGCTATCAAATAAAGTCGATTCAAATGTGGCGAGTTTCTGGGAACGCGAATCGCGGGATTGGGGGGAGAAGTACGGAAAAAAGACATCCTACTTTTACCGGTGCAGGACGATTTATCAATTCTTAGTATCAACGGGTATGAGGCGCGCATCAATCCTGGACTATGGATGCGGTGCTGGGGATATCACTTTTCCCATGCTACGCGACGGTCACTCGATAACAGGAGTGGACATTGCGGAGGGCATGGTCCGGAAGGCCCGTGACCGCGCCGAAGAATACCGGCTTTCGTCGAACGCTGCCTATTATCACTTGGGGGATGGGATCCTCTCTCATATCCTATCAAAAAAGTTTGAAGCCGTTGTCTGCAGCAGTGTCTTGGAATACGTCGAGGAAGACATGTCGCTTGTAGAAATGTTCCACTCCGTATTGAAAGATGGTGGATTCCTTCTGGTATCCGTTCCCGACAGCAAGAGTCTCTTTTGCAAGCTGGACAAGTGGATGTATGCCAACAGACATTGGATGCCAAGCTTTATTCCCGTTGAGAAACTCGGCTACCTCGATATCCAAAAGCGCCAGTACGATATCGGCTTGTTTGTGGAGGCAGTCGAGAAGATAGGGTTCAGGCTTTTGGCGAGAAAGCACAACACCATCACATTGCAGCGGGGAGCCATAATGGAAAAGATCTCGAATATTCCAGGCATCGGGATGCTCGCCATCCTGATGTTTCAAAAAAACAATTGCAGCAGCGTCCGCTAACGGTCCTGTGTTGACTGGCGGGCACAGGAATGCTCTTAGAGGGACTCCCTCGACGTGAAGGCCCCTTCGGTCGCCCCTGAACTGGTGGAGACCATATCCCCGACTTCGGCAGTGGCAAAATAACCATGTTGCCTGCGGCCTCGGCGAACTGTTCGATCATCACATTGCTCCGACACAGATTGCGGCCCGGGCAACACGGCATGTTTGACGAGGAAACGACAGGACCGTTCTGGAAGACCACCATAGTAGGAAAGAGACCCAATGCCACCTTTCACGATGATATGGTCTCTCCTGACCTTTCAGGCGGGGCTCGACCTTCATTGACGATGATTCGTTTTTTTTCGAGAGGTCTCCGGAGAGCCGGAGCATGACCACCCTGGAACTCTGTTTTTGGTTTTCCGTTGTCGTGATATTCTACGCTTACGCTGGATATCCGATCATGCTGCGGGCTGTTTCGCTGTTCAAAGGAGACCCGGGGGGACGGAAGCAGCCAAGCCCTTCATTGGACTATCTGCCGAGAGTGTCTGTCCTGATCTCGGCATACAATGAAGAGTCTGTTATTGAGGCCAAGATCCTGAATTCACTGTCCTTGAACTACCCTAATGACCATCTTGAGATAGTTGTCATCTCGGATGGGTCCGACGACGGGACCGGTGAGATCGTCTCACGGTATATCGGAAGAGGGGTTGTTCTGAGACAGTATGAAGGAAGGCTAGGGAAAACAGCCTGTCTTAATATGGCGGTCCCGCTCGCAAAGGGCGAGATCATTGTCTTTTCCGACGCGAACTCGGAATATGACCGAAATTCCCTTCGGGAAATGATGAAGCATTTCGAGCTCCCGAAGATCGGATTCGTATCTGGCTGGACGAAGTACACCGCAGCGAAAGACGGAGAAGCCGTCGGTTCACTGGGCGCGTATGCGCGACTTGAACTGCTTACGAAGACGTACGAAAGCATCATCGGCTCCTGTGTCGGCGCCGACGGAGCAATCTTTGCAATCAGAAAAGAACTGTATCGCCCTCTCAATCCTTATGACATCAACGACTTCGTCATACCGCTCACGATTATTCAGCAGGGCTTCAGGGGGGTTCTGGAGGAAAAGGCCTTCTGCTTTGAGAGGACCGCAGGAAGTGCAAAAGGCGAGTTTCATCGGCAGGTCCGGATCACTAACAGGACGATCAGGGCCATCGTGAATAACAGGACCCTGTTGAATCCGTGGAAGTTCGGAATATTTTCCTTTGAGCTCCTGTCACACAAACTCTGCCGGTTCCTTGTCCCGCTCTTTCTGATGATTCTGTTCACGAGCAGCTTGTTGCTCAGCAGCCGGAATACTTTCTATCTAATGAGTTTCATCGGCCAGATTGGTTTTTATGTTTCTGCTGGTTTTGCTAGAAGCACCAAGACAATACCCTTCTTGTCGAGGGCGCTCGCAGCTTCGCATACGTTTGTCATGGTAAACCTTGCGATCCTCATGGCATGGATCACGTATTTCCAGGGCACAACCTTTACAACCTGGTCGCCCACGCAAAGGTGAGAAATCTCCTTTTGACAAAGTGGGGGGATGAAGATGTGACTCGCGGAGATGGCGAAACTGGCTCATATGGTCATTTGTCATTGTCTGGCGGCCACGGGATCTTATCCCTTCGATGCAACCGTTGAGACCCGCACTCGTTTTTGCCGCGCTGGGCTCGAGAAGCAGCTTCTTCGAAACGAAGAAGCGGTCGTCCTCTATCCCGGGAATGCCTGAAACAAAGAAGTATGTTTTTTTTAAATAGAGGTATGAATACAATTCCGTTATGAAGAAAAGAATCTATACTATTCCGCTCGTTTGTCTTCTAAGTTATACGGTATTAACCTATTTCCCCCTGATTTACAAGTATCTGCCGATTTTGGGGCAGTTGAAAATAGTTCTCGTGAGCGGGATACTGTTGCTCGTCAGCTACTCGACAAGTCGTGCTCAATACACCAATACCACAGCGTTTAAAAACTCCATTGTGTTTTCATGGATGTGGTTTTTATGCATCATGTGCCTCGGTTTGTTGGTTTCCACGGATCGTGGACAAACCTTGAACATAATAATACTAAATGTAAAGTTTCTCATCGTTTTTCTTGTGATGATCAAGATAGTTGATAGCGAGGAAAGATTAAACATAGTTCTCAAAGCCTTTGTTGCTTGTGGGATTGGAATGGCCTTTAGCACTGTATTCAATTATCTTATGGGCAATTCCGAATACCTTCTAGGCGGCTACAGGGGTCTGGCTATTGAAAGTGGAATTTTCGCTGATCCGAATGATTTGGGGCTATTTCTAAATGCAACGTTGCCTTTTACGTTGTATTTTTTAATGAAGAGCAAAAAGAAGCTGTTTCCGCTGTTTGGAGTTCTTACAATCGTTACAGCCATCATGTTTACATTTTCCAGGGGTGGTTTTTTGGGATTATGTGTTACAGGGGTCGGTTTTTATCTTTTTTTTGCCAAAAAACAGAAGAAGTATATCTTTCTCTTACTGATCATTGCCATTCTTTTCTGGTCATTTGCCCCGCAAAGTTATAAGGAAAGAATCGCAACGATTACCGATGTGAAGGCGGATGCCAACACAGGTCTGACGGGCACCAGAATCGATGCCTGGCGGATAGTCACGTCTCAAGCCGGTAATGACTGGCTACTGGGTGTTGGAGCCGGGAATAGCCTTTACATTGCTGGAAGAGCGATGAACGACTGGCATTCCCTCCATAACACATTTCTTGAGGTATTTGTTGAAATGGGGATAGCTGCGTTATTTTTATATATAGGCTTTTTTGTTATCCCGTTCAAACAGTATAAATCCCTTTTAAGAAGCAATGACAAGGGAGCAAGCACAGTGGATACTGTACTTTTCAAGACACTGTTGATCAGCTTGATGTCATACGGGGTAACTGCTTTCTTCCTGCCCCAGGCCTATTCGGCCATTATTTATACTCTGACGGGAATAGCAGTGATCGAGGCGGAACTTACAAAAAAGAAACTCGCTGCGGCCACTGATTGAACGAGAGTTTTACGTGCAAAAAGTCGAGAGGAGAAACATGAGGCTGCAATGCGTAGTCAATTTCCAAAATTGCTATATACAGATCGGTCTTCTTCTGTGTTTGATTTCTTCTTTGACTTTGGTGCTTTCTACCGTCAGCACTAATGTGAGCTTACTCGCCGTTTGCTTGGCAGTCTTTGTCTTATATACGCTGCCCGGCCATTGCGCGGTTTATCCTCTCTTTTACCGGGAAGGTAGATTGCTTGAAGGTTTTATCTGGGGGGCGCTATCCGGCGTTGCTGCCAGCTCTCTCATAACCTCGGTTATTGTTTACAGCATTGGTTGGAACATGCCTGTTATTTTTACCGTAGTCGTAATGATGCCACTTTTCGTTCTATGTTGCCTCATTTGGCAACGTGGGATCAGGAGTAAAGAGCAGGGCTCTTTCGATCCGTTCCATAAAGCAGCTCTTTATGCAGTGCTGATACTCTGTGTTTTATTCTTCTACCTGCCCTATAAAAATTTAGGAGCGCATGTGGACGGCAAATATATATACACCTGGCTATTCGGGCACGACTTTATCAATCGACAGGTTCATGTACTCAGTGTCAGTCAAGGTCTTCCTCTGAAAAGCTATTTTTTTGCCGGGGAAAACCTCAGTTATTACTGGCTGGCCTACATGTACCCCGCTCTTCTCTATAAACTGTTTTCTGCCAAGTTAACTATCCAGAATGTCATTCAGCTGACTTCTTTACTCTACAGCTTGTTGACAGCTTCTGCTTTTTACTTGTTCCTTGTTCACTTTGTGAGAGAAAAAAAACTGTTGGTCATTCTTTTGATTCTGACGTTCCTCTCTTACAGTTTCATGGATATTTATTATCTTGGAAGCGTTTTTTATAAAGCATTTGTATCCCGAACGGCTGTTCTTTTTGGGAACTATTCTCTTGACGCCTTTGCGGGATTTTCACACTCTCTCTATCGTTTCTTCCTGGTGGAACCCCAAGGTGTGCTCGCCATAGGAATCGTGCTGCTCATGATGGTACTCTATAACAGTGACCCTAAAAGCCATTACACCTATGGGTTCTTCGGTCTGCTTTTGGGAAGTCTGTTTGGCATCGAAGCAACCATGGGCATAATGCTTGCCCTGTGGTTTATTAGTGTTGGATCTTTGAAAATATGGCTTAACCGTCATGAGCCAAAGCAGGTCATAAGAGAACATTTTGTTGCTGGTATTGCAGCAGGAGTCATTTATCTCTGTTTGTTCGCCATTAAAATGTATAGTTTGAAAACCGGTCAGGGTGTTCTTCAAATGAAACCGAATATGTTCCCCATTTTGTTGGCTCCTCTTTATTTTCCCATCGAATACGGACCCGTGCTGCTGTTCGGCATTGCGGGCATGGTTAAGGTTATAAAACAAAAGGAGAACGGCGATCACTGGATCTATCAATTCATTATTCTCCTGATAATCAGTCTATTCTTTGTCTTTTTTATTGTAAATCCGGCAGAAAGTCAGTTCGGCCTTCTTAAGGCAACAAGAATTATTCCCCTTTGTCTCCTAATGTTAACTGCTTATTTGTGGCAGCGGGGTTTGTCACTGACCAAATTTAAATGGCCTATCGTAGCGCTCCTGGTGGTGGCAGCACCTACTTATTTTACCGATATGTATATAGCATCGAATGTGAAAGATACCAGTTCCACGTATATCCGGGATGCCGATTTTGAGGCCTGCCAATGGATTAAAAGGACTCTACCCGTAAATGCGGTCATTCAAGCCGAGCCTAACTATCCCGGAATTGATGGACTGCATATTCCTTATTATTATTATTCCCTTATTCCTGATTTCGCCGAAAGGGTTACGGGTGTCGGTGAATGGAAGGTTTCCAACGTGGAGCATAGTAAAGCGGGTATAATAGGAGAACGTTTTCATGAGATAAAAAAAATGTTTTCCACGACGGACTTGAGCGAAAGTGTTGCGGTTTTAAAAAAATATCATATTAATTACGTATACATTGGCAGGTTGGAAAACTTATTATATCCACAGGGGATCTCGAAGTTTCGGGACAATCAAGGAATATTTAAAAGGGTTTATTCAATGTCCGGCACAG
Source organism: Thermodesulfovibrionales bacterium (assembly GCA_050014695.1). Classification (GTDB taxonomy): domain Bacteria; phylum Nitrospirota; class Thermodesulfovibrionia; order Thermodesulfovibrionales; family UBA9159; genus UBA9159. Next base: position 19,168 of record JBEKCV010000051.1, read on the forward strand.
AGATCTATGAAGTTACTCTGAACGGGAACGAAAGGAGGTCTGATGATATCGATTGTAATCCCGGCATATAACGAGGCTGGTAATGTCAGCGTCCTAGTTCATAAATTGAAAGAACAGTTTCAGGAAAAAGACAACTGCGAGATAATCTTTGTTGATGACGGAAGTATGGATTCGACACTTGAAGAAATAAAAAAGGTTGCAGACGGCGAGAAAACAGTCAAATTCATTTCGTTTTCAAGAAATTTTGGTCATCAAAAAGCCTTAAAAGCAGGATTGGATCACGCTCAAGGTGACTGTGTCATCAGCATGGACGCGGATATGCAGCATCCACCTGAAATGCTCTGCAAACTCCTTGAAAAGTGGCGAGAAGGATATGACGTAGTGTATACCATACGAAAAGATTCAGAGGACACGGGGTTCATGAAAAAAGTTACCTCTGCTTTCTTCTATAGACTAATGAATAAAATTTCTGATGTAAATATACCACTCGGAGCAGCGGATTTTAGACTGTTAGATAAAAAAGTGGTAAGTGAACTGCGGAAATTTAATGAAAATTGGCTGTTCATAAGGGGTGCGGTCTCTTGGTTAGGCTTTAAACAGATTGGCATTGAGTATATCGTACAAAAAAGGCATGCCGGCAAATCAAAATATTCTATCGCGAGAATGATAGCTTTTGCGGTTCAAGGGATCACTTCATTCAGCATACTGCCTTTAAGGATTTCAATGGTTATAGGTTTTTTCTTCTCTTGCTTTTCTTTTCTCTACGCTATTCATGCATTATATGAAAAAATGTTTCTGCACGCCGCGATATTGGGATGGACGTCAATATTAATGTCGATTCTTTTCCTGGGAGGGGTACAGTTGTTTTTTTTAGGTGTGATAGGAGAATACCTGGGGAAAATGTTTATCGAGACAAAGAAGAGGCCGCCCTATGTGATAAAAGAGAAAAGATTATGATAAAAAAGTGAAGTCTTGACCGGATAAAGGTGAACCCCGTTTATTTTTCAGGGTTTGGCTTTTTCGCTGCCTTTTTTTGAGTTGTTATCTGAAACTCGCTTCAATTTGCATCGACAAAAAGCTGTAGAATGTATGAGATTACCGAAAGAGAAAGACGAAGTTCGGCGAGGGTGTTATCAGAAATGAGAGCCTTATTCATGTTATTGATCTATGCAATTCTAGGCAGCTTAGGTCTGACATTTATGAAAAAAACCTTTAATGCTTCTCAGGCGATTACTGAATCTATTAAATCACCGGTGCTTATAGCTGGCTTCGGTCTTTATGGTTTCAGTTTTATTTTGTGGCTAAAGATTCTTCAACAATACGAACTGAGTTATGCATTTCCAATAGCAAGCGCTGCACTGTTTACGTTTATAAGTCTGTTTTCGTGGCTCTTGCTCGATGAACAACTCAACTCCATGAAAATAATGGGTATGGTCATTATAATTATCGGCATCATAGTCGCTTCCAGGGGGTGATTCCATGAAGACAAGCCGTGATGAAAAAATGTTATTTTATGATAGATTTGCAGATCAGTTCGATACCAAGATGAACATGTACGATACAAATCGAAGACTAAAGGTCGTATTCGACGAACTCTTGACCGAAGATATAAAAGAAAAAGCGCTCCTTGATGCCGGCAGCGGAACAGGATGGTTCAGTAGAGAAGCAGCTCTCAGAGGAGCACGCGTTGTCTCTCTGGATGTGGGAGAAAACATACTGGCTCAGGTTGCAAAAAAATGTGACACTCAACGAATTGTCGGCAGCGTCCTGGATATCCCTTTCGAAAAAGAATATTTTGATGTGGTCTTATCTACGGAGGTTATCGAGCACACTCCTGATCCTAAGAAAGCCATTCACGAAATGCACCGGGTATTGAGACGGGAAGGAGTTCTTATCTTGACCGTCCCCAATAAAATCTGGCATCCTGCAATAACGGTAGCGAATATGCTGAAATTAAGGCCTTACGAAGGATATGAAAATTGGGTCGGCTGGATTGAACTAAAGAGATGGCTGAACGAGGCCGGGTTTTCAATCGGCAAGATGAAAGGTCTGCACGTCATCCCGTTCATATTCCCATTTTCCTATAAGTTCTTGAGCTATATGGATAGATTTGGAGAGGCCATCGGCCCCATCATGCTGAATATTTGCGTGCGAGCGGTAAAGAAATAACTGCTGACAAAGCATTTCAGTACGCTATTTCGAACGAAGGGGGTGATCTCAAGGATTTTAAAAAGGTTAAGATCCCTGACTATGTTCGAATGACATTCAAAGCATGTTATTAAACTTTATTGAACTCGCCGCGCCAGCACCTGTGATGAGGGTAAGCTCCGTAGAGGTTTTTGTCAGGAGTGAATGGTAATCTCTTAATGCTGTTCCGCATTCCGCTTTCTATGAAGTTCTTTTTTTGTTATATTGAAGCCATTGGGGCCCGATAGATGCAATCAGTTGATTCGCTGAAATTTGACCTTCATATCCACTCTCGTAAATCTCACGATTCATTCTCATCAATTAGCGATATCATAAAGTGCGCAAAAAAACGGCAGTTGGATGGTATCGCCCTAACGGATCACGAAATATCAGCGACTGAGGATGGCGAGGATATTGCCCTGCGGAATAATATGCGGTTAATTAAAGGAAATGAAGTGCAAACGGAGATAGGAGATATTATAGGGCTATTCATTTCAAAGCCATTGAGAAGCAAAAAGGCGGAAAGCCTGGTCGAGGAAATTCATGATCAGGGCGGCATTGCGATTCTCGCACATCCTTTCAAGTATACGCGTTCCTACCCTGTCGCCATATTGGAAAAAATCGATGCCGTCGAGGTAATAAATGCACGCTGGAAAGACCTCAACATGCTCGCAGGTAATCCAAAGGTGAGTGAATTATTATCAATTGTCAAGGGAAGGAGCGCAGGGAGCGATTCGCATTTTTCATTCGAAGTGGGAAGGGCCTATTGGGTAACGCCGTATATAAAATCTGAAGAGGAATTAAAAAAGAGTATCTGTAACAATATCGGATACGCTCATGCGCGTTGTTATTCAGCGTGGTTGGATGAGGTAAGTCAAGGTGCAAAATTTTTAAAGAACCCCTCAATAAAACAACTTGCTCGTATCATGTATTGGACATTGAGGCATTTGACCTTCGCAAAGAGAAGCGGGCTTTAGATGAAAAAAAAGAGATTGCTTGAAGGTGTCAAGATCTTGACAACAGACGCAGAAAAAAGAATCGGCTTATACGCAATTCGATATCTCGGCCGGGCGGGCGGTGAAATCAGTGGCATTGCACGAGATGATTGCTCAAAAACACCGATTGGATTTCTATCGAGATACATAAAGGCAAAAATAACCATAGAAAAAGAAGACTTTTTTCCCAGGTTAAAGGATTTTTTAATACACCATTCTCATGAATTTGATTTTATTAATCCGATCGACATCTCCCAAATGCTCTGCCTTCTTGATACGAATAAAGAATTTAAGTTAAATTGCAATTATCTTCTGCCGAAGAGAGATAGTCTTGTCATTGCAGATAACAAGGAATTGCTCACGAAGCATGCGCAAGAAGCAGGGTTGAGATGCCCCAAAACATTTTTCAGAGTATCTCCGGATGCCGTTAAGGATCTTAGCCGGTCAGAAGTGACGTTCCCCTGCATTATAAAATTCAGAGGCGATAAACGGGAGACGCATTGGAATCCAGAGGAGAGGTATTCTATCGTACACTCTCCCGAAAAGTTGTCGTCGGAGTATGAGAGAATGCATGCAATCGAGGAATATCCGATCATTCAGGAATATATTGAAGGGCAAGGTTTTGGATTCTTTGCCTTATATGACAGGAAAGGAGAAGTGAAAGCTCATTTTGGTCACAAACGTATACGCGAATACCCTACCAGCGGCGGACCGAGTAGTTGTTGTGAGAGTTTCTATGACGCCGAATTGTTTCAAATGGGGAGAAGACTCCTTGAATCCTTAGAGTGGACAGGTTTGGCAATGGTGGAGTTCAAGTTTGACGAGATACGTAGGCAATATTTTGTCATAGAGGTGAATCCGCGGTATTGGGGATCTCTTCCCCTGGCAGTGAATAGCGGAGTGAATTTCCCCGTCTTGCATGCCTTGTCGGCGCTGGAGATAGATTACCAACCAGTAGTCGACTTTCGGTTGGGCATGAAGACGCGGTTTCTTGATAGAGACATTAAGGCTATCATGGCCAATATACACTTTGAAAAGAATCTGGGAAAAAAAATAGAGCTCTTTTTGCAGATCTTCAATCCGACGATTAAAGACGGTTTTATTGCTTTAGATGATATGGGTCCATTGTTGAGACGTCTAGTTCAGTAAAAAAAAGCGTGAATGGCTGATTGAGACTTTCCGGATATGGTAGGTTAACCATCTGATGTTGAACAATCCAACTCATCTCTTATCCAAGGCAACAAGAGTATTTAAGGAAAAGGGCTTCTTTTCTTTGGTCCAAGACATAAAACGGTTTTTCTTCAGATATGGAATCAAAGGTCTAGACTTTCTGGATACCTGCAGCGCTTGCGGTTCACGGGATCTCTCGCTTTTTTTGAAAGAAAATCCCACGAGTCTGTATAGGTGCAATCAATGCGATCTGATTTTCTTTAATCCTTTACCTTCAAAAGACGATCTAGCCGTCTTTTATTCTTCTGAGGAAGGTTATATCCCAAGCGTGCGGGACTATATGCAGGTTTACCAGAATCATTATTCTAACAGGGTCATGCGTTATGAAGGATTTATGAACAGGATTTTTGAAAGATCCACGATCGACATTAAGAATGTTTTGGATATCGGCTGTGGATACGGTTTCTTTCTTCTCTATTGCAGGGAAAAAGGAATTGAGCCCTTTGGAGTCGAAATTTCGAGAGAGACCTCCTCATGGGCGCGTGGACAAGGGATGGAAGTCTTTACCGGTACTGTACAGGAGGCGCCTTTTCGAGTAGGTTCGTTCGATCTCATTACCTCTTTTCACTGCCTGGAACACTCCTTAGACCCTGCATCGGAAGTGATGAATATCTCGTCGCTCTGCAGAAACAAGGGACTATTTCTTCTTGCCGTACCGAATGCCTTCTCACTGGTGGCAGAGGACTCTTTTTCGACGTGGAAATGGAAATCATGGCCCGCTCACTTGTTCTATTTTTCTCCCAAGAATTTAAAGATCCTTCTTGACCGGGCCGGCTTTGATGTAATAGAGATCTATTCTCAAGTCGGGGATTCTGATATATGTGACGACAGACGAGCGATTCGAAAACAAGCGACTCTGAAAGATGAAGAAGTGGACAGCACCCTGGATCGCTTGTACGATTTGAACAAAGGTCAAGAACTCGTGGTGATATCAAGGAAGAGAGGTGCATAAAGCACGAATGGAAATAATCATTTCCGATGGAGGGCCCGCCACCCCTTTTTTACTTCCTTGCGAATTTCCGAAATCATTTGCCGAAGGGGGCATTCCCCTCTTTAGCAAAGAAGGGTGGGAGGATTTTTTATAAAGGCATCGGTCGCTTACGCATGATTGCCTCAACAATGACAAGTGTTTCCCCGAATATCCCTTCCTGATAAATAGGTAATGTCAAAATATAAAGTTGCATATATTCTGACTCCGATTGAGTTTGGAGGAGCTGAAAAAGTCAGTCTTACTTTTTTGAAGAATGTTGACCGCGATAAGTATACTATTGCTCCTGTGCTGTTGATCCGTCCCTGGGAAAAGGATAACTTCTTTATTCAGACGTTAGAAAAGGAAAACTATCCGCTGTACAAAATACCCGTTGCCGTGAGGCACAGGAGTGAGGGCAGAGATTACTTCAGGGTCATTCGATGTTACAGAATGATACATTCCTTTTTGAGGAAAGGGTCATTTGATCTGGTCCATACTCACGGCTATTTCGCTGATATCGTGGGAATTCCTGCGGCAAAGATCCTGGGCATCCCTCATATATCCACTTGCCATGGATTTATATCGAATGATAGAAACCTAAGATTATATAATTGGTTGGATCGTATTGCCTTACGATTTGCCACCAAAATAATAGCCGTTTCTGAGGGCATCGAAAATGACTTAATCAGAAGCGGGATTGATAGATCACGCATTGTAACTATTCAAAATGCCGTGAATGGGGAGTATTCGGACGAATCGGCTATGCGGAATAGACGAGAAAAAAGAAACCTGCTGAACTTAAGCGACAAAGATTTCGTTGCCGGTTATGTCGGCCGTTTAAGTGAAGAAAAAGGGATAAAATATCTTGTCGAAGCGATTTCAATGCTATCTACGTATGAGGAGATACCGTTAAAGCTATTAATCATAGGTGAAGGTCCAAAAAGAAAGGATCTGGAAGACTTTGCTAAAGAAAAGAACTTGGAGCAGAGAGTATTCTTTATCGGTTTTCAGAGTGATGTGGAAAATTGGTTGCCGGCGATGGATGTTTTTGTTCTGCCATCCTTAACAGAGGGTACCCCCATGTCGTTGCTTGAGGCTATGGCTTATGGAATTCCCGTCGTGGCGTCCGCTGTAGGTGGTGTCCCTCAGGTAATAGATTCAGGACAGGACGGCATGATCGTAGCACCCGGCGTTTCCCGCGAGATTAAAGATGCTATCTATCTGCTTTATAAAAATATCGATTTAAGGAATAGTGTCGCCAGAGAAGCCCAAAAAAAAATAGAAGCAAACTATAGCGTTGTGGATTGGATCAAGAAGATAGAGGCCGAATATCATAATATGAGAATACGAAAAGAGAAGAGTCGGAATTGGACGGGGCAGGGTGCAAGCAAAACCGGTTGACGGCTGCTAACATCGCCCCAAGTGAAGTGAGCGCTTGCCCTGTAACTGCGTGACCTCCAATATTCAGGAAAAGGTTATGCGATCAAACGGTCTGAGAGGCGGTACGTGTTCGCCATAAAAAACGGGTTTCTTTTCAGAATAACATCTCTCATGAAGATCGTAAGACAAGGGGGCTGAAGTACAACGTGAGACAACGGGCAAATACAATGAATAAACATTCGAAATTGGTTAAGAATAGGTACATTGCTACGGGAGGTCGTCACTCATGATCCTCATTGATATCGGCGTATTTGTTTTAACATTATATTGCTTTTTGAGTGCATTTAATTATTTTATGGCAACGGTTATTTTTTTGGTAGAGCATAAAAAAATAAACCGCACGAACATTAATCAGACAAACATAGGAGGCGGGAGAAGTAAATATCTTATCTTGATTCCCGCACATAATGAAGAAAAAGTAATTGGTCGATTGTTAGACAGTATTGCAAATCTCGACTATCCAAGAAATATGATTACTTCGTGTGTCATATGCGACAATTGTAGTGATGATACAGAAGAAATAGCAACAAGCAGGGGCTCGATGATTGTCAGACGTATTGATGAGACGAAAAGGGGGAAGGGTTATGCAATTGAATGGGCGTTATCTCAAATAGACATTGAGCGGTTCAATGTAATAGTCATGACAGATGCGGATACTACTTTGGATAGAGACATTCTGATCAAATTAGATGCTGAGTTCTCACCAGAAACGACTCAAGTCGTCCAATGTTACAATGGAGTCATTAACCCTGATGACACTCCTCTTACACGACTCATCTCATTAGCACGAGCTCTGGAAATTATTTATATGACTGCAAGATCTTCTTTGGGCCTGACAGTTCATCTGATTGGAAACGGGATGTGCTTTAGACCGGAAATTCTGAAACAATTTCCATGGACTGCTTTTTCAATTGCGGAAGATTTCGAATATTTCTGTATCTTAGCCCTCAACGGAATTAGGATACAGTATTCGTACGCAGCCAGGGTTTTCCTCCAAGAGGAAAAAAAATTATCTCATGCAAAAACGCAACGACAAAGGTGGTCTGGCGGAAGGTTTTCCCTTATTGTGAGATATGCGCCTAAAATATTTTGGAGTGGATTGAAAAAGGGAAGCATCGAGCAAATTGAAGCGGCGTTGATGCTCTTGCTTCCGAATCCATCTTTACTCGGCAACGTGTTAGTTTTCACTTTAGCGTTGGCTCTGCTTTTAACTAGCTGGTTACTCTCAAAGATATTTATTGTGACGGCTTTTCTGTTTTTATTTCTCTATTTTACTTCTTCTTTTCTCATCAGTGGGATTAGTGGAAAAAAAGTCATGTCGATGTTACTGATTCCAGTCTATCTGGTTTGGAAAGGGGTGATTGATCTAGGGGCAGTCTTAGGAAGAAAAAAAAATCAATGGGTAAAAACTTCAAGACATTAGAGTTTCCATCCTTTTCCCATAACCAGCTGTGCCCGCGAGTGAGTGAGAACATGCTGAATAGGTCCGCCGGCGTATCCTTGTTTTAGCGGCATTGCACATGAAGATTTATCCGGTGTGACTTCATACAGTGTAGCCGCCGAACAGATCAGGACAATAGAAGATAGTAAAAGGCAAGAATGGTCAATGTCAAAGGGTATGGAGAGTCATCAGAGACGATGAGATCATGTCATGGTAAGATAAATATTCTTTTTGTAATTATGCAAATGGAGATGGGAGGATCCGAGCGTCTGGTTCATAATTTAGCACTCAAATTGGATCGAGAGTTGTTTAACCCGGCCGTGGCATGGTTTTTTGGCAATGGGATCTTGAGAGAATTTAAAGAATTAAATATTCCACTTTTCCCTGTGCCAAAAGTCAAAAGAGTTGACTTTTCTACAATGCAAGATCTGGGAAATATTATTAAGAATCAGAACATACATATTGTAAATGCGCATCATTTCATGTCCATGATCTATTCATTTTACGGGTGCAAATTGAAAAATCGTTCAAAGCTCATATACACGGAGCATTCTGAATGGGAACTTCAAAATATTCCCTGGAAGTGGAGGGTTATTGGCAAATCGCTCTTAAAGCGCACTGACAGTGCGGTGGGTGTTAGTGATGCTGTGGCCAACCGAATCAAGACTACGTTCCGGACAGATAGCCCGAAGATCGTTGCGATTCAAAATGGAGTTGATTTCAAAGCCTTTTCCGTAGCTTTCGACAAAGCGAAGATAAAACGAAGCATCGGGTTATCAGATGATGACAGAATTATCGGGAATGTTGCTAACCTTAAGAAAGTGAAAAATCATCTTTTTCTTTTAGAAGCATTTTCTGACCTGCTTAAGGAGATGAGTAATGTCAAGCTATTGCTCGTTGGTCAGGGTTGGGAATCAGATCCTGAGAATTCAGAAAAAGAACTCAGGGGTTTCGTTCGCCAGCAAGGCCTTGACAAGAGCGTCCTCTTTTTAGGGTATAGATCTGATATACCTGAACTCTTAAGCATAATGGACGTCTACTGTTCGACTTCTTTTAAAGAAGGCCTACCGATTAGTCTAATAGAGGCAATGGCAGCTGGACTTCCATCGGTCGGAACAGATGTTGAAGGTATTAGAGATGTCATTGTCCACGAGAGAACGGGCCTCATAGTGAGACTCTCCGATACAGACGGTCTGAAACGAGCTATGTTCACTCTACTAACTGATTCAGGTTTGGCCAAGCGAATGGCAATAGAGGCTCGCTCAGTGGCAGAACAAAAATACTCTCTGGAGCAGTGCACAAAAAGTTATACAGACCTCTTTCTCAGATGCTGCGATATAGGCGGAAAGCGTGACATATGAGTCGGCCCGGTATATAACAGCTTATACGTATCCAGACCACGACACCATAGCGACATTCTGAAAGCGGTTTTGTGAGTTTCAAACGGTGACTGCGGAACTATCAAGCGGAGGGGCGTGGAAGCATACACCGCTCATCAAAAAGGTCGGAGCGAGGGCATGTTGCAGCCCAACTTCCCGGACTTTAGAAGACCATCGCTTTTGAATACAGATATGGACCTCAGAAGATAGCGCCGGGGCGTGACGGGAAGTTGTTGTTAAAGCAAATGAGAGATAGTGATGCGCGATACGTTGATGATGTGTTTTATCCGGCTTCCTATAGGTAATTATATATATGCTTGATACTGTTTTTGAACCTGACCAAGCGAGCTCTTCTCGCAGACGCTATCCGTGTCACCCATCTCTCTGCAGAGATGCCGCAGCAAGGCAACGGTGAACGTCCCTTTGAGGCACCGTGCGAAGTGCAATGGGAGAAAGGCTGCTTTACTTTTTGGGCTTGCTATTGTTCTCGCTTTAGCAACCTGGCTCTTTTTAACTGGTGATAATTTCCCGGGCCATGAGCAAATGAATTCATGGCTGCTCCAAAGGTTAGTTAGCGTGAATCCTTTGCCTGATGATTTCAATAAATTGCACCCGCACGTGAGACAAGCTATCTATGTGCTGGGCGGGAGTCAGAATGACCTGCGGTACAGGTTTAAAGCCGCAGCTGCCCTTTATCGGAATGATGTCTCACGAAAAATATTCATCCTCACTGACCCCCGCATCACTGAATATGATCCTTCACTTGGGAGGAATTTAACAAACAATGAATGGGCCATGAAAAAACTGGTAGAGTTTGGTGTTAAAAAGGAGGATATAGAACCCTTGTCCCTCAAATCTGGCTTCTTTGGAACACTGCGAGAGGCCCGTACAGTTACCGAGGAGATCAGTAACAGGGGCTATGCCGTCTTAATTCTCGTATCTTCGCCGTATCACACCATGAGAGTACGAAAAAGTTTCTCAAAGTACCTCAGGGGTAAGGGAATTAATGTGTTCATTTACCCATCAGGTGGGCATCCACAATTATGGCAACTTCTTCTTGAATATCTCAAGCTCAAAATTTATGATGATATATTACTTTACTTGACAGTACCGAGTTCTCCATCATTTTAGATGATCAGAGAGGCAACCGCCCTAATTTAAAATACCTTTAATCTATCCACTATACCCGCACATGCCGACCCGGGGGGA
>JBEKCV010000052.1:0-28561 GCA_050014695.1 Thermodesulfovibrionales bacterium
TTATGCTCCGGTCGGGAACCGGGGAAAGGACACCAGTCGACGTCGGGGATGCTGTAGCTTCATGCTCGTATAGATGCAGCGAGAGCCCCGAAAAGACCGCTGTCACCATAAGAAGAACCCCCTTCCTTTAGGGATGGGGAGGTTCAGCACTATTCTTATGATTCAGATGTGCCAGACCACAAAAGGGCGATGAATTCGCCGACATTCCTACGCCCTCCACTCATGCCGGAGAAGTGCAGTTCTTGAGGGTTGGAAACGTAAGTCTCGAACGAATACTGTGGGTCACCTGTTACTGAAGGATACTATGTTGATGAAAAGCGAATCATGATATTGGGGTTTAGCTGCTTTTTCGATCTCACGGCGCACCAGCTTTTTTTTTTACGTTTGCTAACTCTACCCCAATTACAGGGACAAGTCACGAACTGACTCGTTCAACTTTTTTATGAGAAATTGAGGGGTTTCAAGAATCCACGGCTAAGGGAGCCTTTTGGGATTACACTCTCCCTTGGCTCCCTTAGTGGGCTGTAGTAGGCACTTCCCCTTCATATGCTTTATTGGTCATCAGATGGAAGCAGCAACTCGATTCTGCCATTGTCATGTACCATCCTGGAAGGCGACAGCAGTACCCGGTTGGTTTCACCAGCACCTATTTCCGGCGACACGTATGATTCGGAAGGGAGCAACCTCTCGATATGGCCAGTGTCATACGTCCCTTCAAAGGGTTGCATTAACCACAAGGGACTTTCACCTCCACCGGTTTCCAGACTCCCCGATTCAGACGGCACCAGGGCCTCGATACGGCCATTAGCATCAGCATATGCTGGATGCGACGCAAATGGTAGTATTACTGCAACAAGCGCCACCAGCATCCCCGTTAAGAGTATCTCTCTGCCTTTCATTTATCTCACCTGCTTTCTCTTTTCGGTCCATCTTTACTAGCCACAGTAAAACCTAAGGTTCTACCGCTCTCAATTCATACTATAAAGGATTACGCATATTAGCAACAGCTAAACTAAATGCCTTGAGACGATTACAGAGGGAGGGTAAGCAATATTGATGAAAAATTTCTTTTTTTATCAAAAAACCGCAATTTGCTCGATGAATCTCACCTCTTCGGCGAACGCTATGTGACACAGAATTCTTATGACCTTGAAAATGAGATGCGAAGGAAAATCACTCAATATAAATCCGGCCCCTCGATGCCTTCGGCAGCAATCTGAAGCTTGCGCGACTTGGAGCTTAGACTTAAGAAAAAAACGATTTGGCACACATTGATTTTTTCTTGAAAGCTTTACTTCTGACGAGATGATCGCAGCGCTTGGCTACAGGGAAGGGGTTCTCACCTGATATATTATCTTAGGCAGTGACAAACATGAGACCTCTTATTAAGGGGGATATTACTCTACAGCCTGACTCAAACCTATTTTGATAGCGTTCCCCACCTGGAGGTCCTGGAGAAACTCATCGCCATAAGGAGCCCAGAGGTCTCTTCCCTCCACTCGGCTGAGTAACGCATGACCAAATGGAGGAGCTATCACGAGCTTGCCCTTGCCTCCATTTCTCAAGAACTTTGCAAACATTGCCTGCGCCAATTCCGGCCGGAAAAATGAGTCGTTCTCAGAATAGATCCAGAGAGTGGGGACCCTTGCCTTTCCAAAACCACCCATGGTTTCTACGAGCCTCTTCTCATCACAGGCATGTCCGGAAGCCTCAGTCCGACTCGCCCCCCCTTGCCCTCCGGCAAAATTGATTGCCCCAATCACTCCCTCAATATTAAGGCTCGCGGCGGCGAGAGATGAGAATCCTCCTGAAGAGATTCCAACAAGAAGAATCCTCTGCGTATCAGCGTAGGCAAGGCTTTTTACATAGCTGATAACCGCTGCTATGTCCTTCGACGCTTCCCGTGCGGATGAAGAATAATCCGGGTTGCTGCATGATCCTATGCTATCGGCAATCGACGCCCCGTCGGAACCGGCGTATCCTCTTCTCATCGGTACAACGACGACGAACCCTTTCTTGAGAAAATACTCGCTGGCACAGGGATAATCAAATCTGGTATGAGCTCTCGTAAAGGCGTCTACCGCGGTTCCGTGGCTGATGATTACCACCGGGTACTTCCTTGCCGAATCAAAATCATCAGGTTTATGAATGTAGGTGGCAAGGCGATATTCCGTGTTTCCAAATAATCCCTTGCCCTCTGCCGGAATCATAATGTCTTCGGTTAGCATTGCAAAAACCGATCCCGAGGCTGTTATGAGGATAATCAAGCTCACCAGTGTACTGATCATGGCCTTCTTCCAAGAAAGGATCATCGACATTAAGTAACCAGTGTGAGTGCCGTACGCCCATGGATGTCCACGCCAGCTACACCGGTAAGAGTCATATTTTCGGTCGTCCCATGTTGAGTGGTACCTAACATACTAAATTATTATACCATATTGGTCTTCTAAAAGAGGGAGGGTCTCCCCCAGAAGCTCGTTAGCCACTGTTGATCAGAGCCTGTGGCGAATGATAAATTGAGAAACCGATAGCGCTGGATGAGAGCTATTAACTGATGCTGTGAAGGTAGCTGAATAACGTTACAGGGCGGCATCACAGGCACATAAAAACAGCAATCCAGGAGATTAGCGGGCTGAACCGGCCCCTCCAGCGCCCTCGGATCGATACGGGCCAAAGCTACCGCGAGAGAAAAGAACCCCAGTGAAGAAAAAAACATAGCATTTGATTAACTTCGCTCGTTATGGTAAGAATGAAACATAGGATGCCGCAGCGGGAGTAATTTGGGTTGAGAGATAAGGCGGCAAATTAAGCTGAGCATTGACAGGAGCAATTCAAGACCACAAAAGTCTGGGACCCTGATAGTCTTGAACCTTATGCAGATATTGCCGTACCTGAAACATATGAGTGCGGCAGAGGATGCGATAACCGGAATCCGTATTCATAAGAGAAAGGGAACACTAATGAAAAAAACCCCTGTTTTCGTGGCGCTTCTTTTTATCCTGATGGCAGCGACTGCTCTATGGCCCTTAAGGTCTGCGCTAGCTGAGGAGATAGTCCGGGCAACACTCACCAACGGCCTGCGAGTCGTCATCGTTCGTAATCCGCTCGTACCGGTGGCCACGATAGTGGTGAATTACCTCGTTGGTTCCGATGAGGCGCCGGTCGGGTTCCCGGGCATGGCTCACGCTCAGGAACACATGATGTTCCGCGGAAACCCCGGGCTCACGGCCGACCAGCTCGCGCGCATTATGGCGGAGATGGGGGGCAACTTTGATGCCGACACCCAACAGAACGTAACCCAGTATTTCTTTACCGTACCTGCCGAAGCCCTGGATGTGGCCTTACACATAGAGGCAATACGGATGAAAGGGGTCCTGGACAGCGAGAGCCTGTGGGACAAGGAACGTGGCGCAATAGAACAGGAAGTGTCCCAGGACCTGTCGAACCCGGAATACGTTTTTTATATGCGCCTTCTGGCAGCCATGTTCGCCGGGACGCCCTACGAACATGACGCCCTTGGGACCCGCCCTTCTTTCGACAAAACAACAAGCGCAATGCTCAAGCAATTCCATAACGACTGGTACGCGCCCAATAACGCCGTACTTATCATATGCGGGGACATTAATCCCACTCGCACCTTAAAAAAAGTGAACGAACTCTTCGGAGACATCCCGGCAATAAAACTCCCGACTTGCCAGGAGGTAAAGCTCCAGCCTGTCCAACCGGCCGTTATCAGGATGGATACTGACCGTTCCTACGGCACGGTATCCTTTGCCTTCAGGATGCCGGGATATGACAGCGCGGATTATGCGGCTTCCGTAGTGCTTGCGGATGTCCTTAACAGCCAGCGGGGTGACCTCTATTCGCTTGTCGCAGATGGCAAGGCGCTCTTTGCCGATTTCGAGCTCGCTCCGCTGCCAAAGTCTGGGCTCGGTTATGTCGTGACAGGCTTTCCATCCGGGGCGGATAGCGAAAAACTCCTTTCTCAAGTGCGAGACGTCCTTTCGATCGCCATAAAAAACGGACTCTCAGCCGATCTTGTGACCGCAGCCAAGCTGCATGAGGTAACGCAAGCGGAGTTCGAGAAAAATTCTATAAAAGGTCTTGCCATGAGCTGGTCGCAGGCACTTGCCGTTGAAGGCAGGCAGTCGCCGGACGAGGACATACAGGCCATCCAGAAGGTCACCGTGGAGGACGTTAACCATGTGGCCACCGAATACCTGGACTTGGGCCATTCGATTGAAGCCATCCTCACTCCGCAGGTTTCCGGCAAACCCGTTTCCTCAAAGGGTTTTGGCGGCGGGGAAACCCTTACTATGGGAAAACCCGTTAACGTAAAGCTTCCCGAATGGGCGAAGAAGACTTTGAGCCGTCTTTCTGTGCCGCGTTCTACTCTTCACCCCGTCGTCAGCACTTTCAGAAACGGACTGCGCCTTATCGTACAGCCGGAGACCATAAGCAACACGGTGAGCGTCTACGGCAGAGTCAAGAGTAATCCCGCCATGCAGACGCCGAAGGGACAGGAGGGAGTGGATAGTGTCCTGGAGCAACTTTTCTCTTACGGGAGCACTTCTCTGGACAGGGTAGCCTTTCAGAAGGCCTTGGACGATATAGGGGCAACCGTGTCCGCGGGCGCCGACTTCCAGGTCAAAGTGACGCCTAGCCATTTCGAGAGGGGCGTTCAGCTGCTTGCGGAAAACGAACTCCACCCGGCCCTGCCCGATGATGCATTCACTATAGTAAAGACGCAAACCGCGGCATCAGTTGCGGGGACACTGAAAAGTCCCGGGTTCCTAAGCGAACAGGCACTCAAGGCCGGCCTTTTTCCTAAAGGCGACCCGAGTCTGCGGTACGCCACGCCGCAGTCGATCTCCGTCCTCAGCCTGGATGATTTAAAGGCTCATTACCGGAGTGTCTTCAGGCCGGACATGACCACCATTGTAGTCATAGGAAATATCACCCCGAAAGAAGCCAGAAAGGCGATAGAAAAGTATTTTGGCTCGTGGGAATCAAGGGGGACCAAACCAGTTACTAATTTTCCCGCAGTCCCTGATAACAAACCGTCTTTCATTACCATACCCGATTCGAGCCGGCTCCAGGACATAGTCACCATGGCCCAGACCGCCCGCCTAAAACGGACCGACCCGGACTATTACTCGCTCGCACTGGGCAACAGCGTCCTTGGCGGGGCCTTCTACGCCACAAAGCTCTACCAGGACCTCAGGGAAAACACGGGGTTTGTTTATTATGTGGCCTCACAGCTCGATGCGGGCCGGCACAGATCGGTTTACCACGTGGTCTTCGCTTGTGATCCTGACAAGGTGTCCAAGGCGGCCTCAATTGTGCGCCGGGACTTGCATCAGATGCAAAAGGTCGAGGTTCCGGGAGATCAGCTTCATCAGACCAAGGCGCTCCTGCTACGGAAAATACCACTTGCCGAGTCCAGCATTGACAGCATTGCTGGTGGACTTATCTATCGAACGGTCAATGATCTCCCCCTCGACGAGCCGGTACGCGAAGCAAAAAGGTTTATAAAGCTAACCGGTCCGGACATAAAAAAGGCGTTTTCAAAATGGATACGCCCCGATGGGATGGTTGAGGTAACAAGAGGTCCCACGCCTCAATAAAGTCCTCTTCGGACTATATTTTCGGCGAGCATGAGCATGTTGTGGCCCTCGGCTCAAGCCAACGTTCGACCTGCGAGCACTCCGGTGGGATCGCCGGGGTCGTTCTATGAATACTTCCGATTCTGGGAATTGCGCCGATGATTCTGGTGCCAGCCTCCCCCATCTCCAGGCCGCTTCCACCAGGCATTGATCAGGCGATTATCCGACAGGAACTGTGCTATTTCTACACGCCTGAATCGGGCAATTAGCATGACGGGACTTTCACCCTTTACTCCTTGCCGGTCTCCCGGTACACCAGCGTCGTTTCTTTTACAGGTGCTAATCCCGCGCCATCTCTCACGCCCGTAGTAGACTGTAAAGGGTCATTCTTTAACTGCGAAGCTATAAAGGACGCTCTCTTGCTAATTCCTTCCCTTTAAGATAGCTTCGTGAGAACATGCCCCGCCCTCAAACTTCCCTCTCTTCAAATATACCTTTCGCTATAGTTACGAATTCCTGAGGTTTGCCAGGGATTCCGCACCATTTGTATTCCCATCAAAAACTGGGGATGGCGAGAGTATTTTCCCCCGTCAAGCAATCTAAGAATCTACCTTTGCATAGCCCCCTTGATTTATAAGCCGGCCCGCGTTATCATTGTTTTGTGAGTTAGCCATTTGGGTTACCTCCTTGTAACGGAAAGATTCTTCGCCGACTCCTTTATTTCACACGTAACCCTTACGGTTTGTTTTTTTTTGTGACCTGGACGATTCGGGGTTAAAACTTTTTTTTGCAGAGTAGAAATCAGAGGAGGTAAGAAATGAAAGCTATTCTCAGTGTCATAGTCTTAAGTGTGCTATTGCCTCTGAGAGCAACCTGTGTGGCTGAAACATCACCTACGGTCGAGAGTATTCCAGGGAAACACGTGCTCATTGCAGCCTCAGATGCGGACAAATCTGTTCCGGGAAAACCTACGGAGCTTACGCTGGACGTCGCTGCGGGAGTGCTCCATCTCGACTGGCACCTGTCACCCCAGGACCCCGGCATGGTAACAGGTTATGAGATTGTGCGGGCAACAGATTATAGAGGTGCATATGACCGCATAGGAACAGTAGGGAAAGGGATTTCTCATTACGAAGACTTATCGGCTAGCCCCCGAGTCATCTATTTCTACAAAGTCCGCGCCATAGCAGGAGATAAGTATTCTCCTTTTTCAAACGTGGCCGTTGGAGATACGCCGTCTCATTGAGAATGCTTCCTCTGGCTATCGGCAGCACAGAAGGGAGGCAGCAAAAAAGTTGGGGAGCTAACACAGCTCCATTTTCCCTGATCCTGTGCAGCTCCGCCCTTGACAGCCCTTCCCTTAAATGTCGAGATTGGGCGTTTCGTTTATCGGTGATACACGTGACTCCACAAAATGATATCTTGACTGGTAAGTGAGGCACGGGAAAGCGAACATTCAAAAACGGAAGCAATCACGAGCCGTTAGTTTTACCGACCTTTTTTCGGTTAGTCCACATCACGTCAATATTTTATCTCTATTCCCTCAGTCTCTTCCGCCACGGGATCATGAATGACCTTTCCTTCGAACTTCTTGGGGGGCATCAGGATGACAGACGGAACAGCCCATATGAACAGCAGGATGCACAAATTTACCCTTCAGATTGGGATTTGCTCTATGACATTTAGTGCAGTCAGTGTATTTTTCCAAATATGCACGTGAGTTCCGAAGTGAAATCAAAGAAGTAAAAACAATCGGTATCAGCTCAAGTGTTTTTTCCCTCATATCCTTATGTGTTCCACACGGTTCTCAATCCTCCGATGTACCGCTGGAAACTCCATTGAACGCATATTGCAAGATATGCAGATGTCAATCAGTGCCGATAAATATAGTTGGAAAATGGCAAAGAAAAGATATTCTGCCGTGTTGTCCTTGACAACTCTAAAAAAAGAGATAGTATTATTCTAAGAGGCAGCGCACATGATAGATTTATCAGTTCAAGAAGGCCTTAGACAGAAATATATGGCAGTTTTATCAGAATGAAATATGACATGGTCTCTGCTACGGGAATCGTGAGTCATTGGGGTGCAGGTCGCCGGAACACACGTGAGTTTCTATACTAAGCATGAATTATACGAGAGGTAAGACATGAAGACACGGAATGTCAGTAATGCTGTAGCAGTGATTCTTTTATCGGCCTTCCTGTTGGCCATGATCGCCTTACAAACAGGATGCAAAAAAAACAAGGAAGCATGTACGGTTGTCGGCTTTCCCCAGTCTTTCGCAGAGCTTGTGACAAAGGTGAAGCCAGCCGTCGTGAATATCAGCACTACTTCGACAGTGAAGATACCGGGCAGCCCTTTCAGACATTTTTTTGGTCCTGACGATGAGGGACCCTTTGGAGATTTCTTCCATAAGTTCTTCGGCGAGACACCGGACCAGGAACTGAGACAGCAAAGCCTTGGATCAGGGTTCATCATTGACAAGGACGGCTTTATTATCACCAATAACCACGTCGTTAACGAGGCGGATGAGATAAAGGTCAAACTCGCAGACGGCAGAGAGTATAAGGCGAAGGTAATAGGGAGGGATCCAAAGACCGATCTGGCGTTGATCAAGATTTCATCTTTCTTTAAGGACCTGCCGGTTCTTTCTCTTGGGGACTCTGACAAGATGCGGGTGGGCGACTGGGTGCTCGCCATCGGGAATCCTTTCGGTCTTGAGGAGACAGTCACACAGGGGATAATCAGTGCGACGGGCCGTGTTTTGGGGTCAGGGCCTTACGATAATTTTCTTCAGACGGACGCGCCGATCAATCCGGGCAACAGCGGCGGACCTCTTATGAATCTCAGCGGAGAGGTGATCGGGATAAACTCGGCCATTATCCCTTCAGGACAGGGTATCGGCTTTGCAATTCCAAGCAATATGGCAACAAAGATCATCCTTCAATTAAAGGAGAAGGGTACGGTGACCAGAGGCTGGATAGGTGTATCCGTGCAGAGCGTAACGCCTGAGATCGCCCAAGCCCTCGGACTGAAAGAGCCGCGGGGCGCTCTCGTGGGGCAGGTAGTCCCCGGAGGGCCTGCTGATGCCGCTGGAATAACGCGTGGAGATGTGATTGTCTCCTTTGACGGCAAAGAGATCACGAAGGTTGCGGATCTTCCTCTGCTCGTCGCTGATACCCCCGCCGGGAAGACAGTCAATGTGAAGGTCATACGAAACTCCACGGAGCTGACGCTCACCGTTAAGGTAGCTGAGATGCCCACCGGCAAAATCCCTGTTGCAGGGCAGCTTTCTCCTGAGGGCTTTGGCCTGACGGTCGAAAACATAACTCCTCAGGTAATGGGCGAGCTCCACTTAAAAGACAAGAGCGGAGTCGTTGTCGTCAAGATCCAGCCAGGCAGTCCCGCTGATGACGCGAGGATGCAGGTCGGCGATGTAATCAAGGAGATCAACCGTATGCCCGTAAGGGACCTCAACGACTACAATTCTGCCATAAAACAGTCTGCTAAAAATAAGCCGGTGCTTTTCCTGATAAAGAGGGGCACCCAGACATTCTATGTCACCATTCAAACTACTTAGGTAAAGGAGAACGTATGAAAAGAAGTGCGCTTTTAGTTCTTTTGTTTGCGGTCATGTGGGCTATCGCGGTTGCAGGAGTTTCAGCACAGGAGTCTTCCAAGGACGGTCTCGGGGAAAAGCTGTTTATTCATCACTGTAGTAAGTGTCATCCAAACGGAGGCAACGTGGTCACCGTCACGAAGACACTCAATCCCAAGGACCGGGAAGCGAATAACGTCAAGACAGAAGAAGACATCGTCAAGCTGATGCGGAGCCCGGGACCCGGCATGGTCAAGCTCGGCAAAAATGTCATCTCTGAAAAGGACGCGAAGGCGATTGCTGCATATATAATGAAGACCTTTAAATAATTCTCCAGGATGGCAAACGATGTTCATGCAAACTGCTGCTGCTGGCTTCTCGCGCCTGGACATTGTTGGGATCATCAACCCGGAAGGAGTGCAACAATGAAAGACTTTGAGTCAGGAAAAAGTACTTTCAGTCCATCTCTTGTCATTGTTTTCTGTTTTTTTGTCTTCACGGCACTTCTTTTTCAGGGAACTGCCTTCGCCAGGGAGGTATCACCTGAGGCACGAGAGTTCCTCAACAGGATGAGCAATTACTTGTCAGAGGTTGCGGAGGTGACAAAGCCCTCTGTGGTGAACATATCCACGACTACCACCCTTACGGAGAAAGAGCACCCTTTTGGCGATCTCTTTAATGATCCCTTCTTTAAGAAATTCTTTGGCGATGGTTCTGATCACCCCGACATGCCGAAGAAGTTCAAGTCCTCCGCGCTTGGCTCCGGCGTGATAGTGTCAGAAGACGGCTTTATCCTCACCAATTACCATGTGATCAAGGACGCGGAGGAAATAAAGGTAATACTCAATGATAAAAGGGAGTTTCAGGGAAAGGTCATCGGCGATGATCCGCAAACGGATATTGCGGTAATAAAGGTTGACGCAAAGGATTTGCCCGCTATTAAGATGGGAGATTCCAGCAAGTTGAAAGCGGGCGACGTGGTGCTTGCCATCGGCAACCCATTTGGTCTGAACCAGACGGTGACCATGGGTATCGTGAGCGCGGTAGGAAGGGCCAATATAGGTATTTCCGCGTACGAAGACTATATACAAACAGACGCTGCGATCAACCCCGGCAACTCCGGAGGGGCGCTTGTTAATGGCAATGGCGAGCTGATAGGCATAAATTCGGCGATATATTCGACAAGCGGAGGTTACATGGGCGTCGGGTTTGCTATACCCTCTGATATGGCAAACTCCGTAGCACAAAGTATTCTTAAATACGGCAAGGTCATTCGCGGCTGGCTCGGAGTAACCATACAGGATCTCACCCCTGAACTCGCAAAGTCTTTTGATGTGAAGGGGGACAAGGGCGCGCTCGTTACGGACGTGATGAAAAATAGTCCTGCGGGCAAGGCGGGATTGAAGCGGGGAGATCTGATTGTGGAATTTGACGGCAAGTCAGTGGAGGATACAACGGGTCTGAGGAATATGGTAGCCAATACGGCTCCGGGGAAAACGGCACAGTTAAAGGTGATCAGACAGGGCAAGGGTGAAACGCTTACCGTGACCCTTGGAGAGTTACCCGCAAAGATAATGGCTAAAAAGACTGAATACAACAATGCGCTAAAGGGCGTGCAAGTCCAGGAACTTACCCCGGATCTGAGGGCTGATCTGAACATCCCGGCAGACGCGGAGGGAGTTCTTGTTGTCGATGTGAGTGAGGACAGTCCTTCGTACGGTCTCGTCTCAAAGAATGATGTTATCGAGGAAGTGGACCGCAAACCGGTGAAAGACTTGAAAGATTATGAAAGGATTGTTTCCCAAATCAAGCCCTCTGATATCGTTCTCCTGTTGCTGTACCGAAATGGTGGACATATATACGTCACGATAAAACAATCCGAGGGGGCCGGGCAGTGAAATGAGACCGGTAACGGCACAAATGATCTCTTTCATGCTGTCTTCCCTTCTGGTCATCTCGTCTGCAGAGGCTCTCATGAAGGAACACGTCCACGAAAAGGTCCTTTCCAATGGCCTGAAGGTGCTCCTCCTGGAAAATCACAAAGCCCCTGTGGTTACGTTTCAGGTGTGGTACCGGGTAGGCTCACGAAATGAGGAATGGGGAAAAACAGGTCTCTCTCATATGCTTGAACATATGATGTTTAAGGGTACAAAAAGTGTTCCCCCTGAAGAGTTCTCCCGGATCATTCAGGAAAACGGAGGAAATGACAATGCCTTCACGTCCAGCGACTATACGGCATATTTTGAGAATATCAGCGCTGACCGGGTACAGATACCCATAGAACTCGAGTCTGACCGGATGCAGAATCTCATGCTCCGGGAAAACGACTTTCTCACTGAACGACAGGTTGTCATGGAAGAACGGAGACTCCGGACGGATGATAATCCTAAGGCCAGTCTCTTTGAACAGTTAGCGGCAACCGCATTTCAGATCCAGCCATACCACTGGCCTACCATTGGGTGGATGGAGGATATCAGGCGTTTTGCCCTTGAGGACCTGAAGACGCATTATCGGACATACTACAACCCGGTCAATGCTATTGTTGTTGTTGTGGGCGACTTCAAGGTAGAGGAAATTCTTCCCGTGATTGAGAAAGCCTTTGCCTCAATCCCTGAAGGGAAAGCCCCTGATCAGAAGAAAGATGAGGAGCAGCCCCAAGCGGGGGAGCGAAGGATTATCGTGAAAAAGGAGGCTCAGCTTCCGTACCTTATGATGGCATACCACGTACCCAACCTGCGGGACCCGGACAGTTACGCGCTCGAAGTTCTTTCCGCAGTCCTCTCCAGCGGCAAAAGTTCCAGACTCTATCAGAGCCTGGTCCGGGAAGGGCAGCTTGCGCTGAGTGCCGATACGGATTATTCTCTTGTCTCCAGGGATCCAGGCCTTTTCTCCCTCACCGTGGAACCGCTCCCGGGAAAAGATGTCGGCGAAGTGGAAAAAGCATTGAATCAGGAGATCGAGCGGATACAAAAAACGCAGATCGGGCAGCACGAACTCGATAAGGCGAAGAACCAACTGGAAGCCGCTTTCCTATACGGCCAGGATTCACTTTTTTATCAGGCCATGCTGCTGGCGCAGTACGAGATAGCCGCCGATTGGCGGTCTATCGACGATTACATCCAATCTATAAGAAAAGTTACTCCGGAGGACGTTATGCGGGTGGCGAACCGTTATCTTGTCCCGGACAACCGGACAGCGGGAATACTCATTCCGCTGCCGGTCACGAAGGGGAAGCGGCTGCCGGCTTCTGACTCGAGTACCGGCCGGTCGATAAAATAGGGGAGGTCATGGGGCTAACACATCGGAATCAGATCCTCGCGATAGCTACCATCTCAATGTTATCGTTTTTTATGCCTGAAAGCAGTCTCTATGCGATGCCTCCTGTTCAAAAGAGCGTCCTGTCCAACCGTCTTGTCCTGCTCCATAGCGAGGACCATGCCCTCCCCTTTGTGACCCTGCAACTTCTTATTGACGCCGGATCCGGCAAAGACCCTTCCGGGATGGAAGGTCTGTCACATCTTGCCGCCCGGGGAATTCTTCTCGGCACGTCCGGGCACTCTGCTGCTGCGCTTAGTGAAGAACTGGATTTTCTTGGAGCTTCGCTGGACTCATCCTCTGGAAAGGATTACGCCACGCTGAGCCTTCGTGTTCTCAGGAAGGATCTGGATAAGGGGTTCGCGCTTTTCATGGAGGCGCTCGCCAACCCGACCTTCCCGGAGAAAGAACTGAAACAGGAAGTGGAAAAGACACTGGCCCTCATCCAGTCGCAGGAGGACCAGCCGGGAGAGGTCGCCAAGAAGGAGTTTCTCAAGACACTGTTTCTTTCCGGCCCCTACCGGTATCCAGCAATAGGGACAAAGGACTCGCTTCCGAGACTCACGAGGGAGGAAGTCCTCACATTTTATAAGACATACTATCGTCCCAATAACTGTATCCTCGCGGTAGTGGGGGATATTACGGCCGAAGAGGTGAAGAACAGGCTCATCCCCCTTTTGGAAAGACTGCCCGCTGGCGATATTCCGGAGGTTCCCGTCAAAACGGTCTTTTCCAACGGGCCTGCCACTGTCAAGATCGACCGTAAGATCAGCCAGGCTAATATCATCTTGGGCAACCCGGGGATAACCAGAGGAAATCCCGACTTCTATGCACTGACGGTGATGAATTATATCCTTGGGGGGGGTGGTTTCGCATCCCGGCTAGTCGAAGAGGTCCGCGATAAAAGGGGTCTTGCTTATTCAGTGGCGAGCTTCTTTGACCCGGGAAAGTATCCGGGCTCCTTCCAGGTCGTCCTTCAGACAAAGAATGCATCTGCCCGGGAAGCGATCTCTCTGGTACTCCAACAGGTGAAACGAATAAGGGAAGAGCTGGTTTCAGATAAGGAACTGGAAGGGGCGAAGAAGTATCTCATCGGCAGTTTTCCCCTGCGGATCGATACCCAGGCAAAACTTGCGAATGTCCTTATCCAGGAAGAGTATTACGGACTCGGCCTTGACTATCCTGAGAAATATCCTCTCCTTATAAAATCAGTAACGAGGGCGGACGTCCTTCGAGTGGCGGAAACCTATCTCCACCCCGACAACGATACCTTGATTGTCGTAGGCGATCTAAAGGAAACGGGCATGGCCTCAGATGGGGACGATCCTGATCCCGTCAAAACGGAAGTACCATCAAATATGGCGGAGACGACGAACAGTCTCATTCAAGAAGTCATAAACGCTTACGGAGGCAAAACCGCGGTCGCACATGTGAAGTCTGTGTACGCACGAGGGAAAACAAGGGCAATTATATCCGGTGACGAAGGCACCTATATCCGGTATTTCAAGAGGGAGAGAAAGCTGAGGGTCGATATCGACTACAGGCGCTCATCAGAACTGAGGATTTTAAACGGTAACAAGGGATATGAAAGCATTGACGCAGCACCGCTGTCCCCGGTAACCGGTGATCGTTATTTTGCGATCGTTTATCTATTTAGGCAGCTTGACCTCCCCTTCGGACTCTTAGAAAATGCATATCCGATAACCTATGAAGGAAAAGCGGACGTGAACGGTATCGAGGCTGAGGTCCTCAGTGTCAAGGCTTCTGGTGGCCCACCTATGAAAGTCTATATCGATGGAAAGACATTTCGCATAATAAAGGTTTCCGGTTTTTTTTCGCTCGTCGGTACCACTTTGGTCCTCTCTGCTGAGTTCGCCGATTTCAGAAAAGTAGATGGGACAATTTTCCCGTTCAAAATAACCAACTTTGCGGATGACCAAATGATTGCAGAGACAGTTATGAAGGAATACACGGTGAATCCCGGAATAAACGACTCGCTATTCACACCGCCCCTTCAGTAAACGGTAATGATCGCTGGTCAATCCCATACACCCCTTTAGGGGACACACTGAAGGTGGCCGGCCCCACGTTAGTGAGGAGGCGAGAAGATCCATTATCCTGTTTCCCGTCTCGCGTTTGTGAACGTAAAGAGCCGCGAGAAGGCAGTCGGAATTTTATCCAGAACCACGTCACAGAATCTTCTGGATAGTCCTAACACGGCCATTTGTAAAGGTGAACGGCAAAAAAGGAGGTCCAAGATGAAAAAAACACTATTTTTTATGTTACTTTGTTTGCTGGTTCTTTTATTGTCAGGCAATGTTTTGGCACAGATGGACGGCGGCAAGATGGGCGGTGGAATGATAAGCGCCGGGCAGAGCGGGCAACAGCAGAAAGCTCTCACAGCACCTCCCGGAGCGGGGATATATTGGGCTAACTGCGCGCTTTGTCATCCGAACGGGGAGAATGTCATCGATCCTAATCTGCCCATCAAGGGCTCCGGCAAGTTAGAGGAATTCACAACGTTCCTGCACTTTATTCGGCATCCCAAAATGCCCGATGGGTCTGAAGGCGAAATGCCTGCCTTTCCGAAGTCTAAGATATCTGATCGACAGGCCAGGAGACTGTACCAATTCATCACCTATGCTGAGCGTTCCTCTGTGACCGGCGGTTACGGTATGGAGCCAGGATTCGGTGTGGGGCCGGGCATGATGGACAACGGCATGGGACCGGGTATTATAGGGCCGGGCTATTACGGCTATAGCCCTGAATGCCAGAAATTCTATGATGAAACCCATAACCTGAGAAAAGAGCTGGTCGACAAGAGATTTGAATATTTCGAGCTGCTTCGAAATCCAAAAACAACGGGAGAAACAGCCGCCAAACTTGAAAAGGAAATAAATGAATTGCAAGATAAGATTTACGATCAAGCCCCGCTCGGCTGCGTCTGGTAATAGTTTGGGCACGTTTCATACGCCTTTTGGTTGGATATTCATGGTCGGGTCCCTGAAGCCAGAATAACCATAGTACCTGTTTCCGGTCCCGAGTTCGAATATCCTGTTGCTCAATTAAGAGCCTATCGAAGTTCAAAAGGAGAACCGCCATGGACGAATGTTTCAGCAGAAGAAAATTCTTCAGGGGAATCGGATTGGGGACCATCGGCCTGGGATTCGGGGTTTCCGTCTTTGATGGAATATATGAATACGCGGAGGCAGTCACGGAGGCGGAAGAACATGCCCTTCTCCTGAAAGGCACTGTTAATTTCAAGGGGTTTACGGCAAAGGAAATCACCCCGAACGAAGACTTCTATATCACGACCTATTCCGACAAGGTCCCGGTTATCGACCCGAAAACGTTCGGATTGAGAATAGAGGGCCTCGTAGAGAAACCCTACACTCTCAGTCTATCCGAGCTGGAAGGAATGAAGGACAAGACCGAATTTGTCACCTTTGAGTGCATCGGCAATCCGGTGGGTGGAGACGCGATAAGCAACGCGCTTTGGGACGCTGAAGAAGATCATCGAGAAGGCGGTTCCCGGGAAGGGGATTGTGAAGACGGCATTTTTTGCAGAAGATGGCTACAGCGACAGTATTCCTTATTCCTTGTCTCTCTCGGATGACGTATTTCTTGCTTTCAGGATGAACGGAGAGCCCTTGCCAACGAAACACGGCTATCCCCTGCGCGCCGTCATCCCAGGCATTTACGGGGAAAAAAGCGTCAAGTGGGTTTCGAAGATCGAGCTGGTGAATTATGATTTCAAGGGCTATTGGCAAAAGAGGGCTTGGTCCGATACTGCCGTAATCTCCGTCATGTCGGAGATTCTCATGCCTATGGAAGGCAAAAAGATCCCCTTCGGAAATTACGTTATAGGAGGCGTCGCTTTCGGAGGAAGGCACGGGATCAGCAGGGTGCAGGTTTCGCTTGACGATAAGAAGAACTGGCATGACGCTCAGTTGAAAACGCCTCTGTCACGCTGGTCATGGGTGTTGTGGAGGTACGACTGGAGCCCCCTCAGAGAAGGGCAGTATACGATAACTGTACGCGCCTTCGACGAGGATGGGAAGGTGCAGGAATCGGGATCGCTGTTCGGAAGTCTCTTAGGTTCGTTCCCCGACGGGGCGATAGGGCTTCACTCTGTGAAGGCGAACGTTGCGAAATAATATCGGTCAATGACTTTCGGGAAGGAAATCCCGTCTCTGTGCGCTGGAGGCCGTCCCGCAGAATATGAGACTTAGAGCACAAACATCCACGAAACAGCGTTCATCAAAAAAGGACACTCAGGGCAGCTAGAGGAGCATCTCATCCCCGAACCCGCGGAAAGGAAGTGGAAGCGCTGACTCATAAGCGAGTATGGCGCATGCCACAGAAAACAGCCAGGAAACACATTGCCTTTTTGTAATCTTCCGGTCAGCTTCCCGTTAACTCCATTCGTTAAACTGTAGTCAATCGTCGAGGGGTGCATCTCAGGCCCGAAAAAAAACAGGGAGGCAAAACATGGAGAAAAACTGTCACGAGAATCACTGTCGCCCTTGTCCTGGCAATAGCCGTGCTGGGATCGAGGTACGAGACTTCATCGGCAGTGAGGATGCTTCGGAGCGGCCAGCAGGCGCTCAGGGAGGAACGGAGCGAGAAGATGCAGAGGAGACTGATATGCTGCGCGATAGAAGGTCCTGCCGCGCCCGTTTGAGTCTCTCGGGAGGCGGCTTACCAAATGGTTAAACATGAAGTGAGAGGCGTAATGAGAAATAGCTCCTCGGTAAGCCGCTCCGATAATGGGGGACAGCATAACTATTCCGCCTCCAGGGCCTCGGTCCACACGATGACGGTAATACTGGTAAAAGGAGTGTCGTCCAGGACGGCATAGGGGTCCTCGCAGCGCCGCCGGTATGTGTCAATACCGAGATCTGCGCGGCGATCAGCTTCGACGTGCTGAACAGGATCATCAAGAACATACTCAATATGAGGAGGTATACAAGATGGTGAAACTCGATTCAATCGAAGAAGTGGCGCGCGATCTTTACTTGAAAAGCGGTAACCTTGATGGGCATGACCTTGACAACTGGCTCGAGGCAGAGACAATTGTTTGGAATGATATTGAAGAGGAGACGCGGTGCGTTCTCGAATTGCGCACATAAGTGAACTGTCTTCAAAATCTCACATTGTGACTGTAGCAAATGCCCCCGCCCTTCCCCGGCCATGAGCGTCCCTCTGACGCGGTGGCGTCCTCTCAGATTACAGGCAGTACGGGGACCGCTCATCGGATCGGGGCCAGTCCAGACGGCGAGCGTCACTCTTGGGAGTGACTCAGCTATGTCCCCCTGGGGTCAACAACGGAGTGATAGTGCACTCGCTGCCCTTAAGAATTTTAAACAAGGAGGGGGGACCGCTAGTATCCCACCTCAGGTCAGAGGAGGTTTCTATGACTTGTCCGTATTTCAAGGAAGGCTATTTTGGCGTCTGTGATGCGCCCGACTCTACACATGTTCCAACCATTGCAGAGATGGAGACATTCTGTTTTAAAGCCTCTTATGAAGGTTGCCCGAATTTTGAGGATATCGCGGAGCCGAGAGACAAGGATATGGTCTCACGCTGTGCCTAAGTACACCATTTCAGAAATACGGTAACATATTAACCGGCAGTAAGTGACGTGGTAAAATGTGATAACTGAAACTCGACCTGACGGACTCTGTATGATAAAGTCTTGCTCTTGGCAATGCATGTTTCATTCGTAAAGGCGTGCATTGGAGATGATTGGAGCGAAGTTGGGTTCACCGACTCCTTTTCACCCGCTGTATTTTAATGAGAACGTTGATTTCCAAAGAAACGTTGCACTCGCCAACGAGTCAGGCGTGGAGCGGCTGGTGTCGTTAGGTGAAGTTAATAATTCGGGTTACGTGTTTCCGAAAGGTGAAGCGCGGCCCTTATTGCTACATTCAAGCCAGGATATCTCCGATGGATTCGCAAGTACAGTTAGGACACCCCGGATGATTGTTAACCACCTTACTTTGCAGGACCCGTGTCTCTCGGAAGAATCGTTCCCCATCCCAAACAACAATTCTATGGGGAATGACATTCTTCAGAAGTGGCTCTCCATCGGCCCCAGTACCCACCTGGTCGCCTGTTACCAGGTACCATGTCGTATTCGCTCCAGCAAGAAGTTTTCGCCGCTGCCCAGAAAAGAGTTGCTCCCGTTTGGTGAACGCCGCGCCATGGCCTCTCCGGTTGCCACCCTCTCCAGCCTCAAACTCGCCAGCCGAGGTGTTAAATGAGCGCTCGCACTCGCACCACTCACCTTTTCGCAAATACATCTTTGCCAATTGACGCCCTTTCCGAGACATGAATACTAATTTGTTGCTGATCGCCAGAGGGACACAGCAAGCACATTCGCTCCCGAACAATGAGTTCAGCGGGTTCTCCGCTGGAACGACTTGGTCGAGCAGCCTTCTGCTTTTAACGGGCGATGGCCACATTTCCCTTTCCGTATAGTCTCTTTAGAATTCTCGCGGCTCTACCATGAGTTTTATGCCGTCGACTATTTGTTTAATTCTTGTCGGTGAAAGCCTACCAATCTTTTCAGCAAGGTCTGCTTTGTCAACCGTAATTATCTGCGATATATTGACAACACTGTCCTTTTTGAGACCGCCTTCTCCTTTTTTGAGAAGGATGTTGCCCGGCGCTTTTGACAATTTGAGATTTGACGTTACAGCACAAACGACAACGGTATTGATCTTGCTCAGATTAAATATGTTGTTTTGTACGATAACATGGGGGTGCCTATAGCCCGGTTCCGATCCTTGGGGTACGCCCAAATCGATCCAGAAAATATCACCCTGCTTGATTTCCAAATCAGTAGGGCTCTTTTGACAGTTTCCGAGAATAGTATTTCTTGCTCTTTTGCCGCAAAGTGGCATCTTGAGGCTCTTCGGCCTCTGAGTATGCCTCGTCGAGGGATGCTAAAAGACTTTGTGACTTGATTCGATCGAGATATTCCTTGACTGCAATAGTAAAAAGTTCGCTTCGAGAGCGATGCTGCTTCTTAGCTACTTCCTGCAGTTCATCAAAAAGTGTATCTGGAATGGATATAGCTGTTTTCATGGTTAAAGTATAACAGATAGTTATACCTGTGTCAATACCATGCATCGGGCAGTGTATGGAGCAGACATGAGGACGGTGTCACTTACTTCGAGTTGTGTTTTTTTCAGGTAAGGCATTCAGTATCTTTATATTCCCATCATAAGTAAGCAAAATTGTATGACCACCGCCCCTTGCATTTTGGAGTTGCTGACTTATTTCTGGATTCAATACACCGGTACTAAGTTGTTCGAGGAAATTGAAAAAATGCTCTATGGCCTGTATAAAAGCCGCCTCTGATAATTCATCTTTAAGCAAATACTTTATACGAAATTGCCCCGGCAAATCTGTCATCAATGACGAAGCTCTAGAATATTCTGGCACATCAGAAACTTTGCCGTTAGTGGCCACTCTCTTGAGCTTAACTGTTCTGTCATGACCAAAGAAGTGTTTCCATAGGGAAATAATGCCTTTTTTTAACAAGTGATAATGTTCTTTGCCCATTTCTTTTAAAAAAGAATCAAAATAAGCCTTTCCAATAAAGATCATGAGTGCAGTGGGAATATACCATTCGACCCCTGCGTAAACCGCACTGTCCCTCGGTTCAGATCTAATATCTAACTCCTGTGCCGAAATATCAGAAACAAAAGCAGATATGATTTCGTCAGGAATATCCTTGTCATAACTTATTGCGACTTGAAATGGCTTTTCCATTATTTTGTCCTAGCTATTTCATGTTTTGGAAACGACCAAGCTGAGGGGCGTGGGAGAAATTATTACCACTGATGTTTACAATTGTTACACTTAAATGACTTGGCAACTCTGCCTATAGCAAAGACTCCCACGAGTAGCACCTTCCCCGCCTTACTTCTTAGTGATATTCTTTCAACATTTGTTGAACCGCAGGTAGGGCACCTCGGAATTTTGGGAACAGAAGCCTCTTGAGCAAAGACAGTATCGAGATGCACAGGTGGGATTGGTGCCGGTTTTGCGGGTTTAACCGAGTCAGGATTTGAAACAATTATTTCAGCAATTGGACAACCACAACGCGGACAAACAGTAGCGCGTTTTGATATAGATGCATTACAATCAGGACAATAAATTAAATTTGGTGAAAGCTGTTCTGTAGGAATTCTTGTGCTAAAATATGTTTCGACAACATCTGAGGATGGCATATCAAATGATAATCTCAGCTCTCGTGTTTCATTAGAGTTAGGAAATCTCTTCATCAAGTAGTACCGCAAAAGTTGAACTCTTTCATGGGCGTCAATAAAGGAATAAGTACCAATTTCTTGAATTATAGGGGCAAAAGAGGGGGGTGTCGCGGGAAACCAATGTTTCCCGAAACTGCGTATCTATAAAGTTATCCCACACCCCTACGCGCAACTCGCCCTTGACGTTCTCACATAAAGATGGTATGAAACAATAACAGGAGAGATCTCAAGAATAACTTTTTTTCCTCGGGAGAAACTCTTGAACTTTATTAAGACTCGAACGATCAGCAGAAAGTTTTCAGGTATTCTTTTCATGGTGATTCTATCGTTTTCAATCATCAAGGGCCTGGAAGGACAAAGCAACATGGCGGAGGAGACTGTGCGGGCTTATCCGGAATATGACCTTTCGGTCTCCTTCGACCTGAAAAACAACCTGGTCAGGGGCGATGCCAAAATAAACCTATTCGGCCCGACGGAAATCTCCCTGGAGGGGCTGCGGATCGCTAACGTAAGCTTGAACGGCAAGCCCATTGCAGCCGGACCCGAACGGGGTTGGCTCAAGATAAACCAAAAAGGGACTCTGGAAATCAGATACGAGAAGGCCTTCACAGGCGCCCTCGAGGCAAATCCGCTCGGTGAGGGCGCCCTGTCCGGCAGCATGATAAGCGATGAGGGCATATGCCTTACGGGAAGCTGGTATCCTCAGGTCAGGGGGCTTGCCTTCTACCGGCTAAGAGCCCTTGTGCCGAACGGCTTTCAAGCCATATCCGAGGCCGATGAGATAACCTCCGTGGAAACACCCGGCGGCATGCTTTATTCATTCAATTTTCCTCACCCGACCCAAAGCATTGATTTGGTGGCCGGTAACTACGTCCAGGTGAAGGCAAGCTTCGGGGGCATGGATATCTACACCTATTTGTTCCCGAAGGACGAGGCGCTTTCGGGAGAGTTTATCGAATATACGAAGAAATACCTTAAGATGGATGACAAGCGCCTTATCCCGTACGCCTATAAGAGGTTTTCAGTCGTAGAAAATATTTTTCCGACGGGCCTCTCCATGCCGACCTTCACTCTGATTGGCGCCGAGATTCTCCGTTTGCCCTTTGTCCTCAATGAGTCTCTTGGACACGAAATAACCCATCAGTGGTTTGGAAACTACGTTTATGCTGATTTCGAGACAGGAAACTGGCTTGAGGCGGTTACGGTTTATATGGCGGACTACCGCTATGCCCATTCGCAGGGCAAAGGACGGCAGTACAGGAAAAAGGCACTCATTGATTATCAGAGTTACGTGAATTCCGAAAACGATTTTCCCCTCAGGAAGTTTTATGAGAGGACGGGACACTCAAGCGAGGCGATCGGATACGGAAAGGGCATGATGCTTTTTAACATGCTTGAAAAATTGGTGGGGAAGGACGTCTTTTATAAGTCATTAAGGGCGTTCATAAAGGAAAACAGATGGAGGGTCGCCACTTGGGATGATATAGAAAGAGTTTTTGAGAAAGAATCGGGCAAACGCCTGGACTGGTTTTTCAGCCAGTGGCTGGACCGAAAAGGCGTGCCCCACCTGGAAGTTGAAAACGCGCAATTCCTTCTGTCAAAGGGCGTTCCAACGGTCAGTCTCGATATAGCGCAGCGGGGCAAGTCCTACCGTCTTACCCTGCGCGTTAAAATACTTGCGGGCAGCAAGGAGATCAAGCGCGCTTCCATCCTGGTTGACGGACCGAAGCAGACATTTCGGTGGGGTGTGGCCGAGAAACCTACCGGACTCGTCATTGACGAGGATTACGAGGTTATGCGTGGGCTTTCTCCGGATGAGTTGCCCCCGGTGATATCGAGGCTCCTTGGCAGCAAAAAACGCATTGCGGTCACCAGGGCGGCTGAAAAGGAGAAATACGAGTCGCTGCTTCAGGCCTTAGGCCAGAACGGTTTTGCCCTCAAGGACGAAAATGACATTACGGATAAAGACATCCGAGATTCATCGCTCCTTGTGCTAGGTGCGGACAGTCCGATTATGAGGAGGCTCCTCGGGAAGGTGGAAAGCCCAACGGCCGGTTTCGCCCTGACGGTCAGAGATAACCCCCTGAATGCCGAAAATGTCATAGCCATTGTTGAAGCCAGTTCCAGGGAAGAGGTGGATTTGGCTACGCCAAAGATATTTCATTACGGACAGTACTCAACAATCACCTTTTCGGCAGGCAAAAACACCGGCAAAGAAATGGTGGCAAGCCAGAACGGGATAGTACGGAGGATTTCGTCCCCGGCCTCTGCGGTCGTCCCCCACGAAGGTACTCGACCTTGAGGGTACGATAAAGCCCTAAGCGCGACGCCTATCGAGGAGACCGCAAAAAAAAACGGTGAAGGCACCCCGCGCTTTACTGGGTATTCGACATATTTCTGAGCACATGGGGATAGACTATGCGGTCACAACGCTGTTCAACGTTTTGTTTCTTCCAGCAAGGTGGCTGAGCATTTTCATGAGGATAAATCGGCGTTAGTTAAGAAATCATTACTTGAGTTGTATGAAAATGTTGTGGATTTGGACGAGATAAAAAGATTTGAGGCGAAGGAGCGTAAAGGTAAAGTATCTTTTTTTACGGCAGAAGATATCTGAAATAAATAGAAACGCTGCTGCTATAACATCTCACTCCACAGGATGCGGCATAACGGTGCACCTGTGAGCTCAGGAGTTAGTGGACCTCGCCGCTATTGCAACAAACGCCTTCAGAACATATTAGACTTTTGCAGGGTACATACGTGAATAAACATTGCCTAACAAAAAAAATGCCGATTTTTCGCCATGATGGTATTTAGTCTGTCATATCAGGAAGCGCTATTTCAAAAAGAAATATTACATCGATTTAATTCATTTTTTTTCACAAATTTCATGTTATTGCTCTTGCGATGGGATTGATTCTTGCGCATCAATACGACCCGGTGCTTTACTGAAAAATGCTTTATTAAATTATCTTCATTAAAGAGTTGCTGCTGATGTGCTAATATTTCGCTCATAGCTTAGAAAATGCCTTGAGGGTATGATTCATCGTTATTTTGATAGCGGCCATTCTTGGCATATATCGTTGAAAGGACTTCTGTGGCTCATGTGCCGAATCATTGACCTGTCACTCTTATCCAATAGGCTTCGTCTTATGGTTTTTTTTATGGCCATCGTATCTCTCCATGCATGTGCTACAACGAAAAGCGTTCATGAGGAATACCAGCCTATTCCCATCCATCTGGAAGAACATATCGAACGAAATGAGTTTTCAGTTGCAAAAGGAGAGGATGTCATTGGCCGGTTGGCATTCATCAGTCTTGAAAAAGGCGATACGCTACCGGATATTGCAAGGCACTTTAGCCTGGGAATCAATGCAGTCAGCGCAGCTAATCCAGGGGTAGATATATGGGTGCCTGAGGCCGGAGAGCGTATCATGTTGCCTCTGAGTTTTATCCTGCCGGACGCTCCCAGAAAAGGTATCGTGATCAACTTAGCCGCAATGAGGCTTTTTCAATTTAAAGGAGATGGTGAGTCACTGGAGGTGTTGACCTACCCGGTCGGTGTCGGTACCGAAGAGCGACCCTCGCCCATAGGTCAAATGTATGTGGAGCGCAAGGTAACCCGGCCGACCTGGCATGTGCCTGCCTCAATTGCTATGGATCATCGAAAAAAAGGAGATCCTTTGCCCGCTGCAGTTCTGCCGGGGCCTCAAAATCCCTTGGGAGAATACGCGCTATATTTAAGTAAGCCGAGTTATTTGATGCATGGCACTAATAAACCGGCCAGCATTGGTCTGAGGGCAACCAATGGCTGCATAAGACTCTATCCAGAAGACGTGAAGAAACTCTATGAAAACACTCCGCTTAGAACACCTGTATACTTCGTTAACCAGCCATATCTCCTAGGTCAATCTAATGGAGTAGTTTACATGGAAGTTCATGCGTCCGCGGAAAACGTGGACGCTGTCGAGTTCGATAAGATATATACAAAATTAAGAACTATTGAAAAGGAATCGGGGCGCTCGCTTGACTGGAACAAAGTTAAGAACGTATTGGCCGAAGCCCGGGGGATTCCTGTCCCCATATTCGAGATCGGGCAAGGAAGTGGAAAAGGGGTTGCGGAAACCATAGAAGTCAAGCACCCGGGCGAATTATATGGCAGACCAGAAATACCAGAGCTGAAAACAGAGGCGTGGTATGTTTTGGCTGCTGACGTGCGTGACGAGATTGATGCTATGAGGCTTGCCGCCATTATCAACCACCAGGGTCCACAAATCCCGGCAAGGGTGTTATCAAAGAACCTTGACTACCGTGTTATCGCTGGCCCTTTCAATGATATCAGGGAGGCCAAAGATGCAATCAAACGCTTGAAAATTGATTTGGAAATAGATGGTGTATTGATTGAACCTGTCAAGGAGAGATAGTCGATCCCGCCTTCTTACACGTTCTAGCCGATAGTCTTCGGCGTTCAAAAGACCTGTTCCTCGGCTTTTTATTAAGAATAGTTAATTTATTATTCATTTTCATTTAATTATCCTCATATATAGTTACATTGATGAAATTCAGAGGAGGTGATTAGATGATGAAGAAGAGTCTTTTGGTGATCTCGATGATGCTTGCTCTTGCTATTGCTGTGGCGGGTTGTGCGACAAGAGGTGACCTCGATAAAGTTCAGTCGCAGCAAATGCTGACTGGTGCGAAAGCTGATCAGGCAGCGCAGGATGCGCAGGCTGCCAAGGCGGCAGCGGATGCGGCCACGTTAAAGGCAGAGGCTGCCGCCACCCGCGCCGAAAATGCTCTAAAGCTGGCAGAGGAACGGGAGAAGATCGCAGACGAAAAGGCGCAGATCGCGGATGAAAAAGCGCAAATCGCAGATGAAAAGGCGCAGAAGGCTGACGCCATTTTCCAGAACTCAATGAAGAAGTAAGTCAATTTTATGGGGAGCTGTTAACTTTGCCTTTAGTGCCCCGAAAAGGAAGTGGCAGGGTTTTGAGGCCCTGCCACTTCCTTATGTTTCCACCGTTCACGTCTGTCTGGATCATTCAAGCATGTAATCTGTCAAACCAGGACATCAGGCTCTTGTGACGTTTTCAAGGAAGCAGCGGTATCCCTGTCTTCATTGTTATGTCGGTTTTCTGATCGAACCGGTCCATATAACATTGCAGACGGTAATTATGAAAACATGCAGAATTTCGCTTATAATGTGGTACATGTTTTGTATATATCAGGAAGAGGAATGGTTCTGTGATCATCAACCATAGTATTAACGAACACGAAGGCGTACATGGGTAAAAAGCAAAGCGGGATAGGTGAGCATCTTTCCTTTTTCTTTGTCTGCGTCATACTAACACCAATTCTGCTATGCGCATGCAGTCACTTGAATGCGGGATCTCAGGTCAGGTCCACCTTCAAAGAAGCGAATGATCTTTTCAGCCAGGGAAGCTACAAGGCCTCTCTGAGCAAATATGAGCAGATTATTGAAAAATATCCCACGGCGGGAGACAGGGTCCTTTTCGAGATGGGTATTATTTATGCGTATCCCGGGAATGAGCAAAAAGATTATCAAAAATCTTTGGAATGTTTTCAGAAACTCATAAAGGATTACCCGGGGAGTGAGTACAGGAAGGACAGTGAGATGATGATATTTGATATCAATAATGTCATCATCAAGGATATGACAATTGCTACGAAGCAAACACAGATTGAGACTCTCCAACAAGAGGTTAAAAGCAGGGGGAATGAGGTTATTTCACTGCAAAAAAATATTGAAGCGCTTGAACAAGAGGTTACGGGCAAAGAAAATGAGATTAGTACACTGCAAAAAGAGGTTTTTGCAATCCAGAAGGGACCGACAGATAAGATTCTGATAGAAAAAAAAGAACGACGATTGACGTTGATCTCAAATGGCAAGGTGCTCAAGACCTACAGAATAGCCTTGGGTGGGAACCCGAATGGTCCAAAACAAAGGCAAGGCGATAACAGAACCCCGGAGGGAACCTACGTTATCGATTCAAGAAACAGGGACAGCCGTTATCACCTATCTCTTCATATTTCCTATCCAAACGAGAAAGACAAGGAGCGGGCAAAAGAACTTGGTGTTTCTCCGGGCGGAGACATCATGATCCACGGCATTAAGAATGGTTTCTCATGGGTTGGTGATTTTCACACAGAGGCTGACTGGACGAAAGGATGTATTGCCGTTACAGACGAAGAAATAGAGGAAATTGACAAGTTAGCTCCAAATGGTACGATTGTTGAGATAAGACAATAGAAGGCCGCATAACTTATCGTTCCGCCGAATCGCGTAACGCTCCTGGTGAATTTTGTCTGGATAGCGCATATAACAAAGCTGAACGGCGAAACCAAGACGATTGACCGCCCCGCGATGTTGCCGGATAATCGATATGTCGGCTTCAACTCAATGTGTAGTATCGAATCAGGTTATCCTTATTCTCAAGGAAGGATAGAAGGCTATCTCGTTCTACGGCAGTCAATAAGCGGCGGCGAGGCATATGTAATATCTATTTCAAATACTGATAAAGGGTTTCCCGACTTATTCTTAGGTCACGGGCGATCACAGCTTTTTTCTCCCCGGCTTCAACTCTTCGTTTGAGGTCAATAATCTGTTCAGTTGTCAATGCGCGTTTTCTACCTTTGTATGCCCCTGTTGTTTCGCTATGGAAATCCCTTCTAGTTGCCTCTCTTTGATCAACGCTCGCTCAAATTCGGCAAAGGCTGGCCTTTATCGTCGGAATAAGCAGTTATCTGCACATTCAACGAATCACCACCACTATTCTCAATAATCCTTCAAAAACCGGGACAGACTCTGCTGGACAGTGCGACTTCAATAGAAGGAATTGGAAGACACATGACAAGGCATTTTGTAACGGAGAGCATTCACCTTCAAGTTCCATGGGCGACACGAATAGGAGGGCACCGCCCTTCCGTTCCAAAAATCGTCTATTTAGAGAATCGCTACGTGCGCATAAGACCAAGGCACAAAGCGATTGCGATCTTTTGTTTATGTTGTCGATTCCCTGGATGACGGTATGCTAGGCAGAGTTAGGAGAGATAAGAAAGGTATACGTTGCTTAAGAAAATAGGAGCCAATCAAATCACGAGACGTGACCGTGTTGCGAAAAGGGGCCCCAATTTATAAAATCCCGCTAACTTGCTAAACGGACTATCTCGGAGTATATTTATTGTAGATACAATGGAGGAGATAAAATATGAACACAAAGATTCAACAGTGGGGAAATAGTCTCGCTTTGAGAATTCCAAAGGCTTTTGCTGTAGAAGCAAAGCTTCACAAGGGAGCGGTTGTTGATGTTTCGGAAGAAGGTGGCAAAATCATCCTCACGCCTGTTAAGAAAGAGAAGATCACTTTAAAAGACTTGTTGTCGGGCGTGACAAAGGAGAACATCCATGGCGAGATTAGTACCGGGAAAAGGGTTGGTAAGGAAATATGGTAAAGAGTAAGAGCTTTATTCCCAACCGTGGGCATATCGTGTGGATAGACTTTGATCCGCAGTCCGGGCACGAACAGGCGGGGAGGAGGCCTGCCCTTGTGATATCTCCCGCTTCCTACAACGAGAAGATCGGTTTAGCTTTATTGTGCCCCATAACGACTGAACCGCCCCATCCCTAAAGGGAGGGGGTTCTTCTTATGGTGACAGCGGTCTTTTCGGGGCTCTCGCTGCATCTATACGAGCATGAAGCTACAGCATCCCCGACGTCGACTGGTGTCCTTTCCCCGGTTCCCG
>JBEKCV010000053.1:0-28236 GCA_050014695.1 Thermodesulfovibrionales bacterium
GAATGAAGATCGTCTTGCCCACCAGACCAAAGATCATCGAAAATGTAGTGCAGAAAATCGCCTGTCCGACGCTATAACTGCCTGACTTCATTGGTTTTCAGTTTTCCAACTGCGGAAGATGGGCTAATGTCATTAACAAACTTCTTGCGGGACGGGATTGGATAAAGGGAAAACTTCAGCCTAAGAGCCTGACCGGAAAGATAGGGATGAGCAAGGGGAGAGAGACCTGACCAAGCCATCCTGAGATAAGGCTGAAAACATCTCTGTATCTCTTTTTATATGCGGCGCTCAGTATGTTCGCTGGGCTTATCGTATGGTGTAGAACCACTTGGCTATCTGCTGTAACAGGCCGGTCCCTCCCTTAAGGTAGTTGGACAACTCGTAAAAAGTTCTGATCTGCAATAAAAGACGAAGGAGGCGGAAAGGGTTCGCATAATATTCGATATTCGCCCGTGCTATTAGTTTCTCGATATCCCTCGGAGGAACTGTGGCGTTCTTCAAAACACATGCCTCCCCCACAGCAACGAAGTTCTTCCACTCTATTTCCTTTAAAGGCACGGAAGAAAAATAGTATTCAAACTCCTTGGTGCCCGGGAAGGGAACCAGCATATTGAAAAAGGCTAGGGTTGATTCGATCTTCTTGGCAAATCGCACAGTGGCTTCCATCTGCTCCTTTGTCTCACCTGGTGAGCCGAAGATATAGAAGGCCTGTGTCTTCAAGCCGATCTCATTGGCCATTCTGACCGCTTCTAGGGCCTTCTCAGGCTTTATCGGTTTGCCCATCCGTCTCAAGATTTCTTCATCCGCTGACTCAACTCCAAACCCAATGTTATAACATCCAGCCTTTTTCATCATGGTCAGGATTTTCCTGTTCACGACATTAACTTGGGAAAAGCAAAACCATTTCAGGTCCAGCCGTCTGTCAATCATCCCCCGGCATATCTGCTCGAGGCGTTCATGATTAATGGTAAAAGTATCGTCTGTGATTAGGAGCTGTTCTGCACGATACTCCCTTTTGAGCATCGCCATTTCCTCCAGCACATATTCGGCAGAATGCATTCTATATTTTTTCCCGGAAACAACTCTTGACGCGCAGAAGGAACAGTTGAATGGACACCCCCTGCTCGTGAGGATCGAGACACAATTTCTGTACCTCGCATTGTGGAGGTTGGGGACAAAGAGACTCTGTGGGATGAGATCGCGAGCAGGGAACGGGATCGAATCCAAGTCTTCAACAAATTGCCTGCATTCATTCCTCACTACCTTGCCGTCCTTCAGAAGGACAACGCCTTTTACATCATCGATATTCTTACTGTTTTCGTATGCATTAACGAGCTCGAGCATGGTCAGTTCGCCCTCTCCCACGACAACGCAGTCGATCAGGTCGGAGTAGCTGCTCATAATGAATTCAGGGAGTGCCGATGCATGGACGCCTCCGAGGACAATTTTCGCATGAGAGTTTTCCCTTGCAATCTCTGCCAGCTCGAGAGCCCTGAAAAAATTCGGCGTGGAGCAGGTCAACCCGACGACGTCCGGGGTATTTTTCTTGATGAGGTGCGCAATATCCTCGTATCTCAATTTCTGGGCTTCTGGCTCGTACATGGTCACATCATGGTTCCCACAAGTTCTCAGATAGGAAGCAATATACCCGAGGCCCAAAGGGAAGTATCTCCCTGCGGCCTTGCTGAGCTTTCCATACAGGTCCACATAGGGAGGAGAAATGAGGATTACCTTCGCCACGGGCACACCTGTTTTGAAGCGGACACCACTACAGCACTCTCGCCCGCGTTCTATGAAATACTCGCTGTGACGAGCCTAATCCTGTCCAAGCTTCTCCGTAGTCCGTTTTTTTCCTGTCTTTCATGGCTTATTATTCCTTCGGCACGGAATTGATGTCGATCTGCACGGCATGAAGGAGCATCTGAAAAGAAATGATGAGCGACAATGCCACGAGCATGATGGTCCCGCGGGATCTCGGTATCCCAGTGAGGATTGATTCCACCCACTCACTGATACCGAAGGCACCGCTCAGGAGAAAAACTGGCAAGCCGATGAGCATATAGACAGATGCCATATTGGAATCATATATTATATAGGCCCTTCAGGAGCTTCAAGGGGAACTGCATTGCCAGAACAATCAATCCATAAAACCGCACCGCTCATAGGAGTACCTCCAATAGCTTCTCACTAATACTAGTATAGAATATTTTATTCTTGAAGTCTTTAATTTTAGCAAGTGTTTCCCATCCCTCTTTCTTCATCAAAAGCCCTCTAGCTTAATTTTAAAAACATCAATATCAAGCATTATCGGGACAACATCCGGTTTGCTCATACGCTTATTGTTACGTAAAAAGTGCGTCCAAGAGACCCCACGGGAAAAACAACAACCCATAATATTTTTCTCCCTGTCGCGATTGATGAAAAGCAACAGCTAAAAATAAGAGTGAAATCCGCACTATGGAAAAACATGAAAGTGGTGAGAATGGCAATCAAGTATGACTGAAATGTTGTGCTAATATATCTGGAGACAGGAAGCACCAAATTTGATTGTCCATAAATAAACAAGTAGAAGCCTAATCAACAACAGAGATATCAACAAATAAGCCAAAGCAAGGCGATAAGGCAATATTTTTATTTTCTTTTTTTGAGTATAAACGACGGAAATGAGGTAAGAGGGCAACCAGCCCCTTGCAAAAACCCCAGGGGGTTATTCCCCGTCGCCGACCTGCCGTGAACACCTAGGGTCCGGGGCATCGAGGTGGCCCGTAACTGAAAGGCTCACAGCCGGGCATCCTCCACGGCATTTACGGAAAAAAGCGCATTCTCTCCGGGGACAATTATTCCCCTCGAATTTCCTGAAGAAATCCAGTGCCCGGTTTTCCCATATTGAACGTAACGCGTCCTCAAAGATGTTTCCCAGCCGGAACTCCCCATGCCTGAATAGGAGATAGCACGGATAGACCGAGCCGTCAGGGAGGACCGAGAGCTTCCTGCTGCCCGCGGGGCATCTCATTGCCGAAACCGGCCCGTCTTCCCATGGGATGAAGCCAGAACAATACACCCCTCCCACCTGTGGGTAATCCCGCTGCACTCGGTCAAGGATTTCCATATATTCATAAAAGGCCAGACACTCTTTGAGATCGTCATCTGAAACCGCATCCATGAACAGCAGGAAGAACTTCAGCCCGGAATCGAGATAACGCTCCACGCGGTGTGAGAGCGTAATCCCGCGCCTGCAGACCAACTTCAGAAGCGGCCGGCGCCTGAGGATGAATCCATCGAGGGCGGGATGAGTTTCCTCATCGTTGAGGGAAATACCCACTGTGAGCGCGCCACCGAATCTGTCAGTCAGGCGGTCGAGCGCGAGCGGGTCAGAACCGTTTGAGCTCAGAAAGACATGAAGTCCGTTTTCCGCGGCGACCCCAATAAGGCGCCAGAGGCTGGGATAGAGCGCGGGCTCACCGCCGAGGATATCGATTTCACTGATTCCGTTTTCGGCAAGGTTCTTCAATAATTTTTCAAGAGCGGGCAGGGGCGTATCCGGCAGACAGGGAATGCCTTTATTGAAGCAGAAGCTGCAGCGCCTGTTGCACCGCAGGGTAGGAAAGAACTGGATAAACCCAGGACCGGTCATCATCCAGCCGCCGGATGCAGATTGCGCGCCGAGTCGAGGACTTCGGCGGCTGTAATAATCCCTCTTTGGAGAAGCAGCCCGACAAGGATGAAACCTCCGCACGGCGGTGATCCCGTGGTCCCTGCGGCAAAGTCGCAGTCGCCGGCCCGGTAGCCGCAGTATTCACACAATTCGCAGTCTGCCACAGCATCGGGTTGCCCTGTTCCGGACGGGGGAATTTCTATCCGGCTGTCCTTTCCGACAAGGTCCTGAATGACAAGGAATCCCAGGCAGGCCGATTCCCCGGATTCGCCCGGTTTATAATAGGAACAGAAGCGTTCACACACATTTTCTCTGAGTTCATTATTCATGGCCGTTCTTTTATTATACTATCAGAATGGAAGGCATAAGAACGGAGAGGTTTTTTCTTCAGGAGAAGGCGGTCCTCAAGTGGATCGATGAGCCGAGTGTTTATCACACGGGGCGAGACGATCTTTATGATCTCGATGACGAATCTTTCGCCTTCCTTAAACAATGCGCATCCCCTCAAGGGGCTCTGCATGAAAGAAACGAATTCATCGAATACTGTTTGAAAGAGCACATCCTCGATACGCGGAAATCTCTCTTCGTGCATCCTCCGATCGTGAAATCGCCGCTCCCTTCACTCAGGTACCTGGAACTCCAGATTACGGATCGATGCAATCTGAAATGCCGCCACTGTTATATCGGCCGAGGCGGGTCTCATGAGCTGTCCGTCGGACAAGTCCGCTCCGTCCTGGCCGAGTTTGAGGTGTTGCAGGGCCTCCGGGTCCTCATCAGCGGAGGAGAACCCCTTGTTCACCGCGGCTTTGAGAAGATAAACCACTTCCTGCCGGATTTCCGAGTCCGAAAAGTTCTTTTCACAAACGGATTGCTCCTCACAAAAGAGGTCCTCCACGGGCTGAATGTGGACGAGATCCAGATCAGCATAGACGGAATGGAAAAAGGCCATGACGCCCTGCGCGGGGCAGGAGGATTCAAGCGGGCGATGGAGGCGCTCAGACTGGCCCGTGATTCCGGCTTCGATGTCTCCGTGGCGACGATGGTACATTCGGGCAATCTTGGGGAGTTCGATGAAATGGGAATGGTTTTCAAGAATCTCGGTATCGGGGACTGGACGGTGGATGTGCCCTGCGCGACAGGGACTCTCAAAAAGAACAGGGATTTACAGCTCAGTCCGGAGGTCGCGGGAAAGTATCTCAAATACGGATTCGGTGGAGGGCCGCACGGGGGCGCTGAAGGTTTCTGCTGCGGCCTGCACCTTCTCTCCGTGCTCGCGGACAGACGCGTAGCCAAGTGCTCGTTCTATGTCGACAGGACTCTCGGCTGGATCGAAGACGGGCTGCTCGCATGCTGGGGTCGCCTGAAGCCGGTGAGGCTTTCAGACCTCGGTTGCGACTGCGACCTGATCGAGACATGCAGGGGAGGGTGCAGGTTCAGGGCGGAGACCCTCGGAGATCCGCTGGGCAAAGATCTTTTCAAATGCCATAGGTATGGTATACTTTAAAAAATCGGTTTATTCTTTTCCCCAGGAAGGG
Source organism: Thermodesulfovibrionales bacterium (assembly GCA_050014695.1). Lineage (GTDB taxonomy): Bacteria > Nitrospirota > Thermodesulfovibrionia > Thermodesulfovibrionales > UBA9159 > UBA9159. Next base: position 5,191 of record JBEKCV010000053.1, read on the forward strand.
AGAGTGCACGTGAAGATCAAAAAAGTGAACAGAAAGTCATCCCTCACATGCAAGTGCAAGAGTTCCTGCTGACAGTTAATCTTCCCTTCGGCATGACCTCAGGGAATCTAATTGGGCCGTGGTTCTCCAACCTCATCCCCGTTTGACGGCGGATTAGGAGCCTGCTCGGGCAACGAAAGATTGCTCGATAAAGTGCGGTTTGAAAGAAGCCGCGAAATTCCTTGATTGGAGAGGGCCCTTATGAAATGGCTTGAAAAATACGCTGACCACGCTTATACCCTGTTGCGCATCATGGCGGGATTCATGTTCTCGTTCCACGGTGCCCAGAAAATTCTGGGGGTGCTTTCTGAGTTTCAACCATCGGCCGGGTCCCAACTCTGGTTCGGCGGGATCATCGAACTCTTGGGAGGGCTGGCGGTGATGTTGGGGTTTAAAACACGCGCGGCGGCTTTTCTCTGCAGCGGCGAGATGGCCGTGGCTTATTTTCAATTTCACTGGAAGTTTCAAATCGGACCCAAGTTCTTTCCTGCAATTAACAAAGGCGAACTGGCTGCCCTCTACTGTTTTGTTTTCCTCTACATCGCCTGTCGAGGCGGGGTGAAATGGAGCCTAGACAAAAAAAACCAATAATTGAAAGCAACTCGCTCACTAAGGAGTTGCAGCCAACGGCTCACACGGAGCGCCGCGGCTAAGTTTTATTCGTTATCAATTTTTACGATAATAAGCTGCAGTATCTTCCTACTATCCAACATTGCCGTAAACAAGGAAGGAACCTTGATCTCTCTAGATGCACAGACATTTCCTGGTATGCGGTTCTCTACTCTATTTTCTTAAAGAGATGTTTCCCAGAACCGCAGATAGGACACTTCCAGTCCTCCGGCAAATCTTCAAATCTCGTTCCTGGTGGAATCTTCCCTTTCCTATCCCCTTTGGCAGGATTGTAAATATACCCACAATTAGCGGTCTGGCATTGCCACATTTCTTCAGCCATTGATCTCTCCTTTCGTTTTGATGAGTAACCTGCAGACACCCTTAGTTTATCACAAGTTAGACTGTCAGTAAGGGCCAAAAAGCAATGAGCAAGGATATGTATGGCATCTTTTGGGGGATATGGCTGTATTTTCTAACTTGTCCCTCGGCAACGATTTTCGTTAAAAAGTGTTAGTCCTCATATATGGTTGGAAGGGGTTGACAAGAGAGACAGTCTTGCAGGTTTCTCCCCACATTAAATTGGAAATGGGACGTCACCTCATCTGCCGAGCGGATCCAGTAACTTTTCCCTTCCTTCCTTATAATCGAGTATCAGTTCCTTGAGGTGTACAGGACAAGGAAGGTTGGTCAGATCGGGTTTGGTCAGAATTTGCCCTTGAGGTAATTTGCTGCCGGATCATGGGGGTTAAGAGCAAGGGCCTTTCTAAACTCGTCTTTAGCTCTATCGGCCTGGCCTTTTTCCAACAATATGAAAGCGAGCGCCGAGTGTTTCATGGCGATGTCGGGCTTCAGCCCTTGACAGATGTCCAACTCCCTGAGCACCTCGTCACTATATGATTTTCCCGCATTGAAGAGGAGGAATACCTTTGCGAGTCTCGGCTCCTGATTTGATGGATTCAGAAGGATCTCACGATCCAACTCGCCGATGAGCTGAGGAGATATTCCCGAATGGAGATATGGCTCAAGATAGGAAAAGTCATATAGATTAGGTTTTGCAACCCTGTATTCATACTTGTCAATGATCGGACGATTCTTCTCCGTGCGTTTTAGATAGAGGAGCGAATGATCATCCCAGTAAACAAGGGCCCAATTCCGGTTTTCCATAAGATGCCTTGGAAAACACCAGGTTCTAAGGTTATATTCAAGCAGAGCGTACTCGAACCCCCACCTTTCTTCAGCGAGCTTCCAGGCGTCAGGCTTGTTGCACATCTCAAGATAATCACCATAAAAGCCGGTACTATAGAGACGTCGGTACCGTCCGTCAATAAAGACCTTCCTCTCAGGGGAATGCCATATAAGGTATCCCCCAATACCATAACTATTAAACATATTTCCCTGAATATTATTTTTTTCGACAAAGGCCAAGGCCCGGTCGGGAAAGTCGCCCTCCTTTATCCCGGTCCCGAAGAGAAAGGCCTTATCGGTTAACGACGGGACCGCGGCGGCTAGGATAAGGACGGATGCCCCTGCACTTATCAGTGTTCTTCTTGACAGCAGCGGGGCGAGCAAGGTCTCTGTCAGTTTTTCTGCAGGACTGATGAAAAGGAGAGCTGCAACAAGGGAAAAAAATTCTATCATCCTGACTCGCACAACGGTTTGAATTAGAAAGCCGGCGAACAACAGAAGATGATAGAGGTTCTTCCAGCCGCGCATGAAGACGAGATAGACAAGAGAGCCAATGACAAGTATTTGAAACGACCAGATGAAGCTGTAACTCAATCCATGTCCCCAGAGGATATCGAATGAAAGGGGCTGGTACTCTCCCACTGTCTTGCTGTACGGGTCGCTCGCAAGATTAAAGGCCAGCGTGTAAATCCTGAATGCTTCAGGATTTACCATCGCTGCTCCGGCAACGGCTACGAACATGACGGGAACCACCAGGGGGGTCTGTTTTTTGACGACAAGTCCTGCGATATAAGAACCAAGCAGTAAGGGTCCGAAGACCGCGCCGACGCTCATATTAGACCAGACTATTTCGATGACCGGCAGAAGATAGAGGACATAAGTCCTCCTGTTTTTATCGTAATGGTTGATAATAAAAAGGAAAAGGGAGAAGAATAAGTATGAAAAGATATAGGGTCTTACATAGAGCCTGAATCGCAAGCTAAGAAACACGAGGATAAGAGTCAACAGGATGGCGAAAAATCCCGTCTCTTCATCCTTGACCGTGTTTTTCAGCATGAGAAAAAGAAGGAGGAACGTGGGAAGAAGGACAGACAACTTGAGTATGTTGATTCCGAAAAATCCGCCCATTTTGAAAGAAAGGAATATGATGAGGTCTGCGAGCCATTCTCCATTGAATTGCTTCTGTCCTTTATATGTATAAGAAAAATCGTCTGCCGAGTAAATATGCCCCGTGTTATATACGGTCTCTCCGAGCTTAAGGTGCCACCATAAGTCAGATTCTGCATACTGTGTTGTCGATAGGGAAATCACGAACAGCGCGAAGCACAAGATAACGGCAGTTTTTCCAATCCCCGGTGTCATAAACTCTCGCAACTCCCTTGAAGAAGTGATAGAAAAATATTCTAATTTAATATGAGCAAAGAAGGCAAACATTTTGCCACGAAATGCCATTTTTTTATATTGGATAGAGATCATCAAGCACGAATTTTCGGAGGGGACTTATGAAAAGTTGTCAGTTGGGCGTGGAGGCGGAAACGAAGGCTCATAACCGACTCCTGTACGTCATCTGTTCAGCTCGCACCTTCTGGCGTTTCAGCTGTATCAGGAAATAGACCGGTAATGATCAGTTGCTGGCCGAGAGAATGCGAAGGATGGACTGCCTTTAGAACAACGGTGTCTCAATTATCCCACAATTCCGCCTAAGAAGGGTCCGAGTTTGTCCGGGAAGGCCATTTTCTCTTTTTCCTCTTCCTGTGATTCAAGCCCCTTCCGAGATCTCCATTTAGCATCGGAATCTGTTAGAATACTTCATCCAGGTATGCGGAACAAAGATAAAATCATAGGCTGGTCGATACTTTTTGTCGCTTTTCTTTTATGCTTCTATCATCTGTCTCTTAAGCCACCCCATTCCGATGAGAGCGGCAACGGTTTTTTTGTTAATCAGATATGGGAAAACGGTTACTTTACTTACGACCCCAGCAACTATCACGGGCCGCTCTTATTTTACCTCCTCCAGATTTCAGAAAAGACCTTCGGATTTGGTATCGGTTCCTTCAGGATCGTGACTGCCTTATTTTCTCTCTTGTCAGTGTGGCTGATTTTGAGGAATCGCGATCTCCTGGGACGGTATGCCTCCTTTTTTGCAGCCTCGGCACTGGCTTTGAGTCCCGGTATGACCTTTTTCGGCCGTTCTGCCATTCATGAGTCTCCCTTTGTTTTTTCTCAACTCCTTTTCGTGATAGGGTTTCTGAAGGCAAGAGTGCGGGCCGACCGGAAAGGAATTCTCTTGTGTTTCGCCGGATTGCTTGGATGTATGCTGTTGAAGGAGACCTTTGTCATATTTGTGCTTTCATTCCTTCTTGCGTGGGGCTGGTCAGAGTATTCTTCTGGGATTTTGAGCTGGACGGACAAGAAGATGGAATATCCCCCGCAGCCGTCATTTAGGGATGTGGATACGCCTTTTCTTTTCAAGGTTTCTTCCGTGTGTGCATTTGTCTGGCTCGCATTGTACACCGGGTTCTTTCACCACTGGCAAGGTGCGATCGATTTCTTTAAGGCACTGATGCCTTGGCTTAAGACGGGTGTCGGCGGTTCCGGACATGATAAGCCTTTTGATTACTGGCTTAAGTTGCTCACGAGGTACGAATGGGCTGCTGCCGCGGGACTTGTCGGGGCGTTCATAGGTTTTCTCGGATCATCATGGAAGATGCGGTTTTTCTCTGCCCTTGCGATCATTAACTGGCTTATCTATTCCTTCATCTCCTATAAAACCCCGTGGTGCATAATCAGTATTCTATGGCCTTGTGTTGTCGTGGCCGGACTTTGGATAGAGATGGTTTTCGTCAAGCAACGAAAAACAGCGGTTTGGGGGTTTTCTATGTGCGCTGCAGTTATTATTGCGGGCCAGTCCGCAATAACAAATGTCAGGCTGAATTTCATGCACTATACTGACCCTTCGGAACCGTATGTGTACGTACAGACGAAGAACGACCTGAAGGTAATCGAGGATATAATATGCAAAAAGATCCGGTCTTCACCCGATGCTCACAACATGAAGGTGCAGATTAATTTAAAGGACCCATGGCCTTTCCCCTGGCTATTTTCGCGCTTCCCCAATATCGGCTTTGGTGATTACCGGAAGGCTTTCACTGAAAAGGCGGAAGTTATCTTCGCGGAGGTCACCCACGATGACAGGGACAGTGAGGGTTTATACTGGCGGCGCAGGATAGACCTGAGGGATGCGCGTGAGCCCATCTACGTCTATTTGGAGAAGACCTTTTTTCAGGAGATAGACCTGCCTGGATTCGGGCCTTCGGGGATGCCGGAAGATAAGGAGAAATAGGGGTGGCAATCGCGTTTCTGATACATCTGGCTGTTTCTACCTTTATGGCGATAGCCCTAGGTCTGGCCGTGGGACGGCTAAATTCATTGATCGCTGTGGTAAGCCTGGGATTGGGCGCTGCCGCGGGTATCTGGTTCTGGCTGAAGTCCAAAGAGGATAGAGGGTTGTTCCCGGGTATCAAATTCGGCCCAGCCTTATTATACGGTTTTATTATTTTCGCCGGGTTAGAGCACTTTCTCTACTTGCTCTATTACGTCCCTCATGGATTGCGGACGCTCCATCTGAATAATTTCGGCGACCTTTCTCTGCACATCCAGTATACCCGCTATATCGCAGCAGGTGCACATTTCTGGCCTGAAAATCCTGGTTTTGCCGGCGACCTTCTCAGGTACCCTCTTGGAATAGATATCTATAACGCCTTGTGGGAGATCCTGGGTGTTCCTATAGACAGCCATTTTTTCTTGACCGGCTTTATCATGACTATTGCTGCTGTATCAATGCTTCACAAATGGATGGGATGGTGGGGTGTCGGAGCTTTTTTCTTAAACGGAGGACTGGCCAACTGGAGTCACCTCTGGACCGGCGGTGTTGGCGATTTGCAGAATGCGCTTGCATGGAAGAGTTTTTTCCTTTCCTTATGGATCACCCAGAGGGGCTTCCTTTTTGCAGTGCCGGCTGGTGTGTATATCATAAAAATGGTAACGGAAACACTTCTTGGCGAGCGAACACTTCGCAAGGAGGAGAAAGTTGTCTGCGCCCTGCTATGGGCGTCGCTCTCGTGGTTTCACCTCCATACTTTTTTTATTCTCTCGCTCTCACTCGGTATCTTCATTGTCCTTTACAAAAAGCCACGGCTGCTGCTCGAGGTGGCAATGCCTGCGGTGGTAGCAGGTCTTGTATTTGTATTCTTCTCCACAAACGGTCTCACAAGAGCCGGGGTTGTGCACGTTCAGCCTGGATGGACCAGCGGGCAAGAGAATGTGTTCAAATTCTGGCTGATTAATCTGGGCCCATGGCTGATCTTTGCTGCAGCGGGACTCTTTTTTGTTTTCAAGAGATCATTTGCGCAACTTCGGTTGATTGCTATTCCTGTTTTCATACTCTTCATTGTATTCACCATCGTTATGGTGGCTCCATGGGATTGGGACAATATCAAAGTATTACTCTGGCTGTACCTCTTCATCGCATGGATAGCATGGAGGACATGGTTAACCAAGGTGCCTTCATGGGTGGCATTCTTGATAGGGGTTGTTGCTTTTTCCTCCGGTACGGTATCGGTCGTATCTTCCCTTCCCGGCAACAGTTCCGGAGTTGAACTTTATCAGATGGCTGACTTATGGGAAGCGAAGGCGGCTCTTGCTGACCTGCCGGAAGACTCTGTGTTGGCCGTTGCCCCTGATCCCAATCATCCGGCTATGTTCTGGGGAGCTAAGGTTGCGATGGGGTATCCCGGACATCTGTGGTCCCATGGTATCAACGCTGCGGAAAGGGAAAATCAACTAGAAAGAATATTTCGCGGAGATAAGGACTGGTTCTCACTGGCAAAGAGCATCGGAGTGACCCATATCTACTGGGGAGAAAATGAAAAGAGGCGATACGGCGCGTTTAATCCTTCGTGGCAGTACAGGTTGAAAAACGTCTCCCGGTCTCAAAAGGCTCAGCTCTACACTTTGCTGGGTTACTCGGAGTGAACGCTCATCTTCACGCTGGACAGTAATGCGACACGCTGGGAACGGCGAACTCCCCTGAGCTGTTGTGTTGAATCTCAGCCAAAAATGCTTCGCGCACCTGTGATCGTGAGAGTTGAACTTCACATTCTTCTTCATTTATTTCTATATCAACGCATTATTGCTTGACTTGATACTACTTTCTCGGTTATCTTTCTTTGACAAGGATTGTGGTCTCTTTACAAAAATACTGGAAGAGGTTCAGCGTTCTCACATCTGGGTGAGCGGTGAGAATTCGATGAGAATTTGGCAAAGGATACGAAGCACCTAAGAACGTATGAAGTCGAGTCCTTTACTTTCCGTCATTGTACCGGCATATAACGAAGAGAATGTATTAGCTGATTTCCATCAGCGTCTTTCTGGTGTATTGGCTAACTTGCCTATGCAGACTGAGGTCATCTATGTAAACGATGGTAGCACCGATCAAACCCGGGAAGTAATTCAATCACTGCAAATGAACGACCATACAATAGGAGTTATTGATTTAAGTCGAAATTTTGGTAAGGAAATAGCCATGGCAGCTGGACTTGATTGCGCTCAAGGTGATGCTGTCGTCTTGATTGATGCAGACTTACAAGATCCTCCCGAATTAATCCCGGAGTTGGTTCAGCATTGGCAGAATGGTTATGATGGAGTGTATGCCGTGCGCCTCACAAGAGAGGGTGAAACCTGGTTGAAAAAGGTTACGGCACATTTTTTTTACCGCCTGATTAATCAACTAAGCCGTGTTCCTATTCCTGAGGACACAGGGGATTTCCGCTTACTCAGCCGAAAAACAGTCGATGCACTCAAGACATTGCGCGAGCACCATCGCTTCACAAAGGGGCTGTTCGCGTGGGTAGGGTTTCCTCAAAAAGCAGTACATTATCATCGTAGCCCACGCTTTGCCGGCAAGACCAAATGGAATTATTGGCGTCTTTGGAATTTTGCCTTGGAGGGAATCACCTCTTTCACTACCACCCCACTTAAGCTGGCAACTTATTTGGGTTTACTTACCGCCGTGTCAGCCTTTCTTTACGCCGCGATAATCATTTATAAGACCATTGCGTTTGGTGAGTCTGTCCACGGTTATCCCTCCTTAATGGTAGTGATCTTATTTCTTGGTGGTATTCAGCTTATTGGCGTTGGGATTATTGGTGAATATCTCGGACGAGTATTTGATGAAACCAAGACCCGACCGTTGTATTTCATAAAGGATTATATTGCCCCCAAACACAATAACAAATCTGACTAATCGCTATATTTGACTGATCGAACGAATCAGTATCTCCTTTTTTTGAGCGGATTGTTTAACTGGATGTGACCTCCTCCGGGTTTTGACGCCCTCCGAACTTTCAGTATTTTATCTTTGTGAGTCGGATGAACAGCGGAATTCCTCAGCTTTCAGCAAATGCTCCTTCCTCTCGGGAGATGCATATACGACTGCTGATCTGTTTTTCCGGGCAACCGTGGATAAGCAGTCTTTCCCTATGAGAACGGTTCGTGTTGCCCCATTCATTTTCTCTAAACTTCTCATGAATAGTTTCACTCACACAAAACAACACGATGCTTTGTGTGATCGTCCCCGGGAAAAAGACAACTGATTAACGAAGAGGGAATCCCATTTCTCCGGCTCTTTTCGCAATACCACAAATTCTGCGCACCGGTGTTACCCCGTGAATCCCGTCATCGCACAAAATGGTATGTACCTGTCTCCTCTCCTGAGGGCCGCTGGTCTGTTGATCCCCGGCAAAGAAAAAGAGGAGTTTCAATTTTGAAACAATTGTTCCTTATTTGGCATCGTTCATAAAAATGCACTCTTTGTTCTCAATTGTGATTTTTTTGTTGACAAATAAAAATTTTTCATATATAACGTATAAAGGAGAGATAATGTTAAAGAGTTTATTTTCATCATCGATCAGAGGCGACGTACTCTCGCTCTTGCTGAATAGTCCGGACGAAAAGTTTTACGTGCGAGAGATAGCAAAGCTGCTTAGGAAAAATCCTTCGGGGGTCAAGCGGGAATTGGATAACCTCGAAAGGATGGGGATTGTTTTTAGCGAGAGAGTTGCCAACCTCAAATACTTTCAAGCTGACAAGGACTCGCCCCTTTACTCTGAACTCAAAAATCTGATAGCCAAATCCCTCGGATTGCCGGGAGCGATAAAGGCTCTTCTCAGAGCGGCAGGCGCCAAAGCTGCTTTCATTCATGGTCCGTATGCAGAGGGCGAGGATGTGGATGCGGTTGATTTGGTAATCATCGGAGCCACCCCTACGGTATTAAAGGGACTGAGAGACTTGGAAAGAAAGTTCGGCAGCAAGATAAACTCTACATTGATAGATGAGGATGAATACAGAGCGAAGAGGAAAAAGAGAGATGCAGGGCTAAAGCGACTCCTTTCCGGGAAACGGATTTCCCTTATCGGAAGGGTGTAGCTTAGATCTCCCCGACTATTCGGGGAAAGAAAGGGGGTGAATTGAATGGCAACCAAGAAAGCAGCTGCAAAGAAGCCAGCAGCAAAAAAAGCAACAGCGAAGAAGACCGCAAAGAAGAAATAAGTAACCGTACCGTTGAATTTTGGCTGGAGGGGGGATCCTCCAGCCTTTTTTTTTGTTTTGCGGTCTTCACCTCATATAAAACTCCATTTTGAAGAAAAATGCAAGCCAAATTTGCAACCTATTGATTTTAAGAGATTTTAGAGATACAAGAGCGCTTGGGGTTGTTGGGCTTCAGAGACAATCTCCCAACATTCAGCGCAGGAGAGCATTTTTTTCATAAATTTCAGATTTGTTGAATGTCCAGACTTGTTGGCAAAGATGTGGCCGTATATCGGGAAGCCAATCAATGAAAAGTCGCCAATTAAGTCGAGAACCTTATGCCGGACAAATTCGTCCTTAAATCTCAGTCCCGACGAGTTCATCACGCCCTTTTCGCTCAGGATGATGGCGTTGTTAAGAGAACCACCCTTTGCTAAGCCATGAGACATCATGTATTCGACATCTTTTAAGAAACCAAAGGTTCTTGCCGGTGCTATCTCCTTTATAAACGTCTCTTCATTGAGTTCGATACTGATGTTTTGTTCACTGAGCAGATGATGATTGAAGTGAATCCGATAGGTTATTTTCCTGCCGTCATAGGGGAAAATTGCTACCTCCGAGTGGCCGTCGCTCATGCTGATCGGTTTTGTGATTCTCATGTACGGCCTTTTCTTGCCTTGTTTTGCTATCCCTGCCTTCAGGATTATGCTTACCAGCTCCGCAGAGCTCCCGTCAAGTATCGGTATCTCAGGGCCGTTCACCTCTATGATTATGTTGTCGATACCGAGGCCTACGAGCACTGCCAGAATATGCTCGACGGTCCTTATTTTGACGGTTCCATTACCGAGCGTCGTGGCAAAAGCAGTGTCTGTTACCGCACCTAAATGAGCTCGTATGACCATCGGTCTGTCAGTTCGATGGAAGATTATACCGGTGTCACGGGGAGCGGGTTTTAATGCGGCAGTAACATGCTTCCCCGTATGAAGGCAAATTCCCGTGAATGTTACTTCTTGTTTTATTGTTCTTTGCAGGCGCATAATTATCTATATTTCACAGAAGCAAAGACAATGCCAGGAAAAATCATTAGTCTTTTACTGTTTATCAGGCAGTCTTTCCCCGAGGACAGAGTCATAGGCAAGAGACACAAGAAACAAATAATTATGATAAATCGGCATGTTATAACTGGGGCATCATACCGGCATGGACAAAAAGGCAAAAAAGAGCGGACTTCTCATCTGGTGGTGTGCATGTGGCGGGGATAAAGTCATGTGTGTCTTTCTTGCTACACGCAAACTTCACCGCCGACCACCATTTCAGGTACTCTAATTGTCGGCATCGCATCCGAGACAGGCACTCCCTGGGCATCTTTCCCACATGTTCCAATGGAGAAACCAAGATCAGAGGCTACCATATCAACGGACTTAAGGACGTCTGGTCCATTGCCCGAGAGCGTAGCTCCCCTTATCGGTTCCCCCACCTCTCCATTTTCGATCATATAGCCCTCTTGAACATCAAAGACAAAATCCCCGGTTACCGTATTGACCTGACCACCACCCATTTTTTTAACAAACAGCCCCTTCGATGCGGAGCGTATCACCTCGGCCGGTGAAGAGTCACCCGGCGCAATAAATGTATTCGTCATCCTCGGGATCGGGCGATGCCGGTAAGACTCTCTGCGGCCGTTTCCGGTTGGGTCAGCGCCGTCACGAAGGGCAGTTATCCGATCGTACAGGTACCCTCTTAAAATCCCCTTGTCAACGAGAACGGTTCGCCTTGATAACACACCTTCGTCGTCAAAGCGGGAAGAACCTCTTTTCCCCGGAATGGTCGAGTCGTCGATAACGGTCATAAGGTGTGAAGCCACCTCCATGCCAACTCTATGAGAAAAGACGGATAATCCCTGCTGCACGAGGTCTGCCTCAAGGCCATGTCCTATCGCTTCGTGAATCAGTGTTCCCCCGGCCGCTGAGGATATGATGACTGGCATTCTCCCCCCCGGCGCCCTTCTAGCTGTCAACATGGTTATGGCTCTTTGAGAAGCCCTTGCCGATATCTCCTCTATCGACACGGTATCAAAAAGCTCGAACCCGATATGACCGCCTTCAGCTTCATACCCTGTCTGGATTATTCCCCCGTCCGCCGCAATAACGCGGACTGCTGCAACAGTGTGTACACGCCTATCCTCCGCTATGGTGCCCTCTGAGGTCGCTATCTGGACATCCTGCATTGAATCAAGGTACGCGACCATCACCTGTTTAATGCGGCTATCCATGGAACGCGCAACACGGTTGGCAGCTTTCGCAAGCTGTATCTTTCTTCCCGCAGGAACGCCATCGGGGAGCGTTTGAATCGCAAAAGTTGGTTTCGGCTTTTCCTGTCTCCTATCAAAGGGTCGTTCTATGGTCGCTCCGGAAAAGGTCTTGCTTAGGGTAAGAGCGAGATCACTGAGGGCGTTCTCAGAGAAATCGTTACTGAAGCCATACGCTGTCCTGTATCCAGAAATGAGTCTTATGCCCACCCCGCAATCAACCCCTGAAACGACTTTCTCAATCCTGTTGTCTTCCAGCTGTATGGAGGTGACGCTCTTCCGTTCGACAAAAATGTCGGCATATTCACCTCCACGAGAGAGAGTCCTCTTGAGAAGGGAAGACAATAACTCATGCTCCACCATAGAAAAAACCTCTTTTTCTACCCTGATAGACATGCAACCGTGTTCTATTATAACATTGAAAGAAAAGGTATAAACATTTCTTACCCGATTAGGAAGAGGTTCCATGGACAAAATAGGCATCATGACCGGAAGCGGTTTCTGTGAGATGACAGGGGTCGAACAGAAAGGTCTCAGGAAAATCTCAACCCCTTTTGGAAGCCCGTCTGCTGAATACCGGCTCTGTGAGGTATCCGGTGCAGAGGTCGTTTTTTTGTCGCGGCACGGAAGTCCTCATCGCATTCCGCCCCATCGGATAAACTATCGCGCGAACATATGGGGTTTCCGGGAGATAGGAGTAGAGAGAATATTCACAATCAATGCGGTGGGAGGCATACGGGCAGGGCTCAGACCAGGGGATATCGTTATCCCTGATCAAATCATAGACATGACTCATGGCAGAGATTCGACCTTCTATGACGAAGAGCAAGTTGTTCATGTAGATTTTACCGATCCGTATTGTCCCGAATTGAGAAACCTCCTTAGAGAGGCTGCAGGGAAGCGAGGATTAGCGATCAGGGAATCCGGGACGTATCTCTGCGTTAACGGTCCAAGGCTCGAAACAAGGGCTGAGATATCTTTTTTCGCAAAAAGCGGGGCCGATATCGTTGGTATGACTGGTATGCCTGAAGCATGTCTTGCAAGGGAACTCACAATGTGCTTTGCCAGTATTCTCGTGGTGACGAACTCTGCGGCAGGGATATCCGAAAAAAAGTTAACGACGACCGAGGTCATGGAGACCATGCAGATCTCCATGGAACGCATCGCCAGTCTTTTGAGCGAAAGTCTTACCTTGATACGTAAAGAAAGAATGTGTGCATGCAGACATGCCCTCAACGGGGCAGCTATGTGAAATTTTAGAAGGAATGCCCGCAGTGACTCTGCAAAAGGATTTAGGAAAGTCGCGGGGAATCCGAGGTATTTGAGCGCCGAGATGAGAAGCGACTATTTCACCTTGTTTTCTTATTGACATCCCATTCTCTTTTCAAAGAACACCAGAAACAATGCTCTTTCATAATACCGGTAAGGGATTGCATACGGGAAAGAGCTGCGGTATGCGTAAGACCTTGGCAGGCATTCTTAAACTTCTCCCCCTTGCTAAAAGATAATCAAGGTGTTTCATGAAAATGAGGACTCTCCTCAATAAAGAGGGGCGATGATATGACTTCCAGATTACATCCTGCCGCCCCACACTTGGCCCATGACTGCGGCGGTAACAAAAAGAGGGATATATCTGAAATCAAGGTGCGACAGCAATCTCATAAAGATTATAAAGGGAATCGGGATATGGATAAAGAGAAACCATTTGCAGGAATACCGTTTCTCTCTCTTTCGAAAAAAGCCGAAGGGAAGGTTGATGATAACCGTCACCCAAAAGAGGATTGTCGCGAAAAGAAACTTTGAGAATAAATCCATCTAAGAAATTAACCTATGTGGTTGCTATAAGTCAAACCATCTCTCACATCAGTTGATCTTTTGGCTCGACGCTGTAGAGAGGGCCCTTCAATCCTTTTTTTCGTGTGTGATATGATATGACAATGAGGAGGCGCTTTGACGATAGCATATCTTGACTGCTCAGCAGGCATAAGCGGCGACATGTTTCTCGGCGCACTTGTGGATGCCGGCGTTCCCCTGAAGAAGGTTCGAGATACGCTTAAACGTCTTCCCGTCAAGGGATACACAATGGAGGCAAGAAAAGTTCAGAGGGCCTCGATTGCCGCCACAAAGGTTGATGTCATCATCGGCAGCGATGAATCTGAAGACCATGCCCCCAAAATATTTAGACATGTCGCGGACATTGTCAATGCATCATCGCTCCCCCTCCATATAAAACAGCGGGGATTGCGGATATTCAAGTCCCTCTTTGAGGCTGAGGGAAAAGTTCATGGGAAGGCTTACAACAGGACACACCTGCACGAACTGGGAGCAGTGGACTGCATCGTCGATATTTTCGGAAGTTTAATCGCTCTCGATTATCTCGGCGTTGATAGGGTCTATGCATCGGCAGTAAATCTCGGCAGCGGCTCTGTCACCACAGACCACGGAACCCTTCCTGTGCCTGCTCCGGCAACTGCAGAACTCTTGAGAGGTATCCCCGTGTATGCATCAGATATCCCCTTCGAGCTTACGACGCCGACAGGCGCAGCCATCATAAAAGAACTCGCAGAGGATTTTATGAGCGTTCCTCCGATGAGGATAAATAGAATAGGGTATGGCGCAGGGCAAAAAAATATCACGGGTTTACCCAATGCCTTGAGAATCCTCTGGGGAGAGAGCCCATCGAAAAGCAATTCAAAGCCTCTCCCTTTCGCAACCATTATCGAGACAAACATAGACGACATGAATCCCCAGTTGTACTCATACATTATGGAGAGGCTCTTCCAGGCAGGCGCCCTCGATGTCTATCTTACTCAGGTTATCATGAAAAAGGGCAGGCCCGGGGTCATTCTCACGGTTTTATGTCATGACGAAAAGAGGACGGATATCATAGATATTCTCTTAAAGGAAACCACCACCTTAGGGGTAAGAATTCAGACAGCATCGAGGGTAGTTCTCGAGCGCGAAATAAAGGAAGTCAAAACAGAATTCGGAGTAATAAGAGTCAAGGTATCACGGGAGAGCGACGGGACTCCAAAAATCACCCCCGAATATGAAGACTGCAGGAGGATTGCAAAGAAGCATGGGATACCCCTTAGGCAGGTAATGGATAAGTTGAATTGCCTGACGCTCCGGTGATTGCCGAAGGCCTCCAAGGATTTTCCCGAGGGGGTACTGTGGCGATCAGCGTTCTTCGAATCGTGCCGGAACCGTTACCCGTTTTTACTTGCTCTCAGACTTCTGCTGCTCTTTCAGCCGCTGGGCGGGGGAACGTTTTTTTTGAACATGAAAGGGTGCTGCATTGTCCATCCTTGGCGGGACGCGGGGGTGGAGTTAGGCTCCGCGGGCAGGAGGATGGGCCTGTCGTTCGATGTCCTTCTCTGCATTTCCCTTTTCAGAGGAAGATAGTATTGCCGGGGAAGGATATCAAGCGTCCGGTGCTGGCTGTGGATTTAGGCCTGAGGGCGACCGCAGTCTGTTCGGTTGTGCCTTCAGACGGAACTGTCACCCGTAGAGAACATCCCTATCGGGACTTTTTGACATACCGAATTCCGATCTCATAGGCAATGCTCGCATGGTCTGAAGGCAGAGAATCGGTTTTCCCACTACAAGAAAGCTTTCCCTTTTCAATTTTCTTACGGGTTTTGACCATGTGAGCGATGATAGCGGTAAGGTCAAAATCACCGTCAATGCATTCTTTTATAGCGCATTCCATATGAAAATAAGCGGGATCCACGGGGAGGACATGAACGGTGCGCAACATTAGGATAGGATTTACCCCTTTTTGATAATACGTCATGTGAATCACGATGTCTGAAACCTCGGGGAAACGTTCGGAAAGCAGTCCACTAGCAAGCTTGTTCTGCCTGTTCAGTTCCATTCGTGCAATATAATTTTGTTTACTTTGTTTATGAGGCATTTTCTCTTTACTGGTCATAAATGATTTAGAAAATAAAAGCCCCCCTGCAGAGCAAGGGGGCTCTGACAGACAATTATAGTTTAACTACGTTGATTGCTTTTGGGCCCTTTGGGCCTTTTTCAATATCAAAGCTGACCGTATCACCCTCGGCAAGAGACTTGAACCCATTGCCCTGAATGGAAGAATAGTGGACAAATACATCGCTACCGTCTTCGACTGTGATAAAGCCGAAACCCTTGGATTCATTGAACCACTTTACTGTTCCATTTGACATCTCAAATACCTCCTAACGTATAGACTGAGCCCCAGGATGGTCTCGCCTTAACAAAAAAAGGCCACAAAGCTAAAAGTCTTTGTGGCCCTATCCATTACAAAAACTTCTGAGTCTCTGCCGATTATGCCATGATTGACCATAAGAAGTCAAGCCTTCGAATTGCCCTTGTCAAGGCAAAGTAGAAATGTCCGGTTATAACGTTACGACCTCCAGCGGCTTTTTTCTTTGACTTTGCCTTTTGTCAAACAGTTGATGATTCGATTTTATCCAGGGGTGATCGATTGAAGGAGTGTGCCCTTTCCTATGCCGACGCGTACACATTGGCTTCTGCTGTTTTTCAGGTCTTGCCGTTATCTCCCTGAACGGTAATCTGACATCGTGATGGGTTATGAGCATGCTGCCGTTGACCCTCTCCTCTATCGTCACCTTCTTTGAACTCACCCCTGTCTCTATCTGATAGAGCCTCCTGTTATGGGCTACGGTGAAATCGTTTCTCAAGGTCCTCACCGTCCTGATGCACAGGACCTTGTCGAGGTTTAGTCCCTTGGGGATCTCCCTGTGCAGATTTTCCTGCTCCTTCGCTTTGACCGCAAACCGCTTATTGTGGGCCGACAGGTACGTGTCGAGGTACCGGTTAGCCTCATCGATCGTATCAATGCTCCTGAGCGTCATTTCCTTCACCAACCGGTCCTGGAGCGTATTAAAAAGTCGCTCTATCCGTCCCTTTGCCTGAGGAGAGTGGGCATGGATAATCTCCACGGCCAACTCCGTCAATGCCCTGCCGAATTCGCTCAACGGCGTTGTCCCGTTTATCTCATCCTCAAGGGAAGGTTCAGTCGGCGATTTGTATGTCGTGTGCTTGTCCATGTAGACACTCATAGGAATACCATACTTCCTGATATACCGCTTGAAGCTGTCCATCGCCGGGATGGTGCCCTCATACTCGTAGAACCTGCCATAGACCCTGCTTGTGGCATCGTCTATGTGGCCATAAGCACGCACTTCGGCCTCCTGCCTTCAAACCAGTCATGATGGCTGCCGTCCAATTGCAGCATCTCACCGAAACAAACCTTCCGCTCCCGCCACTGACGGTGCGTCCTGACCTTCCGCTCCTTCTGCCATTGCCCTGCATCCATCAGCCACGTCCGGACAGTCTCCTTGCTTACCTCTATCCCCTCCAGCTCAAGCAGCTTCTCCGACATGAGCGTGGGCCCAAAACCCTGATACTTCTCCCGGTATAACTGCACAACCCTCGCTACGAGCTTCCTAGAAAGCCTCCTATTGGATTCCTTGCCCCGAGATCGGTGCTGTATCCCCTTATCACCCTCCGCTCCTATGCGCTTCACTATCCGCCGTATCTGCCGCTCACTTAACGAAACAACCTCTGCGGCCTGCCTCTGAGTCAATGATCCCTCGAGCACTTTGTGAATCACATGTAACTGTTTCAACTCCTTCTGCTTCATCATGATAATGTCCCTTTCCGCCATCCTGCCTCCTTACTAACCCGAGGCAGTTTAGCACCTCCTCAATAGGACATTTCTACTTTGCTCATATAGGACATTATCATTTTGCTGTTACGGCCTTATTTTGGAAAAAACTGTAATTCAGACAGTGTAAAAAAGAAATGGGAGGGGTAGCCCCGCCTTTGTCGAATTTTATCATTTTTTTTCTCTCGTTCATAGAGAGGGTGGGCACTTTATCCAGAAATCGCAAGGCTTCTCGGTACGATCCCCCTGGGCCAAAATTACTGTCTGGATCACAGTGTTCATTCAGGAGCTAAGTGGCTATTTCGCCGAATCCTAGCACCTATTCCGATACAAACTTGCCACCTCTTTCGGTCAATCTGCCGCGTATTCTGATCTCCTCCTCCCACTTATTCCGGCGAGAGAGTGGCAGGGGAAAAGACCGAAATGGAAAGGGCTTTTCGTAAGAGAAGAAGTGACACGATAGAAATGCATCCCTCCCGTGGAAGTAGGATCGAAGCCTCATAATTTCATGTGGCAATTGATATCAGGTCGGGTTCTTCAAAGAGTGATTTGTGAAAGTGGCATTCTCATTGCTGACCGGCCAGCGCTTTTCCCGGTCACGCCCGCATTAGGCACCGCACTCCAATTAATATTACGTCCAGTGACCGACTCCGCCCCTTTAATTCTGAAGGTCGTTTCTTCACAAGTGAGGGACTGGGCAATCCACACACCAATGTGCGATGAGGCTGATGAAAGCGTGCTGTGCTTAGGTTTGCGAAAGACTTTTTTTTGTGGTAGTCTCTACATTGAATTATGAAATCATTTTTAAATCATACGGGTAAGGCGGCGCTGCTTGCTAAGGTGCAACATGAACAACAAAAAGCGATTTTGGCATACTTATTGCCGCGACTTCTAAAGTATTCAGTGTCCAAATTAGGCTCTCGCCCACCGCCTAAAAAAAGTGTATACAAATGAGCCACTGTTTCTTTTAGGTAACAGATGGTGAGGGCAAAAAGCGTTTAATAATCAGCATTTTCAGATTGCACACTTCTTGCTTTAAATATGCAATGGTGTTCCGCATCCGGAAGCGGCAGACAGTCTGCCGTTAATATATTTGAGGCAGCATTTCCTTTCAGGCTTATGACATGGGGGGGGAATTTCCATATGAAAGGAGGGGATGTTCGACCGTTTCGACAGTCGGCACTTCGATATCTTTAGAATGTCGAGGGAGAAAGAGTCTGAAAAAATAAAAGATCCCAAAAGGAAGGAGAATCGATGGAGAGGAGAATAACAATGAACAAAAAAATAACAGTAGTATCTCTCTGTTTCGTTGTCCTATCAGCCTTTCTGATATGGGCTCCTAGCAGCGAGCCGTATTCTGAGTACTCCACCCTTAACACCACATTTGACAATTGCAAGGCGTGTCATGGGGACTTCACTACTGCTCCATACACATCGTTTGCCGGCAGCGGCACGTATTCAACCGGTCTCATGGCTAGTCACGAGGCGAAGATGGCTGCCGATTGTAACCTTTGCCACACAACGGGCACTTTCCCTTCGGCCCTTGGTCCTACTGCCACAGGGCAGGTTACTACTGGTGACACTGGCGGTACTATGAGCTGCGCAGCCTGTCACGGCCGGCAACTGGATTTCACTGAGACCAGCACTGCTGGATTTGGCCTGCGCAAGAAGCACGCTGGGCTGACTAATGCAGCGGACGGACTTCAGTGCGTTGATTGCCACATCGAAAGCGGTACCCCGGTGCCAGAGAACACAGTGCCTTATTTAGAGGCTGGGTTTGGTATAAACCCCTGTAATCCCGACGGTAGTGAGACTTTTTCAGGAGGAACCCGAGGCCTAGACAATGACGGCAACGGCCTCTATGATGGTGCTGATCCTGCCTGTGCTGCCCCCACTCCGACACCTACTCCTACTCCGACACCTACTCCTACTCCGACACCTACTCCTACTCCGACACCTACTCCTACTCCGACACCTACTCCTACTCCGACACCTACTCCTACTCCGACACCTACTCCTACTCCAACACCCACTCCTACTCCAACACCCACTCCTACTCCAACGCCTACTCCTACTCCAACGCCTACTCCTACTCCAACGCCTACTCCTACTCCAACGCCCACTGGCGCGTCCCTCTATGCGACATACTGTGTCTCGTGTCACGGAACCATCGCTTGTCCGGGCGGTACTTCGCCAGTAGGTACCCCGAGTGCTAGCCAACTATTAACTGACCTTAACACAATATCTCCAATGTCTACCGATGCCGCTCTCGCACCGGTGAAGAACATAACCGATACAACGTTGATCTCGGCTTACCTTAGCGCTCCTTGTGCAACACCAACTCCTACTCCAACGCCTACTCCTACTCCAACGCCTACTCCTACTCCAACGCCTACTCCTACTCCAACACCCACTCCTACTCCAACGCCTACTCCTACTCCAACACCCACTCCTACTCCAACACCCACTCCTACTCCAACACCCACTGGCGCGTCCCTCTATGCGACATACTGTGTCTCGTGTCACGGAACCATCGCTTGTCCGGGCGGTACTTCGCCAGTAGGTACCCCGAGTGCTAGCCAACTATTAACTGACCTTAACACAATATCTCCAATGTCTACCGATGCCGCTCTCGCACCGGTGAAGAACATAACCGATACAACGTTGATCTCGGCTTACCTTAGCGCTCCTTGTGCAACACCAACTCCTACTCCAACGCCTACTCCAATTCCAACGGCTACTCCAACGCCTACTCCTACTCCACGCCCGACACCTACTCCAAAACCTACTCCTACTCCATGCCCGACACCACCCGTTTGCATACACCCCTACAACTTTAAACAGGATCACGGAGAATCCGTGTTTGAACAGGGAGTCAACACATGCGCGATGTGTCACGGTACTAATTTGACTGGCGGATCAGGGCCATCCTGCTATTCATGTCACAGCAATGAATGGAGCAATGGTGGTGGAGCCAGAGAGCAGGACAATTCCGGCAGTATCTGGACTAACGGCACCTCAAATACAGGACAAGGTTGCCAAAGTTGCGACGGCGCACATCCCTGCGGATGGACACAACAGCACAGTGGCCTCGTCGAGCAGAACGGAGTCTCCTCATGTGAAGCATGTCATGGAGCTGACCTGAAAGGATACTGTGGGCCATCCTGCTATAGCTGTCATGGCAATGTATGGAGCCATGGCTACGGCAGCGGCGGCTACGGCGGCGGCGGCTACGGCAGCAGTGGCTACGGCAGCAGTGGTCACTGAGTGCCCGGATGGTTAACGATCATTTCATAGCTAGATAGTTCTCAGAAGTAACTACTGAGTTCAGCAACCCTGCCGTTTCTGGCAGGGTTGCTGAACAATTCATGGTAAGCCTTACAGAGCTCAGTGTCTTCTGCGAAGTACCCGACCGCAGCAATTTAGGCCACACGAGATTATTCTATCCGGAGGGAGGTGTCCCCTTTCGGTATCAGAAGATCATGATTGTCCTGTTGAGGTGAACTTGCGAGGATCTTTCTTACGTCAAGAGGGTTTCCCTTGCAAGAGATTTTCGCTCGAATGGGAAGAGGAGAATTTGCGATCTACTGCCTGAATCTGACTTCTCTCGTCCATACAAAGTACCGGCGCTTTCTCTGGAGAATTGAAATACAGACCCACTACGTCAGTAAGTTTCTCTAAAAAACTTTGGATCCCGCGATAGCTTTAACTGTTTGACTCGGTGCGGCAGCAAGCCGTGACTCTGCCACACCGGTTGATCGTCGCTTTGCTCACGCCTTGCGTATCAGCCATTGTCCGGCAACTCCAGTGCGTGGCTCCTGCCGGCTTGCTCCGCAGTGTGGCGTTCACACCTGCCGCAATCTGCTCTGCCGTGAGCTGTGGTTTACGTCCGAGGCCTGGTGCCACTTGTCAAAGTCAGTCCGGTCCTTCACTACAGAAACGCTGCCGGCGATATCCTTGTCTTGTCTGCCCTTCGCGGTCGCTAATATCCGACAGCGCTGTGCGATCTGTTGCGGTGTTCGATGCGCTCTCACTCAACGCTTCAATCTTGGCTGTCTCCTTCACTTAAGGGTGCCTGCATAGAGCGTCGCCACATGAAACATAGTTAAGAACTCTTGGAGAGGTTGAATATGCATATTACGTAAATGTGGTTGTGGAGGAAGAGATTAATCTCTTCCCTTTCTTGAGGCATTTCACACCATGTTTTTATGCGGTTCATTCATCTAAAGTGGAACATTAATCGTTATCTTCGAAGTCTTCTTCAGGGTCTCGACAAGCTGAGCTGCGGCTTTTTCTCTCTCCTGGTTACGCAATATCTCCTTAATTTGTTCCCTTGCCTCCTCAAAGGGGACAACCTGAGGTGCCTGGCGTTCTTTTACCTTGAAGAGGTAAAAAGATCCGTCCCTTAAGTTGAACGGGCCCTGAACGGTGGCGAGCTTTGCAGTTTCCATGGCAAAGGCTATCGGTTTAGAAAAGATACGTGGTTCGAGCCATCCATAATCCGTAGTGGAGGCTTTTCCCGACTTTCCCAAGTCTGCCGCTAACGTATCAAATTTGTCCTTTCCCTTGATTTTATCCAGGAGTGCCTGTGCATCCGCTTCGTTATTTAAATGGACAATCTTCACAAAGACCCTTTCTGGCCTCAGGAACTGGAGCTGGCTTTTGGCATAAAATTCCCGCATCTGTTCTTCAGTAACAGAATTGTCTTTTACCATAGTATCCAGCAATTTTGAGACAAACAATCTGTTCTTCACTCTTATCAAGAAAAGATCATAGGAAATTCCCAATTTTTTCAACTTCTCTTTGAATTTTTCTTCGCTTCTGCCGCCCCTCATTTCGGCAGCAGCTTTTTGCATCTCATCACTCGTAACCGAAATGTTCCGAGCCTTTGCCTCTTTTACCAGGATGGTTTCGGCTACGAGCTCATCAGCAACGTTCTTCCTGAGATCCCTCTCATCAGCTTTAGGATCCAATTCTTTGCGGCTAGCTTGTCGCTCCTTCACCGCATAGTCAAAGAGATCTTTAGAGATACCCTCTCTATCTATGGTAATAGCGTCCTTGGCACAGCCGGTGACAAAAAAAATCAGTGATAGCAAGCAGACTGCAAACAACCCTCTCATAGTAACCTCCTGTTTTACATGTTCAAGTTTCTAATCTTGGCAACGAATATTTAACATCAAGCGATAGTGAATTATAGCTGAGCAGTAAGGGGAAAGAATAGGCGGTTTCGTAAAAACAATACCCAATCGGAAAAAGGAGAACGCGAGGATGGTTAGCGATAAGTGTACCACTTCGTCATCACGAAGTGCACAAATAGACAATAGGTACTGAGGTGGCGGAGTTTATTTCTATATGGTGTAACGAGTTCTCATTTTGAAGGTATCCATAATGGACCCTCAGCCTTTGGTTACAATAGAGACGAAAAAAGAGGCAAAGAAGCAATCGTTATCGGGCTTTGATACGAAGCTCTAGCGCCTTTGTCCGTGGAGGTATTCTTAAGCTTCAATAGATCTATTGTAATATATTGAATACTATGATAGACTATTTGCATGAAGTTATCGGAGTACGCAAAGAAGATAGGCGTGTCATACAGGACTGCATGGAACTATTTCAGAGCAGGGAAGCTCAACGCCTATCA
>JBEKCV010000054.1:0-27857 GCA_050014695.1 Thermodesulfovibrionales bacterium
TAATTTCCGAATAGCATACTTCCGGTTGTACCCAGTATTGGAACAACATTCGTTTAAAATGATCTGCTTTATTCCTTTTGAAGCTTTCCGATATCGCGCGTATATCGCTTTGAAATATTCCTTGATCCCTTTCCTGCTCATGTAACCCTCCTGTTTCGGTCTCTGAGTACCTCGTTATCAGGGTTACTTTATAAATGTCCCAACGATTCTTCATAGAGTTACATTTTACGCGGCGCAATTCGCTTCTTGAAATGGAGAGATGGAATATCTTATAGTAAGAGATGAGAGCTGATCAATTGGCTTCCTCCCTTCTTATGTGTTTCCTGCTGTCACTGTTCTTAGTCTTCCCGGCTCCCACAAGGGCCCAGGAGGATATACCCAAGAAATTCCTTGTCCCTCCCCCTCCCTTCTCTCCCGGTATCTTCCCCTGCTCCCAGTGTCATCAGGGTATGCCGGTCAACAGGACCCCACGGAAACTCGAGCTGATGCACCAAGATATTGAGCTCAAGCACATGCCGGGCGGATGGTGTTTTGACTGCCACAACCCTACCAACAGGGATACCTTGAGACTCGCCAACGGAAATCTGGTGAGCTTCGAAGAGTCATACAACCTCTGCGGTCAATGCCACGGCACGGTACTGCGCGATTGGAAGATAGGAATTCATGGCAAGAGAACAGGGATGTGGAACGGAGAAAAACAGTATCTCCTTTGTGTCAACTGCCACTGGCCCCATGCCCCGAGGTTCAAACCACTCAAGCCCATGCCACCGCCGGTACCACCGTCGGATATTAAGTAAATGGAGGGTCATCGAGGTACCATGAAAAAAATACCGGGCAAGAGAGCTGAGAAACCGATCGGCAGGAGGACCTTCATCAAGGGTGCCGCCCTCGGTCTTGCGGCCACAGCACTTCCTTTGAACAAAGCTGATGCCTTTTTCTGGGAGGCCTTTTTCCAGAAGCATTTTCTGGAGATGAATGATGCAGAAATAAAGAAGGTCATCGAGCGCCTCGAGAAGGAAGCTGCGCTGAAGTATAAAAAAGAGATAAAGATAGGCACCGAGAAGGCCATACCGGGCGTCTCCTTCGGTTACGGGCTAGACCTTTCGAGGTGTATCGGCTGCAGGAGATGTGAATACGCCTGCGTGGATGAGAACAACCAGTCCAAGGACCCCCAGATACACTGGATAACGGTTCTCCGTTTTAAGAAGGGCGAGAAGTGGGTCGACCTCGAAGAGTCAGAAAAGTATTACAACCCCTCACTGGTTCCCGAGCCGGGGTATTTCTATATGCCTGTGCAGTGTCAGCAGTGTGAGAACCCTCCCTGCGTGAGATCATGCCCGACGCAGGCGACGTGGAAAGAACCTGACGGCATCGTGGTGGTCGATTACAACTGGTGCATCGGATGCAGATACTGCATGGCTGCTTGTCCCTACGGCGCGCGACATTTCAACTGGGCGGAGCCAACCAGGAAACCGGAAGAGATAAATCCGAATACACACTACCTGGGCAACCGTCCACGCTATAAAGGGGTCGTCGAGAAGTGCACCTTCTGCATACAGAGGACAAGGAACGGGAGATATCCTGCCTGTGTGGAGGCATGTCCCGTGGGAGCGAGGAAATTCGGAAATCTCCTCGACCCGAACAGCGAGATGAGGCTGCTCATCGAACGCAAGAGGGTCTTCAGGCTGAAGGAAGACCTGAATACCTCTCCGAAGTTTTATTACTTCTTCGCATACGGGGCATAGGAGGACAGACGATGACTCATCTCATAAAAAATTTCTTTATAGCCTTGCGCCAGATCTTTATAGGAAATGCAAGATACTACATCTGGCTGGCCTTTCTCTCTTTCTTAATCTTTTTGGGGATCAGTGCGTACAGTGACCAGTATCAAAGAGGATTGATAACAACGGCTATGCGAGACCAGGTCTCGTGGGGATTTTTCATCTCGAACTTTACCTTTCTTGTCGGGGTTGCCGCTGCCGCGGTATTGCTCGTCATCCCCGCCTATATCTATAATTTTAAGCCGATAAAGGAGATCGTGCTGTTCGGGGAACTGCTAGCAATCACCGCTATTACCATGTGCCTTCTCTTTGTCATGATCGACATGGGTCAGCCGTTGCGGGCGTGGCACATCTTACCGGTCATCGGCAAAATGCACTTCCCGGCATCCCTTCTTGCCTGGGATGTAGTGGTACTGAACGGCTACCTCATCATCAATACCTTCATCTCATTTTATGTCTTATACCGGCTCTCCATCGGTAAGGAATACAAGATGTCCGTTATCGGGCCTTTGATTATCCTTTCGATCCCATGGGCTGTCAGCATCCATACAGTCACCGCCTTCCTCTATAACGGCCTCTCGGCCAGACCGTTCTGGAACGCATCGATTCTAGCGCCTCGCTTCCTTGCCTCTGCGTTCTGTTCCGGCCCGGCGATCATGATTATCCTCTTTCAGGTCATCCGGAATACATCGGAAGTCGAGATCGAAAACCGCGCAATCTTCAAAATAGCCGAATTGATCGCCTATGCCATGGGCCTGAACCTCTTCCTCCTCGGTGCGGAGGTCTTCAAGGAATTTTATTCAGGAAGCATAGACACGTATTCTATCCAATATCTCTACTTCGGTCTCCACGGGAAGAATGCTCTTGTGCCATGGATTTGGTTTGCAACCATGCTCAATATCACCGCTTTTTTCCTGTTCCTTTTACCAAAGACCAGGGAGAATTTCACAACCCTGAATATGGCATGCGTCTTCGTCATCATCGGTGTGTATATAGAAAAAGGGCTTGGCCTTGTCATTCCCGGGTTTGTGCCCGATACCCTCGGAGAGATTTATGAATACTCGCCAACGGTGCCTGAAGTATTGATAACGCTGGGGGTATGGGCAACGGGGGCGTTCCTTTATACCCTGCTGCTCAAGTTTGCCATCCCGATTTATACGGGAAAGTTGAGATTTGCGACCGGCAGAAAGGGAATCGGAGGAGCTTCGGCGGCGCCCGAGAGCTCAGTGCAAAGATAAATCCACCTGGTGCCTGAACGCCAGTACCCCTTCTGCTGCAGAGTGACCTTTCAGTCTCTTTATCTTATTGTAGAGAAAAATAACTCAGCGGTCAGTCGTGGAGATCACAATCTTGCTCATCCGTCACCGTTCGGATCTGCAGATGGTTTTTGTCAAAGCCTATCGATTTTTCCTCTGCTCTTGAGCATTGTTCGAATGAGGTTCTGGAATGGCCTTCCCCCTTTGGGAAGCGGTATCGCTGGCATGCAACTAACCACTATGACGATCATTGCATGTTCACCCTTTGTGATGTCTATCGAAAAGTTCTTCTAATTCCTCTATCCTGTATGGTTTCGCTATGGCATCGACAAAGCCGTATTCCCTGAAATTCTTCATGATG
This sequence comes from Thermodesulfovibrionales bacterium, assembly GCA_050014695.1. Taxonomy (GTDB): domain Bacteria; phylum Nitrospirota; class Thermodesulfovibrionia; order Thermodesulfovibrionales; family UBA9159; genus UBA9159. The sequence goes on from JBEKCV010000054.1 coordinate 3,399, forward strand.
GGGGCATCAACATAGCCGCTCGAAATGATCGCCTTTACCTCCGGGTCTATCTCCAGAAGTCTCTTCACAGCCTGATCACCTCCCATTCCTCCCTGAACGGTCAAATCCAGAATCACGGTGGCAAATGTCTCGCCAGATTCCTTTGCCCTTTTGAATATCTCAATCGCTTCTTCCCCATTTTTGGCATATACAAACTCATACCCCAGATATTCAATAATGCTCTGAACCACGGTCTTGAGCCGTTCATCATCATCCATAAAGAGTACCCGCGTCTTTGAAGTTTCCTGATAGTCAGCTTCATCCTTGCTTTGATCATACGATGTATCCGTCACTGCAGGGATATAAATATGAAAGGTCGTTCCTATCCCCTCCTCAGACTCGACCTTCATGTATCCTTCGTGCTTCTTGACTATCGAAAGGCATATCGAGAGACCGAGTCCTGAACCCTTCTGACTCCTCAAGCCTTTTGTAGAAAAATACGGGTCAAAGATCTTGGACAGGTTCCCCTGAGGTATCCCGATGCCGCTATCTTTTATCGACACTTCAACATATTCCCCTTTTTTCGAAGGTATGTCACCGTTTTCCGAGATAGAGACATTCCTGGCACGTATGCTGATTACACCCCCCTGTAACATCGCTTCTTTTGCATTGATAAGCACATTATTGAACACTTGTGTCATCTGCCCTTCGTCTATCTCAACGGGATAAAGATTCTTCGGAGGAGCAAAGTCCATGATCACCCTGGATCCGCTCAACGATAAGCTGACTGATTTTTTGAGAATGCTTTCCACCGAGGTTAACTTTCTTACGGGATCTCCGCCTTTTGAGAAAGTAAGCAGCCGAAAACTGAGCTCTTTTGCCGCATCTGAAGCTTCTTCCGCCTGTAGCAAGACGGCTGGTATCTTTTCGAGAGAATGTTCACTGAGAAACAGTCTTGCGAGGGAGATATTACCCACGATAGCCTGAAGGAGGTTGTTGAAATCATGGGCTATGCCTCCGGCGAGAATTCCGACTGACTCAAGCTTCTCTTTCTGAAGGAGCTCTTCTTCCATTTTTTTGTGAAGACTGATATCGCTGGCTAAAGACATGATGCCATCAATCCTCCCCATAGAGTCATAGAGTGGCGCGGCAGTTATGCTAACGTTTATGGTCGAGCCATCTTTCCTCTGCCGTTCGAGCTCTATACCCATAAGAGATTCGCCATTCAATAGCCTCTCACAGAGGGCACGGAACTCCTCCTGTTTGCCTTCGGGCACTATCGGAATTACCTTGCCGACTGCTTCCTCTTCGCTCCAGCCGAATATTTGTTCAGCTGCCTTATTCCACAGGATGACAATGCCCTGGGGGTTCATTGCAAAAACTGCGATGGGAGAGGCCTGCAATATCGCCTGGAGTCTATCGTTAACTTTCCGCAACTCCTCTTCTGCCGTCTTCCGCGCTGAGATATCCTTTATTATGGCAAATATGAATCGCCGATTTTCCTTATCGTGTAACACCGATGCAGTTAAATTCGTCCATAAAAGCGACCCGTCTCTGCGAATGTACTTTTTTTCCATGGTGAAAGTATCTCTTTTTCCCTCAATCAATTCTTCATAAAGCCGGGAATCGACGGGAAGGTCATCCGGATGACTGACTTCGGGATTGGACATACTCCGAAGCTCTTCAAGCTTGTATCCAATCATTTTCTGGAAGGCGGAATTACAGTCCACAACCTTTCTGTGAATGTCTAATATGACGATTCCCAAAGGAGCATTCTCGTAAATGGTGCGGAACCGCTCCTCGCTCCTGCGCAGCGCATCCTCCGCCCGTTTCCGGTCTGTAATGTCTCGGAGTATTGCCAGTTTAGAGATACTGCCATCAGTATTCTTAAGAGGCGTATCCAAAAGGTCATATGTTTTCATGCTTTTTTGGGAAGTCCAGACCCCGTGCACCGTTTCTCGGTTCAACACTTTGTCATTATTGCACCATCGGCAGCGTCCTTTTCGACCATAGAAGTACGAATAACACTTCTGCCCTTCAAAAGGACCAAAGTCTCTGACAAGTGAGGGGTTTGCGTATTCTACGTCGAAACTCCGGTTCACAATGGAAACCCGGTCCTCCATTGCATCCAGGATGTTCAAGAGCTTATCCTTTTCAACTGAAAGCACTCTTTCCATGTTATGCTTGAACTTTAAGAAAACGACAAGCCCGAGACTTCCGATAAGCCACAGGAGCACATGGGTAACAATCGCGGTGCCTCGCAGTTGCGCCTCGTACTCATCATAGGGTTTTAGCGGTACGGCTATGCTGATACCGCCCCGTATGTCTCCTTCTTTATACCCTTGAGATCCATGACACTTTAGACAGCTCTTTTCGACGATAACAGGTCTCATCAGTCTCAGATAGGGTTCACCATTTATCATCGTTCTTTCTGACATCTCTTTTTGACCCTTTTCAAAAGAGATTAACACGTTCTTTTCCCATTCATCGGGTGTATTGACCGGATTATATGCTTTCAAACTGGTTATTTTGCTGATAAGCGGAATCGCTGATTTTCCCTTGATTCTCTCAAAGATCAATCTGGTCATGAATGCCGGGTTTATAAGGGTGAGGTTATCTCCCTCTTTGGTTGTGATATCCCTTTTCGGTGTCACCAGGTAAGGGTTGGGCGCAATCTTTTCCGTAGACGCATACACCCCTCCCAACTGTGCAATCATGGCTCTGTACTCAAGGTTTAAATCTAAGTGAGTTCTCGCTTCGACAGAAGCCGATTTCAGGGTATTTTGGCGGTCACGATAAATATTTGACACCAGGGAAAGAGCAACAACGAGCGTCCATATCAACAGTACCGGGAACACGTATGTTTTAGGGGTACCTCTTCCATTGCTCAACGCGGGCGACATGTCTATAGTATTGCATTTGGCCAAAATAAATTGCAATTTTCGCGAGCTGTGAGCTGTTGTTTCCCTCGGTTCAGTGGGTTCGGTCGCGGGAATGGGTGAGATATACACGGACTGCGCTCTCTCGGAAACAGCAAGCGGGATGACTGCCTGACGCATTCAAAATGTCTTATCCGTCTCTCTTCTTTTTGAGTCGAATCTCGGGCAGGAGGCGTTCTGCCCTCTTCTTTGAAGAGTCTCCGTTCACGGAAAGCGCAGGTTAAGGACAAGGAACGGCTGTGAACCGTCCGATGTCAGGCTCAGCAGGATGAGGTGAGGGAAAGCTAATCCCGAGGTGTCTTAGACAGGAGAAATATCACAACGCCCAGGCCGGCAAAGAGCAGCATCATGAAGGCCGAGAAGTTCTTCCTGAAGCCAAGTTCGAGAAAGGTATCCTGAATTTGCTTCTCTATGGCGCTCAGTTTCCTTGTAAAATCGTCGGTCCGTTCCTTAACAAGGGATACGTCAACGGTATGGAAGAGCGTTCGAAACTCTGCCTCCGTGCTGAAAAGACTCTTTTCTTCGTCCTCGGCAAAGACTCCCTCAGCCCTCAGTCTCTTGAGACTGCTTTCCAATGCGGTTATTTTCTCTTCGGTAAGGAACAGGGCCTGTTTCATTATCTTGGCCCTTTCATACGAATGGCATTTTGTGCAGCGCTGTTCGTTGATGATATCGATACTGGCTTTTTGTATATTGTGAGCACCGTGGCACGTCACACAGTTGGGTCCTTTCCCCGATGCCTTAAGGGCTTTCCCATGACCACTGTCAAGGTAATATTTCAGGATGCCGACATGACACTTTCCGCAGAACTCCGGAACCTGAACGTACTGCGGAGTCCCCAGAAAACCCCTCTGGGGTGACATCGCCATGGCCGCGTCCTTTGGATCTCCGCCATGGCAGTCGTGACAGGATATTTTATTCTGAAAATGCCAACTCGTCTTCCACTCTTCAATGATATTCCGAAACGACGGCTTCATCTTCTCAGAGCTGTGGCACTCGATACAGACATCCACTTCAGTCTGTTCACCCGCCCAGGGTTCCGACAGGAATTCCTTTTCGAATTCCTCTCTGTAGCTTCCGCTGGTGATCGCGGGAAGCGTGAGGAGCACCACGAGCAAAAGGAATACGTATCTCATCAAGTCCGCCCCCAGAACATCAAGACAACCCAGAAGGCGAGTAAGAGGAAGAACATACCCCGCAAAACAGGTCTTTTCCATACGTTTTTCTCTGCGTAGGTATCCAAAAATGGCCATACAAGGAAGACCCCGACAAGGATGAGCTGCACGCTGATGCCGAGAAATTTATTCGGGATGAGCTTCAGCATCTGATACGGCGCAAGGAAATACCATTCCGGCCTTATATGAGCCGGCGTATTAAAGGGATCCGCAGGAGTGTTGGCCTCCTCAGGCAGGAAAAAGGCGGGCATAAACGTGATGATAAAGAACATGACGGCAAGATATGCCATAACCATGAGCATCTCTTTCCGGAAGAAATACGGATAAAAAGGATACCCATCGGGATACGTTTTCTTCATGTATCGTGTCAACGGTCTCTTCTCTTCGTCCGTGATGCCGAAGGGCGTTGCGGAGATGCCGATACGCTTTATCAGAAATATGTGCACTATCATGAGAGATGAGAAAAGAGGGGGCAATATCGCTACGTGCAGAGCAAAGAATCTGCTCAGGGTTGTCCCGGAGACATGTTCACCGCCCCGAAAGACCTTCATGATAAAATCGCCAAGGTAGGGGAAGGCGGTCGGTATGGAGGTTGTAACAGTGGTGGCCCAATAACTCCGCTGACTCCACGGAAGCAAGTACCCGCTCAGGCCGAATGCAAGGGCGAGGAGAAGCGTCACGCCTCCTCCGACCCATGTCAGCTCCCTCGGCCTTTTATAGTTTCCCATCATGAAGACCGTGGCCATATGGAGAATGACGGCGGCGATCATGAGGTTGCTTCCAACAACATGCATCTGCCTGAACAACCAGCCATAGGGCACCCAGTTCATGATCGTCTGAACACTCCTGAATGCATGCTCAGGATGAGGAATATAATAGATAAGCAGGAAGATGCCCGAGACCACTTGGATGATGTACCCTGCCAGGACAACAAAACCGAGGGTGTAAAAGATGTTGATATTTTTCGGTACCCGGTATTCTGTTAGTTGCGTTCTGATAAGGTCATCGAGGCCTATCCTCACTTCAAGCCAGTCCCTGAATTTACTTGCCATCGCCTCTCCTTACCCTATCACGATAGTTTCGCCCTCGATCCTGAGGGGCAGCTTGGCCAGTGGTCTCGGCGGCGGGCCTGAAACAACATTCCCTTCAAGGTCGAACACCCCTGCATGACAGGGGCAGAGCATCCGCTTTTTGTCCTTATCGTACTCGACTAAACAGCCGAGGTGCGTACAGACTCTCGAGAACGCCACAAGTCCCTTGTCCGCGCTATTAATAACAATCGCAGGCATATCGTCAAAGACAATATCCTTGAAGCCCCCGATAGGCACCTCCCCCTTTTCGAGTATCAGCTTTCTCGTTTTTGCCTCGCCGGGCGGAGGTGCGAGAAATCTGAGCAGAGGATAAGCGAACGAAACAAGGGCAGTCGAACTCAGGATAGCCAGTAATGCGTGTAAAAAGCTACGCCTCTTCATGACACCTCGTTATGCAACGAACAATGGGATGAGAAAGATGTATTTTATTTTTGATTCTACGAAATATAGCTTTTCTTGTCAAGAAAATAATACCCGCGCGAGCAGTCCCCATCGCGCAGGATCTCGGTCTCGCCACCCTTGACTTTGAAATGATGCATCGATTAGTCTATGAAACGATCTATTGAGAACCCTGAGAAGATTGCAGAATGCCCTGGATGAAAGATAAGATACTCAAAGCCTTCGAAGAAAGCATCCGCATAAAGGAACGGTTTGGAAAAGAGAACGTCGATACCGTTATTGCGGCATCCAAGATGATAGCGCAGGCCTTTCATGAGGGCAAGAAACTTCTCCTCTTCGGAAACGGCGGTAGCGCCGCGGACGCCTCGCACATCGCCGCGGAATTCGTTGGCCGTTTCAAGAGAGAACGCCCGGCGCTTCCCGCCCTGGCCCTCAATACCGATGTTGCGGTCATGACATCCATTGCCAATGACTATGATTATTCCGAGATTTTCGCGCGACAGCTGAAGTCGTGGTCGGAGGAGGGGGATGTGGTGATTGCCATAAGCACCAGCGGAAACTCGGCAAACGTGCTGAAGGCGATGGATGCGGCGAAGAAGAGAAAACTCAAGACTATAGCGCTTACCGGTGCCAAGGGGGAAAAATTCGCTTCGAAGGCTGACATTTCCTTCATCGTCCCTTCCGATAACACAGCGAGAGTTCAGGAGACGCACATCACCCTCTGCCATATCCTCTGCCAGATGGTCGAAGAAATACTCTTTGAGACACCAAGAAAGGGATAACGGCAACAGGAGTGACTGCTTGCGGGTCATTGGCATAGACCCGGGAAGTCGTATCTGCGGCTATGGAATTATCGAAATCGGGAGCGGTCGGAACGGGCAGGGTGAATATGCCTATGTCGCATCCGGACGGATTGAGTTATCTCCCCGGGACCCTTTTCCAAAACGGGTCAAAGAGACTTACGACGCCCTCGTTGACATTATCAAACAGTATAGACCAGACCAGGCGGCAATCGAACGGGTCTTTTTTGCCAAGAGCGTGAAGGCTGCCTTACATCTCGGACATGCACGGGGTGTTTCGATGCTTGCGGCTACCGCAGCGGGAGTCGACATTTATGAATACACCGCATTGGAAGTGAAAAAGGCCCTCGTCGGTTACGGCAGAGCGGAAAAGAGGCAGGTCCAGGAGATGGTCAGGGCCATACTGAATCTGAAGCGGGTTCTGTCCCCCGACAGCGCAGACGCGCTCGCTCTCTCAATCTGTCATCTGAATACCCTGAGATTTCAGACCCTTCACAACGGTACTGTTCAGTCTGCCAGCGCCGGAAGAGCAAAAGCGAAACACTCCGGTCCGCGGACCGATTTCAGATGATCGGCTCACTGAGAGGAAGGCTCATCTCCAAAAAACCTGACAACGTGATCGTGGAGGCAGGAGGGGTCGGATACCTCGTCAATGTCCCGATGAACCTTCTGTCGACGCTGCCCATCGAAGGCTCAGAGGTATTCTTCTCTGTCCATACCCACGTCCGTGAGGACGCTCTCCAACTCTATGGGTTCCTCTCCGAGGACGACAAGAAGATTTTCACAACGCTGCTCGGTGTCACCGGGATCGGACCGAAGATGGCTCTCAATATCCTTTCCGGGATCCCGGTAAAGGATTTCCTCCATGCGTTGGATTCGGAGGATGTTGCGATGTTGTGCAGAATTCCGGGACTCGGGAAGAAGACCGCCCACAGGCTCATCCTTGAGTTGAAAGAAAAATTGCCTACGACGTCACGGGAGCCAAAGGACAGGGTATTTGAGGACACCCTCTCCGCCCTGATAAATCTGGGGTACAAGAGATCGCAGGCACAGGAATCCCTTGAGATGGCGCTCAAGAAAGGATACACTCACATAGAGGATCTGCTGCGGGAATCCCTCAGATATCTCACGAGGGGGAGAGACGATTGAAGCGCATTGATGACGCCGCTCCTGGCGGTGAGATAAGTCCTGTCAAGAACCTGGAAGACGAAAACTTTGAGACCGCGCTCAGGCCGAGGACCTTTGCCGACTTTGTGGGGCAGGAAAAGATAAAGGAAAATCTTCACGTATTCATTGCTGCGGCGATGCAGAGGAATGAATCCTTAGATCATGTCTTGTTCGGTGGGCCGCCCGGACTGGGTAAGACTACACTCGCCAATATCATCGCCAATGAACTGAAGGTGAACATAAAGACGACATCAGGCCCTGTGCTCGAAAGGCCGGGAGACCTCGCCGCCATCCTCACCAACCTTTCGGAGATGGATATCCTCTTTATCGATGAGATTCATCGTCTGCCGCGCATTGTGGAAGAGGTCCTCTACCCCGCCATGGAGGATTACCAGCTGGATATCATCATCGGCCAGGGGCCCAATGCGAGGACGTTGAAGTTGAACCTTCCGAAGTTCACCCTCATCGGCGCCACGACGCGAACGGGACTCCTGACGTCTCCCTTGCGGGACCGGTTCGGGGTCATTATCCGGCTTGAATTTTACTCTCCCCATGACCTCAAAACAATACTCTTTCGGACCGCGGGCATCCTTGCCGTGGAGATATCCGAAGACGCCGCATTTGAGATTGCGCGGCGCTCCCGAGGAACGCCCAGGATCGCAAACAGGCTCCTCAGGCGCATCAGGGACTTCGCCCAGGTGAGGGGAACGGGGATTGTAGACCTCGATATTACCCGCCACTCCCTCCGCGCCCTTGATATCGATGAAAGGGGCCTGGACGAAATGGACAGGAAGTTTTTATCGACGATCATAGAGAAATTCAATGGAGGACCCGTGGGCATAGAGACGATTTCGGCGGCGCTCCGGGAGGAACGGGACACCCTTGAGGATGTGTATGAGCCGTATCTCCTCCAGGAAGGATTGATCGAGAGGACGCCCAGGGGGCGTCTTGCGACAAGGCACGCCTACCAGCATCTCGGCATGAACACGCCCGAGGGACTCTTTTGAGAGTCTTCCCGCAGAAGCGTTGAACGCTATCGGGACAGGCGAACCGCCTGCTCAGTGACTGCGCCTATTCAGGTCGACCCCTGACCAGCGGTGCACCCGAAGCAATGATCGCCGAAAGTTATCTCCCTCTCCCGGAACAGAACATCGTCGAAGTCCTGAATACGCTGCGGGTAATCTTTCCGGACGGGGAGCCCCATCATCTGGTTGAAATCGCAGTCATAGAGTCTACCGTCCCATCCGACATTTAAGAGGTGCCTGCACATGATCCCGTTGATCGTTTCGGGGTTGAAAGCGGCGATGAGTTTCTCCATGTACCTTTCGAAGGCATTGGTCCGGATCAGGAATTCCCTGAAACGCCCGATCGTCATGTTGGTAAATGTATAGAGCCGGTTAAAGGTTATGCCAAAGCGCCCCGCGAGTTCCCGTTTATATTCTTCTTCAATCGCCGATTGCGCCGGCGGGAGGAAGGCTCCCGTGGGGTTGTAGACAAGGTTCAGTTTCAAATCATCGGACTTTGTGCCGAAGCCAAGACGATTTAATGCCCTCAGCGCCCGGATGCTTTTCTGAAACGTCTCCGTTCCCCGAATCCGGTCAACACCGTCCTCCCGATAAGAGGGAAGAGAGGCTATGATTTCTACGCCTGTCTGCCGGTAAAAGCCTGCCAAGTCCTCCATTCCCTTCTCAAGCAGGATGGTCAGGTTGCTCCTTACCATCACATGGCAGCCGAGGGCCCTTGCCGTTCGCACAAGATACCTGAAGTGGGGATTCAGTTCGGGCGCGCCGCCAGTGAGATCAAGGTTTGTTATCCGGGATTCCTTCAGGACGGCGATTATCTGTTCAATGGTCTCCGCGGTCATCGTCTCCTCCCTGGCAGGACCTGCCTGAACATGGCAATGCTTGCACGTCATATTGCAGCGATATCCGAGATTAACCTGGAGGATCTCGATCCGTGTCGATTTCAGAGGCAGTAAACAGAAATCCTGCAGTGTTTCATGAAATCCCACAGCGAGACCTCCTCTTACATCGACAGCTTGTCCACCACGGTACGCGCCTGGACCGCGTGAATGAGAGAAGCCCCTCCGCGGACAGCGGCTGCGACGTGGACGGCCTCGGTGATGTGCCCGAGGTCCATGCCCTCTTCAAGGCAGCCTTTTGTGTAGGCATCAATGCAATAGGGACATTGGATTACATGCGCGACCGCGAGTCCGATCAGCGTTTTTTCCCTTTTCGACAAGGCCCCCGGCTGTAAACATGCGGTGTACCAGTCCATAAATTTTTTGAATAATTCGGGACTATATTTTCCTACGTCACCAAACCTGTCCAGGTCTTCATCCCTGTAATAGTCGCCCATAAGAAACCTCCCTACTGTCTCGGTAGTTGACAACAAAGGACAGTCTGAACGCCACCGCCCTCTTTCTCATGATAACCGAAAGCCCGATGGATCTCAAGCGGGCAAGGCCGCTTACGGGCTTGCAGGTCACAAAAGGACTCTACCCGTTTTTATGCGGTGAGATAAGTCCTCCGCGCATTTCCATCAGCCAATCCCCGAGCCTTGCCGCCTGCTCCTTATCGTGAGTAGTAATAACAACGGTCGATGCGCCCTCCCGTTTCATTCTCAGGACGATGTCTTCTATAATCTCCGTATTTCGCTCGTCAACGGACGCCGTAGGCTCATCGAGGAAAAGGATTTCAGGTTCTATAACCATCGCCCTCGCTATGCCGAGGCGCTGCGTTTCGCCGCTCGAAAGGGTGAGGGCATGCTGATCTCTCCTCTCGATCAGTCCCACAAATTCCAGCGCTTTCAGCACGTTCTTCTCGACCTCATCCCCTTTTCCTCCCCGTACCCTCAAACCGTACGATACATTCTGGAACACGGTCGTGTTAAAAACCCCTACTTTCGGTAATACGAGGGTTATCCTGCGCCTCAATTCAATATCCTTGCTGTGAGCATGTACGCCGGAGAAATAGGTGATTTCACCACGGTCGGGATTTTCCAGGAGAGCACAGAGCCTGAGGAACGTGGATTTGCCGCACCCATTCGGCCCCATTAATACGTACACACCGCCTTTGTCAAACGCGCAGGAACAGTCCTTGAGAACCTCGTTTCCCTGGTAACTCTTCGAGATATCGTATGCGCGGAACGTAAGACTCATCGCTGCAAGTCGGCCATGCCTCTCCGCTGAACAGCATGGAGCAGAACGTTTATTATAAGAGAAATCGCTAAAAGTATTATCCCCAGAGCGAGGGCAAGCTCAAAGTTTCCCTTGTCCGTCTCGAGGGCTATGGTTGTCGTCATGACCCTTGTGTACCCGGCGATATTCCCTCCGACAATAAGGATGGCGCCAACTTCCGCCATTACCCTTCCAAAGGCCGTAATCACCCCCGACATGATTCCATACCTGGCCTCTCTTATTATAGTCAGCGAAACCTGATAAGGAGTAGCTCCAAGGGTCAGCGAAGCCTGCTTTATGACGGGGTCAACGCGCACAATGGCCGCATGGCTGAGAGCTGATACAATGGGAAAGGCAAGAATAGCCTGGGCAATAACCATCGCAGCAGGGGTATACAGCAATGCCAGAAAGCCGAGTGGCCCGCTCCGTGACAATAAAAGATAGACAAACAGTCCGACCACAACGGGAGGGAGCCCCATGAAGGTATTCAGTGTCGTGATGAGCAGGCCCTTCAGGGGGAATTGCTTGAACCCCAGGAAAGCACCGAGGGGAAGGCCAGTGAGCGTTGCGATGAGAAGAGCAAAACCGGAGACCTTGAGGGAGAGGAAAATAATCGCCAGCAAGTCCTCATTGAGATGGAGAATAAGCGAAAGCGCTGTGCTGAAGCCTTCTATGAGCGAATTCATGTATCAACACCATCCAAGAAAGGCAATGCAAGCTGATCTCCGCAAAAGACAGAGCAATCCGTTACGCATTGCCGGTCTTGAACTTATTTTGCATCCGGGATGAAAAGTTGAGTACCGTTTTTATCCTTAAAGGAACCGATGGCATCCTGGCCCTCCTTCGAAATGAGCCAGTTTATGAATTCCATCGCTTCCCGGTATTTCACATGCTTATGCCTTTCAGGGTTTACCGCCATGACACCGTACTGATTGAACAATAGGGGATCACCATCAAGGACAATTACCATATCGAGCTTATCCTTGTCCCGAGTCGCAAGCCATGTGCCCCGGTCGGTAAGCGTATAGGCCCGCTTTTCATTCGCAATCCTCTGAGTCTTCTCCATGCCCTGGCCTACCTCAAGATACCACTTCTGGCCCTTCGGCTCCATCCCGATGTTTTTCCAGATGGCCAGCTCCTTGGTATGGGTACCCGAGTTGTCGCCACGAGATACAAAGAGAGCCCTGGTATCAGCGATCTTCCGGAAAGCTTCTGCTGCGGATTGCATGCCTTTTATTTTCGCGGGATCACCGGCAGCGCCTATCAGCACAAAATCATTATACATAACATCATGCCGGTTCACAAAGTAGCCTTCTTCGACAGCCTTCAGTTCCTGCTCTTTCGCGTGAACAAACGCGACATCTGCGTCTCCTCTTTTACCGATCTCAATTGCAGCGCCAGTACCGCGGGCGACGACCTTCACCTTAATGCCGGTCTCCTTCTCAAACAGAGGCAGCAGGTAGCCGAACAGACCGGAGTTCTCCGTGCTTGTTGTGGACGCGCAGAGGATCTCTGTTGCAGCCGAAGCACTGACAGAGGTGAAAACAGCCGCGCACAATACCAGCAGGAAAAAATAGTTACCCTTCTGACACACAGTTTCTCCTCATTCGTCGAATTCCTCGCTTGAAACAGCAAAATCCTGAACGCGGCTGCTGTCGCAGTCCCGCCGGCAGCCGCTCCGCTGCAGTTGTCACTTCTTTTTCTTTGCGAGAACGGAAGGCGCCGTATCGGGATAAAAGAGGTTGACGCCGTGCTTCCTATAGCCAGCGATGATGCGCTGCCCCTCAGGCGATGTGATAAAGGCGATGAAATCCATCGCTTCCCTGTATCGGGCGTCAGGAAATCTGTCAGGGTTGATTGCGATAACACTGTACTGATTCTTTAAGATGGGATCGCCCTCAAAGAGAATCTTCACATCGAGCTTCCGTTCATAGTTCAGGAAGGTTGCCCTGTCACAGAGCGCATATGCCGCCTTCTGGTTCGCCACGAGAAGCGTATCTCCCATCTTGCTTCCGGTCTCAAGATACCAGCCCTTGCCCTTTGGATTCGCGCCGACATCGTCCCAGATGTCTAATTCTTTTACGTTCGTACCTGAATCATCCCCCCGGGAAACAAAATAAACGAAAGGCGAGCCTGACTCCGCAATAAGCTCAAAAGCATCGATCACGCTTTTTGCGCCTTTCACCCCAGCAGGATCCTTCGCGGGTCCGAGGACAACAAAATCGTTATGCATGACAGCCCGCCTGTTTACACCAAACCCTTCTGTTACAAACTTCTCCTCCCTGAAAGGGTCATGCACAAAGAGCAGATCCGCTTCTCCCTTCTTTGCGATCCGCATAGCCTTGCCGGTCCCCACCGCAATTACTTCCACTTTCACATCATATCGTGAGGACCTCTCGTATGCAGGAAGCAGAATGTCGAAGAGACCGGAATTCTGGGTGCTTGTGGTTGAAGCAATAATCAGTTTTGTTTTCTCCTTGCTCATATCAAACCTCCTCCCTTTTGAGAATAGTTTTATTCAACGCCCATGGTCAAATTGATTATTCTCATCCCCGATATGAAAAATTTTCATGCTTGTCCATGGTACAATGATTCTCACAGACGCCGTCAAGACGTTACTGGAGATTTTCATGGAAGACCACAGGTTAAAAGCATTCTGCCTCGCTATTGAGATGAAGAGCTTTTCGAAGGCTGCGGAGGCAAAATTCATGACCCAGTCAGCTATCAGCCATCTCGTAAAGAAACTTGAGGATGAACTGGGGGTTCGTCTCTTTATCAGAAAGGGCAAAACGGTAATACCGACGCCTGCCGGAAAGCTCCTCTACGACCATGCAAAAAGGATTCTTGAACAGTTTACGAAAATGGAAGACGATCTTTATGCCCTTATGCAAAGGGTGAAGGGCACGTTATCCATAGGCGCGGATATTACGGCGGCAACATATCTGCTTCCGCAGGTATTTTATAGTTTTTCCAAGGACTATCCAGAGGTGAAGGTGGACTTGTCCGTATCATCCGCGGAGACGATAATGAATGGCCTTCGCGAGGGCAAAACCGAAATAGGGATTTTCGCGGGAGCGATAAAAAAATCATCGGTCTTCGCAGAGGAAATCGCCGAGGACGAGATAGTGATCATTGCATCGGATGACAATCCCCTGGCGGAGAGAAAAACACTTGCCTCACAAGACCTCGTATCTCAACCATTTATCATGCCCGAGGCGGGCTCAGGCCTGAGGGAGCTGATTGACGGTTTTTTGCTGAGGATCGGAATGGACCCCGAACGCATAAAGGTGTCCATGACCCTTGGGAATCCGGAATTGATCGTCCAGATGGTGCAATCAGGAATAGGTATATCTCTTGTTTCGAAATGGTCTGTATTCAGGGCGATAAAAGACGGTTCGGTCAAACTCCTGAACGTGCCCGGCAAAAAACTGAGGAGAAAATTTTATCTCGTCAGCCTCGAGAAAGAATCATCAACTCTTGTTGCCGCGAAATTCAGGGACTTCATTAAAGGCTATCGATTCTTTGTTCCCTTATAACATCCGCGCGCGGTCTGAGACCACGAGCATCCTGGCAGTTCAGGATGGAAACTGTTTTGCTGGCTCTGTTTGTCAGTAGTGCCGGCAATACGGTCGCATACAAGTGCAGAACAGACTGTGTCATGCGGCATGCAGTGCGCATTTCTTATGCATTGGCTCTTTTGTAAAGCTGACAAGGTTTTACACATACCGAGGCTTCCCGGCGACTGTCTTCAGAGAAACGCAACCTTGTCCCTTCCTTGTCGTTTTGCCGCATACAACGCGTCATCCGCCCTCGAAAAAAGGGAATCCATGGTTTGATCCTCGGCTTTGAGCATCGTTACCCCGGCACTTATCGTAACCTTCACCTCTTTCGCGCCGTCACCAATAGTGTCGTTTTTGACGACAGTTTTTATCCTTTCTGCCATCCTGCGGGTTTCATCGAGATCTGAGTCGGGAGAAATGATAAGGAATTCCTCTCCGCCGATTCTTCCGAGGAGATCGTATTCCCTGATGCTTGATCTCATGCGGGCGGCAACGGTCTTAAGAACAACATCGCCGAATTGGTGGCCGTACGTGTCGTTTATCTCCTTGAAATGGTCCAAGTCACCCATGATCAGACACAAGGACTTTTCCAGGCGTCTGGCTCTTTGGAACTCCTCGCCTAACCGCTCCATGGTGTAACGCCTGTTTCTGAGGCCGGTCAATTCGTCAGTAATGGACATCTGTTTTAACTGCTCCCTCGACGCACTGAGCCTGACAACCAGCTTCCAGACCATGAAGTACAGTATGCCGAGAAGAAGACATATCGTCACGAGCGACAGCACGATAATCATGAACCTGTTCGCGCGCATCTTATGGTCTAATTCAGCGAAGGGGATAGTAATGCTGATGCCGCCGCGGATATCCCCTACCCTATATCCCTGCTGTTCGTGGCAGGGAATACACGATTTCTCGACAAAGAGCGGTTTCATATAACGAAAGGCGGGCGGCATGACTTCTCTGTCCACAAGCCAGACCTCTCTCCCGCCATGTTCAAAGCGGTCGAGTGCCGTGCGTTCGAAAGAATCCGGCGCATTATTCGGATTCATTGGTTTCAGACTGGTCATGTGAAAGCTCACTCCCCCGGTTGCCCGGGTGAGTCGGGATATCTCCCCCGTCATCTGGGTGGGATCGCACATGGTGAGAATCCTGTTGCCTTCACACTGAATGTCCGGCTTGATCCCGGCCTTTGCGAGATAGGGATTGGTCCGGACATCCCCGGTTTTCTCGACATAAACGCCGCCGTGCCGGGCATTCCATAACCTGGCCTGCACAATCAGTTCGAAGTAAGAGGCAGCCTGATCTTTCACGGTCTCAAGCAGGAGTTTATTATTCCTGAAATAGATGCCGAGGAAAATCAGAGAGACAAAAAGGGTTATGATGAAGCTCAAGGTCACCACAAAGACCTTCACTTCTTCGAATCCCTTCAAGGGTCTTGCCCATGTGAGCATTGGCGAAAAGAGTACCTCCCGCTGAAAAAGGCAGCTGCACTATTATAATACAGAGAGCGGGAAAGAAGAGAAGCCCGTTGCGATAATCCTTTCTTCTTTCGGCACACAAGCTCGCCTTTACAATTTGGACCCCATCCATTATCATGTATGCATGAAGACAGTGAGGCTTGCCCTCGCCCAGATTAACCCCACGGTTGGAGATTTAGAGGGCAACACCGAAAAGATTATCCGTTATATCAAAATGGCCGGGGATCACGCCGCCGACATCATCGCCTTTCCCGAACTCGCTGTGACCGGTTATCCGCCCGAAGACCTCTTATTAAAGCCGCGGTTCATAGCGGATAACCTCGACGCCCTCCAGGCAATCAAGGAAGAGGTGTGGGACCTGACCGCTATTGTGGGGTTTGTGGATAAGAAGGAAGATATTTTCAACGCTGCTGCAATCATACACAACCGAAAGATTGCCGATGTGTATCATAAGATATACCTTCCCAATTACGGGGTCTTCGATGAATACCGGTATTTTCGCACGGGCACAAGGTTTCCCGTTTACAGCCTTGGTGACGTCAAGTTCGGCGTGAACATCTGTGAGGATATCTGGTATCCGGAAGGCCCTGCCTGTATCCAATCCCTCTTCGGTGCAGAAGTGGTCATCAATATCAATGCATCTCCCTATCACGTCAATAAGGCATCCTTCCGGACAACGATGCTCCGCACGCGGGCCACGGACAATGCGGTAATCATTGCCTATCTCAACACTGTCGGCGGACAGGACGAACTGGTTTTCGACGGACAGAGTTTCGTCGTTGATGAGAAAGGTGAGGTCATCTGCAGGGGGCTTCAATTTGCAGAAGATCTGCTCGTTGTTGATCTGAATCTTGATGCGGTCTTTATGCAAAGACTTCATGATCCCCGGAGAAGACAGCAACTCGCAACGGGGAAACGGGAAGGAGTCGAAACCATACTGATATCGCGGGAGAAGGCCGCAAAGACACGACCCCCCCTGCCGGCCAAAAAAGAACACGCTATGGGCACAAACGAAGAGATTTACAGCGCCCTGGTTCTCGGCACGACAGATTACGTGCTGAAAAATACGTTCCGGAGCGTCGTCATCGGATTGAGCGGCGGTATTGACTCAAGCCTTGTTGCGACCATAGCGGTGGACGCCCTCGGCAAAGACAATGTCACAGGACTGTTCATGCCGTCACCCTTCACATCACCGGAAAGCAGGGAGGATGCCTTGCAGCTTGCCGTCAACCTCGACATAGAGCTTATTGAGATTCCGATATCTGATATCTATGCCGCGTATCTCAGAACCCTCGAGGGAGCCTTCATTGGTCTGCGCCCTGACGCTACGGAGGAAAATCTCCAGGCAAGGATACGGGGAAATATCCTCATGGCATTCTCAAACAAATTCGGCTGGCTTGTCCTGACAACGGGGAATAAATCAGAAATGAGCGTCGGGTATGCAACCCTCTACGGTGATATGGCGGGAGGCTATGCCGTTATCAAGGATGTTCCGAAGACAATGGTCTATGCATTGAGCGAATGGAGAAACAACCGGGAAGGCAGGGACATCATACCGGCAAGGGTCCTGCAGAAAGAACCCTCGGCCGAGCTCAAGCCGGACCAGAAGGATACAGACACCCTGCCTCCTTACGAAATCCTCGACCCGATCCTGAAGGCATACGTGGAAGATGATAGAAGCCCGCACGAGGTGCTCTCCTTGGGCTGCGATAGGGAGTGCGTTGAAAAGGTGATACGGATGATCGACAGGAGCGAATACAAGCGGAGACAGTCTCCACCGGGTATAAAGATAACTCGGAGGGCATTCGGGAGAGACCGGAGATTCCCCATAACAAACGGATACAGGAGTTTTTAACGCAGCCAACGTACATGGCATGCGCTGCTTAAGTAATTGTGAAGGGGATAAGAGAGTGAGGAAGTCGCTCAAGATCGGGGAAAGATCATCCTGAGAGAACTGGCTGACATATCCAGGGAATGAGGAGGAATGCATGGAACGGTTTTCCATACGAGAAGCGATTGGTCAGGCTGTGCAGACAGAGAAATTAGGCTATCAGTTCTATACGACCATGGCGGAGAGGTTCAAAAAAGAAGAAGAAGGGCTGTACAGACTTTTTACAACCCTTGCGGAAAAAGAACTGAGGCATGAGAAGACCTTCAGCGAGCTTGCCGGCATCATAAGAGATGAGGAGCCGGCGAACTGGGAAGAGGCGGAACAGTACCTCAGAGCTATTGTGGAATCCGAGTTCTTTCTCGGCAGGAATAAGTCTCTCCCCGCGATGGCTCAGGTGAAGACCGTAGAGGATGCGGTAACCTTCGCCCTCGGTTTCGAAAAAGAGACCCTTCTGTATTTTTACGGGATACGGGACTCCGTGAAAGAGAAGGAAATTGTTGAAGAGATCATAAACGAAGAGAGAAGCCATATCAGGTGGCTGAGTGTGTTTAGGACCGGTCTCAAGAAATAACAACCCTCATGCACGATAGAGCGTGGAAATGCGCCCATGTTGTGTCCTTTGTCGTACACGCCCTGCACGATGCATTACGTCGCTGTACCTTTGCATGAAAGGGACCCTTTACATCGTCTCAACGCCCATCGGCAATCTTGAGGATATAACCCTCAGGGCTTTGAGGGTCTTGAAAGAGGTTGACGCCGTTGCCGCTGAGGATACACGGCACTCATCGAAGCTTTTGCATCATTACGGGATCTCAAAACCTCTTTTAAGCTACTGGGGCGAAAAAGAAAAGGTGAAGTCCGAAGAGGTACTCGAAAAGCTGCTCTCGGGACAGTCGGTGGCCTTGATATCTGATGCGGGCACGCCCGGGATCTCCGACCCGGGGAGCGTCCTCATCGGGAAGGCCCTCAAAGAGGGCATTTCGATCGTGCCGGTACCGGGTCCTTCCGCCCTGATCGCGGCACTTTCCCTATCAGGGCTCCTTGTAAATGAGTTCACCTTTATCGGGTTCCTGCCGCCGAAAAAAACCCAGAGACAAAAGGCATTGGTAGAACTGAAAACCGAGAGGAGGACCCTCATTTTTTATGAGGCCCCGCACAGGGTGGTAGAAACCGTGGAGGACATGATCGGGATATTCGGCGACCGAACGGCCGCACTGATAAAAGAGCTGACGAAGATACACGAGGAGGTGCTGAGGGGAAGCCTCGCCGAGATTTTCGAGATGATGGGTGAGAAAACCGTGGCTGGCGAATATGTCATTGTCGTTGAGGGGAGACACGAGGGAGCCCGGTCCTTTGATGAGGCATTGGATGAAGTGAGGATGCTCATGAAAAAAGGAAAGGGACGGAAAGAGGCGGTAAAGATGGTCTCCGCACAGTACGGACTGAGCAAAAAAGAACTGTATGACCGGAGCCTCGTGAATGAGGCAGGGTGACTCGCCGTCATTGGGGGACCCCGAGTGGCCGGATGTGACAAGCGATCCTTTATTGCTTGGCCTTGTACTTGTCAATCTCATCCGAATGCGTTAGAATGTGTAAGTGTACGCTATCATGCTGAAATCGAAACCGGATGCGTGCAGGAGACAGATGAGAACCTTTTTTTTGTCAGGGACAATGCTGTGGGGTCTGACATGATATACGTGGAGAAGCTGTTCGGCGCATCGTCTCCCGCCGCGGCGCCACTTTCTTCTTTACCCTTCCCAAGGCCAAGGAGGCATGGGCATGACGAAACTGAAACGTATTTTACTCGTTGAAGATGACCCTTACGACTTAGAACTCACTCTTGCGGGCCTCACCGAATATAGCCTCGCCAATGAGGTTGCAGTGGCGAAGGACGGTGAAGAGGCGCTGGATTATGTCTATCGCCGCGGGAAGTTCGCCGACCGGGAGGACGGAAATCCCTCGGTCGTACTGCTTGACCTTAAACTCCCCAAGGTGGGGGGACTTGAAGTGCTCAGCCAGATGAAGACCAACGAGTCGTTGAAGATGGTGCCCGTGGTCATTCTCACCTCATCACGGGAGGACCGGGACCTAGTCGAAGGTTACCGACTTGGCACGAATGCCTATGTGGTGAAGCCGGTCGATTTCCATCAGTTCGTGGATGCCATTAAGTCCGTCGGTGCATTCTGGGCGAGCCTCAACGAGCCACCGCCGGGAAGCAGACGGAAGGGAAATTGAGGTGAAACGTATATTGCGCGTGCTCAACGTCGAGGACAATCCGGGTGATTCCGAGCTCGTTCACACAAGATTGACCGAGGAAGGGATTGCATGTGACTTTGTGCGTGTCGAAACGAAAGAAGAGTTTGCTGCCGCCATAAAACAGGGTGGTTTTGATCTGATTCTGGCAGATTATTCACTTCCTTCCTTTGATGGTCTTTCTGCGCTGAAGATGGCAAAAACACGGTGTCCGGAAATACCTTTTATTTTTGTCTCTGGCGCGATTGGCGAAGAATTTGCGATTGAAACGCTCAAGAGAGGAGCGACAGACTATGTCTTAAAAGACAGGCTGTCACGGCTTGCGGCCGCAATAAACCGGGCGTTACTCGAAGTCGAGGGACAGACCAAGCGCAGGCAGGCGGAGAAGGAGTTGGAGGCTTACCAAAAGCACTTGGAGGAGTTGGTCAGCGAACGGACAACGGATCTCAACAAAGCAAACAAACAGCTTCACCGTGAACTCTCCGAGCGCAAGAAAGCGGAAGAGACATTGTACCGGCGCGAGCGAGAATTTAAGGCACTGGTCGAAAATGCTCCGGACATTGTCCAACGGTTTGACAAGGAACTGCGGCACCTCTACATCAATCCGGCAGTCGAACGTGTCACTGGTGTGTCGCCTCAGGCCTTTGTTGGCAAGACCTACAGAGAACTGGGTTTCCCGAAGAATTTCCTCTCTATATGGGAGAGGGCGTTGCAAAAAGTTTTTGAGAGAGGTCGGGAAAGCGTGATTGAATTCGAAATGCCGACGACTCATGGAGGAGGATACATTGAAGCCCGCCTGGTGCCGGAATTGTCGAAAGATGGTTCATTAGAATCGGTGCTCGCTATATCTCGTGATATCACCGATCGCAAGAAACTCGAAGAACAACTGCGTACAGCTTCCATAACCGATGAACTGACGGGCCTCCTGAATCGCCGGGGCTTTTTGATCTTTGCTCAGAAACACTTTGAAGTCGCGAAACGGAACAAGCGGCCTTTCTCTATTCTTTACTTAGACCTTAACGAAATGAAAAAGATCAATGATGAATTCGGACACAAAGAAGGCGATCAGGCCCTCATTGATATCTCGAACATACTCAAGAAGAGCTTTCGAGCGTCAGATATTATCGCCCGCATTGGAGGCGATGAGTTCACCGTTCTCATATCAGAACCTCCCCGCTCTGAGCTTGAAAGAACCGTTGCTCAGCACATTCAGGATAATCTCAGGGTTCATAATGAACAGACAGAAAAAGGATATAAACTGTCGGGCAGTATGGGGATGGTGCATTACGATCCGGAACATCCTTCCTCTGTTGAGGAACTACTCGCCCGCGCGGATGAATTAATGTACGAGCATAAACAGCATCGCGAGCTGAAAAGCGAGACGATACCATCATCAAAAGGGGGGAAAAAAGAAGAACGGGCATATGACCGATATGAAACGGAAGACAAATGTTTGGCAGAACTCGTCGTCTCAGGCAGTGCCATGATAAAAAATATCAGTTTTGGTGGAATCTCTTTGAGAACCCCTCAAAGGCTCCCGAAGAACACCATATACAAAATTAAGATCCTTCGCAATAACCATGCAGCGTTATCGCTCAAGGGTCTGGTTATCTGGTCCTCACTAACAGAGAAAGGTTTCGAAAAGGACGACGCCAAACCTTATTATGAGGCGGGTCTGAGATTCATCGATTTGAATGACAGCCTCACCAGTTCTTTAGAGAACATGATCAACGTTTTCGCTAACACCGGAGAAAATAGGCCCTCGTGATGAGTATTATCAATTGGACGTCACGGTGCCCGCAAGAAGAGGATTCCTCAGATGCATGAGGCGTGATTATTGCGCTTTGCGCCCATCACCTGTTTAACGTATAATTAGTCTTCTGCTGGCGTCACCACGCTAATCAGCGACCATCGAGTACATACGTCTTACCTATCGATCAGTCCCTTGAATGCCATCTTCACTTCCTTTAAAAGTTCATCATGAGTGTCCGGATTCCCGGCCACAATATTGCCTGTAGAAAGGTAATAGGGCCCTCCGCCGAAATCCGTGACGACTCCTCCTGCCTCTTGAACAATAAGACTTCCCCCTGCCACATCCCACGGACTGAGACCGATTTCGAAAAAACCGTCGCATCTTCCACACGCGAGATGAGCGAGGTCAAGGGCGGCAGAGCCTGCCCTTCTCAGATCGCTCACCTTATGGAAAATGTTTTTAAACAGCTTCAGGTAAGGTTCAATCAGTTCTTTCCTGCGGAAGGGAAAGCCTGTCGTGATGAGGCAGTCCTTAAGGTCACTGACCGACGATACATATATGGCATGCCCGTTCAATGATGCCCCCGCCCCTCTTTCCGCTGTAAAAAGCTCATCCCGCAACGGATCAAAAATAACACCCATAATGATTTCTTTTTTCCATTCGAGCGCTATCGAGACGGAGAAGACAGGATATCCATGGATATAATTTGTCGTGCCGTCAAGGGGGTCGATGATCCAACGGTATTCATCCGTCTCAGCATCTTTTAAGGATTCCTCCGCAAGGAAGCAGTGGTGAGGAAAATGTTCCCTGACTGTTCTGATAATGGCCAGTTCCGATTCCTTGTCGACGCGGGTAACAAAGTCCGATGCCTGTTTGATGCGGATATCATCCTTCGAAATCCTGTTGAGATTATCAAGGATGATTTCTCCAGCGGTCCTTGCGGCTTTAATCGCTGTTCTCAACAATTCTTTCCTTTGAGATTGCATAATCGAATTCATGATGGTGTCAAATCTGGCCGCAGGCAGAACTGACTTGAGCGGCATCGGAGCTTTTTGGGTAACAGTATGTCACTTATTGCAGCCTTCCTCCCTGCCTGAGTTTGGTGATGATACTCTGAATCTGAGGCAGTGCCTCGTTCGTAGCTATTTCACCTTCGAGGACCGCTTCATGTCTTTTCGAAAAATCGCCGGAGCTAATGTACCCCACCTTCGGCCGAATCACGACGTCAGCCTTTGCGAGCTGTATGGAGGCGATCTTTGCGTACATGATACCGACTGCCTGGAGGATGGTATCTGTGGTTCCCTCAGGTTGTCCGTCGTCAACGGTGGAGGAGAGATCCACTGCGATAATGACGTCCGCACCAAGCCTTCTTGCCGCATCAACTGCCACTGGGCTCACAACGCCTCCGTCAACATACATCCGATTTTCGATTTTCAGAGGTCTGAATATGCCGGGGATTGAGCAACTCGCCCTCACGGCTGTCCCTGTGTTCCCCCTCCCAAAAACCATTTCACTGCCGTTCTGTATGTCGGTTGCGACAGCATAAAAAGGGATTCTCATTTTCTCTATGGGGGTGTTCCTCACGGCCTTGTTGATGAATTCTTCAAGCTTCTCTCCCTTGATGAATCCGTTGTCTGGAATTGTCAGGTCAACAATATCCCCCTTTTCCATGTCAAAGGAAAGCTTTTGCAGCTGAAAGGCATTATAGCCGTATGCATAGAGGCTCCCCACAAAACTCCCCGCACTCGTCCCAACGATCATATGCACCGGAATCCGGTTGGATTCGAGGACCTTTAAGACGCCGATATGGGCGAACCCCCTCGATGCACCGGCACCGAGGACCAGAGCGATCCTTGCCGGCCGGGGAAGAGGTTGGACTATCTTTGGCGCGCATGCAGTCAGACTAAGAACGACTAAAATAGAGATACTGAATAATCGGCTTATAAACATTCCCCGTGGTACCGCATACTCCTAATGTGGAGTAACCCTTTCACGACATGTTACAGGGACATACTATGACCCCTGCATAATTATAAATCAACTTGCTCCACAGTTATCGCAGCCTGTAAAGAAGCTTTCTGAGTACGCCCAGAAATTCAGTATGCATTGCATCTCCTGAAGTCATGCACTATTTCGCATTCAGTGATGTTTGAGTATCTGCTAACGTCGCCTATCCGTTCGAGTTATCTTCCGAGTTCATGCGCTGCACTCAGCCAATTCAGCATCATTTTTTGTGGCAAGTTGACAAGCTATAAGCAGCATCCAGACAATGTGCCACAAAATCCACATATTTGTCAGCTAGTGTCAGTTTATCGTTTCAACAACATCAATTCAACAAGAGTTTTCACATGAACGGTGATAGAATTTGATTTCGTCTCCGTTTAACGCTCGCGAATAAACGGTATTCCCTCTTTTGGACTCTTCCCAATTATGTTCCATTACCTCAATTTCCATTTTATTCTCCTTTCATTTATTTTACATCATCCAGTATTCTATTTAATGAAGGTTACAAAATAAGAACATCATTCCCAGAAAGGATTGCCGCCTTTGCAGCGCAGGATGATCATCATGTGCGGGGAGGTTGATTTCTGTCAGTAAAAAATAAGCTCAGACCTTTTGCTTATCGTGAGATTAAGAGGTTCAAGAAGAGTTTGTTGATATATCTATGCATGGTGTCATTTTTCAGGAGCATTCCCCATCTCTTTTTCAGGGTCATTCCCCACCTGATAATCGGTCGACCAGACGTAGCATCTTATCCTCGGTTTTTTAGCATATCGGACTGACCATAATCAACCTTAT
>JBEKCV010000055.1:0-26927 GCA_050014695.1 Thermodesulfovibrionales bacterium
GAACGGCTTCACATTTTAATTCATCATTTGTTGTTACTTTACAATAGCTCTGTCGGTATTCTGAAAGAATTCAAAGTGGTATCATGTCCTGGCGGACACTGAGAAACCAGGATGCTGCAACTTCTTAGGGTTACCGAACTATTTGGGAGGAATAGCATGAATATTGGAAAACGATCTCTCGTTCTCGCAATGGTCGCTTTAATGGCAGGCCTCATAATCGGTCTGGCCATTTCGTCCGACTTGAATCGAACTACGAAGGCCCACGCCCAGGAACCGACCATACCAAAAGAGGCTTCCGATATCCTCTCAAAAATTGGGGCTGCTATGGCCGAGGTGGCAGCGGCGGTCAAACCAGCGGTGGTTAATATATCGTCGACACAGACTATCAAGACAAAGGAAATACCATCACCTTTCTTAAACGACCCTTTTTTCAAGAGATTCTTTGGAGAAGAATTTGGTTTTCGCGAAAAACCGAGAGAACAGAAGAGGGCAAGTCTCGGTTCAGGGGTCATTGTCGATAGAAACGGCTACATACTTACCAACTATCATGTGGTTAAGGATGCCGATGAAATTAAGGTCACGTTGTCGGACAAGCGGGAGTTCAAGGGTAAGGTCATCGGCGCCGATCCAAAGACCGACCTCGCAGTCGTAAAGATCGAAGCGAATCATCTTCCCATAATCAAGATGGGGGATTCCGACACATTGAGGGTCGGGGAAACGGTGATAGCGATAGGGAATCCCTTCGGATTGAACCAGACGGTTACCTCGGGCATAGTGAGCGCAATAGGCAGGGCGAACGTGGGGATAGCGGATTATGAAGACTTCATCCAGACAGATGCGGCTATCAATCCCGGGAATTCCGGGGGGGCCCTGGTCAATGCCAAAGGTGAACTGATTGGCGTCAATACTGCCATTTTCAGCACCTCCGGAGGATATCAGGGCATAGGCTTTGCCATACCGAGCAGCATGGCGAAAGCGGTCATGGAAAATCTGATCGAGAAGGGCAAGGTCGAAAGGGGATGGCTCGGTGTCACGATGCAGCCGATAACTCCGGATCTCGCCAAGCAATTCAACCTCAAGGAAGACAAAGGCGCACTTGTCGGTGACGTTACGGAAGAGAGTCCCGCCGCAAAAGCCGGAATACGGAGAGGGGACGTGATCATAGAATACAATGGCAAAGAGGTGGATGAGCCCTCGAATCTCAGGAATATGATTGCGAATACGCCGCCTAACAAAGACATACCGCTAAAAGTCCTTCGTGATGGCAAGCCGATGACGATACGGGTTACCATCAGAGAAAGTCCGGCGGAATTGCAAAAGGCTTCGGGGAAATTCGATAATCAGCTCACGGGAGTGCATGTCAGGAATATCACTCCTGACATAAGAAAACACCTTGATCTTCCGACGCGCTTGAACGGTGTCGTGGTAGCCGACATCGAAGAAGGAAGCCCCGCTGAAAACCTTCTGGCTGAGAATGACGTCATATTAGAGATTGACAAAAAAAGGATTCGCAGCATAACGGAATACGAGGCGGTATTGGAAAAGATCAAACCCGAGCAGAACATATTGGTGCTTATTTACAGGAACGGTCTGACGACCTATATGACACTGTCGCCTCAGTGAGGGCAATATCATAACAGAAGTGTTCTGGCGTGAGGATGACCTATGCCCAATAGTTCCTCCGTCGCGGTCGTGTTCTTGTCTTGACGACTTTTTCCCGTCAAAAGTGTATATTACGTCAGTTATTTCATGATGGTGAGAGACTTAGCGTCAGGGAGGTTTATTGGCTGAGATCGGAAAGATCGAGAGGCCTTCGCTGGAGAGTTTTGTAGGAAAGCGGAAGCTCTATTGTGTGCCGAGCGTCTATCCCTTCGAGGGCGCCTCGGAGGATTATCAGGGCCTCGTGGATCGATTCTGGGACGAGGTGTCACGGCATCTGGAGAGGATCGAGGCCGCAGGAAGGATTGGGAAGATATTTTGCGAACACGTCTCTTCGGAAGGCGAGGGAGCCCTAGCTGCGTTGGCCGGGGTCAATAGCCTGGCGCTGAACGTTGTCAGGAAGAAAATCGAGGAAGGAGCGGTCTTCATCAGGACCGAAGACGAGGAGATTCTCGGGCCTTTTCTCGACTGGGGAAATTGCCTCCAAATGGTGAGGACAAACGAAGTCTTTACCGAGATCCTCGAATTCTACTCCCAACTCTCGGACCGGCGACTCCGGTTCATCGGGCAAGTGATCAGCACTAATCTCTCTGAGGGAGAGGCGGGACTCCTTATCATGAGGGATGAAGATCGAATGAAGCTCCAGCTTCCCGAGGACATAGAGATCTTTCTCGTTGTCCCTCCCTCCTATGACGACATCCTCCGATGGCTCAGAGCCCGGATGCGGGGGAAAGAAGATGAAGGAACCGATTCCCATTGAAATGGTTCAAGAATCTATCTGATCCACCGTCACGAGGCCGATATCGCCATCATACGAGTTCTTGTCAAGCTTTGGGAAACACGCTCCACCGAGAGAGAACTTGTAAACAGAAAAGAAATGCACGTGAAAACAAACAACTTCCTTCATAAGGCGGGAGTTCGCGTTTTCCGGTGAATCCTTCTGCGAAAGTCATTCCTACACCGTGAAAATGAAATCCGCTGTTATGAAGGCGAGAGGACTTTTTTGTGCTCATCGTTAGTTATCGAATTCAGGGAGCATGGCGGGCGGGAATCACTGACGGTTCTTATCTTGTCGATGTAGCGACGCTGCGTCCCTCATCTCGGGCAGCTCCTTTAACGGTTCGTGATCTTCTCGAAGCAGGATCGTCCGAAGTTGACCAAGCGCTGGACCTTGCAAGACAGTCCATTCGCAGCGGCGCTGAGCAGCGCATCCCCCTGAAAGCGGTCGAACTGGGTCCTCCTATCCCCAATCCCGATAAGATCATTTGTCTGGGGCTTAACTATCCAGAACATGCGAAAGAATTTAACGTTGATATTCCCCCTGCCCCCACCATCTTCGCCAAATTCAGGAATGCCCTTTGCGGGCCTGTGAGCCCGATTGTCTTGCCTCGGGTTAGTGCCCAGATTGACTATGAAGGCGAACTCGCAGTCGTAATCGGCAGACGGTGCAAGGACATCTCGGAGCGCAATGCGCTCATGTATGTCGCCGGCTACACGATCATCAATGATGTGAGCGCCCGTGATCTTCAGATGCAAACGAGCCAGTGGACCGCGGGAAAGACACTCGACACCTTTGCGCCAATGGGTCCAGGGATCGTGCCAGCCGCGGATATTCCCGATCCGCAGGACTTGGAGATAACAACGCGGGTTAACGGCGTCACGCTTCAGCGGGGCAATACGGGTGAGATGATCTTCCCGGTGGCGCGGACAATCGCCTTTCTGAGCTCGCTGATGACCCTCGAGCCTGGCGATCTTATTGCCACCGGAACCCCGTCCGGAGTGGGATTCCGGCGAAACCCGCCCTTATTTCTCAAGGCCGGCGATGTGGTTGAGGTCGAAATCAGGGGGATTGGCGTAATCCGAAATCCGGTTGTTGGGCCTGAAGTGCGCCGGTGAAACTGCCTGACCGCATGAACTACATCGAGTCGTTGCGCGCGGGCGAGCCGGAAGTGCTGCGCCTGGTTACCGGTCCGGTGCCGCAGCCGCAGCCTGATGAAGTCCTGATCCGTGTCCGCGCCGCCGGTGTAAACCGCCCGGACGTATTGCAGCGGCAAGGCCTTTATCCGCCTCCGCCCGGCGCCAACCCGGTCATCGGCCTTGAAGTGGCCGGCGAAGTGGTGGCCCTGGGCCAAGCGGTGACAGAGTTCAGACTCGGTGACCGGATATGTGCCCTCACCAATGGTGGCGGCTACGCCGAGTACTGTCTAGCCCCGGCGCCGCAATGCCTGCCCTGGCCGAAAGGTTACGACGCCATTCGGGCTGCAGCGCTGCCGGAAACATACTTCACCGTCTGGGCCAACCTGTTTGGGCTGGGCCGCCTCGTTACGGGAGAATCCGTCCTTGTGCACGGCGGTACAAGCGGGATCGGGGTTACCGCCATCCAACTGGCGCACGAATTCGGCAGCCAAGTCTACGCCACGGCGGGAAGTCGAGAGAAGTGCGACGCATGCCTAAAATTAGGAGCTGATGAGGCAATCAATTACCGCACGGACGATTTTGCGGAACGTACTTCGGGGTTCACGAGAGGGCGGGGCGTGGACGTGGTGCTCGACATTGTGGGCGCGCCGTATACCATGCGGAACCTGAGTTGTCTGGCGATGGAGGGACGGCTGATCCAGATCGCGGTGATGCAGGGATCGAGGGTTGAGAACTTCGATCTTTTGCCGGTGATGATGCGCCGGCTGACCATCACCGGCTCCACCATGCGGCCCCGCAGCACTGCGGAAAAGGGCATGATCGCTCGGGCGCTCCGTGAGAAGGTCTGGCCAGTGCTTGAAGCCGGGCGGTGTGGTCCGGTGATCCACGAGGTCTTTCCTCTGGCTGGGGCCGCCGCGGCGCATCGGCTCATGGAGGGCAGTACTCATATCGGTAAGATCATACTTGATGTCGCCCGATGAGTCCCCGCGGTGGATTCTCTTCATGCGCTGACTCTCCGGCAAGCCTTATCGTGAAGCGGCTTTCAACATAGAGCTGTTTAAACAGGGATTACAAGGGATGGTGGGAGAAAACGGAAACCTTTAAAACTCGCCATGGGAGGGCTCTCGACAGCGGGAGGCGGTTCGGTGGCTGGCAACTCATAGAGGCGCGAAATGAATGAATAAAAAGAATCTCAAAAAGATCATGATAGTGAGCATTGTTATTAGCCTGATCGCGATCTTTAGAATCTTTGATCTTGGACAATATCTCAGTCTCTCTTATATCAAGTCATCTCAGGAAAGATTAGCGATTCTGTATGCCGGGCATAAGGCAATGGTAATCGCCGGCTATATGGCAATTTATGTCCTCGTGACGTCCTTATCCCTGCCGGGTGCCGTGGTACTGACTCTCGCGGGAGGGGCACTCTTTGGTTTGTGGGTCGGTTCGCTTGTTGTTTCCTTTGCGAGTGCCATAGGAGCCACGTTCGCATGTCTCGTCTCACGTTTTCTATTGAGGGACTGGGTGCAGTCCAAATTCGGCGACAGACTTTCGACGGTTAACCAGGGGATTGCAAAGGAGGGGGCATTTTATTTATTCACGCTGCGGTTGATTCCCGTATTTCCATTTTTTATCATCAACCTGCTCATGGGCCTCACGAGGATGCCGCTGCGTACCTTCTACTGGGTATCACAGATCGGGATGTTTCCGGGGACAGTCGTGTATATCAACGCAGGGAGAGAGCTGGCAAGGCTCCAATCTCCATCGGGCATTCTCTCGCCGCGCCTGCTTTTCTCTTTCGCCCTCCTCGGGCTGTTTCCTCTTGCGGCAAGAAAAGCGATGGCATTTTATCAATCGAGAAAAGAGGGAGGAGATCATGGCGAAGTATGATTTTGACATGGGCATACTTGGGGGCGGAGCGGCAGGGCTGACCGTTGCGTCTGGCGCTGCTCAGTTGGGCGGCAAGACACTTCTCATCGACAAGGAAGCCAGGCTGGGCGGCGACTGCCTTCATTATGGATGCGTTCCGAGTAAGACACTCATTAAGACAGCCCGCGTATTGCATGCCATGAAGGAAGCGAGGAAGTTCGGACTGCCAGCCGTCGAGGTAAGGCCAGTTGATTTCGGGGCGGTGGCCGCACGGATACAGTCTGTCATCAGCATGATACAGAAGCATGATTCTGAAGAGAGGTTTTGCCGTCTCGGGGTGAAGGTCGAATTTGGCAACGCGGTATTTGCTGACGAGCATTCGGTCAGCCTTCATGGCAAGACCTATTCGGCGAAAACATGGCTCATCGCAACGGGATCCTCACCGTCGATTCCGCCCATAGAAGGACTGAACGGGACTCCGTACATAACCAACAGAGAGATCTTTTCCCTGGACCGCCTTCCGGATTCCATGATCTTTCTTGGCGGCGGACCGATAGCAGGCGAGATGGCCCAGGCCTTCTGCCGGTTGGGAAGCAAGGTGACCGTGATCCAGCGCGGCGGGCAGATCCTCAGCCGGGAAGACAAGGATATGGCTGACGCCGTGATGAACGTGATGATATCGGAAGGCGTAACGTTCCATCTCAATACGGCAATTCTGAGGGTGAGCGATCTCGGCACGGAAAAAGAAGTCCTCATACAGAAGGAAGGGAAAACCATAAGCCTGAAGGCCAGTACCGTCGTCGTAGCCGCCGGGCGAGAAGCCAACGTCGGTGGCATGGGGCTTGAAGGAATCGGGGTTGCATGCGACGGGAAAGGCATAAAGGTCGATAACCGCCTGAGGACAAGCCACACGCACATGTACGCCGCGGGCGATGTCACCGGCAGATACCAATTCACCCATGCCGCGGGCTATGAGGGCGGTGTCGTCCTCAGCAACGCCATATTCCATCTGCCGAAGAAAGCTGATTACACATTCCTTCCGTGGTGCACTTATACCGATCCGGAACTGGCAAGCATCGGCATGAACGAAAGCATTGCAACGGAGAAAGGGATTGCCCATTCGGTCTGGACAGAGGAGTTCCGTACAAACGATAGGAGTCTCACCGAGGGCGAGGAGATAGGCAAGATAAAGATGATCCTTGATGGTCGTGAGAAGCCGCTCGGGATTCAGATCCTTGGTCCCCGGGCGGGCGAACTGCTGAACGAATGGGTGGCGGTGCTGAACGGAGGCGTAAGACTTTCAACACTGGCGGGGGCTGTCCATCCCTATCCGACACTCGGCGAGATAAACAAGAGGATTGTGGGGACGTTCTTTGCAGGCAAGATTTTTTCCGAGAAGGTGAAAAAGACGTTGCGATTTTTCTTCCATCTTAAAGGCAGGGCATGTGGGGAGAAAGTGTCCGAATAAGTTTCAGAGAGACATACGTGGGTCGTCGCGAGGCTACGTCAGGTCTTAAACCAAGCCGTTGCTGAACTAAGTTCTGTGGAAAGTTTGGCAAGTGCTTCCGAGGCACCCTTGATCTCCGAAGTCGAATTGTTTAATTCTTTTGTGACCATGCCGATATTGTCCATGTTATCAGAAATCACCGCTGAAGTGGCAGATTGCTGTTCAGTCGTTACCGCAATCCTCTGTATCATATCAGCGCTTTCTTGCACTAAAACCACTATCGCATCTAGGGCGTTCATGGTCTGCCTCACTGAACCGACAAGAGTTTCCGCGGAACTCTTTTCTTTTCTCATGTTGCTGATGGATTGCTGGACGTCGCCCTGCATCGACGTAATCATATTTGCTATCTCCGTCGTCGCCTTCGTAGTCCTTTCCGCCAATTGTCGTACCTCGTCTGCAACCACTGCGAAGCCTCTGCCTTGTTCTCCGGCCCTTGCCGCTTCTATCGCAGCGTTCAGGGCAAGCAGATTGGTCTGATCAGCTATGTCTTTTATCAATAGCACGATGTTGTTTATCTTCCCGGATTTTTGGCCGAGGGATTCGACGCTGTCGACTGATCCTTTGACGGTATCGGAGAACTGTTCCAGCTGCGAAACAGTACTGCTCATCGTTTCCTTGCCCTGCATGGCTGTAGCCTTCATTTTTTTTGCCGACGCTGCCGCTTCAGCCGTGTTCTTTGCAACGTCCAATGTTGTCTGGGACATCTCGGTAATCGCCGCAGTCGATTGCGTAATCTGTCTAGCCTGTTGTTCGGATCCCGCCTCAAGCACCGTGGCGGTGGCTGACAATTCTACTGAGCTGCTGGCCAGATGACTCGTCGTGAGACTTATCTTGCCCGCAATGTCCCTGAGGCTGGCCACCATCCTCGAGACGGCGGATTGGACGATGCCTATCTCATCGTTGGCATGTTTGAAAACATTTTGCCGCAGAACACCGTTTGCCACCTGTTCAACGGTATCAATGAGTCCCTTTATGGACACCGATATGGATCTGTAAATCCAACCGCTAAGGATGACTCCAAAAAGAATCGCTCCCATGGCGATGACGCCGATTAACCACGAATTGTATCTGACCATGGTGTTTACGGAACGTATAGCTTTTTCCTGTTCGCCCTGTGCCACGGTGACGGTCTCCTGCCCCTTCATGCTCGATCTTTGCACCACTTCATTCAATTTTTTCGCCGTCTCCGCCGCTCTTTCCCGCATCTCCAATTGCCGCCTGACCTTGTCAGAGAGGATAGCGAAATTCCCCTTGAGAGCTTTCAATGACTTGTCCGCGTTGGCGAGAACTTCCATCTCTTCCTTGGCGTTCAGTTTCTTCATAAGTTTATCCATTATCGCGATAGTCGAATCAATCTTTTGGAAAATGATAGCTAGTTCATTGCCGATGTTGCCGACTTCCTTGACTGAAGCGACCGACAATATTTTGTTGGACTTGCTCTCGATGGACAAGCCCAGAGCGACAAGGGTTGCACTGTCCGTCAAGACGGTCGTGGCGATGTTTGCCTGGACAAAGGCGGTGCTCTGTCTTATAGAATCGACGTCCTTCGCTTCCTCTATCAGCGTCATGAATGATGCTGAGCGGTTAAGCTGGAGTCCCCGGACTTTTGCATCCAGCTCGTTCAAGTTGGATGATGCATCCTTCAACTTCTGTGCGATGGCGGTGTTTGCCGCAATCGCATCGCTCTCGGCCTTTATCCTCGCTTCCGTGGTATCGTACAGATCGGCGGACAGCTTGCTTAAATCGTCATAGGCCGTGCTTTTTGAACTACCGGCAAGCACCTCCACGGCATCTTGTGCTCGCCTGACTTCCGCCAATGCGTTGTCGGTTTCGGTGTGATACGATTTATATTCCTGCGGGTCTCTCGCGGAACTGACTTTGATGAGACACGCAGTTACACCTTCCACCGTCTTCTGGAGCTCAACGGTGCGCAACTGATAAGGGGTGCTGTGCTCGGTCAAATAAGACAGCTTACTTTTTATGGCCGACATGCTCATGATGCTCGTAATGGCCACAATACCGACTACCGAGAAGACCGTAAAGATGTTGAAAGTCAACTTTCCTTTGATCGTCATCGCGTTTCCTGTTCCACAGAGAAGAGACAGGCAAGGTCCTTCTGTTTCGCTACCTTACCTGTCTCTTCTCTGACTATTCTGTCGGATACCCCCGTTTTTTCCAGTCCGGTATGCCGTCCCTGTACCAATGGATTTTCTTGAATCCCAGGTTTTGGAGCATTACCGCTGTCGCAGGCGATCGCCAGCAACGAACTCCGTTGCAATAAACAACATAGTCTTTATCTTTATCCAGCTTGTCGGCCATCGATGAGTCCTTCATGAAATCATCATTGAAGAACCAGCTTGCCCCGGCTATTTTCTCAGTCTCATACTGAGTTTTTATCCGCACGTCAAGGAAAATCGCTTTCTTGGACTGCCACAGCTTGTATGCATCCTCTCCATTAATTGTTGGGCACCCTTCCACGGTAAGCGGCATATCCTGTTTTGCCTGTTCAGCGTCATGAAATGCATTAACCTTCTGCATAACGGCATCGGGCCAGGACCCTGCAAACGCAAGCGCAACCGCACCGAGCATGAATGCACCAACGAACATCGCCGTCAATGCCTGTCTTCTTCTCATTGTTTTACCTCCATGATCCATTGAACTTCGTTAACTCGTCGTGACACTATGTCACGAGTCTGCCCGCAATATCTCCGTTGGAAACCACCTCCTTTGAAATGCAGCGTGTTCTGCGCGCCGTTTGCGGAACTCCTCATGTATGAATTCCCTATCTTCAGCCTGTCGTTTTCTCTATCACGTATATTTTCCAGGATGACCCTTATAACACAAAAAAGCACCGTTGGGAAAAACTGTTCTTTCTTCAGTTATTCTTTTCGTCTCATGTCCAACAAAACTTTAGTGTTTCTCCGAAAGGCCTTGACGGTAAGGTGCATCCGGCCATCATAGCCACGGAGGCAATCACCACCAGAGAAAGCGCAATCGATTTTATTGATGTCACGAAGGGAACCGCGACGATATTCAGTGCCGACTGGTCACCGAAAGGCTGGCAAACATCATGTAGTCACTGGCATCAGGAAGTGATGAAGTTGTGACTAGCTGGAGCCAAGCAGAGTCAGACGACACATGAGCAAAACCCGAAACATTATGCTGAACCTGAGGCCAGCGGCCGATGCATCATGTGCTGTCCCGATACTTCTTCATGATGCCCCCCGCTCGCTCACGGCGGAGAACATGCTCTCAATGGGATTGGTCGAATGCAGAGTCTTCCTCAGGAAGGCAGGAACATTCAAACGATGCCAGGGTAAGTATCAGACCTCGAATCTCTTGAGTTCCTGGAGAAGGCGCCGAGCCTCTTCTTGTAATGAATTAATGGCAGAACTCATCTCCTCTGAAGAATCTATCAGCGTGCCAGTCGTGGTCTGGACCCTTTCCATGCCTTGAACGATCTCCGTGCTTTTCTGTTGCTGTTTGCCCGTTGCCTTAGCGATCTGTTCGGCCTTCTCCGTTATGTTTTCCGCCGCCTTGCCTATCTGTTTCGTCCCGCTTCTCTGTTCTCCGAGCGCACGTTTCACATTACTCGAACTGTCTTTCACTTTCTCCGATGCCTCGATGATGAATCTGCTCCCGCGGCCCTGTTCCTGTAACGCAAGGGAGATATTCTCAACTGTCTGGGACATCTCGTCGATCGCCTTCGTGATTTTCCCAATGACTTCTGATTGTTCCGAAGTGGCCCTCCGGATCGCACGCGACATCTCTGTTGAGACCCTCGAACTCTCGACAATCTCAGTCAGGGCCGCATTAACATCCCTGACCAGCCTTATCCCGCTCTCTACGGTCTGGAGACCACTTGCGGTCATTTCGACGCTTGATCTGGCATCGTCTTGGACGGATTTGATGAGTTCCGCGATCTCCCTTGTGGAAGAGGAAGTCCGTTCTGCAAGACTCTTTATCTGGTCAGCAACAACCGAGAAAGCCCGGCCGTGCTCGCCTGCCTGGGCGGCAAGGATAGCTGCATTCAGGGAAAGCAGTGTTGTCATGTCGGTCACCTCGTCGATGACGGTAAGGATCTTCCCGATGTCCTCAGACCTCTTCCCCAGGGCATTGATTACCCGAGAAAGGGCATCAACACTGCTCTTTATATGCTCTATCCCCTCCGTTGCCGCACCAATAGCTGTCATCCCCTTGCCCGATGCGTCGCTCATAACCTTTTCAGCGAGTTCAACGGATCGACTGGCATGATCTTCCACTTCTCTTACGGCGGTATTTACCTCAAAAAGCGAGGAAGCCACCTCGCCCGACGAAGACGAAAGAGCCTCGAGGCTCCCTGTAATCTGTTTGATGTTCGAGACCATTTCTTCCACGGACGCAGCAGTATCGCGTGCGGATTCATCAAAAATATCCGCACTGTCCGAAACACCCTCGATGGCCCTGGACATCTGGAAGATGGCTGAGGAAGTGTTTTCCGCCGACTCAGAGAGACTCTGGGCACTCGTTGCCACGCCCGCCACGGACTGGTTCATTTCGGCAATGGCTCCGGCCGTCTCCTCAATGACCTTTTTCTGGACATCGGCCACCTTCTGAACGCCCCGCGAAGAGGTAACAATGTGTTCAGTAACGGAGGTGACACTGTCCGTGATATTTCGCACCTTAGCGAGCATATCTTTTAGATTGTATGCCATCCTATTAATGGCATTTCCAAGGGAGGCAATCTCGTCCTTCCCTTTCACCGCGACTGTCGATGTGAGATCTCCGGATGCAATGCGCTCGGCGGCTTTCTCCATGGCTAGGATCGGTGACGTGATGAATCGGGAAGTCGAACCGTAGATGAGCGCTATGGAGAGCAGGAAGGTCACCGCTGAGATCCCAAGTGCCCAGCCGAGGAGTGTATACAACTGGGCATTGACCGCCTCTGATTTCAGCCCGATGAACAGAGCAGCAATGCGTTTCCCTTCAGCGCTGGTGAGAGGAAACGAGAGGTGATAGAATGAACTCGTTGACTGAGAGAGCATTTTGTCCGCGGATGCCGCGTGCGCCAGTATGTCACTGCCAAGCGACAAGCCGTCCTTGTTCTGCTTGTCATGGAAAAGGATCTTGCCAGAGCTGTCTATGATCTCGGCATATCCGATTGCATTATCCCGCGCCATGAGTTCATCAAGCTTGTCGTTCATGCCCTCTATCGTATCAAGGGATACCCCGAGACTCAAGACTTTGGTTAGTTCCTTCTGTAGTGCCTCGCCTTCAGAGGTCGTCTTGGCCAGAATGGCTCCTTTGTACTTGCTCGTTGAGACAAAGGTGAGAACTGCCGTATTGGCTGCGATCATGAAGAACAGGATACCCGTGATGCCAAACAGTACCTTTTTCTGAAGATTCATAGTGCCTCTATTTTATCACTTTTGTGGCAGACGTCAAGAGGTCAAAAGGGACCTTGAAATTCAAGGCGGTGGCTTCCTTCATGTTAATCACAAAATCGATCTTTTTCGGTTGCACGATCGGCAAAGACCCTGGGCTTTCCCCCTTTAAGATCCGTGCCACCAGCCTGGCGGCTTCCCTTCCCTGTTCGGCAGGGTCTGCAGCCAGGGTCAGGATTATTCCGTCCGCTTCCCCCCCTCCGAGCGTGGATGCCGTTGGCATCTTTGCTTTGCGCGCCGCCTCAACGATATTCTGCACGCAATGCATTGCCGCACAGCCCGTGGTGAGCAACAGCGCATCGACATTCGAGATTTTCGAGGTGTCTTCGCTTTTCTTAAAGCTGAACCGAACCGATTGAAACCCGTAAGTCGCTTCCAGCTGCTTCACTTCATTTGCCTGCAACACCGTGTCCTTCTCCGCCTCGTTGAAGACGACACCCAGTTTGGAAAAGTCGGCGATCCTCTTCAAACTCTTTATGAGGCTTGCTACCGGCACCTTCGAACTTACGCCCGTCACATTCTTGCCGGAGATACCGAGACCCTGAGGGTTGTATACCCCTGCAAACACGACCGGCACCTCCGCTGTCTCAAGGGCGATCAACGTTGCCGGGGCACCATAGGAGACGATGAGTACCGAGCCGATACCGATGAGTTTTCTCACCGCGTTGGTCCACGACATCAGTTCCGCCGAGGGAGTCTGAACCACCACATCGTATTTGCCCGAGGCAAGGACGCCTTCCTCATTGAGGCCTTCGATTAAAGCCTTATGGATCTCCTTGTAATAAGGAAGATTCCCTGTTATGACCACGCCGATTGTCTTTTCAGCGGCAAGAACAGGCAAGGCGAAAGACAGCAAAACAAGCAGCGCGGCGATACAGACAGCCGCCATCGCAGGAGCGGATACCCCTCCTCCTGGAGTATCCCCCCCCTGTCCGCATTGCCTGATGCGAGTCGTCGC
Organism: Thermodesulfovibrionales bacterium; assembly: GCA_050014695.1. Classification (GTDB taxonomy): domain Bacteria; phylum Nitrospirota; class Thermodesulfovibrionia; order Thermodesulfovibrionales; family UBA9159; genus UBA9159. The sequence goes on from JBEKCV010000055.1 coordinate 13,331, forward strand.
TTCCATTACCACCTCTTAGAGGCCGTAAGCATTATGGTGTTTGCCGTGCCATCCTGGACATAGCCATTGGGATTGTCATTCTCATTGCGAATGTTGCTGTATCTGTAACGAAGTCCAATTGCGAAGCCGTCTTTGATCCGGTATTCTCCTGAGAGTGAACAATCGGTCTCCCGTATATCTAACGCGGAAAAGGAGGCCACGGACACCGGCTGCGTGAGACCCGGACTCGCCGGGTAAAATTCGTCGCTGCTGATCGTATAGCTAACACTCGCGTTCAGCGTTAAGTCATTGAGCGGCACATAATTAAGACCCAATGAATAAGCATGCGCGGAATCCCCGTATGGAACGTACGAATCCAGTTGATCGTTGACGTATGTAATATCATTTTCGTAATTGACATCCTGATGTATCTTGTTGCGCATGTACGAGTAACTTGCAGAAACGGAAACGTCTTTCGCGACGACGAAGGTGATAGCAGCGAGAAGCCTTTCTCTGTCCACATTCCTGGTATCTGCCTGTGTGACGCCACCCTCTTGTGTTATCTCGACGCCACTAGCACCATCTCCATTGAAAGTCTGCTGATCCCGTGTTTCCTTGTCAGCGGTATAACTCACGAGGGTGCTGATTTTCGGCAGGGGTGTCCATGCGATTGAGATTCTGCCCTCGTCAGAATGGTTCGGCTGGATATTGGTTGCGGGATTGTCAACGTCCTGATGCGTGTATCTCGTCCTGAGAGTCAGGTCCTTTGAAATTCTCGTGTCGGATGATACGGTGATAGTCTGTTGTGAGGTTGTATCGGGGATGTTCCACAGCTCAGCATTTTCCCTTCTGATATATTGAAGTTGATAGTCAGCCTTGAGACTCGTTTTCGGAAGGAGTCTGTATCGTACCGTTCCTGAGATGGTATCGGTTATTGAACAGATGGAAGGTCTCACCTGATAGGTATAGCTGTTTGCAGCATTGGTTACATCAGTTATGGTAACGCTGCTGGGATTGTCCAAATCGGCTTCCTTGTGGCGGTATTTCAGCAAGAACGTCAATCTTGGCTGTGCCATCCACGTAATCTCTCCCCCGCCTACGAAGTAATCTGCCTTTGCACCACTGTTACTGTTCTTGTTGTCAATCGTTGTAAAGGTCGCAGAGCCAACGATGCTTCCCGTGTATGATGTGTGCAGTTTGATGGTATTCGTAGAGCCCTTCAGATCAGGAATCTCGTTGTGAGGATATACGCCTGCGGCTCTCGCTGTCGGGTCGAAGTCCTGGGCGGATGAGTAGGAATCATAGAGAACCGGGTCCGAACTGACACTGAATCGCTTCTCCCCGTGAGAGAAGTCGACTTCCACAGGGCCCAGATGGCTGTTTGCCCCCACGGTGAGGGTTTTTGAATCCGTTAAAATATCCCTAGGCGCTGAAACTCTTATCAGACTATTAAAATCAGCAGCTCCTAAGACATTAAGCTGCTGTTGGTCTCCATCCTTGTGGACCCAGCCGCCTTCAGCGTAAACGTGAAAGGGAAAGTCGGGCCATTTGAACCTCAACGTAGCGTTATTGATGCTCGTCTGCTCGCCGTACTGCAAAGCGGGCGAGTCATAGGAGTAATATGCATCAGTTTCATACGGGTAAGGGTTAAGGGTATTCGTGCCGTTTCCCAACCGGACGTTAGGGAGATTCTCCCACAAGGTCCTGTCTATCCCCCGGAAAACAATCAGATCCTTATAGGCATAACCCACATCGCCGAAATAATCCTTTCCGTTCACTTCGTCGAGATCGATTTCCAGTCGGCTGGGATATGTATAGAGCCGGAACCCTCCCTCCGTCGTGACGGAGTCATGCAGGTATGAATATGGCTCAGCCAGCCCGGAACCATTGAGCCCTACGAACCGGTAACCTGCGGAAATCCAACCCTCCGGTTTTATCGTCGGAAATGTGTAGCCCTCCTCCAAAGACGGCTCCTCTGCCGTCACCGTCTCAGCTCCTTGGTTTGCAGCTGGCTCCTGCCCATAGACCTTGGTCGTCGTGACCGCCAGGCAAAGAAATGTGATGAATAGTATTCTTTTCATATTCCCTCCGTCCTAAAAAGTGAACTTTCCCGCCCCGGTTGAGGAAGGCAGGTCTGTTCCGTGAATCTGGGAATGACAGTCCGTACAACGGGTATAGAAAACCCCTTTTCCTGTATCGGTAGTCCCTGTCGCATGGCCCGGATGACACTGCAGGCACAAAAACGGCACCGAAACATTCAGGAGATATGTGTTCACAGCACCATGAGGGCTATGACAGGTCCGGCAGTCCTCAGTATTCTCGCCGTGTTCATAAACAAACGGTCCTGCCTTCTCTCCATGACACTGCTGGGTACAGGTCTCCTTTACGGTCGCTTTCTTTAGGGATTTTTCATAAAACGACCCGTGGGCATCGTGACAGTCCGTGCAGAAGACCTTCTTCTCGGGGACCGGGTGGTGACTCGGAAGCGAGAATGAGGCCTGGACCTCCTGATGGCATTTTTCACACATCGCTTCTATTCCCCTCGGCCTCACCTTTAAGTCCGGACCGACATGCACATTATGGCAGTCGAAGCAGGAAACATCGTTGAACGCATGGACACTGGCATTCCAATTGTGAAGGTTGAAGGTTGCATTTGCGGAATGACATTTAAGGCATATCAGGGATTGCGCTGGGGCGGGGAGATCTTTTAAGTCAATTAGCGTCTTAAAATCGCAGGCGGTCCGCTTCCCTGCCTTCGCATCCGCCTCGACTTTCTCCGGGGTAATCCCCTCTATGGCGAGGCTTCCCGGGCCGTGGCACGACTCGCAGTCAACAATCGGCATGCCCGATGTCCTGGAAAGCTGGGCGCCCATTGTACTGGCATCGAAGTCTTGCCGCATCTTATCGTGGAAATGGCAGGCAGCGAGGCAATTACGCGTGCCTACGTAATTGGCGTCAAGCCTTCCCACAATCATTGCTTCATACTCTTTCACCGGGATGATCGGTTTGGATGTTTTGAGCGTCTCACATCCCGAAAAAATCATCAGTGCAATTAATCCCCAATAAAGTTTAGCTGCCATCACCATTCCTCCCTCTTTCCCAAGTCATGCGCTGTTTGACTGGTGGATTCGCCTCCTCGCAATCGCCCACCTAGTCGATGCAACGTATTTTATTAGCAATTTCAATGCCATTTGTAAACAGTACGAGAATTTACTTTAATGCCTTGAATATAGGAATTTCTTCTTGGAGAGACAGGGGAGATAATTGACAATTCTTGCCACCAATGCGTCACAAAAATGTCAGTTTTGTTCAATAGTTTGACCTTCAGTGGTAAAAAACCACTGAAGAGGGAGTTTATCCCCTTCTTGCGGAAAAGATTTCTTGATGAACTCTTCAACCAACGCTTTCTGTTGCCGTCATTCAGGTCACCTCGGAATTCGAAGTATGTAACACGCTACAAGAAAGCATATCTCAGAAAATTAAAAAGTAGTATGCAGGTCCCAAAGTGAAAAGTCAAGGCAATACAAGAGGGTTGTCAAGAGTGGTGCATTATGCCCGTTGTGCCCTTGAATTCAGGGATTTCGGGCGCTGCTAACGAGCTTTATATCTCGAATTCTGAGGCGACCCCTATTCCCCGGCATTCACGATAACACGATGTGCCACAGCGTATACCGATTTCCGGTCATTGCCTTTCATCTTTTGCCCTTGTGATGCCCGAAATCCGAAGATAGCAATTTCATGCTGAAAGCCCCACTGTACCGATATGAAAGAGTTGCTGAATAACTGGCATCGAAAGTGAATCATCAAATGTGTTTAAAGATGAGTTCTGTGTCTTTATCGGCATTCTAAGGAGACACCTATTAATGATATATAGCTTCAATCTTGGGTTCAGTCGATATCTGTTGGGGGAATCATCTCTATATAAAGGTATTGTTTTACTTCGTTGCAATCTTGTATAACAAATGTGTAGAAAAATTATAGCTTGTTACCCGGTGAGAAGTATTCCATAGTGTATGCTAAAACGAACATTGCGACTTGTTTCGTCCATTCAAACGAAAAATGTACGCATTTTTTTCGCTCCTTGGGGAGAACTCTTTGGCGAAGTACTTGAGAATCAAAAGCTTCTCTCCTGGCATAAGTCTTGCTGAATCTGGACTCTCGGCAAAGGCGATGAAGCAATGCATGCCAATGATTAGAACGAAGAAATGCAGACGAAATTGCTGAGCGCTTTGATACGGTAACCTTGCCGGGCTGCAATCATGGCTTAAGAAAGATTCATAACGGAGAGTTCTATGAAGAAACAATCACATTGTCGGAGTGTTTCAGCCAATTACAGGCCAATCACGGACGCATCTATACGGCGGCTGAGTAAGCAGATTTTATTTCTATGCTGGCTTCTCCTCTTTGTCATTTCAGGGGCCGGTTGCCATTCCGCAGGTTCGGAAACGCCGGGCAATTCGCGTAAGGATATCATCAAATCAAGCGATCCCAATGTGATCGAGATGGACCACCCGGAGCGGTTCTCTCTGGCAGCTGTGGAAAGCGGGAAAATCGTTGATGAAATCCCTGTCAATGGAGTGGTGACCCCCGAGGTCAATCGCTCGGTGGCGGTGGTGTCTCTTGGCGGAGGACGAGTTGTGGAGATCAAGGCGAGGCTGGGAGACGACGTCCAAAAGGGGCAGCTCCTGCTCCGGATCCACAGTCCGGACCTGGCTGCCGCTTTCTCCGATTATCAAAAGGCCCAGGCCGATGAGGTATTGGCTCACAAACAATTGGAGCGCTCCGGGGCCCTCTATGAGGGCGGAGCTTCAATCGCAAAAAAGGACCTGGAGGCGGCCCAGAACGCAGAGGACAAGGCACAGGTCGATGTGAAGACAGCGCGTGATCACATCCACGTTCTCGGCGGCGACCCCGACCATGGTTCCCCCATTCTCGATGTTCGCGCCCCGATTTCCGGAACAATCGTAGAGCAAAACGTGACAGGGGCCGCCGGAGTTCGCTCCCTCGATAATTCCCCGAACCTTTTCACGATTGCCGATCTGTCTCGCGTATGGGTTCTGTGCGACCTCTACGAGGATACGATCTCCAGAGTGCATCTCGGTGATATAGCCGAGGTGCGGCTCAATGCCTATCCTGACCGGCTGCTCCATGGTCGCGTAGGCAATATCAGCGGAGTGCTGGATCCCAACACCCGGTCGGCAAAGGTCCGCATCGAACTTGACAATCCCGGTGGCTTGATGCGTTCGGGAATGTTTGCTACTGCGGAGTTACACTCCGGGAAACGGCTCGATCGGCTGGTTCTGCCGACCTCCGCCATCGTCCGCTTACACGACAAGAACTGGGTATTCATGCCTCTTGGCGGCAACCGGTTCCGAAAAATAGAGGTTCAGACCGGCCCGTCGGCGGGCGATAACCTCCAGCAGGTCCTTTCGGGGGTAAAGATTCACGACAGGGTGGTTGCCAACGCGCTGCAATTCTCCAGTGCTTCGGAAGCAAAATAGGCGATGATTCATTATCTCATCGAACTCGCACTCAGGAAGAAGCTGTTGGTCCTCAGCGTCGGATTACTTCTCTTCATCTGGGGAATAATTTCGTTTCACCGCCTTCCCGTGGAGGCGTATCCGGATGTGGCCGATAAATACGCCACGGTCATCACGCAGTGGCCCGGACGCGCCGCAGAGGAAATCGAGCAACAAATCACCATCCCAATCGAGACCCAGTTAAACGGAGTCGGGCATATGACGCACCTCCGTTCCATTTCTCTTTCAGGACTCTCTTACATAACGGTTATTTTCGATGACGACTCCGACAACCTCCGGAACAGGCAGCAGGTCCTGGAAAAACTCACCCTGGTAACCCTTCCGCCGAATATCAGTCCGGAGATCGGTCCTGACTTCAGCCCCGTCGGCCAGATATACTGGTATACCCTGGAGAGCAAGAATCCTCGATACGACATCATGGAGCTGAAGCGACTGCAAGACTGGGTTGTATTCAAGCATCTCATGTCCGTCGCGGATGTCGCAGCCGTTTCCAGCTTCGGCGGCGAAACGCGCGAATACCAGGTACGGGTCGATCCAAACAAGCTGGTTTCGTATGGCTTAGCCATTGCCCAGGTCGAGCAGGCCCTTACGGCGAATAACGTCAATGCGGGCGGAAGTTTTATCGAGAAGGGACAGCAGGTTTACAACGTCAGGGTCGTCGGCTTGATGGAGAACCCGGATGATATCGGCTCAACTGTCCTGAAGGTGCAAAACGGGACACCCGTGAGAGTTCGGGATATAGCGATTGTTGCCCAGGGGCCGAAGATACGGCTCGGGCGTTTGGGCAAGGCCATTCGCCGCGAGGACGGGCAAGTCATCGACAATGACGACGTTGTTGAGGGGATCGTGGAGATGCGCAAAGGGGCTGAAACGGAGTCCATTCTGGCCGCCCTTCATGCAAAGGTCAAGTATCTGAATGAACATATCCTGCCGTCTGGTGTGAAACTAGTCCCTTATCTCGATCGGGACGATCTCGTCCACTATACAACACACACGGTCCTGCGCAACCTCACCGAGGGAATCATCCTGGTCGTCATCGTCCTTTTTCTGTTCCTCGGCAATGCCCGTTCAGCGCTTATCGTGGCCATGACCATGCCATTTGCATTCTTTTTTGCCGCCATACTTCTTGATCTCCGCCACATTCCTGCCAATCTTTTGTCTCTCGGAGCGCTCGACTTCGGCATGCTGGTTGACGGTACGGTCGTGATGGTAGAGAATATCCTGCGTCGTCTCGAGGAATCGAAGGAGTCTACGGGCACCATCAGCGAGACCATTCATTTGGCCGCTCATGAGGTGCAACGGCCCATTTTTTTTGCGCGTGCAATCATAATCACCTCATACATCCCGATCTTTACATTGCATCGCGTTGAGGGGCGCCTATTCCATCCCATGGCCTGGACGGTCTGTTTCGCGCTCCTGGGATCTCTGTTTTTCTCGATTTTTCTTGCGCCGGTGCTGGCCAGCTTCTTCTTCCGCAGGCGGGTAAAAAAGTGGCGGAATCCCCTACTGGCGTGGTTAATGATTCACTACCCAAAAGCTCTGGAAAGGGCAATTGAGCGCCGTTCGCTGACTCTCGGAATAGGAGCCGTCTGCTTTGTCCTCGCCGCTTTCCTCGGTTTCAGCGGAGTCATCGGCTCGGAATTCCTGCCCCACCTCGATGAAGGCGCTATCTGGGCTCGCGGCACGCTCCCTCCGAGCATAGGGCCATCAGAAGCGAATCGGATCATGGGCCTGGCCCGGCTTGCCTTTGCGAGTTTCCCCGAGGTAACACAGGTTGTATGTCAAGTGGGCCGCCCTGACGACGGGACCGACGCCACCGGGTTCTTCAACACCGAATACTTTATCGACCTCAAGCCCCGGGAGAGATGGCGCAGGGAATTCCACGAGAATAAAGATGCACTGATTGCAACGATGGACAGGGAAGTTGAAAAGATTCCGGGTGTTGAGTGGGGATTCTCGCAGCCGATTGCCGACAATATGGAGGAGGCCGTAAGCGGTGTCAAAGGCGAACTCGCGGTAAAAGTCTTCGGCAACGACCTGAAGGATCTGGAGCAAAAAAGCGAAGAGATCGTCGAGGTCATGAGAAATATCCGCGGGATTGAAGACCTCGGGATATTCCGGGTGCTGGGACAGCCAAACGTCAACCTGACTGTGGATCGCGCTAAGGCAGACCGATTCGGCATCAACGTTGCCGACGTCCAGGATGCCATTGAAACCGCGGTGGGCGGCAAAGCGGTCAGCCAGATATTGAAAGGCGAAGAGCGCTTTGACCTCGCCGTGCGTTACCAGGATCCCTACCGCAAAACCGTTGAGGATATTGCCAACATCCGGATTCTCGGGCCGTCAGGGGAGAGGGTCTCCCTCAGGGAACTGAGTGACATCAGGGTTGGAGACGGCGCATCCATGATCTACCGTGAGGCAAACTCGCGCTACATCGCCATAAAATATAGTGTTCGCGGCCGAGACCTCGGTGGCACCGTGGAAGAAGCCATGCGAAAGGTCAATGAGAAGGTGAAGCTGCCCGAAGGTTACTATCTGGACTGGGCCGGAGAATACGAGAGCCAGAAGCGTGCGAATGCGCGCCTGGCAGTGATTGTCCCCGTCACGATTCTTCTGATCCTTTTCCTCCTCTATACGATGTTCAACTCATTCAAGTGGTCGTTGCTTGTACTTCTGACTGTCGGCATGGCAAGCTTCGGGGGGCTGCTCTCGCTCTTTGTCACCGGGACCCATTTCAGCGTTTCCTCCGGCATCGGACTGCTTGCATTGTTCGGGGTCTCCGTCGAGACGGGCGTGATCATGGTGCAGTACATCAACCAGTTGCGTGCGCGGGGCATGTCCGTCCTGGAGGCGGCGATCAAAGGCGCCACTCTCCGTCTTCGTCCGATCATGATGACGATGCTCGTTGCCACGCTTGGCCTGCTGCCTGCCGCCATGTCGCATGATATAGGTTCAGATTCCCAGCGTCCCTTCGCCATCGTCATTGTGGGCGGCCTGATCACTACCCTGGTATTGAGTATATTTCTCCTGCCGACGCTTTATGTATGGATAGCCAAACCAGGCGACATATTACCGAAAGCGGAGAACAACAATGGGAAATAAAGTGCACTTTATCTGCACCCTTAGGGCAGTGTTCATGGTCCTGGTGCTCCTGAGCGGATGTGCGGTTGGACCGAATTACCACCGCCCGACCACGCCCGATGTCGACCGCTACACGCCTCAACCGTTGCCTGCGCAGACAGCATCGGTCGAGGTCAAGGGAGGCGAGGCGCAACGCTTCGTGCAGGACATGGACATACCCGGTCAATGGTGGACGCTGTTTCATTCGAAGCCGCTCAATGACCTGATTGAGCAAACGCTCAAGGCCAACCCCGATTTGGAAGCTGCGCAAGCTGCACTGCGCGTCGCCTGGGAGAACGTCTATGCCCAGCAAGGCGCCTTGTTTCCGAGCATCCAAGCCAATTTCAATCCAACGCGTCAAAAAATTTCCGACGAGTTAACCAGTCCGCTTGCCAACAACAGCAACATTTTTAATCTTCACACCGCGCAGGTTTCTGTGGCCTATGTGGCGGATGTGTTCGGCGGCACGCGGCGGCAGGTAGAGTCGCTCAAAGCGCAAGCCGATTCGCAACGCTTCCAACTCGAAGCGACGTATCTTACGCTGACGTCGAATGTTGTTGCAGCAGCGATACAAGAGGCGGCATTGCGGGGTCAGATCGCAGCGACGAAGCGGATCATAGATATCCAGAGCCGATCGCTCGAATTGCTAAAACGCCAATACGAATTAGGGCAGATTGCCAGCGGGGACGTAGCAGCTCAGGAAGCCGCATTGGCACAGGTGCAGAGCACGCTACCGCCGTTGGAGAAACAATTGGCGCAGCAACGAGATCTGCTGGCTCGCCTTGCCGGCCGTTTCCCCAGCGAGTCGCTCGTCGAGGAGTTCGAACTCTCAGCTCTGCAACTGCCGCAAGAGCTCCCCGTGAGCCTTCCCTCGAAGCTCGTGGCGCAGCGTCCGGATGTCGGCTCTGCGGAAGAGCAATTGCACTCTGCCAGTGCGGCGATTGGTGTCAGTATCGCTAACCGGCTGCCGAACATCACTCTGAGCGCCGATTGGGGCTCCAGCGCCACCGCAATCAGTCAGTTGTTTACCTCCGGCACCGGCTTCTGGACATTGGCCGCAAATCTGACTCAGCCAATCTTCCAGGGGGGGACATTGCTTCATCGGCAACATGCCGCCGAGGCGTCCTACGACCAGGCAGCAGCACAGTATCGCAGTGTCGTGCTCACCGCTTTCCAGAACGTGGCCGATACCCTGCACGCAATCCAATCCGATGCCGCTGCCCTGAAAGCGTCTGTAGCCGCTGAACATGCTGCCGCCAAGAGTCTCGCCATCGCGCGTTCTCAGTTGGAATTAGGCCAAATCAGCTCTTTGACACTGCTGAATGCCGAACAGACATATCAGCAAGCGATGGTCAATCTCGTGCAGGCCCTTGCCAACCGATACGCCGACACCGCCGCGCTGTTCCAGGCCCTGGGCGGCGGCTGGTGGAACCGGTCTAATGTGCCTGCCGGGGCTGGACAGTAATGCCGGTCGGTGCTGTCACGTGATGCCGGCGGTTCAATTTTTTTGATAGGGCACTACAAAACTTCTTTTCTGGCGTCGTAGTCCCGACTATGCTTGTCTGTATCCTGGCAGATAGGCATCCCTCAGATGGGTCAGCCGATCTCTCCTTCATCGCTTCGAAACAAGCTTTGCAGATGGCCCCTGCAACAAAAGGGGGCGGGTATTCGGGAAAAATGAGGAGGTTCTGCTGTTGCTTGCGGAACAATATCTAGGGCCTGAGATCGCAGATGCGTTGAGGAACGTGTTTGAGTTGTATATTAAGTCGGAATACGTATGGAATTCCTGACAGAGGAGGAAGCGAGGCTCGCTATCGGGTATGCGAAGCAGATGTCGGAGGTGTATCGAGAGCAAAGGTGGACGGAATTGCGGAAGGCTGCTTTATTCGGGTGGGCGGAGCACTCACCATTTCTCCCGCAAATTGATAACATTTGCGGATTCCATTGTCCGGCGGTTGGTAGCTGTTTGCCGCACCGTGACTTGCTCACATGACTCAACACCACAGAGCAAGCCGATCATTGTGTGGGGTATAACAACCGGAAACCGTCACCGAATTTGCCCGACTGGTAATCGATGGATCAAGAATTCTATTTTCCCCGCAGGGACTGCTCTATTTGCCGCTTCAGTTCGAGCGCCGATGTGTTATAGGGCATTTGTTCAAGGTAGGCATTAATCCAGTAATACGACTTCTCGGTTTCCCCTTTTTCATAATAGGCAATGGCAAGTGAACGCTTCCATTCTCCCATCATGTGAGCATGGGGGTTCAACGAGGCCGCTTCCGCAATGGCGATCATATTATCAAAAGCGGCTGAGGATGGGAGGCGATGTGCATGGACAAAGAGGCTGTTAACGGGGGTATCACGCATGAAAATAAGCGCATATCGGTCGGCGTAGACGAGTGCCCAGCCGGGATCCGATAGGAGCACGGGCACGAGTGCAATGGGGACGCCCGAGACGGGATCGCAGCCTGAGATGAGCGCGAAATCTACTCCAAAGCTGTCAAGAAACACCTTGTACACCGGGGCGCGGTCATATTGAGAAATCGGCTGAAAGGGGTTGTCTATTACAGTTTTATAGATTGTGAAAACCTCATTGTAAAGATTTCTCCCGTCGATTGCAATTTTGAATTCGGGAGTGAGCCCCCAGATGAGATATCCTCCCTGATTATAATCATTGAACAGGTTTCCGGTCATCCCGTTGCTTTTAAGAAAATTGACCGCCTCTTCATAGTCAGTCAAATAGGGGCGATCGTACTTCAATCCCGTTAGCTCAAAACCCGATGATGCGTAATCCCAGGCAAAGAAAATCGTTACCGCCACAGAAAGGAGAAAAGCCGCTAATTTCAATTTCCCTTCAAAACGGGACAGCAGCCGCGGAAACGAAATGCGGCCAAGGAACGTCTTGAAGTTGACCGCGGTGACAAATGAAGCAATGCACGCGAAGAAGATTATGAACCGGATCGCTTTATAACCCATGATACAGCTCAGAAGGAAAAGAAAGATGAATTCTTTTCTTGTCTTCTTCAGATTGCCTATATTGAGAATAAAGGAAACAATTGACAGAAGGAAGAGACTGGAGAGATACGGCAAGCTCCTGAATATTCCCGCGAGAGAGGAATGCGAGAATATCGACTGCGTCTCGGTGATCGACTGGGTATATTCCCGATAAGCTTGAACGAAAAGGGCCAAGACAAGGAAAACAGTCGAAAAGCCATTGGGGTTCACATAACTAAGAAGAATGGAAGATCCGCAAACGATATAAAATCCTTTTACGGCAGACCGTGAAAGGAGGGCTGATGCGATATAAATCAGTATAATGACATCGCCCAGCACGAATCCGCCGTGCATGTTTCCCCATAGGAGCATGAGCAAAGGGAGCGCGGCATAAGCCCACTTCTTTTTTTCCCTGAGTGCTTCGAGTATATAAATGATGAAAACTGAAAAGAAACTTGTCCAGAGCTGCGGCCTGTCTCCTATATATTGAAACTCTTTTATGATAACCGCCGCAGCGATATAAATGAGAACTATGGATAACAGCCTGGCTGCACCATTTTGTCTCATGAGCCGGTAAATAAAAAAGAACATGAGTGTGAGAACGGCCGCCCGCATGACGATAATTCCCTGAAATCCGCCAATCACATAGATGCCGTAAAAGAGGATCTGGGACAGCCAGAATTGTTTGAGAATCAGTCCTTTTCTGAGAGGATCTGCTGAAAACTGGTAAGGGAAGGAGAAAGGGTCATTATGCATGAGAGATCCGTTCTGTACAATCCATTTGCCGGATGCAAGATGCCACCAGAAGTCAGGATCGGATATGGGGAGGGTAAGATAGAGCAAAAGAGAGGCAAAGAAGAGGAATACAGAAAACCTCTCAATGAACTCAATCCCATCTGTTTTAAAGGTCAACGAAAAACTCTTTTTGCCGCGGTCAGTCTGATAACTCCCTTTTCTAAACAAGTTCAATAAACTCCATACCCCGCAGTCTCTGCTGCGGGCACCTTACGTCGTCGTCGCAGCTTTAGTTTATTAGAAATTAATATCTTCTTGACGGTCAAACTCACTTCGCTTATGCATAGGGCTACCCTGAACGGGATGCACCTTTATTACGCCAGCCTCAGGTGTTAGGATAACATAATGTATTGTTGCAAAAGGATGGATCCTTAACCGGGGTCATGTTGGCAGATGCACAACCAATGGGGAGAACCTCAAGTAAGAACCCTGTACACACGATACTGAGTCTCTCTTGATTGCTGAGAGCACTTCACAGACCTTGACTCATTGCTGCCGCGTCTGTTTCAGAAAAAATCTCGCATCGAAAGATTCATCGCCCGAAGTGCCACCGCCTGACAAAAGGCAAAGTCAAAGAACAAAACCGCTGGAGGTCGTAACGTTATAACCGGACATTTCTACTTTGCCAGGAATAGGACATTTCTACTTTGCCTTGACATTCTTCTCCCCGTTGTCTTGATTCATCGTTGTCGTTCTGTTATAGTGGTGCTAATTTCATTCAGGCAGCGTGCACCCAAAGATTGAAAACAGGCATTATGACTGAGGCTCCAAGGTTCAAATCCTCTGCCAATGTGATTGCATCCTTGGCGATTTACAAGGTCACTTATTTCCTTCTGATTTATCTGGCTATCGTACTGTTGCCTCCGATCTACTCTTTTGAAAATTATGCCATAAATATACATGGCCTGACCGCCCCGTCCTCATTAGAAAAGTTCTTTATGACATGGGATACTCAACCATACTTGTTTATAAGTCAATACGGTTATATAAAAGGCCTACCTGTGAATGCTTTTTCCCCTCTCTGGCCCTTTATGATACGTATATTTAGTTATATCACGGGTGGTAATCTTCTGGCATCAGGCCTTATTCTGTCGAATGTTTTTTCTATCGCCGCCCTATATGGTTTGCATCGTCTCGTCAGCGAGCAAAATGACTCTCAGCTTGCCGAT
>JBEKCV010000056.1:0-26320 GCA_050014695.1 Thermodesulfovibrionales bacterium
CGGCATTTCCCCGGCTGCGGAGAACGGTTCAGTTGATTCTTGGGGTTCTCTTCGCCGAAACTGAGGCCGTGACTGTTAGAAAATCCTCAAACCACCGGCTTGTCTCAGTTTGATGGTGGATTCTGGTGTTGCACGGGACTTGCGGAATATCCCGATCTAAACAACTGCTGTTCAGCATCACCTGGTAACCCTCTTGTCAACTGGGATATGACCTCCCCATGCCCTGTGCTCTTGGCACAGAATCGTTGACGGCAACCCCTTTTTATGGCACGCTCAGGCCGTCTCGGAAACAAAGCAACAAACAATTTATAAAAGCCTGAATGTAGCGGATCCTATTATCAGATCATGGCAGGCACTAGTGAATCCGTTATTGAGATAACCACTTATGCAGCGCACTTTATCCATGATTAATATCCGTAGCCACCAATCGTGACTCTCGTAAGTTCGCCATTCTCGAATCTGAGGTAATAAATGAATCTGGTTAGTCCGAAAGTGTACGCCCACTCCTCAACCGCTATGTGCTCTTTGTGAATAAGCGGCTTTTGAGACAGTTCTTCCTGTGACTGACCGGGGACGTCCCTTGTGATGCGCTCTTGTTCCCATGTCTCAATGGTGGTTGGGCTGCCACATTTTCTCAGGACCTCGGATTGAGTGGCCCCCCGAAAAACGATGTACTGGCCACACCTGAAATCGGAGGCGGGGGGGACAGTGCCTGCTTCAATTGGAAGAGCTATCAAAATAAAACAAGCCACAATTATGAATTTCATGTTCGTCTCATAACTTCCCCTTCAGACAAGCCATTTCCTCTGTCCGTAATCGCGAATTCCACATATATTATACATAAACATAAGTATATCACGTTCCGAAGATTAATTACGGGAAGCCTCGATGGCAAGCTCCTATTGCCTTCTCAATGTCTGCATCGAGGTCTGACAGTTTTACGGTGGAAAAGATTCCCTCACTCCCTCACGGCAGGACTTGACAAACCTACGCCTTCATGGTAAGTTATGTTCATAAACTAAACGTTGTTTATATTTGATGGTATGGGCACGATAGAGAGAAGAAAACGCGAAAAGCGGAACATGCGGGGTCTGATCCTGAAAACAGCTATGAGGCTTTTCCTGAAGGAGGGCTTCGAAAAGGTGACGATCCGGCGGATAGCCGACGAGATTGAATACAGCCCGGCGACGATCTACCTCTACTTCACTAACAAGGATGCTATACTCTTTGCACTCCATGAACAGGGTTTTGAAGAACTTCACAAGCGTCAACAGGCGGTGTTCTCCATCAGGAACCCTTTCGTGCGTTTGAAAAGGCATGGACGCGTGTATATCGCCTTTGCCCTTGAGCAACCCGAATACTACGACCTCATGTTCATTATGAGGAGCCCTGCCAGAAAGTTCATGGAGGATGAGGAATGGACAGCAGGACGGCGTTCTTATGAACACCTCAGAAAAAACGTTGAGGACTGCATAGCAGCGGGCTACTTGCCGCGAGGAAATCTGGACGTGGCGGCCTTCTCGGTCTGGTCCCTCGTTCATGGCATCGTATCGCTCATCATCCGTGGGCGCTGCGGGATGTTCCCCCAGGAAAAGCTGAAGGCAATTGCGGAAGGTGCACTGGAATACTCAATGAGCAGAGTGCCGATGGTGAAGATGTAATTTTTTCGCTTTCATTAGGAACGTGTTCAGTTGATAAACGATGTTCATAACAATAAGGCAGGTTTAAGCCATGGAAAGGAAAAAGGTACTCGCTATCTCTGGTTCGATAAGGAACCCATCATTCACAGAAAGGATGATGGACCTCTGTATCGAGGGAATGGGACAAGGGTATGAAGTTCGAAAGTTTTACCCGCATCGGATGAAAATCGGTCCCTGTCTTGGCTGCTGGGTCTGTTGGAATAAAACAAACCCAGGGGTCTGCATCCAGAAAGATGATTTTGATCAAATCCTCAGTGCCTATAAGGAGGCAGATTATCTTCTTTTGGCTGCACCCCTTTATTTCTTTGGACTTCCGGCTACGGTCAAGAATGTCATCGATCGCCTTTTCGTCATCCTTGAGCCGGGGCAATACGAATCACCACGCGGCGGCACCGAACATCCCAAGCGTTACGGCCGACATCCAAAGGCTGTGCTGATTTCCTCCTGCGGCTTTCCGGAGTTCGAGAACTTTGACCTCCTAAGAGAGCATTTTCGGAAAATCTGCACGGAACTTGAATGGAGATGGGCAGGGGAGATTCTCGTGCCTGGGGCGGGCAGTGCAAACGCACCGAGGCTGTTCGACGGGAAGTTTGCATTCATCAGACAGGCGGGTGGGGAACTTGCCGAGGGGACCATCAGAGCCGAAACTACCCAAAGGATTGCCTCTTCTGTTATGCCACACAGGGACTACCGGAAAATGTGCACTGCTGGATTCAGGGGTGACAGGTTTGGGAAACTGATTTGCTTCCTTATCGCCATCAAGGCAATACTGAAGCAAGCGCTTATGAATCAGAAATAGGGACAACACATCCCGCCTGTAACAATTGTGGAATCAATGGGACACATCGCCTTTTACCGAGGAAGCGTAGTCAAGCCCCTGGCTTCATCCATGGGGATGGAAGGCGTGTAGGTAGTTCTTTTAGTTGTAGCATATAGCGTCATCATATATAGTATTGATATGGGTAGAAAGGAGCAGCTTAAGACCAACAACAACGTGGTCTATTCCTGCAAGTACCATGTTATCTGGTGTCCGAAATACCGGAGGCCGGTCCTTGTCGATGCGGTTGCGAAGAGGTTAAAGACTCTCATCCGGCAGCAGGCAGGCAAGTACCGGGCAGACCTTCTTGAAATGGAAGTGATGCCGGACCACGTCCATCTTTTGGTAGGAATCGATCCTCAGTACGGCATCCACCGGCTGGTCAAAAACATCAAAGGATACAGCTCCAGGATACTGAGGCGGGAATTCCTGTCATTGAGAAAGCGGCTACCGACCTTGTGGACGAACAGGTATTGTGTGCTCACCGTGGGGGGAGCGACGCTGGCCATAATCAAGCGATACATAGAGAACCAGAAAAACGTATGAAGACAACCATCGAATTCAAGTTAGCCGCTTCACGGAGTGACCGGAAGGTTCTGTTGCAACTGTTAGACAAGGGCAAGCATATTTACAACCTGGCGCTATGCCGCTGTAAAAGCTGCTCACCGGGATCAGGGCGCACAAGGAATACGGGGAGCTGCTGGCCATGAGGAAGAAGCTCAGGAAGGATGGTAAGTCTACGGCTGAGGTAGACAGCCAACTTCAGGAGATCGTTCGGGAACGGTACCGCCTGACGAAGAGCGACACCGAGAAGTGCGTCAAGGACAAGGCCGATTATGAATGGACGGCTTCAACTCCCAGTTTGCCCAGGTGCTGGCCGATCGCGCTTGGGAAACTGTGCTGAAGGTGCTCTATGGGAAAGCCGACGGGTACGCTTCAAGGGCAAGTACGACAACCTCCTGGCCTCTATACATGCCAAATCAACCGAAACGGGTTTTTTCTTTTGATCCAGACAAGAAGGCCGTCACCTACCGGGCATCAGCCCGAAAGCAGTTCAGCATCCCTCTTGTGCTGGAATACCGTAACGACTATGGCTACCAACAGTTCTATCTGGAGCAGATCATCGAGAACATACAAAAGCACGATCCAATGACATCTCCTATATCCGGATAGTGCGCCGAACCGTAAAAAAGGGGAGGATGTCAATAAAGGGACAGCGGCCTACCTACCGGAACCTCCATCTCGTCGGAGCTATCCGTTTCGTTGCAAACTTTCCCGGTAACTTCTACACCTAGTAAAACTGATCGAGAAAATCTGCTATAGTTTGAATAGGATTCCCAAATTGCTCATTGTGGATATCGGCGGCGTCCTGCTCTCCAAATGAGGATCGGCATATCCTGACTTTCGACACCTACGAGGAGGGAAAGCTCATAGTGGATTCATTTATTTCCTCCCGCTTCGTCCACGTCAGCAAGTCTGACGCTGACATCTTTCGGCTTGCGCCCGAAATAGCCCAGGTGGCGGCCGGGCAAATAGTCTATATCGAAAGCATCCCGATGTTCGCACATGTCGCGGGAGGTTCGGGAATTCGCGCCATTCTGCATACCGATTACGGATGCACGTGCGCGAAACTGGCTTCGTTCGGATTGCATAGAGGGAGTCATTTATGAAACCAGCTAACCCACGCATCTTGACTATCAATGGCGGCTCGTCGAGCATCAAGTTCGCGCTGTTCGAGGCTGGTGACTCGCTTGAACGGATACTGGAGGGTGGGATTGACCGGATTGGACTGCCGGGGGCCACTTTGCGGGTGAAAGGCTTGAATCAGGCGGACAGCTTTTCCCGGTTCGTGACGGCGCCTGATCACACGGCGGCGGTGGCCGCTCTGATGGATTGGATCGAGGAAGGCCTCGTACGGGTCACACTGACCGCGGTGGGACATCGCGTGGTGCATGGAGGGCCGAAGTATAGCAAGCCGCAGCGAATCACTGCGGAAATGGTCGAGGAGTTGCGCCAGCTCACACCCTTCGATCCCGAACATTTGCCTGAGGAAATCCTGTTGACCGAGGCTTTTCATCGGCGCTTTCCGGACCTGCCGCAAGTAGCGTGTTTCGACACGGCTTTTCACCATGACCTGCCGCGCGTGGCCAGGCTGTTATCGATTCCGCGCCGCTACGAAGCGCAGGGAGTGCGGCGGTACGGGTTTCACGGGTTGTCGTATGCGTATCTTATGGGAGAACTGGCCCGTCTAGCCGGAGCGGAAGCGGCACAAGGCCGGGTCATCCTCGCGCATCTCGGCAATGGCGCGAGCTTGGCGGCGGTGTGTGACGGCAAATCTGTGGATACAAGCATGAGTTTCACTCCGACAGCCGGGGTGCCGATGAGCACTCGCTCAGGCGATCTCGATCCCGGACTGCTTTGGTATCTGGCTCGCACCGAGGGCCTCGATGCAAAACGATTCAACGAGATGGTCAATTTCCAGTCGGGGCTGCTCGGCGTGTCGGAGACCAGTTCCGACATGCGTGATTTGCTCGACCATGAAACGCAGGACGTGCGGGCGGCTGAAGCGGTGGCGCTGTTTTGCTACCAGGTCAAGAAATGGATCGGCGCATTTGCGGCGGCGTTGGGCGGACTAGACACGCTGGTGTTTGCTGGCGGTATCGGAGAGCATGCGCCCCCGGTCCGGGCTCGGATCTGCGAGGGGCTGAACTTCTTTGGGATCGAACTCGAAGGAAAACGAAACGTGGCTAATGAGGGCGTGATTTCCGCGAATACCAGCAGGGTCGCTGTTCGCGTCATTCATACGGACGAGGAATGGATAATCGCGAACACGGTCTGTCGTATTTTGGGCCTTACCATTGAAAAGGAACATAATTATGACAACAAAAAAGGTGTCTGAACGGAGCATTGGTATGAAGGCGAAAAAAGAGCTTACGCCCCCCCGTTGTGCACACTCACAGAGGATTGAGTATAAACGTGTCCGATATCGTGGCTACAAAGCAACCTGATATGCTAACGAACCATATAAATCACAGCGACTATGACACCCGTAGTCACGACAATACGGCGCAGTATTGATGGTCGGATCCGGCCTGCCAGTCGACCGCCCAATGCCCCCCCTGCTAGAGCACATACAGCCATAACGGCTGCCGCAGTCCAGACGACCTTTCCGGAAAACAGGAAGAAGATTGCGGCCGCAATATTTATGCTGAACGAGACAGCCTGTTTTAGGGCATTGAGACGGGTGACCGACTCTTCCAGCACAAGTCCAAGTACTGCAAGGACGATAACGCTGACCCCTGCTCCGAAATAGCCTCCGTAAATAGCGGCGGGGATGACCGGAAATATCGACCATGCGTCGTGCAGAGTAACTGCTCCGGAATGGCCTGAGCGGTGTGTCACCCATGCACGCAATCTGTCCTGAAAGGCCAACAAAACCACGGCCATAAGGATCAGAAACGGCACAAGCTTGCGAAACACCTGATCGCCGGTATGCAAGAGTAACACTCCGCCACCTATACCGCCCAGCAGACCGATCGGGAGTAGCAGCCATAGCCTAAGCGACTGACCTCGCAGGTCCTTCATCTGCGCAAACGTTGCACCGAGATAGCCGGGGCAAAGGGCCACTGTATTGGTTATGTTCGCGGAGACAGCAGGAACACCCACGGCGGTAAGCATGGGGAATGTGATAAGCGTTCCTCCGCCGGCGAGTGCATTCACCGCACCTGCTGCTATGGCTGCCAATCCTACTACAAGTAAATCGAACCCGCTCACGATGGACTTTTCATCCTCACATTTTTATTGAATTTCGGCGGAGATGCAGAAAGCGCCCTGCTGTGGCGGTCCAGCGAGGCGACACTGTCGCACTCATTGCCTGTGCGGCATCGCGTGCCTTGATCGCCTCAAAAAGTCGGTGATGTAACTCCTCTGTCTCATTTGGATTGCTGTCTGCGCCGTCCCATACTGTCTCAAGTGCCCTGCGTAAGCTAAGAGCGAAAGTGCGACAGACGTCGGAAAGGACCTCGTTTCCGGCGGCCGCTGTTACTGCGAAATGAAATGCGATATCTGCGGTAAGCGCTGTTGGAATATCCTTTCTTAAAAGTGCCTGATGTCGTTCCTTAAGGTGCCTACGGATGTGCTCCAAATCCTTCTTCCGCCGTCGTTCTGCCGCAAGCCTCACAATCTCGAGCTCCAGTGCCCGCCGCACTTCCTGGACCTCGCGCGCTTTAGCGTTCCGGAGACGATATGTGAGGGGCTCACTATCGACACGAAAGGCGCGAACATAGGTTCCGTCTCCCTGGCGTATCTCCAACATTCCGTTATAGGCCAGCACTCGTATAGCCCCTCCCGTAGAGTTGAGCGTCCCACCCCTAGCTCTTCCACAAGCGGGGGTTCGGCAGGAAGCTTGGTCCCCATGCCGTATTTGCCCGCCGCAATTTCGTTGTTCAGGTGCTCAATGACCTGGTCAACCAATTGTCGTTTCATTCCTTGTTTTGACATATTTAATCATCAGCTCATCAGATCCTTAAAATGACAAAAGTTCCAACGAGGTGTCAAGTGGAACCTGTGGAGAACCTGTGGCTGTGGCATGGTAACGTCCACCGCACTCTTCGATTGGCGGAAGATTCAGAATCGAATCTCGAATCTACCGAAGATCACTTCCCGAAGGCGGGATCAGGGCGTTAACATTCTTTGCCGGTCTCTGCGCTGTCCTGGTCATATGGCTGTGGTGCGCGCCGGCGCAAGGGGGTGGTTGATATCTACGCATCAGTCAAGGTTGCATGCCGCAATAGATGATGCCTTTGTCAGACGTGAAAAAGCTTTGACTGACGCAGGGTTCTGTTGAGAAGAAGCCTGCTGACCCTGTTCTTCTTGCCATTGCATCAGTGCCAACCTTTGGTATAGTGACCGAAGACATCATGATCCCAACGGAGGGAGAAGGATTATTCGATAACACAACAGATGGCTTAATTGGGCATGTCTGGGTCTGTCGGAGAAGTGGCGGGTAACCACTGCGCCTACCCGGACAAAAGTCTTCGCCGCCCCCGTTTTTTGCGGTCTCCCCTCTTTGTTCCACATTTTTCATGAAAAAATGTGTCAACGACATGTCAATGACTGTCAAAAAAAATGTGCTTGGATGATCCTTGCAGCCTAACTTTATTCCTTTGTTTTGCATAGTTACAAAACAATGAGAAAAAAAAATAGAAGGCATATAAATTGCTTATGAAGACTCCAGTGAAATCGCAAAAGAACAAAAATGACCTTATTCTCGACGAATTGAAGCGACGCAAGACAAGAAAAAAAATTGTCGAGGTCGAAGAAGACACTGTTAAGGTGGTTATTTTCTCCCTTTTGGGAGAGCTCTACGCCTTCAAGGGATCTGATGTAAAAGAGATCCTCACACTCGTTCCCATACATTGTGTTCCGGGCTCCCCCGACTTCATCCCGGGGGTGATCAACATAAGAGGGGATATTGAGTCGGTAATCAAGATCAACAAGTTTCTCGGCCTATCCGATTCCGAGCCTTCCACTAAAAGTCGCATTGCAATCAGTGAGACGGATGGCATACGTTCCGGCGTTCTGCTGGATTCGATCGAAGACGTGATGGATATCCCTGCAAGCTCTGTCAGCCCTCCCCTTTCTACGCTCAGTAAGGAAGCAAAGGAATATGTGTCCGGACAGTTTCTGTACGGAGACAAGAGCGTTACGATTCTCGATGTCGGCAAGATATTCGGGAGGCTTGAATTATGACTTCTCGAGGATCGGTCATCATACGCTTAGCCGCCAGCCGCCGGACGCAGAGATGTGCCACGGTCAGCATTTGTCTGCGGGGCGCAGATGGATGACCTGGAACTGTTGGTATTTACCGTGGCAGGGATAATCATAGGAGTGGATACGGAACAGGTTGCCGGAATGCTTTCGACCGAACGGGCTGAGGAAGTGGGAATGGAAGTGAGTAGGTTTCATGAAAAGATCCCTCTTGGGGGGAGATCCGTGCACTATCGTTCGCCGAAAGCACTCCTCATAAAGGATGAGACACCGTACGCGGTCATCATCGAATTGCCCGACGATATCCTGTCGGTAAGCCTTGATTCCATTCGCCCTCTTCCCCTCCTGCTTCAGACGTACACTTCCTGTCAGGCGATATGGGGAGTTGCGGTGAAGGAAGAGCGGATCATCGTCCTCGTTGACTTTTTGAGATTACATGCCGCACGTGAACGCGGCAGAGAATCGCGTCCTGATTCCCAATAACGCAAAGGAGGCAACTGCATGAAGTTTTCATTGATCGAATTTTTTAAACTCAACACATCACTGAGAAGACTATGGCTATTCTTTATGATCCTTCCCCTGGCCATCGTATACACCCTTTTGGGAATTGTCTCGATTTCGGGCGAATACTTTGACAGCGAAAAGCGCCTAAGTGATTACCGACAAACGCTCCTCGCCGAACGGAGAGGACGCATTGAGAATATTGTAACCCTGATAACGCAATCGATTGAGAATATGCCACAGCAGCAGGCCATCGAGATGGTGAAAAAACTGAAGTTCGATCCAGGCAGCTCTTTCTGGATCTATGATGGCAACACTGCTGTCGTGTACCGCAACACGGTTTCCCCTCTGCCAGAAAAAAATGCCGCAGATATGAAGGATGTCGGAGAAACGAACCACATTCAGGAACTCACGAGGATCATCGGAGACAAAGGAGAAGGGTCCCTCATATATACAACAAAAGAAGATGACGGCCGTGTTTATCCCAAGCTCCTCTTTGCAAAGGCGATCAAAAAATGGAATTGGCTAGCTGCTGCCGATATAAGGATAGACGATATCGACCGGATGGTCGCCACGGAGCGCATGAGGATCTATAAGGATTTAGGATTGCTGATCGCAAAAACTATCATCATTTCCCTGACGGGCGTTGCGATCATTTTCTGGATTATGAGGAGGTATGCCAATCGTTTCCTGACCGGCCCGATAACAAGCTTCGTCACAACACTCAGGGACGCGCAGAACGACCTGACCGTGAGAATTCCCGTGAACGAAAAAAACGAATTTGGAGAGATCGCAAAGCTGTTCAATACATATATGGCAAACCTGCTTGTCATCATGAAAAAAGTCGCTGATTCTGCCTTGGATATCAATGTTCACGCAAATGATATCTCCGGCGCCGTTCAGCAGCAGGCCTCCGTCACCACCGAGCAGTCCACGGCCGTGACCGAGATAACCTCTACCATGGAAGAGCTTTCCGCCTCTTCATCGCAGATCGCCGAGTACTCAAAAGCGGTGGTGGACAATGCCAAGAAGACGTGTGACGATTTAAAAACAGGGGCGGATGCCGTGAATGCGGTCATTACAAAGATGACCGAGATCAGCAAAGACAATGACCAGAGTATCCGGGAGATTTACGAACTCGGGAAAAAGTCAAAAGAAATCACCAAAATAATGGAGATCATTAACCATATCGCGGATCAGACTAAACTGATCGCATTCAACGCAGCGCTCGAGGCTTCCAGCGCCGGCGAGGCAGGCAAAAGGTTCGCCGTCGTAGCGGTCGAGATCCGCAAGCTCGCTGATAATGTCATGGAATCTACGGGAGAGATCGAGGCAAAGATAAATGAAATACAGGAGGCCATCGAACGGCTCGTGATTACCTCTGAGAAAGGTTCGAAGGCCATCACAGGAGGCATCGAATATTCTGGGCATACGAGCGAGCTCCTCATCGAGATTGTCGACGCGGCCAATCAGACCACCGATTCCTCAAAACAGATCTCTTTATCAACACAGCAGCAAAAAACCGCGAGCAGTCAAGTCCTGACCGCGTTGAAGGAAATCATGACTGGTTCAAGACAGAACACGGACGCGATCAATCAGATCACGTTAATCTCTAAAAACATGGCACTTTTATCTGACAACCTGAGAGAAGCGGTTGAGAAGTTCAAGCTTCAGTAGCATCTCAACGGCTTACACGCAGGGGACATATCCATAGGGAATCACATGGAACCTATACGGGTACTGATGGTTGACGACAGCGCTCTGGCGCGAGAGCTAATCGGCTCGATCTTATCGATGGACAAACAGATCCAGATCGTCGGTGAGGCGACGAACGGCAGAGAGGCCATCGAGATGACAAGGGAGTTGACGCCGGATATCGTGCTCATGGATGTCGAAATGCCGATCATGAACGGGATCGAGGCTATTGAGCATATAATGGCCAAGAATGCGGTTCCCATCCTTGTGGTGACTGCCCAAAGCGACGCACATACGGCGTACACGGCGATCGCAAGGGGAGCACTGGATCTCGTCCCAAAGCCCGATGTGAATCTCGATTATTCGCATGAATTCATCAGAAAGGTGAAGCTCCTCTCGACGATCAAGGTCATTACTCATATAAAAGGCAAGCGGGACTTAAAAACCCCGCAGAAACCCTTGATGCCGGTGCTTCTTGATAAGAATAGCGGCAGGATTATCGCCATTGCCTCATCAACCGGGGGGCCGCATGCGCTCTTAACCATCTTTTCCACCCTCCCCGATGAATTGCCCTGTCCTATTGTGGTTGCTCAACACATCCCGGACGGGTTTGCCGCGGGCCTTGCGGATTGGTTCTGCAAGTCTTCGAAACTGCATCTGAAAGTGGCAGAACAGGGAGAGTTACTGCGTGCGGGCATCATCTATATCTCGCCTTCGGAAAGCCACGTGGAAGTGAACAGCGCTAAAAGGATCTCTCTGTCCGAGAGGTACCGGGAGGATATTTACCGCCCGTCATGCGATATCCTCCTGTCTTCTGTTGCTCGCGTATACGGCAATAAGAGCGTCGGTATCATCCTGACCGGCATGGGACATGACGGCGCAACAGGAATGAAAAACATCCATAAGGCAGGAGGCCTTACGATCGCACAGGACGAAGAAACCTCCGTGATTTTCGGTATGAACAAAGTAGCTATCGAAAGCGGTTGTATCAGCAAAATTCTTGCCATCGACAGGATTGGCATTGAAGTGGTAAGGATATTGAGCACGTGAGCCGGCATGCAAGCGATACGGCCCGGAGAGGGCCACGGAACACATCAAGCCAGGAGCAGATGATGGATTTGTTGCCTCTCAAAGACTATATAAAGAACCGCTGCGGTCTTTCTTTTGATGAGACGAGAGCAGTGACTCTGGAAGACGGCATCCGGACGAGAATGGCGTCATTGGGTCTCACTTGCCCTGCAAAATATCTTGAACTTCTGACACTCGATGAGGATCAATTCAATAACCTTGTAAGCCTTCTCACCATTAACGAGACCTATTTCTTCAGGGAGCCGGCGCACTTCCGCGTGCTCACTGAATCTCTTACTCCTGCACTCATTGCATCGAGAAGGCCGACCGAAAGAATACGGATACTGAGCGCAGGATGCTCGACGGGTGAGGAGCCCTACTCCATCGTCATGGCACTCCTGGAGAAATATGGCGAAAGTACCAGGAATCTTTTTTCCGTGATAGGAATCGATATTGACAGCAGCGCTTTCGAAATAGCCAGACATGCCTGCTACAACGGCCACTCATTTAGAAGTTTTCCTGAACATCTCAGAAGCAAATATTTCGACTCATCAGGCCCGAATCTCTTCCGGATAAAAGATAGCGTATGCGAGCAGGTCGGATTCCAGCTGCTGAATCTCCTGAGTGAAACCTATCCCGTCTCGCTGGAGAACCTCGACGTGATTTTCTACCGAAACGTTTCCATCTATTTCGATCCGCAAGACCAGAAGACCATATTTTCCAAATTGTCAGACCTCCTGAATGAGAACGGGTATCTTATCGTCAGTTCCGCCGAGACCCTGGCCCACAACATCGGAATCATGTCGCTCATCGAAATTGATAATCAGTTTCTGTACCAGAAAAAACTGAGTATCGGAATCGGCAACCGACGAAAGGAATCGAGGTCCGAGCCCAGCCAAGGGGTGGGCAGGCGTCCTACCCCTGTGTTTCGGAAATCTGCACTCACCACGGGAAGTGTGCATAAGGACAAAGCAGCACCCCCGAGCACAAAGCCTGTTGAAAAGGCTCAAGTCATCGAGCGGAGAGCGCCCGGCTGTCAATTAGACAAGGCATTGGCGCTTGCCGAAGAGAAGAAATACGATCAAGCACTGCGTCTTGTTGACTCGATCATCGCGCAGAATCCCTCATTCAGTAAGGCATATACCTTGAAAGCGAGCGTACTGATAAACATGAAGGAGCTGGACAAGGCGGAAGGGACTTGTTTGACCTGCATCAAGAAGGATCAGTGGTGCCTTGAGGCGTTTCTTCTGCTGGGCATGATCGCCAAAATCCGCAATGATGACGAAGCTGCCCTCGGTCATTTTAAACAGGCATTGTATATCCGATCTTCATGCTGGCTTGCCCACTTCTACATTGCTGAAATCCAACGCCTACGGGGAGAAATGAACAGGGCTTACCGGGAATATGAAATCGTCACCACTCTGCTGAAGAAGGGTGATATCACCGATCATGGCCTCACCTTCTTCCCCTTATCGTTTCCGATGGAGCAGATTGAACACCTGTGCAATCACAATATGGCGCAACTAAGAAAGAAGTTGACATAATGGAGCGACACCATGGCGGTTGACATGGAAAGATTTATCGCCCGCTTTGTGGAGGAGTCTCGCGAGCATGTCGCCAGGCTCAATGAGGGGCTCATAGCCCTCGAAAAAAATCCCGGCGATTCCGAAACGGTTCATGGTATTTTCCGTTCAGCCCATACGATCAAGGGATCCTCCAGGATGCTGAAGCTCGTCGCAATTTCGGAAATCGCACATAAACTTGAGGACGCCCTCGGTGCCTTAAGGGATAAGAAAATCACTCACTCGAAAAAGCTTGCCGATTTGCTTTTCAGGGCTGTCGACAGCATTTCAGATATGATCGAAAAGACGGCTGCGAAGCAGGAGATTACCGCTGCCGACAAGGACGTATGCCGGGAACTGACAAAGGCTGCCGAAGGCGGTTTCTCCGTAGAGGACAAGGAGGTGCCGGCTTCTCGGCCGCTCACTGAAGAAAACGCTGGAGAGGAAACAGCCGGCTCTACGCCTCCCATGCCCACTCCAGCTGCCGCCGATCCCAACGCTCCGCCACGAACGACTGTTTCCAGGGAACCTCAGCCAAAGACCATTGAAACTGTGCGCATCAGCTCTGGGAAGCTCGACGACCTCATCAAGCTGATGGGAGAAATCGTATCGAATCAAAACAGCCTCAAGCAACGCATGCAGGATGTCAGAGAGATTGAACGGCGGATAAGAACGCATCTGGAATTTGTCAGAAAATTGAAGACGCGCGGTAATGGTGCGTTCCCAGATGCCCTCTTGGACCAGGCGCAAACCATGCATACGGAGATAAGGCAGCTTGCAGCCAGCATAGGAGAAGATATTACTGCCCAGGAGTTTCTGAGCGGAGAACTGCAGGAAAGAACTTTGATCATGCGCATGGTGCCTCTTTCAATGGTCTTTGGAACGCTCCAGCGTATGGTTCGAGACCTCGCTAGCGCACTGGGCAAGGAGGTGGACCTCACCATCGAGGGAGGGAATATCGAACTGGATAGGAAAATGATCGAAAAGATCGGGGATCCTCTCGTGCACATGATCCGCAATGCCATCGACCATGGGATAGAGAAGCTTGAAGACCGGATCAAGGCGGGAAAACCAGCGAGGGGTGTCTTAAAGATCTCCGCCTACTATGACACCGGCAATGTGGTCATTGAACTCGGCGACGATGGAATCGGGATTCCCCTAAAGAGGATACGAGAGAAGGCTCTCAAGAAAGGAATATTCACCGAAAAAGAATTGGACGGCATGGATGATGAGACACTCATGGATCTTATCTTCCATCCGGGGTTCAGCACCAGCGAGATCATCACTGATATTTCGGGCCGCGGCGTCGGAATGGATGTGGTTAAAAGAAATATTGTCGATGATCTCAAGGGCGCCATAAGCGTCCAAACCTCAGCAGGTTCAGGAACGGTTTTTGTGATCCGGCTTCCGCTCACCCTAGCGATCATGCCCATAATGCTGATAACGGTTTCGGGCACGCCCTTCGCCATAGCGACCCACTATGTCAGAGAGATCATACGTGTCCCAAGGTCCGAGTTCATAAGAGTTGTGGACAGGACCGCCATAAGGCTTCGCAATGAATTCATTTCTGTATTCGATCTTGAGCCGCTCCTAAAACTGCCCGGGCAGGGCCATTCCGCTGAGGCAAAGGAGCCACTTATTATCATTGTTTCTTGCGGCACCGACTATATGGGGCTTATTGTGGACGAGCTTGTTGATGAGGAGAACATGGTGATCAAATCACTACCCTCCCACATGCGAAATATCAAACTGGTATCAGGCTTCACAATCTCCGGCACAAACGAGATAATCAATATACTTCATATCCCCGCAATCCTCGCTGCTGCGAAAGAGACGATGGGGCCAAGAAAACACGCTGAACAAAGCACCGTCAAAGAGAGCGCAATCAACATCCTGGTGGTTGATGATTCGATCAACACACGCGAGATCGAAAAAAGCATTCTCGAATCCTACGGTTATCGCGTCACGCTGGCAGAAGACGGGATGGAAGGGCTTGAAAAGGCGAGAAGCTTCGAGTTCGATGCTGTCATCACCGATGTGGAGATGCCAAAACTTGACGGTTTTTCACTCACAGAACGTCTGAGAAAAGAGGAGTCCTATGAATTCACTCCTATTATCATCGTCACCTCGAGGGAAAAAGAAGAGGACAAGAGGAGGGGTGTTCAAGTGGGGGCCGATGCCTATATCGTCAAAGGCTCTTTTGATCAGTCCAATTTGCTTGAAACCGTTCAGAACCTGATTGGGATAAAGGAGAAATAAAATGAAGCCTGAGGAAACCAGAATTCTTTTGGTTGATGATGATTCAATGATAAGGGATATGATAGGTTTTATACTTGAGGTGAGCGATTATGTTGTCGAGACGGCGGAGGACGGCCTTGAGGCGTTGGAGAAGTATAAGGCAACATCACCTCACGTCATCATAACAGACATGAACATGCCAGAAATGGACGGTCTCGCATTAATACAGGAGATCAGGAGGATCGATTCCGACGTTTCCATTATACTCTTGACCGGCAATGATGATACAGAGACATTAGGAACCGGCGCGGATGCATGCTTGGTCAAGAACGAGGACATCTCGGACACTATTGTTGAGACGGTGGATGCCGTTCTTAGGGAGAAAGAGCTGAAGGGCTGATACCATGAAGGACTCAAAGGAGAAAATCGCAGAGAAACTGAAGCTCCTTCGGGAAAGCTATCTGAAACAGCTTCCGGAGAGGCTGGAGGAGATCGATGTCTGTTACAGGACACTGCTGAGAGATTCGGGAGTCAATGAAGTAGTCAGGAACCTGCACCGGCTGGTTCACAGCATCAAGGGATCGACCGCATCCTTTGGTTTCAAAAAGGTGAGTTCAGCGGCACTGTCGCTCGATAAACTCCTGGGGCCCTTCATAGAAAACGGCACACACATGACAGCAGAGACTCTCTTGGAAGTGCGTAATCTTATTGGCACGTTAAATAGCGCGGTTGAGGCAGTGAATAAAAACCGCATGATGGATATCACCACCTCAGCTCATTCTGTGCGGGAGTTTGCCCCCGCAGTTCGAAAGAGCGAGGAGGGAGTACGACTGGTCTATATTGCGGAGGGATATGCTTCACTACTGGAAGATCTCTCCGCAGGTATACGCCAGTTCGGCTACGAGGTTGCAGGGTTCAAATATTTCAATGAACTTGAAGACGCGATAACTCACAAGGTACCCTCAGCAGTGATCATCGATATAGAACAGTCAGAAGAAAGCCCAACCAATCCTGCAAAGGTGACCGACATGCTAAAGAGGATGGGCGCGAAGATCCCTGCCATATTTCTTTCGGATCGAAACGACGTACAGGCCAGGCTTCAGGCTGTGCGGGATGGTTCTGATGCCTATTTTGTAAAGCCGGTGAATATCAGTGATCTCGCGGACAAACTGAATTCGCTTACCACAAGCAGGGTGACTGAACCTTACAGAATCCTCGTAGTCGACGACGAGCAGGAACTGGCTCGCTACTACTCCCTCCTCCTTCAGGAAGCAGGAATGGTCACTGAAATCGTCAACTCTCCCCTGCAGGTTTTCGACCGTCTTGCTGAATTCTCCCCTGACCTGATTCTTATGGACATGTATATGCCTGAATGTGACGGGATGGAGCTCGCAAAGACCATCAGGCAGATGAAGGCGTATTTCAGCATCCCTATTGTATTTCTCTCGGGTGAAACCAACATCGACAAGCAATTGGCGGCAATGATAATGGGAGGAGATGAGTTCCTCACAAAGCCAATAAGGCCGAACCATCTCATTTCATCGGTCATCATAAGGGCCGAGCGGATGAGAATTATACGCTCATTCATGGAACGGGATAGTCTCACAGGCCTACTAAACCACACAATGACGAAGCTGCAGCTGGACGTCGCATTGAAAATTGCCAGAAGGCAGAACTCCGTGATGTCCTTTGTAATGATAGACATCGACCGCTTCAAATCGGTAAATGACACGTACGGCCATCTCATGGGTGACAGGGTGATATCCAGTCTTTCTCAGCTGCTTCAGCAACGGCTTCGGAATACAGACATCATTGGTCGGTATGGCGGCGAAGAGTTTGCGATCGTGCTCAATAGGGCCAATGCTCAGTACGCAAAGGGAGTACTCGATGATATTCGTACGAGATTTTCCCAGATCAAGTTTCGGCATCTGGATAAAGAGTTTTCCGTGACCTTCAGCGCCGGTATAGCGTCCTACCCGGACTTTCGGGATGCTGAAATTATCAACAATGCCGCCGATAAGGCGCTGTACGAGGCCAAGAGAAGCGGGAGAAACAATGTGGTCATCGGAGAACTTTTGGAAGAACTGAAGAAAAGAAGATACCTCCGCATCCCTCCGTCATTAAGGAACCCCATAGGGATTGAGATAAATCAGGAGAAGTCGAGTCAACTTTCTTCGAGCATGATGAAGGTAACCGATATTGGAGTGGGAGGTATCGGCCTCGAGCTTCCTGAGGCGGAACTGCTCTTAAAGCGGGGCATGCGGTTAGATCACATAAGACTTTCGCTCCCTGGAGAAGAGCCCTCTGATTTTTCCGGTATCGTCTCTTTCTTACACGGCAAGAAATGCGGAATTGAATTTCTTGATTTGACCGAAAACACCATCGCCATAATTGCGAGATACCTCTATAGAAGGGAGGTGGAGCTGCTCGCAGCCGATGAAGACAAAAATGTTGTCCCTTCACCCGAAAGTCCGATAACAGTCGTCATAATCATTGATGACGAAAAAACATTGTCTTCCGACATGATAGCGGTGAAAGAAATCGGTGTCTGCGGCATGGAAGTCGAGAGGCGTTCAGCAGGATCTCTGTTGAGACGGGGAATGTACATAGATCACATTGAGCTGCACATTCCGGAAGAAGACGAATGTATCATTTCGGGCTCAGTTTCTTTTTTGCATGGTAACCGCTGTTTTATTGAATTCGATATGAACAAGAGATACGAGATAAGCAAGATCAGAAGATATATTTATAAGAGAGAAATCGAGATTCAGGAGTTTGGGAAGGATAACAAGCGTAATGACAAAATGATTGAGAACATTGCCGTCACGGCTGCTTCTCCGCACCGAAAGAAGATATTAATCATCGACGACTCTGCAGATATTCAGGATGAGTATGGCAGATTTTTCTTTGAGTGCGATTTTGTCGTCTTACAGGCAAGAGATGGCGCCGAAGGAATCAAGATAGCCATTTCAGTCGTTCCGGACTTAATATTAATGGATCTAAACATGCCGGTATTAAATGGAATTGAGAGCGCCAAGATTCTTAAAGTTTATCCGAGTACAAAACACATTCCCATTTTCGCGTTTACCTCAGAAGATGAAAAGGATGCGGATGTTAAAGCGATAGAGGTAGGCGTTGAAGACTACATTATTAAAACAATGGATAAGAAATCTGTTCTCGAGAGATTAGAAAAAGTATTTTCAGCTACTGGCGGCTAGTTCTTCGCCTCCATTGATTTTGTCTGGAACCCACGGTCACCTTCCTTTTTCAATAATAACACCGAACAGTCTAAAATCCCTTTGGTTTGGACTTCGAAATGACTGCGGCCGGCATCGGTCATCGTCAGTTATGACGTCATGGGAACTGCTTCCAGCGACCTGACCGTTATAAACACGCAGCACCTTACAGTTTCTGCAATCTTCTCAGCAGGACCCCTGAATAAAAAGACCGGGCTATTTGGGGATATAGGCGTTCAAACCGATCGTTAATGGTTTTCCGTTTACGGTCAACGATGTTTTCATGTTGCCTCTCGTGCTGGCCACTACAAGGGTTTTTCCTGAGGCACTTGGTGTAGGCTCCTCCAAGTCGCATGTGATAATAAGCTTATTCCCTTCTATTCTCGTCTCAATTGCCATTGGCTTCACCCTAGCGTAAGGCGCCCCTTATTTACGTATGCCGCTTCGAACCAGTCGCAGACTGATAGGAATTTGCTTTACCAATATGAGAGAAGAATAACATGAGAAAAGAGAAATAGCAATATGACCGAGGGGTTTTCTTTCGGACAGCGCTGACCTGCATAAAGCACATAAGCAGTGCACTCCCCGGGGAGCAACCGCACGGAGCTCATGAGCGAGGCCAACACCTGCAGATGTCTTACCGCCCACGGAAAACCTTTGTCTTCGAAGGCGCCGTGAGCCCTTCTGTCCAAGCTGTTTGCGTTTCTACGTGCACCCGGCGATACTGCAGGAAGCACGCAGAATGCCCAGCGGCTGAGATGTTTGTCAACGGTGTAATATTTCTTCCCACATTTGATAATCAGCCCGCCATTGGCGGACGACGGTTACGGTTCTGCCTCTCGACCATCCATCCCGGATACTCTGCGGGCAGGGCACTTGCGTTATCGAGCTGGATCACGTGCTCCGGGGACAACCGAACATCACTTGAAGCGAGGTTGTCGGCAAGTTGATCGAGCGACTTCGCTCCGATTATGATGCTCGTAACATGGGGACGTGTCAGAAGCCAGGCCAGAGCGACTCTCGCAACGGAAATGCCCATGGCATCGGAGACGGAACGCATTGTCTTGAGCACTGCTGCCGCACGAACATTATTCACGGGAGGGAAGTCGAAGGATGTACGCCGTGCGCCCTCAGGCCCCGGCTTTTCGAGATCAAACTTGCCTGAGAGCAGGCCGCCGGCCAGAGGGCTCCATGGCAGAATCGCAAGGCCCTCGGCCCGGGCAAAAGGCACCACCTCACGTTCGATGTCACGGCTTACAATCGAATAGTACATCTGTGCGCTGACAAAGCGTGTGAGACTGTGCCTATCGGCATAGCCAATCGCCTTCATCGCCATCCAGGCGGGCAGATTACAGAAACCAACATAACGTACCTTGCCGACGCGGACAAGGTCGTCCAAGGCTCGCACGGTCTCCTCTAAGGGGGTATCGAGGTCACAGCCATGGATCTGGTAGAGGTCAATGAAGTCCAGATTCAGGCGGCGCAGACTAGCGTCGACCGCGGCAAAGATATGCGCGCGCGATAAGCCCACCTGATTTGGCCCAGGCCCCATGCGGAAGAGGACCTTGGTCGCGATGATCACCTGATCTCGAGGACGGCCAAGTGAAGACAACGCAGCGCCGACAAACTTTTCTGACTCCCCCTCTGAATAGGCATCGGCTGTGTCAATTAAGTTGACACCGGCATCGAGAGCTGTTCCGATGAGCGCCTCAGCCTCGGACGCAGAGAGGTTGCCGATAGCTTCCCAGAATCCCCCCTTTCCCGCGAATGTCATAGTCCCGAGGCTCAACTCCGAAACGTACAGACCTGTCTTTCCGAAAAGACGATACCGCATGATGTTTCTCCTTCGCAAGGGCTTTATGTACATTATACGCCGAAATTGAACAAGTTTCTCAGTCGTTTTCGTTGACAGCCGGCTCCGCCTCGATAGTGCCCGAAACCTATGCTTTTACCAGAGTGTCGGCAACCGCGAGGAGCACTGGCGCGATAAACAGCCCGATGGCACCAAAGGCGACGAGACCGCTCCCTTTTTGAAGAAAACGGTTGAACAAAGTTTCCCAGAGTAACGGCAAAGACTAGGAAGACGAGTAGGATGCTTTCCCAAAATACCCCTTCCATCCAGTGGAGCTAGATCGTTACGGGAATCGACACGGGAGCGGCGCCTATCTGTGACAGGCAGAGCATGATCACCGTTGTCAGCAACTCCACCGAGGAATGGGATAAAGCATTGCGGGGCCGGTACCCGGTCAGTGCGGGCGACATCCGAGGCGGCCGCCACTTAGCCCTCGTTTTTTCCCGCTCTCGTATCCATATTCATTATTCTATCGCGGGGATTCACTGAATTGCCGAGAGCGTAATTTTTTCTTTTCAGATACCTTCGCCTTATCGACGAGCATTTTTTCTTTTGCCCTCTTTGAGCGCTTTCTCTTCTGGCGGCGT
Source organism: Thermodesulfovibrionales bacterium (assembly GCA_050014695.1). Classification (GTDB taxonomy): domain Bacteria; phylum Nitrospirota; class Thermodesulfovibrionia; order Thermodesulfovibrionales; family UBA9159; genus UBA9159. The sequence goes on from JBEKCV010000056.1 coordinate 21,026, forward strand.
ATTTTTTCTATCCTCTTTATCTCTTCGCTTGCCGCCCCCTTTACCATCTGCTCGATCTTGCTGACAAGGAGTATCCGAGCTAGATACCGGTTCAGGGCCTGTGACCTTTCCTTCTGGTACTTGACCTCTATGCCGGTCGGGATGTGTTTGAGGTAAACGCACGTAGAGGTCTTGTTCACATTCTGGCCGCCCTTGCCGCTCGAACGGACAAAGGACTCCAGGATGTCCTCTTCCCGTACATGCAAAGCCTCCATTTTGGCCCTGAGGGCCTTCTCTTTTGCTCCGCTGACTGAAAACATTCCCATCTTTTTCCCTATCCCCTACGCAGGAAAAGGACCGATCAAGTCTTTCTCCTTGGAAAAGCGCAACAAAAAATCTTCGAAATACGTGCGACCAATTCATTCTAGTATACGAATACCTGTGAGAAGTTTCCGCAAAAAAGCGGCTATCTTCCAAAAAAAGGCAACAGATGTATCGTTTTGCTACACAGTAAAACAGATGATCGTAGATTGTCTGGAAGTTATCTTAATGTAATACCTTAATTTATAAAGCAAGTTAAGGAAGCTTATCATGTGATATTCAACGTCCAGGTTATTTTTTTGATTGGCATGGAATTTGTATGGTATAATGTAGAGGTGAGTATTATGGATAAGGTTAAAACAAAAGTTCTGGTCTCTATATTGAAGGATTCATCTCTGTACCAGACAATGCCCCACGACGAAAAGATTTCTCTCATTTTGAGATTGGAAGAGGAATACCCTTCCCTATTCAATGCCCAAGAAGACAGTGAATGGAAGTGAACGCGGATGCCCGCCGAATAAGCTCACAAGATAGCCCATAAGCCTCCAAGACCTTCAAAATTCTCTCAACTCCCGTTACTCAGCGCTTTCGGCAAATCCAGTCCCCATTTCGAAGGCTTTTTCGCAATCCTCTGGAAATGTTTCCCTGCGCCTCTGTGCTTTCTTCTCAGGATCAAAACGGTCTGAAACCATCCTTGAATAATCATCAAACTGATACGTATCAAAGCTGCACAGATACTCCGAAGCCCCGAATATCATCCGTAGTACCGTTTCATGAAGATTGAAGTGTTGGACGTAGCCACGTTCTTTCATCTGCTCCTTTGTGGTATTCATTGTATAGATGAACCCCGTCTTAATCTTTCTGGGAAAAAGCGACTGAGGAGGATCGGTATATGTCAGATACGGAAACAACAGACGCTCGATAAATGATCTCATCTCTCCAGAAACAGTTCCAAAATAGATCGGGGAGCCCAAGATGATGGCATCGGCTTTTTCAATTATCCTGAAGACTGGCGTCAGGTCGTCCTCGACTGCACACCTGCCATAACTCCTGCCACCTCTGGTTTTACAGGCAAAACAGCTTATGCATCCTTTAAAGTTTAAATCATACAGATGAATGAGTTCCGTTTCTGCTCCCTGTGAAGCAGCTCCCTCAAGAGCCTTCTCAAGCAATGTTGCCGTGTTCCATTTTTTCCTCGGACTACCATTAAACGCAATGACCTTCATCGTGATATCTCCCTTCTATTGATTGTTAGAGGTTATTTCTCCTGTCTTCCTCACTGTGCCCTTTTCTGATGTGTATCAGTTTCGTCAGAATTCAGAATGCTTTTTAATTTTGCTTTTTTCTTTTGTTTCATGGAGAGGTTGGAGAACTGGTGAGCCTACTGTCTGTGATTATAGCATAGCTTTTTGTCATGAGGTCTCTTTCCCATTTGTTCTATTATAAGGGACTTGTCATCTTTCGCGAAGTGGAAGAGGGTTAGATCAACCTCATTTGACTCCTCTATTGCTTTGGTTGGGTTATAGGAGAGGAGAAGGCCAATCCCCTGTGCTCTGAGGGATGTTTTTGGAGGGATTTCCGACCCCCCTTGCGTTGCAGAAAGGTGCCCGCATCTCAAGTTTTTTCCAAAAATGTCGATAAGATAGATGTGGTACTGCATTCGTTAAGGATAGTGGAGAAAAAGGTTTGAGACACCGCGGTAAAACCGAAAATCAGACCGTTTCTCCATGCCCCTGACTAGGGTAGTCACAATAGGCAGATAGTTTTATGCTTTAGAAATACATGGTTAATTGAGGGACATGGATAAAGAAAAGTCAGGGAATCAAGCATTTAATGAGTTGTCGGAGGCGCTCATGGGGGCGATAGGTGACGCTCTCAGCATTCAGGACAGAGATTTCAAGATCCTGTATCAGAACACCATGCTAAAAGAGTTGATCGGCGACAGAACGGGCGAATATTGTTACCGCGTGTATGAGCAGAAGGACGCGCCATGCGATGGTTGCTTTCTCGCGGCAGCGTTCGGTGATGGGAAGATTCATCGGGGCGAGAGGTTATGTTCCTTCCCCGGGAAGGGGATGGTACACGTCGAGATTACAGCATCTTCGGTACGCAACGCCGACGGGGAGATCATAGCGGGCATAGAGATCATCAGAGACATCACAAAGCGCAAGCAAATAGAGGAACGGGTAAAAGAGTCTGAAGGCATGTTCAAGGCTCTCGCCGAGAAATCCCTGGTCGGTGTTTACCTCATACAGGACGGTATCTTTAGATATGTCAATCCTCGATTAGCCGAGCTGTGCGGCTATGCAGTTGAGGAGCTGATCGACAGGATGGGGCCGAAAGATTTGGTGTTAGCAGAGGACTTGCCGATGGTGGAGGAGAATATGAGAAAACGGCTCTCCGGAGAAACCGATTCCATCAACTATACTTTTCGCGGATTAACAAAAGACGGGGAGATTCTTGATCTTGAGGGGTATGGATCCCGAACCTTATATAGGGGGAGGCAATCAATCGTAGGTACCTTGATCGAGATCACCGAGCGGAAGAAGACCGAGGCGGCGCTCAGGGCGAACGAGAGACGCTATAAGTGTCTCATTGAGTCAGTAACAGACTATATCTACACCGTTCTTGTAGAAAACGGTCAACCGACTAGGACATCCCACGGTCCTGGATGCGAGGCGGTAACAGGCTATTCAGCCGAGGACTACGAAGCCGATCCCTACCTATGGTATCGGATGATCCACAGGGAAGACGAGGGTTTGGTCTTGGAGCAGGCGGCAAGGATACTCTCGGGGGATCCGGTTCTACCCGTGGAACACAGGATTATCCACAAAGACGGCTCGATCCGCTGGGTCAAGAACAAGCCGGTTCCCCAGTATGACGAAACGGGACGGCTTGTGGCGTACGAAGGTCTTATTTCTGATATTACCGAGCGGAGGCGTCTCGAAGACCAGCTGCGGCAGGCTCAAAAGATGGAGGCTGTGGGCCAACTGGCAGGCGGTATCGCCCACGACTTCAACAACATTCTTACGGCGATCATGGGCTATGCGAGTCTCTTACAGATGAAGATGCAGGTTGACGACCCTTTGAAAAAGTATATCGCCGAGATACTCGTGTCGTCGGAGCGTGCCGCAGAACTCATACATGGCATCCTGGCTTTCAGCAGAAAGCAGATAATCAATCCAAAGCCCGTTGATATCAATGACGTGATTGGAAAGATGAAAGGATTGCTCTCCCGGACCATTAGCGAGGACATCGAGCTGGAGGCACCGCTCAGAGATCAGCCCTTAATGGTGATGGTCGACAGAGGTCTGATGGAGCAGGTTTTGATGAATCTCTGCACCAATGCCCGAGATGCGATGCCCGGTGGAGGCACGCTTACCATCGAGACAGGGAGTATGGAAATGACCGAAGAGTTTGTCCAGAACCACGGGTATGGAGAAAAAGGCAGGTACGTTCTCATATCGGTTTCCGACACCGGCGTGGGCATGGATGAAGAGACCAAAAGAAAGATCTTTGAGCCGTTTTTCACCACCAAGGAGGTCGGAAAAGGAACGGGACTTGGTCTCGCTGTTGTCTACGGTATCGTGAAACAGCATGACGGGCATATTAATGTTTACACTGAGAAGGGAAAGGGCAGCACATTCAGGATCTATCTGCCTCTGCTGGAATTCGGGAAGATCGAAGAATGTGGAGCCACTGCATCACTCATCCCCGCTGGCAGCGGGGAGAGGATTCTCATTGCTGAGGACAATCGACAGGTAAGGGATCTGACCAGACATGCCCTTGAAGAGCATGGATATAAGGTTGTCGAGGCAGTCGACGGAGACGAAGCGATCAGGAAATTCAGGGAAAGCCCCGACCTTATCGATCTCGCCATCCTCGACGTGGTCATGCCCAAGAAGGGCGGGAAAGAGGCTTATGACGCGATGAGACGCATTCGATCTGACCTAAAGGTCCTTTTTGCGAGCGGCTATCCCAAAAACATTGTCAACAGCAGAGGGATACTTGAGGAGGACGTGGAGGTTATAATGAAACCCTTGATCCTAAAGGATCTCCTCCGAAAGGTGAGCCAAGTCCTGCACGGGCAGCGTTAGATGTGCTGCGTATTCCGGAGCACGTCGAACCCCTATTCCGGCCTGAACCCAAACCCTTTTGGGTACTGAACGGAACAGGGCTTTCGCATTTGGCGAAAGCGATCATGGATACAGGTTATCATGGGCTGATCCTTTTTTTTGTCGGAACATTATCCTGCTTCGTAAAACCGTAGATATCGACAGAGAGAACATCCGGCATTCCGAAAAGTCTATCAACGGAATGGATGTAAACCTTCTCGATGATGATTTGTCGGTTGTCGATAGAAGTCACGGCCCGGTATTTTTCATCTACCTTTTCGATAGTGATCTTTTCTTTGTTGAAGGCGGCGAGAGAGATCCTGAGTTTATTCCTTTCGAGGTTTTCCTGCATAGTAATTCCATAGGCATAGATTCTCTCAATCTCATTGAGTTCTTCCCTTTTGCCGTTTTCGAGAATCCAGTAGATGTTTAGCGGGTTCAAATCCGGCAGGTCGCCGTTTCTCTCGACACAGACATCATAATAGAGAAGATTCTTGTTCTTACTCCGCTCAATGGAAAAAAGATGGTAACCCCTCTCGCAGGATGCTTCGCTGTGGTAATAACTGGAAGCAACTAGAATTGCAGAAAGGCCAGCGACACGCATTATCCAGAATAAACCCCGACGCAAATGTGTCCTGTCGTCTTCTATCAGCTATTATTCCCTCCCTTCATAGAGATAGTCACTATCCTGTCTTGACTTGTGGCACGCTATGCCAGCCTCTTTTCGTGATGCCAGCAGAGATCAATTCTTATGATCATTTTTTTTACCCAGAACCAGTCTCCACCATCGGGATTTATAACCGTTTCCCTTATACATGGCGGTAAGGCCCTTAGCGTTCTTATCAGCGGTCCAGTTTTCCATTACGATGCAAGAGCCATC
>JBEKCV010000057.1:0-26000 GCA_050014695.1 Thermodesulfovibrionales bacterium
TGTGATGCCTATGTACTGTACTGTTTCCTTCTTTCTTGCTGCTATCATCGATTGCTCTCTTTCCCCACCCTCTAATCTACTCTAATTTAACACAAGGGGAGTGTCTCACTTACATTGACACAGAGGGAAGCGTACTAAGTATTCTTTCTTTTGCCCTTGCCCCAATTTCAAGCGATTGAATTATTTCCGAGGCTGAAGAGACCTGCTTCAGGAATTCAGAGTCTGGTAAGCCAAAACCTGAGTAGTATTCTTTTAAACTTCCCTGGATAGAAGTTGTCAGAACGAGAGCTCGATTCTCTAATTCGCCCGAGGACTCGCTAAGGATACGAAACCAATACCCAAAAAACATAGAATAAGGCTCACTGAAGCTTGTCACATATTTATTGACAAATTCATTAAGATTTACTGCATCATCAGGTTGGCTGACTGGGATCGGCTCTTGCAGTTTGTCTTTGTCTGTATCATTTGTTTTTGAGAAGATAGAGGTTGATCTTGTGCTGCCATTCGTAATTACCTGTACTAGTGGCCTCAAGAATGAACCTATGGCAACGCTAATTGCTTCCAAAAGCAAATTCGAAAATAAAGTAGCATCGGCCCCTTGAGGAATTCCCGCTGATAGCTCTAAGTGATTTTCGCGTTTCTTGATTTCACACTCACCATCCTCTATTTTAAGTGAGCAGATAGTACATGATGCGGCCATTGCGGTTTTTTCAATTTTATTGCAAGGTATTTTGTATTTCCCCGGGATAATAAAAAGTGCGTGTGATTTTGATTTATCCTCTTGCTCGCGTCTTTCAGCGGTATTCATTATGCGTCTTAATGATGCTTTAATAACCTTTCCGGCTGCGGGCAAGCTTATTTGGTTGGATAGCCACACATATTCTTCTTTCCATATCATTCCTTGCATATCCACTGCTTCTAGTGAGTAGTAGTGGTCTTTTTCAATGATTTTCCCTAGAGGAAAGTTGCTTTTAAAAGCACGATTTATTTCACCAGCTATTTCTTTGCCTGATTCGTATGAATAATACATTTTGAGCTGAAGTATTCCATCCTTGTCCTGAAATATACTACCGGAGCCACTATAAACTCTTGGGTTGTCATCTATTTGTTGTTTTAAAGTAATTTTGACGAAATCTAATACTAGACTTGATTCAAGAATAGTCTCGATTTCTTCTAATCCCAAAAACATATCGAAACCTCCATTCAGAAATTATGCAGGTTCTGCTCATCCCCACAAAATTTTATCATAGCCTCTCTGTTTTTTCATGGATTTCATATTTTCTAACTGGTCATCATGACCTTTAGCATGATAGGCGGAAACTTGATAACCACACTTTATTAAGTCACCCAGCTGCACGATTACAAAAAGAAATAAACGGTCTGAGAGCACTCTGACGATGCGCGGTGTTCAGGAAGCACTTCACATCCAATCCGATAGCGTCTGCTAGGTCGAGTCCTTACTTTTACATGTGAAGAACCCTGCGGCAGAGACCGCAGGGCGTCAAAGTCGGAATACAAGCAACCGTTGTTATTCAAAGTCTTTTCTCCCATAGCGCTACGTATATCGGAGCCTGTGGCAGAGACCACAGGGTGTAATAATTATGAAGATCGTCGATAGAACTGTTGGCCTCAAAGGCAGGTTTCTCTTTAGAGAAAAGTGGCCTGTCCTTTTTTCCCTTTCTTGTGAACAACAAAAATTCAATATCTCTTTCATTTGAGAGCAGCAAAAAAAGCAACGTCATGGGCAATTTCCGGACAGTTGTAGGTTTCTGCCTCTGAAATATCACAAGCCTCCATAAACTGATTTTTGCATAAGGATTGCCAATCGTGAACGTGCCGCGCGTGCTGATATAAGACGAGACAGTCTCCCTTGTCAATAACATCCCAATATTTCTTAATTTCCTCTTCTGTTACATGTTCAGATTTAACATTGGTTGGTGCTATACCAGTGTCGGGGTCGAGACAAACCAACCTCCCAGGGCTTTTTATCCCCTCTATTACTGAAATGACATGTTTGGTATACGCAGATCGATTAGTTGGGTTAAAGATATGATCTATGACATTGATGCCAAGGATGCGAAGCTCTTTGATCTTACGTATATTACGAAAATGCTCCCAAACAGCATTGTGAAGTTTAAAGGTACCTTGGGTACTACTCAGAGTTGGTAGAGTATCTTTTTGTCTGAAGAAGGCGACCTGAATAACTGTATGTAATTTGTGGGCCTGACAAAGATGAACTAAAGTGCCCCATTTTACAAGATCCCTCTTATCGCCATAGTATTCGTTTTTCATTGTTTACGCAGTAATACCAGTGCTTCCGCTATCTCTTTCCCCTTTTCCGCTAATGCGGTACCGCCCTATAGACGCGGGGGGCAACCAGCCGAGCCAGCAAAGCACAGTGCCTTATTAGCCTCCCCACCAACGGCTCTTCACTTGGCCAGAGAAGATTGAGCAACTGTCATCACGACGATGTTCGCCATCCAACGAATTCAATTTGCCATCGAATGAGAAGAGCCAACAGTCTCCGTAGAGCGAACAGTAGCACGCTTGGATATTTACCCTTGTCCACTGTTCACGGAGGACCGCGGCTGCAGGACCAGGCGTGACCCAATACAGAATGTTCTCGTGTCCTACGGCCCACCTTTCGCCCACCATAGGATTTGTAAAGCGATAGGGAACCGGCTGAGGAAGTCCGAGTTCCTTCCCCAGGTCATCAAAGTCATTCACGGGTTTCCCATCCACGAGCATTCGAAAGCCTCTCAGTCGGGAAGCGCCAAGACCACTATTGAGGATCTTCCATCCTGCTCCGCTCTCGTCATAGTAGTAGGTGTAAGTTAGTCGCGGCTGGGCATTAATGCGCTGCTGAATTCGAGCAGCGCGCAGTTCGACCACGGACACCACCAGCGAGCAAAGCGCCACCACAAGGGCTCCCAAGGCGATCCACCGCTCGGCTGACCAACCCCAGAGCCGCTTGTCATTAGGGTTACCTTTACTCATCTTCGTTTTGTCGTCAGTTTAAGGGATTTGAAGTCGTCGAAAAGGCTCTCGAGCACCGCGTAGAATTCGACGTAGAGACGCTGCACGGTGTCTTGTCGAAGTCTCCCGTCTGCCAGTTGTTCTGAAAACGAGGTAACCATGCGCGCAACACCGTCGCCCGGCGTTGCCCCAAATACTTGATTGTAAGTTCCTCCGATTTCCTCAATGTGAGAAGCGGCGTGATCTTTGAGGTAGTTCATGACGAAAAAGCGAGCGTCAACTCCAATATCCATGTTGGAATTCTTTACAATAGCGATAAGAACGAGTTCAATCATGATTGCCCGGATGTGGTTGAAGAAGACAGCCTTGTCACTTCCCGAAAGAGCTGGATCATTGCACGTTTGGCGAAGTTGCTCCCAAACTTTTTCACGCTCCGGGGAGAAAAGGGCGTTCAGTGAAGCCGTGCAATAGTCGTCCACATCTATTTTTTTCCTGAAGAACATATTTCCTTTGGCGGCTTTTCCCCCTGTAGTTGTCAACCCTCGTGGCGCACTTTCTGTTGAAATATACTCTTTTTTGCAGGATATGTAAATTATTTAGTAGTGGAGAAACACTTCACATTCAATTCGACAAAGTCTGATAGCTTGATTCCTTACTTTTACATATGAAGATCGTCGATCGTACTATTGCTTCAACGGGGGTGGTGTCCATAAAACCCTCTTGAATTTCAGGACTGGATCGCTTGACTGATATGGATTCGCAGCGTGGAGATTTGGTGTCCATAAACCACATGATTTGTGGACAGGATATGACGTCTTAGATCATGAGAGCTCCGCACAGAAACTGACACAAGAGAGCATCCAGGTCATTGTGAGGGGTTCAAGCTGAAGTACTCAGATAGATGCACAAACCAAGATAGCCCCATAATCATTTGCACTTATTAAAACAAGCGTATCAATAACGCCAATTTTCGTGAGGTAAAGGGCTTCTATTTAGTTCTTCTCTAAAGAATCGCCACTTAGGAAAAAACTTGTCAATATATGAGATAAAGATTTCATTGTGTTTTTTTTCTAGTAAATGTAACATCTCATGGACGATGATGTATTCAAGACATTGAACGGGCTTCTTTGCTAGTTCCAGATTTAACCAGATGCGTCGCGATTTTGTGTTACAGCTACCCCACTTCGTTTTCATCCGCTTGATTCCCCACTCGGATACTTTCACACCTAAGGCATCCTGCCATTTTTGCAGCAACGGTGGGATCAGAGCTCTTAGCTGCTCTCGATACCATTGCTTCAACACCTCTTCGCGTTGAGCAGCGCTGATGTTTTGTTGCACATGGAGCTCCAGGGCGCTGTTGTATAACAACACTTTGCCCGTTCCTCGACGTTCAACGATCCGCAAGCGATACCTACGTCCAAGGTAGTAATGGCTCTCCCCACTGACCATCTCCCGTTCCGACAACCGAGGCTGCGCTTTAAACTTCGCCCGCTGGCGTTTGATCCACCCCAGCTTGCCGACTATTGCCAGCCGCACCGCATCATTGCTCACTGCCAGAGGTGCCGCGACGCGAACCCTGCCGTTCGGAGGGTAGACGCCCAGATGCAGGTTCTTGATGGCCTTACGTACAACCACCACGTTCAGGCCATGTACGGTGATGAGATGAGTCTCAGTACTCATCCTGGTTCTTTACGAGCTTCAGGATTCGATCGGTGCATTCTTCATCGTCCTGAAACACCGACTTGATCGCCAGCCTCACTCTCTTGACCTTAAAGAGATTGCTCCGCCAGTCGTCCTGCCGGCTGTCGCAAACCGCTTGGTCCACCGCCAGGGCCAGCGACTCATCCCTATCCAAGTTGTCGTAAAGTGCCCTCTTGCCGGGTGTATTCATCGTCGCCGGATACGCACCGCTCGCTTCCGGGTTCGCTACCTTCTTTGTCAGCTCAACGATCCTGCGTAGATACTCCTGGTAGTCCAGCGCCTCCTGGCGGCGCTGCTCGATCAGGGCGTCCAGCAACTCGGACATCTTCTCGTAGTATTTTGGGTTGATGGGCTGCTCGTCGATGATTAACTTTCGGACGTTATTCTCGATGGCCTCGGCCACGGCCTCATTGCTCCTGCGAATGCCTTCGGGTAGAGATTTCACGGCGTCAGCCCCGCGCTCGACGATGAGCTGGATGAGGGACAAATCGTCGAAGGCCGACACTTTCTCGCTTTCCTCGGCGCGGATGTAAGTGTCGATCAAGTGGCGCATGGCCGGCTCATACATCTTGAGGTCGATATAGTCGCCGCTGGCCAGCTTTACCTCGTTGCGGACCTTTTCGTAATGTTCTACCTCGGTTTTCAGCGTGGCGATTTCCACGGGGGAATAGCCGGCTTCCGGCAGTTCGTTGGCGAGATCGGCAAACGCCCGCACCAAGGCAGCGACGTGTTTGTAGAGGGCGAGCCGGTTCGGTTCGTTTGCCTTGAGTTGTTCAGTGTTACCGGAATCCTTGGCGCAAAAATGTCGCAAATAGGCCGCTGAGTCCCTTGGCACTTCGACGGGTTCGCAGAGTGCCCGGACAGCCTCCAGTGTTTCGTCGAGCCATTCGCGCGCTTTGGTTAGTCGATCCTCCAGCAGCCCGGCCACGTCTTCCTTGTCGTAACCGTCGAGGGCGCCGCTGGTGTAGTCGTGCACCGCGCCTTCCAGGCTCTTGAACAGGTCTTTGTAGTCGATGATGTAGCCGCATTCCTTGTCGTCGCCGTCCAAACGGTTCACGCGGCAGATCGCCTGGAACAGGCCGTGGTCCTGCATGGGCTTGTCGATGTAGAGATATGTAGCCGGCGGCGCGTCGAAACCGGTGAGCAGCTTGTCCACTACGATCAGGAGCTTCATCTGCCCCGGCTCCTCGACAAACTTCTTCTTCACCGCCTTCTCGAACTCCTCCGCTCTGTTTACCGCCTTCTCCGGCTCTTCGTTGAACCAATCAGCCAGCATTTTCTGGTAAATGCCATACTTCCGAAGGTTCTCGGTTTCGCCCTCGCCGCTTTCCTCGCCCTTCAAATCCGCTGTTGACGGTATGTAGGAGGTGACGATAGCGCATTTACCATGAAGGTCGGTCTTGTCAAACAGCTCATAGAACTTGCATGCCTCGTAGATGCTGCCGGAGATGAGCAGTGCGTTGCCACGTCCGCTCTGGAGGCGGTCGCGGGTTTCCATGTCCATCATTATGTCAGCAACGATCTGTTCCAGCCGTGACCGACAGGAAAGCACCTTCTGCATCGTGCCCCAGCGCTGCTTGAGTTGCGCCTTGGCCAAATCGGTCAGTCCCTTGGTCTTCGCATCGAACCACTGGTCGATCTTGGCCTGGGACGTTATGCGCTGGTCAATGTCGCGTGCCTCATAGCGCAAGTCAAGAACGACACCGTCCTTTACCGCCTCGTTGAATTTGTAGGTGTGGATGTAGCGGCCAAAAACCTCGATGCTCTTTTGCTTGTCCACCTTCAAGAGCGGCGTGCCGGTAAAGCCGATGAACACTGCACCCGGTAGAATTTCCTTCATGGCCTCGTGCAACTTGCCGGACTGGGTGCGGTGGCACTCGTCCACGAATACATAGAGGTCGCCCTTGGCCTTGAAATCCTTGGGCAGGGCTTTTTTCACCTCTTCGATGAAGCCGGCGATGTCGCCGACTTCTACGCCGTCCTCTTTGCCGCCGAACTTGTGGATGAGTGAGCAAAGCAGCCATGGCATCGTCGCATTGAGGCTGGCGATGAGGTCAGCGCCGCTCTTCGTGCGGTAGATGTCTTCATTGACGCCTTTGAACACCTTCTCGATCTGTTCGTCGAGTTCGGTGCGGTCGGTAATGATCAGCACACGGGCATCGGTGACGTGCTCGCGAATCCACTTGGCGAGCCACACCATGATGAGGCTCTTACCTGAACCCTGCGTGTTCCAGATGATGCCGCCCTCGCGGCGTTTCACGAAGTCCTGCGAAGCGCGAACCGCAAAATACTGGTTGTGGCGGCAAAGTTTCTTCGTCCCGGAGTCGAAGAGGACGAAGTCGTGGACCAGTTCGAGGAATCGCGGCTTGGCACAAAGCTGGAGCAAAGCCCGGTCCAGCGGGTTCTCCTCGGTGCTATCTTCTTTCCATTTTAGGTAATACTTCTCCGGCGTCTCGATCGTGCCGTAGCGCAGGCCCTCTGTGTCGTTGCCCGCCATCACCCACTGCATCGTGGAGAAGAAGGGCTGGATGAAAACCTTCTTTTCATTGTCGAGATTCTGGCGGATGCCCTCGGCCACCGACACGGTGGAGCGTTTCAGTTCCAGCACACCGAGAGCTATGCCATTCACATACAGCACAACGTCAGGCCGCTTACCGTGGGCTTTGGCGTCTGCTCCCGGCAGAGTTACTTCCTCGGCGATGGCGAAGTTATTTAGCTCCGGCTTCTTCCAATCAATGAGCCAGACGGTCTGGAAATTCTCGCCGACTTCGGCCTTAACCTTCACTCCGTAGCGCAGCAGTTCGTAGAAGGCGCGATTGCGATCGTAGAGGCTTTTGCTGGCGTCGCCCGCCGCCTTGTCAAGAACATGAATCGCGCGTGTAATAAGCTCTTCGTCATAGCCCTGCCGCTCGCGCAGGAACTTCCGCTGCAGATCCTCCTCGATATTGCGATTGCCCTCACGCTCACTCCAGTCGCCAAGGTAGGCGTAATCGAGCTGTTCGCGGAACAGCTTCACCACACGCTGCTGAGTTTTCTTCTCGATCTGGCCGATGGTGCTCATACCAATCGGGTTCTCCCGGTGAGCAGTTCCTGCATCATGCCCTGCTTGAGGATGCGGGTTTTGTCGCGGCGCTGCTCCAACGCCGCAAGCTCCGCGTCCATGTCCGAGAGCACCCCGGCGATGGCGGTTTGCTCGGGAAGCGACGGCAGAAGAAATTCTATAACCATCAGTGCGGTTTTGGAAAGGTTGTGCCGTGTCGCGCCTTGAGCCAGCGAATAAAGTAACTTGCGACCTTCTCCGCTACGGAAGAAATATGCGAGGTAAAGGCCGTTTGCCAAAACGTCGTCGTGCAGCCGGAAACCAAAGCAGAAGCTGTTCAAGTAAACACATGAAACTTCTTCGAAAAGCACCGCACACATCCCGACCTCCTCGGGAGTTTCGGAAGAACCGTTGAAGAAGAGATCGCCATTCAAGACCACATTCTGGCTTTCAGTCGGTTGCACTTGAACCAATTCAAACTGGCTGGTGTCGATGACCACGTTGTTCATCACGTTGAGGAACGTGATGTATTTGGCCGTGCCTTGCCCAAAGTCAGCTTTCGTCTTACCGATGAGTCCTCCGTATGTAACTCCCAACTGTCCAAGTCGCTTCACCTCCCACTCGCCGTGGAAGCCGGGGAGGCGTTTTTGGCCGGTGAGGAGCTGCTGCTTAGCGGCCTGTTTGAGGGCGCGTTTCTTAGCGATAAGCTGGTCCACCGCGCCGATCAGCGCATCCACATCGCTCAACGCGCCCGCGATGGCGAGTTGTTCCTCAACGGGTGGGGACGGGAGGAACAGCCGTTTCATGTCACCAACATTGAGGTGCTTCATCGTCGAGCCCGTCTCAATCTCTTTGAATGCGACTCGACCTAGCTCGGAGTTGAAATACTGGCAGTAGAAGCTTGGCTCGGAGATTCTCTTGTCGAGCCGAGAAATAACCAAGGCATGGCAGTTTGAGCCAGCAAGCTCGGGAGGCACGACAGCGGTTACCCCGATATCTCCCGTCTGAATTGTGAGCAAATCTCCCGGCTGCAAGCACGACTTTTGATTTTGAGCGTGAAACAACTTTGAGACCCGCTTAATCCCGTGAAAGTTGAAACCGTTTTCTTGGATGTTGTATCCGTGAATGTAGAGAACGCCATCGTCGTTATCGACGTAGGCGCTGGTCGCTGTTCCAACAAATCCGTTGGTCAGAAGGCTCGTGAGAGATCCAAGGGTTTTCACATCCCAGTCCTCCGGAATCACTCCCACCTCGGTCTGCTTGTATCCGGGCTTCACTTCCATACCGCCCCCATTTTTTTTAGGTGTTCGTCCACACGGGCGGCGAGCGTCTCGACTTCGCAGGTAAGCTGTGGCAGCGGGGTGGCGTAGCGTTCAGCCAGTTGGCGAATGCGCCCTGTGAGTGTCTGCGACACGCGGCCCAGTTCGCCCTGAACGGCGGCTGCGAGGTTTGCCAGCCATTTATCGTCCACCACGAGTGTCTTGATCTCTTCCTCTGTGAGCTTGCCATACCGCGCCACAACCTTTGCCAGCAACGCTTCCTGCGCGTCCTTGATCTTCGCGCTGCCCGCCGCTTCTTTTGCGATGAGGGCGAGGTAGTCTTTAATCACCTTGCGCTCGTCCGCTGCGTCCGTGTCATCCTTGATTTCCTTGAACCGTTCCGTGACCAACGCCTTGGTGAGCTTGTCTTTGTCATTTTTTGCCGCTTCGAGCAGTCCTTCCTCGCCGCTGTGTTCCTCGGCCATTTCTTCCATCGCCTGTTCGATGGCTACAACCTCGGCTTCCAGTTTCTCGATGGCCGCCTGCTCCGCGGAAAAGTAGCGGGAGATTACCAGCGTGGGCGGGACCAACTCGGCTTTATACTTGAGCTTACCGATGGTGAAATCTGGCTTTTCCTTCGTTTTCCTGTCCTTATCCTCGATGATAAGCCTGGGCTTAGCCGCTTCGCGCCAGCCATCGCTCACGATCATGTAAACGTCGTCCTGCATAGTCTCGGCCCAGTAGTCCATGAGGTGTTGATACACGTCGTAAGGGTCGAGCAGCCAGGCTTTCTCGAAGGTGTCGAGCAAGTCCTCGGAGAGGATTTCGATGAGCGCCTTGGGTTTGGCGCCTTTGGCGATACCTTTCAGACGCGGGGTGTTTGCCGCCTTCCAATTAGCAAACAGCTTGGTTACCGATTGATTGAAGGCAGTGAACTCCGCGTGGCCGAAGATGGCAGGCTTAATGTCTGCGACGGCGACCTTGAGGTGGCTGTAGCCAGGACGGTCTGCCTTTTTGAACAGCACGGCGCGCACACCGGGGATGACTTGCCAATACCGTTCGAGCGCTTCGATGTCGCGGTTCGGGATGCCGCCGCGTAGATGGCCGTCAATGTCTTGCAAGTCTTCCGGCTCGGTGTTGTCAATGTAGCGCGGGAGGTTAAGATTGAAGTCGTTCTTCGGGTCGCTGATTTCCGCCAGCGACACCATGCGCGAATAGCGGGGAACTTCGGCCAAGTTCGTGAAGGTGTCCACGATCTTGTGGATGTCCTGGGTGCGGAGGCGGTTCTTGTTGCCGTCCTTAATGAAGCCCTTGGATGCGTCGATCATGAAGATGCCCTTGTGGGCAGCGGCGTTTTCCTTGTCCAACACCATGATGCAGGCTGGGATACCCGTGCCGTAAAAGAGATTCGCCGGCAATCCGATGATGCCCTTGATGTAGCCGCGCCGGACCATCTCGCGGCGGATGGCTGCCTCCGCACCGCCGCGGAAGAGGACGCCGTGCGGAAGGTTGACGGCAGCCTTACCTGTGCTCTTGAGGCAGGTGAGGATATGCAAAACAAATGCGAGGTCACCGTTCTTCTTGGGCGGAACGCCGAACTCAAAGCGATGAAACTCGTCGTTGTTTGGGTCGAACCCATTACTCCACGCCTTGAACGAGAACGGCGGATTGGCGACGACGAAGTCGAAGGTCTTGAGCTGCCCGGTCTTCGCGTCCTTGAAATGGGGGCTGGCAAGGACGTTGTCTTTCCAGATTTCCGCCGTGACGCAGTCGTGGAGGATCATGTTCATCCGAGCCAGGGCCGCGGTCGCGTTGTCCATTTCCTGCCCGTAGAGTGCCAAATCGAGCCTGGTAGCGCCCTTGGCCTCGTCGTGCGCCTTGAGCAATAGCGAGCCGGAACCGCAAGTCGGGTCGTGGATGGTCTGGCTCGCGCTCTTGGCGCTGCCGACGCCCACCACCTTGGCCATGACGCGCGAAACTTCCGCCGGGGTGTAGAATTGCCCTTTGCTCTTGCCCGACTCGGTGGCGAAGTGGCGCATCAGATATTCGTAGGCATCGCCTAGAAGATCGTCGCCCTCGGCACGGTTGCCGCTGAAGTCGAGATTCGGACTGTCGAAGATCGAAACGAGGTTCGAGAGCCGATCCACCATCTCCTTACCCTTGCCCAGCTTGTCGGCGTCGTTGAAATCGGCGACATCAATCACGCCCTTGAGATCGTTGGCCTCGGCGAGCTTCGAAATGATCTTGTTCATCTTGTCGCCGATCTCCTTGTCCCCCTTCAGCGCGACCATGTCGGCGAAGCTGCCGCCCTTGGGTACGTCAAGCAGATAGCCTTTCTGACTGGCCGCCTTGTCGGAGACGTACTTCATGAAGAGCAGCACGAGGACGTAGTCCTTGTATTGGGAGGCGTCCATGCTGCCGCGAAGCTCGTCGCAGCTCGCCCAAAGAGAGTTATAGAGTTCGCTTTTTTTGATTGCCATGTGGTTATTTTACTTGTAAATGCAGGTATTTACCAGATGGAAGGAAAAGAGCAGAGAAAACATCTGGCGACGGAGAAAAGAGTGGGGTCCAGCGCGTGGTAGGAGGGGACATTTTATTTCCTTTGAGCAGCCACGTGCTGCGCGTCAGCTCGGTGGCCTCAGCGTTGCTGTAAGGGGCCCATATCTTTACTTCATTTGAAGAGATCAATGAGACATTTCTGTAACGCTTCTTTCGCGGCTGAGAAACCTTTGGCTATGGCTACCAACTCCGAGTAGCGGAAGTATTTCTTAGACTCATCAAATCTTGTAAGGTTCTCCTTCATTATCAACAGCTCGTATGCCCCGTCGTTTGTAACATCGATCGAAAGATAAGGAGTACCCTTATGAGTCGCAAAGTTTCGATTGCGATCAAGCATGCAGAACCAGTCTGCCGCCACGCCGTGTTTTTTTAAAGCACCACTGATTTTCTTTGTTAAGTCTGCATCAGCGACTGGAGAACCGGCGTGCCCATGCAAGAGCTGAAAGAACCGGTGCATCAATTCTGCGCAAGCATTGACTTCGAAAAGGAAGGCATCAATATCAGCAATGATGTGGTATTTGAGATCGTTGTCGACACGCAGTGCTTTCCCTTTTGATTTCTCGGTAAAGACATGTCCCGGCTTATGCGTTCTTGCAGTCTTATAGATATCGCTGATTTCATCATTCAGGCGATTAATAATTCGGGGTATAACGTTGAACCGAGTTGAAACGTGCACGCCCATTTCCGAAAGCTCTTTTGATATTGCTGGCACCTTTCCTGCGGCAACAGCGGCGCTAACCACCGTCCAAATTGGCAGTACCCACGGGTCGCCACCAAGCTCTTCCAAGTGTAGCCACTTTGCAACCATTGCTTTCCCGTTCACGATCTTCGGAGGAGATTCCAGCCTCTGCGCCACAGGGACTTAGGCCATCGTTCCTCAACGTACCCTACCACTTGCTCGACATCTAAAGCAACCGTAGATGCCCCATCACGGACGTAAAACGCCTTAGCTTTTCCGTCGGGTATGTATACCGGCATTGCAGCTGGCCTTGCATGGACGACGCAGACGTCTTTTCCGTTTTCCTCTATAATGGAAGTCTCGATATAAAGATTACTCACATCTCGATCTATTCTTGCGGCCAGCAGGTTTCTAAAATGCAGTTGAAACCGATCCTGATCCTTCTCACGATCTCCACGTGGCTCTCCTGCCTTTACAAGGGACTCGTAATCGCGGTCGAGGCCAACTATGCGCCTATCGTCCGCTATACCGATAAATAGCGTACCTCCGCCTCGATTATTGAGGAACGCAGCCATCGTTTTGACCGCTATACCCTCCGCAAGCTTTTTTTTCGACTCCTCCGGTGGCTGTTGTACTCCATGCCACTGATCCCACCGAAGAGACTCTTTAAACTCTACCCTCGCTGATTCGCCCTCCCGAAGGGCGTCTCGCAGAAGTCTGTGAGGGTCAAACTTCTCACCTATATAAGGAATTCCTATCAGCGTTCCGACAAAAGCAACGAATCCCGAGGTTAGGCAGTTGATAATCCAATGTCGCATAACGAACCATGGATGAGGCTCCAGCTTCTCGAATACAGAAATAATGCCACCAGTTCGTAAGCTATCACGAAACATTTGTGAGAACGTACCGTACATAACGCCGTTTTCGTCTCGAATCTCGTCTACCTTATTAAAGCGAACCGTCTGATTTTGAACTACCTTCAAAGGAATTTCACCGGTTGCAGATCTAATACGCCCACTTTCGTCTACGACCGCGTATTCCAAATTTCTGTCGATCGCACGCCCCTCCACTTTGAGGGCCTCATTGAGGGAGGAGCCGAAACGGTTCACGTTCTCCTCCAGTCTCCTGTCGATATTTGTTATGTCCTCAGGGAATGATACGCCGAGAATTACGGTCCCTCCATGGAGCTGTTTCACAAAAAGTCTCCATGTCTCTCTCGTTTCAAAAATGCTAACCGTCCTTAGTCCTGGAGGTTGATCATCCAGTTTGACGCGTAGATTCATGACGGGGTCAAAGCCCGTGATATCTATGATCAGCCCACTACTATCCAGCACGTAGTAGGACAGGGCTGCGACATCACTTTGTCTATACTGTGTTAGATCCCGCGATTCTGAGTAAGCCAGCTGATTGCTGATTTCCTTGGCTTCCTGGCTGAGGCTGCTCAAAACTTTAGTGTAACGCTGATACCAGCCAACGCCGAACTGCGTAATGAGTGCAAAGATGAAGATGCCAGCAAAAAGGAGTGCAGCTCGATGCCACCGCTGCGACCCAAACGGCGTCATATCAATGTACCGAAAACTTGACGACTACAACATCCACTTGTCACTCCCCACCGCATTTAAATTTTACGCCGCATAATTGGCTTTTGCAAGAAAAGTAGGCTTCAACAGCCCCCAAAATAACCGTTAAGTCGAAGCCTGAATGATCGGAGGCGGTATCTCCTTGAATGCCGGCTTCGGCCAGGCTAGAATAATGCTATGAAACCGGATTCTTTAGTTGAAATTTTGACCAAGAAGGAAGAAGCAGGAGAATATATGAAAAGAGCATTGTTTCTAGCAATCCTTGGAAGTCTTGTTGTGTTGATAGCATGCACAAACACTCAGAGCGCGAACGACGTGCCCCGCATTTCAAAGGACGAACTGAAGGCTAAACTTGGATCACCGGATGTGGTTCTTCTCGATGTAAGGGCTAAAAAGGATTGGGAAGGGAGCAACGAGAAGATTACCGGAGCTGTAAGGATGGACCCACAGACCGTTGATACCTGGGCCGGCACATTGCCAAAAGACAAGGAGATAATCCTGTACTGTGCCTGACCGAGTGAAGGAACGAGCGCCCGTGTGGCGGAAAAACTAATTGCGAAAGGCTTTAACGCAAAGGCTCTCAAAGGTGGTTGGAGAGAATGGTCCCAGGCCAAATACCCCGTTGAAAAGAAGTAAGGCATGGAAAGTGACCAAGAGAATCCCACGCTGGTTGAAGACGTATTCAAGAAGATAACCGAGAAGATATTGAGTCTGCTTGAAAAGGGGGTGGTTCCATGGCAGCGACCGTGGAAATCCTCGTCGGTTCCCACAAATCTTTGCACCAATAAAGAATATCGTGGAATAAATGTGTTATTGCTTATGATGGCTGATTTTCCCTCTCCCTATTGGCTCACAGCACGTCAAGCAAAGACACTGGGAGGATTCATTCGGCCTGCCCAGAAAGGGACCGAAATCCTTTATTGGGGATTATTCAGAGTGCAGATGGAAAGCAGCGCCGACGTTGCTGCTGTGCACTTCCAGAAGCTTTACACGGTCTATAACATAGCTCAATGCGAGGGAATCCCTGACCCCCAACAACCTAACACAAAGTTCGAGTCTATTGAGGAATGTGACCGCCTTATAACGGGGATGCCCAACAAGCCAAAGCTCTTTCACGGAGGCAATGATGCCTACTATGTAATCCCAAAAGATGAAATTCACTTACCTCGGAAAGAGTCTTTCACCATTACAGAAGAATATTACTGCACTCTATTTCATGAATTATGCCATTCAACAGGACATGAGAAAAGGCTTAATCGTAAAAGCATTGCTGACGCAACTTCCTTCGGAACAGAAAATTACTCAAATGAAGAGCTTATTGCAGAGATCGGGGCATCGTTTCTCTGCGGCATGGGCGCAATCGAGAATAGGACAATTAATAATAGCGGCGCTTATATCTCAGGCTGGCTTGAGCGGCTCAAGCGTGATAAGCGGCTCATCAGTATGGCGGCCAATCAGGCACAAAAGGCTGTTGATTACATACGTGGGAAATGCTTGAATGTGAATTGTTAAGGCGGACCCTAAGAAACACGATGCCCTCATCGGCTAACTATCTTTCCATATCTTTCAGAAATCATTTCTTATAATTCCTCCTAAGCATTTCCAATACTTCTCGTAATTGTCTCATAATGGAATCAACTACTTTATGTTTTTCGACCCCGACCTCCAGTTTTATGGCAACTATAGGCGTTCCGCTATCGTCCAGAAAAAATCGTCTCGGATTACATATCTCAAGTTCCATAAGTGCCCTTTGAATCATCTTATTATCTTCACCCTTATCCCAACTGCGACCGAACACTGCCAACCAAATTGGTGTATTATGAATATGAGCCCAATAATCATTCGCAAAAAATATTGCGCAGCAAAAGCTCCCCAGCATAAAATAGCGTCCATAGTGATAAGGTCCTGCCGTAGTCCTCAATTTGCCGGATTTTGTGGAACAAACTTTCTCGGAAACGCCTTTTGTGACTATTTCATTTATTAATTCGCCAAACTGCATATTTCTTTTAGCTACAGAGGGAGAAATTTCCTGAGGTTGCAAGGGTAGGAAGGCATCGGAATCCATTAGAGCACACAGACCTTGAAGTTGAAGAAGGTCAGATTTATGAGTTACATCCCCAGCAATATCGAGTTCAGTAAGAATCACATTTAAGAAAGAGGTCCAATTGGTTACCGCGAGTTTATTATGATTGCTGATACTACCCAAAATCATGTCAGATTTTGTTTGTATTTCCTGCAACTCAAATTTTTTGTCTACCACTCTTTCAACCAATTCATTCCAAAGAGGCTCCATCCTTGTCAGTGGGGCGAGGAATAAGAGAAGAGATGGTTTATTAGGTGGAAGCCTTCTAAGATATGTTACTGGCTGATGTTGAGTTAACCCAGCCCAGAACTTTGCTTCAATAATACAGATTGGGGTATTATCTTCTCCAAAGGCGACAAGATCGGGAATTGCATTATCCTTATCACAAACCTGAGTTTGGAATAATAGCTTTTTATTGATGTGAGGATCAATAAGAGCGATGAATTTCTGGACGGCATTTCTTGCATTTAGCGAATTCGTCAAAATATAGCATAAAGCCTCGGTGGCAAGATTTTCAGGCTGTGCGCTAAATTTAGATGATAAATATCCAAACAAGGTGTTCATTTCATTCCTCCCTTAAATGCTGTCCACAAAGACTATTTTACTTGACAGCTAATAATCTTTGACGTGATCAAGTATATCACGAGGTTCCGTAGTACAGAAAAAAATCAGCGACCCTCGACCAATCACCTGAGAACAAGAAAAAACGGAGACTGTAAAAAAGCATCGCTTTAGTATAAAATGTGTCTTAATAATCGGCACTTGTAAAGCTGGAAAGGAGCAGTGCTCTATACTGGTGAATAATCAAAAAGAGACTTGATAATTCAGTCCCCCAATTTCAGCTGAGGAGGAACCTAACTGATTTCCTCACAGCACGCAAATATACAGAACTTTCGGTTGCTACCGGTTACTAGGATATTGCAATAGCAATTCATTTCTTGGAGGGGATTACATTAAGATAATAAAATGAAACTTTGCACAAAGGAGGTGATCATATGATAACTAAAATATTTCTACAAAACTTTAAGTCCTGGAAGGAAATTGATAATATCCGATTTGCGCCTATCACGGGGTTATTCGGTACAAACAGTTCCGGCAAAACCAGTATTCTTCAATTTCTCCTGATGCTGAAACAAACCGCTGAATCAGCCGATAGGACTCAGGTATTGAATGTGGGTGATGATAGAAGCCTCGTTGAATTGGGCACTTATAAGGATATTGTCTATAACCATGAGAAAGACGCTATTTTAAAATGTGGACTGGGATGGGATTTAAGTAAGGACCTGAAGGTTGCCGACCCGGAACATAAAGGTAAATTCATTTTTGAAGGCAACACGTTGGAATTTCAAACTGAAATTGAGGAAACCTCCGCGGGCCGGATTGCTGTCAATAAGTTGATGTATGCTTTTGCCTCGGAGCATTTTGGAATGGAGCGCAAAACAAAACAAAAAAATCAGTATAAACTCTTGCATAAGACTGCTTCAAACGTTTCAGCAAGCTTTAAATTTAAACACACCGTAGGCAGAGTGTGGGACCTCCCATCCCCTATAAAATGTTACGGGTTTCCTGATCAGGTTAAAGCTTATTATCAGAATGCCGGGTTCTTATCTGATTTTCAGCTTGCGTTTGAAGAGTTATTTTCAAATATCTACTATCTCGGGCCGCTGCGAGAATATCCAAAAAGGCAATACACCTGGGCTGGCGCACAGCCTGCTGACATGGGCAGGCGAGGAGAAAAAGTCATAGACGCTATCTTGGCTTCGCGTGAACGGAATCAGACAATTTCCCGAGGAAAAGGACTCAAAAGGCTCACTGTTGAAGAATATGTTGCTTTTTGGCTTCGCGAGTTAAATATGATTCATAATTTTTCAGTCGAGCAAATTACAGATGGCAGTAACTTGTACAGGGTATGGGTGAAAAAGACTCAGACTAGTGCTAATGTTCTGATCACCGATGTTGGCTTCGGCGTATCTCAGATACTCCCTGTTATTACGCTCTGTTATTATGTTCCGGAGGGCTCAACTATTTTGATGGAGCAGCCTGAAATCCATCTTCACCCCACAGTTCAAGCAGGGTTAGCCGATGTATTTATAGATGCCATCAAAACCCGAAAAATACAAATCATTCTTGAAAGTCACAGTGAACATCTGCTGAGACGTTTACAAAGAAGGATTGCCGAGGAGCAATTGTCGGCAGATAGTGCATCGCTCTATTTCTGTAATATGCGCAATGGCAGTTCTCAACTAGAACATCTTGAATTGGATATCTTCGGCAATATCACAAACTGGCCTGATGGTTTTTTCGGTGACGAGTTTACTGAAATAGCCTCCATGACCAGAGCTATACAGGAAAGGAAAAAGAAAGGAAGCGGCAATTGAAAGCGGCTGTCGTTGATACCAACGTGCTCATTGTTGCTAATGAAAACTGCGAGCAAGCCGACCCTGAGTGTGTTCTTGCTTGCGTGAATGCTCTTGAAGGTATTAAACAGAAGAGAATCACTCTCCTTGACTCTGGCATGAGGATATTTGATGAGTATCGAAGACACACAAGTCTTTCGGGCCAACCGGGGCTCGGAGATAGTTTTATGAAATGGCTGTGGACTAATCACGCCCATCCAAGGCGTTGCAGGTTGATAGATATTACGCCAAAACCTAGCGATCCCGAGGATTTTGAAGAATTTCCAAATGATCCGGCACTTGAAGGTTTTGACCGCGCTGATAAAAAGTTTGTAGCCGTCGCATTGGCAAGCCATCGGCAGCCAAGGATTATAAATGCAACCGACTCCGATTGGTGGCATTTCAGAAGGGAACTGAGGGATCATGGTGTAACTATTGAGTTTTTATGCCCACAGTTGATGAACGGGGCTGTCTCCGGGGTCTGACTGGTTTAAAACATAGTTTCATTCTATCTCCACCTTTTGACGATGCCACCCTTTCTCCTTGGCTCAGGCATCCCATGCTGTCCATAAATCACCTGATTTTTGGACAGTAATCTCAAAGAGGCTTATTCCGCTTCAGTCCTCGTTTTGAGGATAACAAATTTAAAGGGTTTTATGGACAGGGGCGAAGAGGAGTACACCGATGGACCAACAAAGGAGTATTTCTGCCGTGTCAAAGTTTTTTAAACCCCATAGAGGCTCATCTTTCCTCTGCTTTTTCACCATCGACTCGGAGCTTAAGAAAAAGAGTATTACACGCACCAGTTCAATTTCTTTTGATCAGAGGAAATGCCCACATAAGGGCCATGTCGGGGCGTATTACCGAAGCTACATAATAATTCTGCCTATCTCGTATTCGCCCCGAATTGCCAGACCTGCTGCTGCAACAAGTTTCGTAAAATTGTGATCCTCCTTGCTAAAGGCTTGAGCCCTATCGCAAGTAATGACGAGTGCGCGAGGCGAATCAATATCAAAACAATAAAGCAAGGTTGACTTGATAAATCTTTTCTGATGGTCATCTACAAATGAATATTGAACACTAGGATCTTCAGTTCTGCTTATAACGACTGGTTTTGTAACTGGTGACAGAAGCAAATCTACAACCTCGTATTTATGTTTTTTATAGTAGTCTGGATCAATTTTTCTCTCTTGGCTGCTTCGCGGAGTTTCATTTTTGTTTGAATCGAAATAACAAATAATTTCAGGATGATCTTTGTTAGAAAACACCGACAGTTCGTAATGATTCATACCAATGGCCTCACACAATATTTGTTCCAGAAAAATCAAAGCTTGCCGACTTAGATCATGCTGTAGCGTCTCTCTATTGATTGGGTTATTAACAGAGCGAAGTACCGAGAAACGCCGATGGAAATAATCCTTTAAGCTGTCTTCAATATTTATTCTTTCAGTAAATTCTTTTGCTACAAATTTACGGAATGTTCCAAAACCATAACCAAGTGGACCAATTGCTATTGAAATAAATATCAAGATTTTCAGAAAAAGCCATGATTTTGTCAGAGTCTCTGTTATTGGTACCCCTCTGTAGGTCTTCATCGTATCGATCAGGTCAAATATCAGATATATTTCAAAGGCTGCACAAGCAATGACTAAGACAATTATTATTGCGAACAACAAGTTCCGCTTTCCGTTGCTGGCTGACATTTCCCCCTCCATAATATTTATTTACTATATCGTTAACTTGACTCCATTTATCATCAATTGTAATTCCCAGTAACCGTTCTTGGAATAGAAAAACTTTTTTCGACATAACCGGTGTTAGACCGATGGCTCCCCAGAATGGACCTAGTGTGCCAATCATTAGTGCTTCAAGATCGCTAATTTTACGTCTCGAATTAAGGATAGCTGGCAGAGGGATTTTCCTCACATCTATCAATGGGTGGTGCTGCTGTAATCGCTTTTTTCCAATATCGTCGAGATCTAGGCAATCATCAAAAAGAGACAAGGACTCTCGATACAATGAAGTGCCTATCGCTTCTCGAAAATATTCGACAGCAAAATCTCCAAAATCTTTTGGAAGATGGGATTTTTTTGCTTCTACCCCAGGAACACTTAGGTGCTGAGCTTTGGACATTGTCTCTTGGTCCGCCCAATAACACAAAAATTCATTTACTCCTGGGATTGTAAATTCCCAAAGCTGTGATCTGTGATATTGAAGTAGGGTTTCTTCAACGATGTCTCTACGAGATGGGAATTTACAGGCCGGGCATCCACAACAGACTGGCTTATATCCAATAGACATTGCGTACCGTTGTGCTTCGAATTCACGAACATAGGAAAGCGGCTTAGCAAGGAAAGTATTTGACCATAGCTTCGAAACAGGTCTACCTTTTTCCGAGGTAAGCATAGCCTCTAAGGGATTTTCGAGCATAACGTAACGCCAAAATAGACTAGTGGCCATATCAGACAAGTGAAGACCCCGAGCAATAAAATTTATCTTCCCATTGCGGCGTGATTCGCGTTGAATAACTATGTCATTAAGGTTTCGTCGCACATCAGCACATTGACGACATGGTGCTTGTTGACCATACTCATATTGAATTGTCCTGCGTGTTAATAATTGACCATTAATGATTCGAAGGTTATATCCCTCAAAATATTTCTCAATACTCGTTGCAGCTGGGCCTCCCCACTGGTCTATATGGAACACTGTTGAGTTCAGGCAAATCTTGTGGGCGTCATACCATTTCTGAATGCCGTTGACCATCGCAAAGCTATCTTTTCCACCTGAAACTGAGAACCACCAATAAATATCGTTAGGGTTACAAAAGGGGATAACATGATGTTCCATGAATAGGTCAATCTTGGCAAGAAATACACGCTCAACACATTTCAGTTCTAATGACTTGTCGGTTCTGATGCTGATATTATTCATAACGGTTTAGTCAAATTATATCAAAATCAAACGTTACATTGTCAGATGACACAATATACACCCCTGCAGCCCGTCCGCCCCCCAGGGGCTCCCTGTTCATCAGATCCGCTGCAAACGGTTCCGTATTTGTCGTGTTCTACCTGTATTCTTCGTCGCAAGGGTCCGCACAGGCCAAGTATTTCCAAAGAAACTCACCTATGGCAAAAAACCGAATGATGTCTAGTAGGAGAGGAAGATATCTCAATGCACGGGAGAGTAGCGCGGTAGGAATCGGACCCGCTCGCCCTCGCTGAACCGGATATAAACCACTCGACTCATCTGGCTCCCATTATCCGACCGTTATAAAAACGGCGTCGTTGATGTCTGAGATATCACAGACATTTTGCCACTAATTAACATTACACCATACTGTATTTCTTGATTACTTTTGTTTCATTTCCTCGCTCAACCTTGATTCTATTCATGGTCTTCGTGGATGGATCGGGTTTAAGATAAGAATAGCTATTTTCATCAATGACCACACAACTACAACCGATGACCATACACCTCAAGACCCCTCTGTACCGGTCATATCCAAGCGTGAATCTATTACACTTCGGACACTTTTCCATCTCATCCTCCTTTCAATAAAGTGTTTAGATCTTTCCTGCGTCTGAATGCGGACTCCTTGAGATACTTACCTCTTCTTCTAAATAGCCAGTTAAATGATAAAGACTTAACTCCCTCAAAGGCTTCAATCACCACGTCATTATCTCTCAGTATTTCCTGAGCTTCTTCAACAGGATATGGTTCCACAAAAACCACGCGCTTTATTCCAGAATTGGCAATTTTTTTTGCACACAGCATGCATGGAAACGTCGTTGCAAAAATCATAAACCGTCTATCATGACTTGATAAATAAGGATTAGACAAGATTGCATTTTCTTCAGCATGCAAGGATCTGCAGTAGTCCAAGTCCTTGCCAGGAATTAAGTCAAAAAGATTCATTTTACATTTGGAGCATTTAAAAGAATCAATAGTGATTTTTTCACTTAGTAACTCAACTTGCATGGGCAGTTCCGATCCGCATACAAAACAGTAGTTTAAATTTTTGATACTGAGTATATTCTTGCGTTTCTTTATTTTTCTATAACACTCGCTATATAGGTCGTAACATGATTCACTATTTTGAGGAACATCGTTATATCCAGTTGAGACAACCCTATATTGTTCATCCGCTATCACGGCACCTACTTGCCTTTCTATGCAAATAGAATGCAAACTTACTGAATACGCAAGATGCATAAGCATTTCTTTTTCAGTCGGCCCGCGATATGGTTCTTCTAATAACCGAACGAACTGATCAATCTTATCAAAGAAATCTTTTGCATCATCCATTGTGTTCCAAGTTCCACTATTGTCAATAACAATGTCAGCATTATTGACACACCGTCTTACTTGCTGTCCGAGTTTGTCTTCTTCACCTTCATCTCTTTTGTCTAATCTCTCAAATTCACCCTCGCCAATTTTTTTCCTATCTCTTCTCGGATGTTTCGGCGCAAATAAAGCAATAAGATAAAAATGGGGATATTCATCTCTTAACAAATCAATTTCAAGTGGATTACGGAAACATTCAATAACAACTTTATCTCCCCCCTCCCGTACCCCTCTCACTATGTCCTCTCTATATTCACTCCTTAATTCTCTTCTGACAAGATTCCCAAAATCCTGCTTTTCCTCTCCAGAACTAAATGGCTTTCCATGTTTTTTTGCGAGAGGAGCAAGCAAGTCTGCGCTAATCGAAATGCAGCGATAACCCTTTTCTGATAAGTGTTTTGCAGCGGTTGTACACCCACTCCCCAATGAACCAGTGAAGCCGACTACTACCTTTGGCATGTCACTTCCGTTAGCATGTCTTTTATTTAGATTATATAGAATACAGAACAATTGTAAAGCGCGATATTTACTCAGTATAATTCCAACTGAGCTACTTACCACATCATGTCCTCCTTTGTTAAAGCTTAGCCCATTATAAAATATAAGTCTTTCCAAGATGTTGTTTTTTTTATGCACAAGTGTAACAAACCTGCTTCTTCTGATGTTACCTAGTCAGCCACATTTTCAGATGGACATCAAATATCGGTCACGCCCAGATAGTCGATCTACAATAAAACGTTATCCGTGTTCATCCTATGCTCCTTTAAAGTCCTTCCTACAAAGCCTGACGACATCCCAACCTTTCTGGCTATTTTTCTAACTGACAACGAGGAATCTTTCTTAAGCAGGGCTATAATTTTGTCCTTGTCGATCGGTGGTATCGGTTTTCTGCCGAGTCTCTTCCCCTTCCGTCTGGCGTTCTCAAGCCCTGCTTTTACCCTTTCCCGGATCAGCTCCCGCTCAAACTCCGCCATGGCCCCGATAATGTGAAACATAAGCCTTCCCTGAGGGGTTGTGAGGTCTAAATTATCCTGATACGATATAAACCCTATCCCAAGGCTCGAAAGTTCCTCCAAGGCCACCACAAGCTGTCTCAGGCTCCTTCCAAAGCGATCCAGTTTCCAGACGAGGATTAAGTCAATTTGTCGCTTCCTGGCGGCCTCCATAAAGCGGTCAAGCTGAGGGCGGCGATCCTTTGTGCCGGATACGCCGTTATCAAGATATTCGCCGGAAATGACAAAGCCTCTCCTTTGGCAATACTCCCGGAGGGGTACAAGCTGCAGATTGAGGTCCTGGCCTTTATCATGTGTTGAACAGCGGGCATACAGTGCGGCTCTGACAAATCCTTCCTTTTTCATTTTCGTTCCCCTTTTCTTTTCCGTTCCCTTCCCCCTCGACATACCGGGAAAGGCCCAAACTTCACAGCATTATTTTTTCTGTTTCTTTGTTTTGCTTCGTCCTGGCGCCGTTTCAGTGAGGATGTTTTTCCCCCTTTTGTCTCTACAGTGTTGTTTCTCAAATAGGCGTCGAGATCTTCTCTCGTGTACTTGATGACGCGCCCAGTCCTCATGAACCTCGGGCCTTGCTTCTTGTGTCGCCACGTTGCGAGAGTGTTTGTGCTGACTTTCAGATAAGCGCCAGCTTCCTTTGGAGTCAATAAATTCATGCTTTCACCTCCTCCCTATCTGTCCTTTACTGTCTCATATTGTCTCATAATATCTCATAAAATGTGAAATGTCAAGATGTCTTCGTAAATCGTGATATACTTTCCTACAGAACGGAACAAGGGGAAAATGGAGAATGGTCGAGAAGCTTTATACCGTGAACGAAGTTGTTGAAATGCTGAGGATCGCCAGGGCTACTCTGTATCGACACATCGATAACGGCCTGATAAAGCCCGTGAAGCTCGGCGGAAGGACGCTCTTTCCCGAAAGCGAGCTGGATAGGCTTATAAAGCGGATGAAGAAGACTTCTGGGGTGAGGAAATAATGAGTATAGAGTCTCCCTTCTATCTTGGCGCGATTGAGCTCCTGGCTCACTCGGTGGAACTCTTTGCCGAGGGAGAGAGCTGGAAATCGAGATTCGTAATCCTCCACCTTGCTCACGCAGTGGAAGTGATCCTGAAGGACCGCATGGTTGATCTCGGTCTCAGCATCTACGTGTCCAAGCGGTCACAAACGATCAGTATTTGGGACGCGATGGAGGCATTGGAGGCCCAGGGATTTAAGATACCCAGGAGACCGGTAATGGAGCTACTCATAGACGACCGCAATAATCTCCAGCACCGCTTCGGCAGTCCCGACGGAAGAACACTCAAGTTCTATTTTGACGAGACGATGCTGTTCTTTATCGAGTTCCTTCATGACAACTATGGAGTGAGACTCGCAGAGGCACTTTCTCCATATCTCAAACCGAAGATGCTAAGACAAATAGATCTGTCGACGGAAGGCGTTAAAGAATGGACGCCGGAGGCAAGATTCGCCCAGGCTCCGCAATGGGAGTTCCTGTATTCGTTTGGAACCCTCGAGTCCGTCTTCGGCTCTCTTCTTCCTTTGTTAGTGAAAAGCCGACGGGTGCACCCGGTCCCATTTGCAGACGACGAGTTTCCTAACTTGGTGGCACTCCTGGCCAAAGAGGGCTACATAGCTGATGCCGACGCAAAGGAGCTCGACAGGCTCAAGGTACTACGAAACAAAGTGGCTCATTTTGGCGGCGCGGGAGAAATGGTCCCACTGCCACACGACGCTTACAAGGCTGTTCAGCGGCTGCTTGCCGGGGCGACGAAGGCAAGGAATGACTGGCAAGCAAGACAATCGGAGGATGAAAGTGGAGAACAGTCAAACGCCTAATTACTCGCTGAAGCGGACACGGGCCTGTGGCCGCTGTACCTTTCGACAGGCTCATAAAGCGAATGAAACGGGGGCAGTAAATGACATTATTAGAAAAAATTGACTGGTGGCAGGTTTTCTCTGTGATGGTCGGTGTAATCCTCGGCGGTTTAATAACTTGGGGTGTATCACGATATTATTACCAAAAAGGAAGCGCAGACTTAGGAAAGGCGGCATCTCACCTTAGTACGCAGACAGATAAACTTTTCAGTAAGACAAAGGAACTTGAGGGCGAGACGAAAGTGATTCACAACCTCAATACTATTACGCTTAATGGAATGTCAAATGCGGGTCTTGCAGATCTATATCGTGATAAAGATGGGAACATAATCGGCCTCAACGGTACCGCAAGGCTGACCGGGTGGTACCGCCGATTAAGATCGGACCCACCTTACCGCTGTAATTGGACCCACCGTGAAGTTGCGTGTTGTTGACCTCCTGGAGTGATACGCACCGGTTTATGGACCCAACCTGACGTCTTATACTGCC
>JBEKCV010000058.1:0-25507 GCA_050014695.1 Thermodesulfovibrionales bacterium
AGAGTCTGATGACCACATGGGGTCATCTTTTTGCGCCTCGGCACTTTCAAGGGGATTCAGTATGAAAATCATAGCGTCCTGAAATTCCTTGAAATCTTCCGGTGTGCCACCCGTGTCCAACACTTTCCTCTCACCTCCTTCTTTTTTGTTTGGTCATCCGACCGCTCCCTTCTCTTGAGCAGGTTCTATGCCAAGGCTAAGGCCATTAAAACCGAGTGATTTTCAATAAAAAAATTCCCTCCCCTTTGGCGCAGCCGTTGAATTCTGACAAATATTGTCAGTTTCATGGCTGTAGATTGACATTCGGGGTTGTCTTGAGGAAGGGACAAGGGAGATGTTATTAAGTGCAGCCTCTAAAGAGCGTGCTAAAGGGCCCAAGGAAGGTGCATAGTGTCACAACTCAAAAGTCTCTCCCTTTACTGGTACGTTGGGTAACAAAGCCGTAGCGTTCCTTAATGAGCTCCGAAAAGAGTAAGGATGTCTTTTCTTCGTTGTGAACCACAAAGACCTCTGGAGAGCTTTCGTATGCAGAAAGCCATTCAAGGAGTTCTTTCTGATCAGCATGGGCTGAAAAACCCCCGAGGGCATAGACCGTTGCCTTAACGGCAATCTCCTCACCGAAGATATGGAGGACCTTTGCACCGTCGACATCCTTCGGCCGAGACTTCCCGCTGCCTGAAAGCCAGGGAATATAATGCTGCATTCGGACCTCCAGAGATTGTGCTTCAGATGATGTCTGATCCTGCCTCCCTCGCACATGCCGCTGCCCGCGATGATGACCGCACGGGACGTAATTTTATTGCCGAGTAGATGAGGTAGCACCGAAACCTATAGGTATTGCCTTGGCTGTATCCGCCGTTTCCAGCTTCGTGCCCGTTTAGGTTCTCCATAGTACCGATACCCCTCGCCCCTCACAGACCCGGGGCATGCGGCAAATCCTCGAGCACGGATCCGTGCGGGTTGTGTCAAGAACGCGTTCCTGCGAACGCGGTGCTTTATCAGAGATGAAGGTAGGTCCGTCGGAGCCGGCTTGCAGGAGCAGGCTTCAAACAACCGTAAGCTGCTGGGGTCGAAAGACTGCTGGTGGTGAACGTTACGGAAAAGGCGTGAAATAAACGCGTCATGTGAAGATGAGAGAAACGAATGCAAATGAACCGCTGAAAGCGATTCGTCACATACGTACTCACCCTTCACCCCGAAAAGACCAGACTCATTGAGTTTGGAAAGCAGGTGCTGAAGAAATCGGAGAGCCCGGGCGGTAAACCGCCAGAGACGTTCGACTTTCTCGGCTTCACGCACATTGCAAAGCGAAGCCTTCGAGGGTACTTCACGATCCACGTGCGGACGATGCGCAAACGCCTGAAGCGCAGCCTAAAGGCAGTGACTCTTTGGTGCAAGAACCATCGCCACGATACGTTGGAGGAGCAGCAAAAAGGTCTGAATCAGAAACTGCGTGGACACTACAAATGCTATGGGTGGCCGACGAACTATCCTGGTATATGGAAGTTTTATCGGGTAATCCTGCGTATTTGGAAGGAAAGTCTAAACCGCCGCACTCGCGGAAGGACAGTTACGTGGGAAAAGTTCGGACACGTTATTGCTCGTTATCCCCCTGAGCTGCCGCACGTCACGCAGGTATGGTCACGGTGAGTCGAACTTGAGGAACCGGGTGCGTTATGTGACGGCCGGGTCTGTGAGGGGTGAGGGGTATCGGTACTATGGAGAACCTAAACGGGCACGAAGCTGGAAACGGCGGATACAGCCAAGGCAATACCTATAGGTTTCGATGCTACCTCATCCACTCGGCAAAGCCATAGATTCCTCCACTGAATGGGTAAAACGAAGCTTGGTGGCCCCTCCTGTCTTTGCATCCCTAAGAATCCTTCTTGCCTCTTCATCAAAGGGAAGAGAGGAGGCGGATAACCTCCTCTCTTCCCCTAGTATCCCAGCGAGTTGAGTTAGTCCGCACTGACAGTGTTCGAGTAAATGATAAGAGGCGCAGCGTCATTACTGCCTGCGACGATAAATATCTGGTTAATGCTCTGATCTTGAGCCGGCGTATAACAGACGTTTATCTGTCCTTTTAGCGTTGGGCAGGCCGCAAGGGAAGCCGAAACACCGCCATTGTTCCAGAGAGAATTTGCAGAATTCCATGGCGACACCAGAGCGGTGCAAGCGGCGCAGCCGATGGCATGGGCCGCCACATATGTGGTAACTATGCCGGCACCTGCAAGTGCGGTATTACTCAGATCGGCGGCATTTACGACTCCGTCGCCATTCGTATCAACCTCTGTCAAAGCCCCCTGGACCGTGTTGGCTTTTTTAGCCGAATTCATCCATGCCTGTAACTCCGGGACGGATGCTGTCGCCACTCTCGTTACGGCGCCTTTTCTGCCTCTCTCCTGCATGCCGATATACCCCGGGATGGCTATCGCGGCAAGGATACCGATGATCGCTACAACGATGAGCAGTTCAATGAGGGTGAAACCTCTTTCGTCACCTTTCTTCATTATTGACACTGTACTGAACATTATGCCCCTCCTTTTACTGTTTTTGCGTTCGCTCTGAACGTCTGTTGATTCTTCTTGCAGGCAAAGCCTGCGCCATATCCGTGCCCTGGTCATTCCCCCGTAAGAAACCAATTCAAATCCCTTGAAGAGTCTGATGACCACATGGGGTCATCTTTTTGCGCCTCGGCACTTTCAAGGGGATTCAGTATGAAAATCATAGCGTCCTGAAATTCCTTGAAATCTTCCGGTGTGCCACCCGTGTCCAACACTTTCTCCCACCTCCTTCTTTTTCGCTTGGTCATCCGACCGTTTTCTTCACTTGAGCAGGTTCCATGCCAAGGCTAAGGCCATTTAAACCGATTGATTTTCAACGGAAAAAGAGTCTTCCCTATGGCGTGGCTGTTGAACGCTGACAAATATTGTCAGTTTCGTGGCTGTAGATTGACATTGGGGGTTGTCTTGAGGAAGGGATAGGGGAGAAGAAGTTATTGAGTGCAGCCTCTAAAGAGCGTGCTAAAGGGCTCAAAGAAGGTGCAGAGCGTCACAACTCAAAAGTCTCTCCCTTTACGGGTACGCGGGTAACAAAGCCGTAGCGTTCCTTAACGAGCGCCGAAAACAGTAAGGACGTCTTTTCTTCGCCGTGAACGACAAAGACCTCTGGAGTGCTTTCGTACGCAGAAAGCCATTCAAGGAGCTCTTTCTGATCAGCATGGGCTGAAAAACCCCCGAGGGTATAGACGGTCGCCTTAACGGCAATCTCCTCTCCGAAGATACGGACGACCTTTGCGCCGTCGACAATCCTTCGGCCGAGGGTTCCCGCCGCCTGAAAGCCCGGGAATATAATGCAACATTCAGACCTCCAGAGATTGTGCTTCAGGTGATGTCTGATCCTGCCTCCCTCGCACATGCCGCTGCCCGCGATGATGACCGCACGGGACTTCATGGTATTTAAAGCCATAGATTCCTCCACTGAATGGGTAAAACGAAGCTTGATGGCCCCTCCCGTTCTTGCATCGCTGAGAATCCTTCTCGCCTCTTCGTCAAAGCATTCAGGGTGTGAAAGATAGGTCTTTGTCGCCTTCTCTGCAAGAGGGCTGTCGATATAGACATCGATGTCAGGGAGTCTCCCCTCCCGGACCAGCCCGTTGAGGACATAAAGAATGTCCTGGGTTCTTCCCACAGCAAATGCAGGGATAATGATATTGCCGCCTCTTTTGAAGGTGACCTCGATCGCCTCAACGAGTTCGTCGATTGTCTCGGCCATGCCCTTGTGGAGCCTGTTGCCATAGGTTGATTCTATGACAATATAGTCCGCGGCTGCCGAAACAGCGGGATCACGAATGATAGGATTCCCCCTTTTCCCAATGTCGCCTGAGAAGAGCATCTTCTTCTTTTGGGAACCATCCTGAAACCACAGCTCAAGGCTCCCTGACCCGAGGATATGGCCTGCGTCCAGAAATCTATAGGTTATCCCTTTTCCCGTATGCACGAGATTGCCGTAGGGGACCCTGGTGAAAAGAGGGATCACTAACTGAACATCATCAACAGTGTAAAGCGGCAGCACTGCTTCCCGCCCAGCCCGCAATGCCCTTTTTGTCAGCCATTTGGAATCTGTTTCCTGGATATGCGCTGAATCAGCGAGCATGATCTCAGCGAGATCTGCGGTGGCAGAAGTGGTCACGATTTTCCCCTGAAAACCTTCCTTGACAAGCCTCGGCACAAGCCCGCTGTGGTCCATATGGGCATGAGTGACAAACAGATAGTCTATCTCAGCGGGAGTGAATGCAAAGGGTGCTCTATTGACAGAATCAGCATCGTCACCCTGGACCATACCACAATCAATGAGCATCTTGATCTCTGATATTTCGAGATAAAAACAGGTTCCCGTGACAGTTCTTACGCCTCCGAGAAAATGTATTTTCAAACGGTCACTCCCACTATTCTCTTTATCCCGGCCTTGAGTGCTAGATCAATCGCCGCCCTATACTCCCCGCTCGTTATCCTCCTGGCAAGGGCAGGATACTCCCGTGCCTCGTGACACGGGTAATACTGGTCCATAATGTTCAGGTACGTATTTGTCGAGATTTCCCGGGCGATAAACCGTACGGTCTCACCCGTACCCGCAATGTTCTCGGGAAGGACAAGGTGTCTTACCAGAAGACCTCGCACCGCAATACCCCTCTCGTCGACGGTCAGGTCGCCGACCTGCCGGTGCATTTCCCTGAGAGCGGCTTTTGCAGCTTCGGGGTAATCCTCCGCCCTTGAATACCGAAGTGCCATAGCAGCGTCGGCATACTTGAAGTCAGGCATGTATATGTCCACAACTCCGTCAAGGAGGGCCAAAACTTCCGGTGACTCATATCCACCACAATTGTAGACAACAGGGAGCTGTAAGCCCAGTTCCTTCGCCATCATCAGAGATCTCAGTATCATCGGCAACTGATGGGTGGGTGTGACAAGGTTGATATTATGACATCCCGTCTCTTGCAGCTCGATCATGATCTTGCTGAGCTTCTCGAAGGAGATCTCTCCACCTTCATCCTTCTGGCTTATGGTCCAGTTCTGACAGAAGACGCAGCTGAGATTACAGCGGCCGAAAAAAATAGTGCCGGAGCCGAATCTGCCGACGAGGGGTCTTTCCTCGCCGAAATGGGGACCCCAGCTTGCCACAAAAGGCCTGTCTAAAGACCCGCAGAAACCCTTCTCGCCCGCGGTCCGATTTGCTCCGCATCGTCTCGGGCAAAGGATGCATTCTTTCAGAACCGCTTCCGCCTCGACAACCCTCTTCTGGAGGGCTTCAAAAGGCAAGAAAAGGTAAGCAACCATATGGCTTTATGGTAACAGAAAACCGATGATGCGCGCTTGATATTGCAGGCAACTGAATATATAATGGGTAAAGGTGAAACGTGGAGGATACTAAGTACTGCTTGTGCTGCGGAGAGCAAGTCCCTTACAATCTTGTAGAAAGATTCGAAAAGCGGGAACTCACCTGTGTATACTGCGGATTTGTTCTCGATGTCGAGAAACTCTGGGAACCGGCCAAGAGCAGCGACGGATATACCCTTATTGCTGAGGACTCACCGTACATAAGGCATATCATTACCGGTGTGCTTAAGGCCAAGAGATTTTCCGCGCAGGTCACTGCCTTTGAAAATGGCCTTGAGCTGATAACGGGATTCTCGAAGTTACTTGCCGACCATGCTTCCATTGATGTAGCAATCATTGATCTGAATATGCCGGTCATGGACGGGATCACCGCTGCGAGAACTATCAGGGCGATCGAGTCTCAGCAGAAGATTCCCGCTACTCCGATTGTGTTTTTCTCCTCTATGAAGGCTGACGATGCACTCAGGGCCCAGATGGAGCTGCTGAAACCTGCTACGTATATGAACAAGGGTACAGACCCTGACCCGGACAAACTCTCCGAAAGGGTGGAGCAGTTAGTCGGGCATATCATCGAGAAGTACGCCCAGTAGATAGCATCGTGCTCTTTCAGGTATAGTAAGAGGTTATCGACATGCAGGACCATATTATCATTAAGGGAGCACGGGAGCACAACCTCAAGAATATCGATGTATCCATACCGAGGGAAAAGGTGACTGTAGTCACCGGACCGTCCGGATCGGGCAAATCGTCCCTTGCTATAGACACGATCTATGCAGAGGGGCAGAGGCGATACGTTGAAAGTCTCTCCGCATATGCACGACAGTTTCTCGAGCAGCTCCAGAAGCCGGATATCGATTTCATCGAGGGCCTGTCACCATCCATAGCCATAACCCAGAAAACGGTTACGAAGAGCCCCCGTTCGACTTTGGGGACAATAACCGAGGTCTATGATTATATGCGTGTCCTCTTCACGAGAATAGGGAAGCCATACTGCCATACCTGTGGCGGAGAGATAGCCACCCGGGACGTCCGGGGTATAATCGACTCTATTATCTCCCTGCCCCGGGGAACACGGTTGCAGGTCCTCGCCCCTATCGTACGGGATAGGAAGGGCGAATATAAGAAAGAACTTGCCGAGATGAAGAGCGAGGGTTTTCTGCGGGCGAGGATAGACGGCACGATGGTCGATCTTACTGATGAGATTTCCCTTGCAAAACACAAACGGCATACCATAGAGATCGTCGTAGACAGGTTGATCATTAAGCACGGCATCGAAAAGAAGATAAACGGTGCCATCGACATCGCC
This sequence comes from Thermodesulfovibrionales bacterium, assembly GCA_050014695.1. Taxonomy (GTDB): domain Bacteria; phylum Nitrospirota; class Thermodesulfovibrionia; order Thermodesulfovibrionales; family UBA9159; genus UBA9159. The sequence goes on from JBEKCV010000058.1 coordinate 6,703, forward strand.
CTCAGGCATGCTGATACGGTTGTGATCAATCTGGTTGATGAACAGAAGGATATCCACTACAGCAAGATCATGGCCTGTCAGAAGTGCGGTACAAGTTTTCCGGATATAAACCCGCGGCTCTTCTCGTTCAACAGTACGTACGGAGCATGTCCTCACTGCAAGGGGCTAGGCGTTTCGGGAATGAAGGACGGAGAAGACGAACTGGATGTCCAGGCTATGGCGGAGTTGAGATACTGCAGGTTCTGCGGCGGTATGAGGCTCAGGAGCGAAGCCCTGAGCGTGAGGATACAAGGTAAGAACATCGGTGAATTTTCGAGACTCACGGTGGAGGAAGCACTCTCCTTCATTAATAGTCTTGCCCTAACCGAGCGGGAGCGATTGATTGCCTTCCGAGTCCTGAAGGAAGTGAGAGACAGACTCTTTTTCCTGATAAAAGTCGGTCTCGGGTATCTCACGGTTGACAGACTTTCCCTCACGCTCTCGGGAGGCGAGGCCCAGAGGATACGGCTTGCAACCCAGATGGGTTCTTCCCTCACTGGCGTTCTCTATATCCTTGATGAGCCGAGCATCGGCCTTCATCCGCGAGACTGTTCGAAGCTCTTGGAGAGTCTTTCGTCCGTCAGGGATGCCGGAAACACCGTCATCGTTGTCGAGCATGATGAAGAGACCATGAGGTGGGCGGATTACATCATCGATATGGGCCCCGGTGCGGGTTCAAGAGGTGGCTGGATTGTGGCAGCAGGGACACTCGCTGATATACAGTCTCATGAAAAGTCGGTCACGGGGAAGTATCTGAACGGTGATCTCTCGATCCCGGTGCCTCGCGTGAGAAGGCGACCCAGTGATTTTCTCGAGATCAAGGGAGCAGCTGAGTTCAATCTGAAAGGAATTGACGTGGCTATCCCGCTCAAAACGCTTACCTGTGTAACGGGCGTTTCGGGTTCCGGTAAGAGCACATTGATTATCGAAATACTCTTTAAGGCCTTGATGAAGAGATTCCACTCCAGTGATGTGAAGCCGGGGAAACATCAGTCCATCGCAGGCATTGAGAGGGTAGACAATGTCATCTGCGTTGATCAATCGCCGCTGGGAAGAACCCCCCGCTCCAATCCCGCAACCTATTGCGGTGTTTTCACGTTCATCAGGGAATTGTTTGCGCAGGTTCAGGAATCGAGGGTGCGGGGATTTACGGCATCCAGATTCAGTTTCAATCTTTCCGGCGGCCGGTGCGAGAAATGCCATGGAGATGGGCTCCTGAAGGTAGCGATGCACTTTCTCCCGGATGCTTATGTCCGGTGCGATGTCTGTAAAGGGAAGCGATATAATAGCGAGACCCTTAAGGTCCGATACAAGACCAAAGATATTTCGGAGGTTCTTGCCATGACCGTTTCGGAGGCCCTTGAATTCTTTGGCTCCATACCCGTGATAAAACAGAAGCTGGAGGTGCTTGAGGATGTCGGGCTTGGCTATCTCCAGCTTGGGCAGCCCGCACCGACGCTCTCAGGGGGCGAGGCGCAGAGGTTGAGGCTCTCGAGGGAACTCGCAAAGAGGTCTACGGGCAATACGCTCTATATCCTTGACGAACCTACGACGGGTCTTCACTTCGTGGACATCCAGAGGCTCCTTGATGTATTGAACAGCCTTGTTGACAAGGGTAACACTGTTGTCGTCATTGAGCACAATCTGGATGTCATAAAGTCAGCAGACTATATTATCGATCTCGGGCCTGAAGGCGGCGAGAAAGGCGGCTGGTTGGTCGCGTCAGGCACCCCTGAAGATGTGGGTGTGAACCCTCATTCCCATACGGGGAGATTCCTGAGATCAAAACTCTCTAGGCGAGCGCCGGAGCGTGTCGCCTGACAGAAAAAGTTGAGGTGCGAGAAGAAAGACAGGACCTCTGCCGTGCAGATTCACTGTCTCCGGCCCGCTTCTCACTCTTTTTTGTTCGGAGCATGACGACAAGTATAGAAGACCAGGTGGGCCGTGATTGTTTTCTGCCCGTATTTTTATGTCGGTTCTGAAAAACGGACTTCAGGGGCTCACGGAAATAGGATTTGGAGGAGTGGCTGTGGAAGCGGACGGAAGTATCCATATGAACTTTATGAACTTCGGGCTGAGGAATTAGGTTGCGTTTCAGCGAAACCATAAAGAGCACAACCTTGGCTGACAGGGTCTTACTCGCGACGCTCTTGCTGGTATCGCTCCTTGGGATTGTTTTCGTAAATGATGTCCTGCCTCACGGCACGGAAGTGAGTATCGAAGTTGAAGGCAAGGTGATGTACCGATATCCTCTCGATACCGACAGGTCAGTGAAGGTCGAAGGGCCTCACGGTTTTCTCACGGTGGAGATAAAGAACAAGAAAGTCAGGGTTATCGAGGCATCCTGCCCCAATAAACTCTGTGAAAAACAGGGATGGATAAGCAGAGGCGGAATAATCTGTCTTCCGAACAGGATTTCGATTGTTGTCAGAGGGAATGAGAAGCCTGAGGGCAGGGCACTTGATGCAGTCACGGGATGAGTATCGTATTGCCCTCCTCGCTGCCTATGCCCTCGCTCTCCATGGTTTTGAAAATCTCATCCCCATGCCGATTCCATGGCTCAAAATCGGTCTTGCAAACATCATAACGCTTACAACACTGGTGCTCTTTGGCTTCAGGCAGGCGATGATGGTGACCCTGATACGGGTCACCCTGGCCTCTATCTTTATCGGTTCATTCCTCGGCCCTGGCTTTATCCTGAGCATGGGAGGCGGCATTTTGGGCACGCTCGCTATGGGTATCCTTGTCTCTGTATCCCCCCGGCTGTTCGGACCTGTCGGCGTGAGCCTGATAGGGGCGTTTGTTCACAATATGGCGCAACTCTTCCTTGCTTATGTACTGTTCATTCAGAGGATTGAGCCGATGATTATCATAACACCGATCCTTATCCTTATCGGCACCATGACCGGCCTTGTCAATGGCCTGGCCGCCGACCTCCTCATCAGGAGCTTGAAAAAAGGCAGCGATACCCTTCAAAATACCGCGTGAAGATCATCTGCCCGACGTGCAAGAGGATGACAACATGGGAGGAAAATCCGTGGAGGCCGTTCTGCTCCGAGAAGTGTAAGCTCATAGACCTTGGCAGTTGGGCCTCTGGGGAATATAAGATTCCCGGAGACAAGGCGGAAGAGGAAAAAAAGGAGCAGAATAACAATTGATATAAGAGGGAGGAACGAACTATGACGAATATTATTGTTACTGGCGCGACTGGCAGGATGGGCAGTAGGATTATTGCACTTGCAAAGGAGTATCCCGCCTTGTCTCTGGTCGGTGCGGTTGAAAGGGAAGGACATGAGCACACTGGAAAGGATATCGGCGTGCTTTCAGGGTTGGGAGAGATCAAGATAAGACTTACCGATAAGCTTCAAGAAACTATTGAAAAGGCAGACGTTGTTGTTGATTTTACATCCACACATGCTACCGTTCAGCATGTCCGGATCGCTGCGGAGAAGGCAAAGGCGGTGGTAATCGGAACAACAGGATTTTCTGAGGATGACCTGGAATCGCTAAGAAAGATGAGCGGCGATATCCCGATTGTCCTTGCCCCGAATATGAGCGTCGGAGTAAATCTCTTATTAAGGATTTTGAGTGATGTGGCCAAGGTTCTGGGTGATGACTATGACGTCGAAATCATTGAGTCTCATCACAGGCTGAAAAGGGATGCTCCCAGTGGTACGGCCATGAAAATGGCCCAAGTGATGGCGCAGGCACTCGGGAGGAACCTGGATGAGGTGGCTGTATATGAGAGAAAGGGCCTGATCGGTGAAAGGCCAAAAAAGGCAATCGGCATCCAGACCGTTAGGGCAGGGGACATTGTGGGGGAGCACACGGTATTGTTTGGTGGCCTTGGTGAAAGAATTGAGATAACCCACAAGGCATCGAGCAGGGATACCTTTGCGAGAGGAGCTCTGAAGGCTGCTCTCTGGCTGCACGGCAAACCCGCAGGGTTTTATGATATGCAGGATGTGCTTGGTTTGAAGTAAAAAATAATGGATGAATCAGTTGGATTGCGCTGTGGAAGAACCCTGAAAAACGGTTGCCGCGCAGCAGCAGTCATGGAATCATTCGCTCGGCCCTTGCTGATCAGGTTGAGCCGTTTTCCGAGATGAAGCTGTTTTGCGGCTTGTTGTCCTTTATGGTCATCCTGACTGTATCGACAGGCTTTTCAGATCTTTCCTGGACGGTTTGATGAGTAGGTTACCGCAGCATTGAAATCACGAAGGTAAAAAAGCCTATGGCGATATGTTGATCCTGATCCTCTCCAGAGTGTCTTGTCCACGAACATTTCTCAGGTCCTTTTTCACGGTGGCAAGCGACGGCAGTCGATCATCCCCTCATCAACTCTTCGTCGCGGATTGGTAAGCTCCGGATGCGCCTGCCGGTCAGAGCGAAGAGAGCGTTACAGACGGCGGGCGCGACTGGCGGCACTCCCGGCTCTCCGATACCTCCAGGTTTTTCCTCACTGCGGACAATGTGCACTTCCACCCTTGGCATCTCCTTGAGACGCACAACTTCATAGTCGTCGAAGTTGCTCTGCTCGACTGTACCGTCCTTAAGGGTGATCGCACCATGAAGGGCCGCGGATAGGCCGAAGACGATTCCGGATTCCATCTGCGCCTCGATGGTATCAGGGTTTACGATCTTGCCGCAGTCCACCGCACACACCACTTTATGTACGCGCACCTTGCCTTCCGGCGTTACCGATACCTCGGCCACTTGCGCAACAAAGCTCCCAAAAGACGCGTGCACGGCGATGCCACATGCCCGTCCGTGCTCCAGCGGCTTCCCCCAACCGGCCTTGCTTGCGGCAAGCTCAAGCACACCCCGATGGCGCGCATGGCCGGCCAGCAGTCTGCGACGAAACTCATAAGGGTCCGTAGCAGCCGCGTGTGCGAGTTCGTCGATAAAACTCTCAACGACAAATGCGGTATGTGAATGGCCGACAGAGCGCCACCATTGCACCGGCACGTCAATGTTCGACCTGTGCAGATCAACATGAATATTCGGTATCTTATAGGGAATCTCTTTGGCCCCTTCCACAGACGTTGGATCTATGCCATCCTTGCCGATCATCACCTGCTCAAACGGTGTTCCGCTAATTATTGACTGCCCCACGATCGTGTGCCGCCAGGCGATCGGATTTCCCTTGGCGTCCAGGCCGGCTGAGAGCCTGTCGTACCACATCGGGCGGTAGTATCCTCCTTTCATGTCGTCCTCACGGGTCCAGATTACCTTGACCGGCTTCGCGAGTGCTTTACCTACCTGCACTGCCTCCACAACGAAATCAGAGTGAGGGTTCGCACGTCGCCCAAAACCACCACCGAGGAAAGTCGTGTGAATGCTGACCTGCTCGGGTTTGAGGCCCGCAACCCGAGCCGCCGCGTTCCGATCGACGGTCTGAAACTGTGTGCCGGTCCATATCTCACAACTGTCTGTGCGGAGGTCGACACAACAATTCATCGGTTCCATACAGGCATGTGCAAGATATGGAACTGCATACTCGGCAGAGATCCGTTTGGCGGCTTTCAGAAGCGCCTGCTGAGGATCGCCCTCTTTTCTGGCCACCGCTCCCGGAGTTTTGGCAAGCGCTGCGTACTGTGAGTCCATGGTGGCTGTCGAGAGGTTGGCATTCGGCCCCTCATCCCATGAAATCTCTAAGGCTTCACGTCCGCGCCTTGCCGACCAGAAGCCTTCTGCAACAACTGCAACCCCTGAATCGATCTGGACAACAGCTTTGACCCCCGGGACCGCCTTTGCTTTCTCCGCATGAAAGCTTTTCACCTTTCCACCGAAGACAGGAGAACGGGCAATCACAGCTGTGAGCATACCAGGAACCTTGACGTCGATGCCGAAAACGGCAACACCGTTAGTCTTGCCGGGTGTATCCAAGCGCTTTGTGGGCTTGCCGAGCAGTTCGAACGAGGAGGGTTCCTTGAGAATGATGCGTTTCGGTACGGCCAGTGTAGAGGCCTTCTCCGCCAGCTGACCATATGTCAGCTTCTTGCCGCTCGAATGAACCACGAAGCTATTTCGTGCGTGACAGCTTGACTTGTTCACCTGCCAGATCTTGGCAGCTGCCGCTATCAGCATCTCGCGGGCGGCTGCACCGACTTTACGAAGCCGGTCATATTCGCTCCAGACGCTGCTGCTGCCCCCGGTCATCTGCATTCCGAATACGGTATGATTGTAAACCGGAGCCACCGGCGCCGCTTCCACGCGTATTTGTTCCCAGTCGCACTTCAGCTCTTCGGCAATGAGCATCGGCAACGACGTATATACTCCCTGTCCCATTTCGGACTTGTTTATAAGGAGCGTCACAGTGTTGTCGGGGGCGATGCGTATAAAGGCATTTGGCACGATGGGAGGCGCAGGATGGGTTGCGGCCTCACCCAGAGATTCAGGAACCGGCACACTGAAACCGAGTATCAGTCCGCCCCCGATGAAGGCGCCGGTCCTTAAGAGATCTCGACGGCTCATGTTAATAATGTTGCTCATTGCTTGCCTCCTTCCGCCATCATGTTCGATGCTGTGTGAATCGCCTTGCGGATTCTCTGGTAGGTGCCGCAACGGCATATGTTCCCTGACAGTGCGGCGTCTATGTCGGCATCGCTGGGTTTCGGATTTTTCCTTAACAGCGCCACCGCCTGCATGATCTGTCCGGACTGGCAGTAGCCGCATTGGGGCACATCCTCGGCAATCCACGCTTTTTGTACGGGATGACTCAGGCCGGCGGAGAGACCGTCGATTGTCGTGATCTCTTTCTTACCGACAGTGGATACAGGTGTGACGCAGGAACGAACCGCATCCCCGTCAATGAGCACGGTACAGGCACCGCAGAGTGCCTTTCCGCAACCATACTTTGTGCCTGTCAGCCCGAGCGTCTCCCTGATGACCCAGAGAAGTGGTGTCTCTGGATCGACATCCACATCGTATTTGTTCCCATTCACATTCATCGAGATCATAGAGGCCTCCTCTTGGTTTAAGATGTCAGTGCTTTGCCACGGTCTTTATCGGTTCCCCTGGAACGTTAACCGTTTACTCCGAAGGCTTGCTCCGCCAATTCGGCAGTCATCGGTGTGCAAAGACGGTTTCCGATCCATGCTGGGACCCCAAAGGCATCATAAAATAAGGGAAACTACGAGAGAAAGAGTCGATTGACCCATATCATGAGCTTTAGGTGGCGGACACCCTGTGGTCTTGTCACAGGGAGGAGCCGCTTCTCCTTATTATATTGGGGAGTTTACTTGATCCAACAAAGTTAGACCTGGCAACTCCCCGTAACCGCCGCGGCTTTCGCCGGTAGGGGCTGCATTGAGGTTGTTGTAAAGGCTTTTCGAGCCCCCGCAGCACCGTTCCTACCCTGAGGACTTTTAACCGCGGATGACCCTTGCAGGGGACTTGCGGAATATCCCAAGGTGTCGTGACCTAAACACCTGCCGTTCAGAGTTACCTGGTAAGCCTCTTGTCAACGAGGGCGTGAGCTTGAGTTTCCCCATGACCTGAGCTTTTGGCACAGGGTCGTTGACATTGCTTATATTTGCTCCAACAACCGCACAAGAAGCGAACCATCTTTTTCTCTCTCGTAATAAGCTTACCAGAACATCAGATGCTGTCAAGTCTCCATTGCCCTTGTGTCCTTTCCCAGACTATCATCCCTGCCGGGTGTTAAAGTTATCCTTAAAAAGTCCGATAACATAGTTAAGATGTAAGCCCGGAAAGGGGTGGATGCGAACGATTCTGAAGGGAGGGAAAGGATACGGACGGAGCGAACCATCTCAACGGTTCTCTTTATGGTCAAGTGAGTGAAGGAGAATGATAAAAGAAAAGAGGAAACCGGAATTAAAAGCAGTTTTCAGCAGCTTCCTTAAGGCGGTCGAGCATCAGGAGTGGGGAAGCAATTCGGCTGCCATAATCTCACACATTAAGGGAGCCCACGGGAAAATAGCGGAGATCCTGGAGCTCTACTTCTCGAATCACAACATGAAGTTTCAAAAGGACTTTGTGATCGATATAACATCGCACCTTGCCGCATTGAATGATTTTGCGAAAACCCAGTCAGGAAAGATTAGCCTCATAGATGCCCTCGCTATGGGGACACTGCTTATCGTCTGGGACATCTATAGTGACCTCATCACGTATGAACAATTTCTGGATGAAACCAAGGGAACCCCAGCCGGAAAGGACGTTAAGCAGACCATGGAGAAAATTGCGTGCCTCCTGGAGAGAGATATTGTCAATTACGTTAATCTCATTGACACCACCGTCGGCAAACTGGGCATTGCCAAACCAACGGAAGAGGCCATGCCTGATCGGTGCCGATCTGGTCGCGGCAGCAACGGATATGGCCTGAAAAACGGCAGCGTTCAAGGTCCTACACACGTGGAGCATCTCATGAAAGATGTCGAAAGGGCGATCATAGCAGAGATAGCGACCAAGGCCTCCCATGACAAATGCTCAAGGGGCGGCATTTATAAGGGCAGAACGGATCTGCATATCGAGGAGAGCCTTGATGTTATCGGACAGGAATTCAATTCCTTAAGCGACATGGAAAACAGAATGAGACTGAAACAGGAGTTTGACCTGGTAGGTATGGATGAAGATACAATAAAACGGCCTTTATGGGCTAAGCTTCTTTTTCATTTCGGGCATATCAGCCAGCAGGCGTGTGAAGAGATCATCGCCATACACATTGACAAGGGCAAGGATCCCTTTAAATACCAGATGGTGAAGAAATCTCTCCCCGCTATTCCGTTTGGCGTCATAAAGCCCGCTGAGCATGACATCCAGAGCATAAAGGCGAGGCTTACGAAAAGGATATTCGGTATAGAAGCTGCAAAAAGAAAGATCATCGAAAACCTGGTTTTCTTCTTTCATTCACGCGGTGCATCGCGACCGGACCCTATCCTGTTCGTTGGCAGGCCGGGCGTAGGGAAAACGGCTCTGGCCATGGCAACAGCGGATGCAATCGGCCTGCCTTTTGCGCGTCTTTCGTTTGCAGGGAGCTTTGATACAGCGGTTTACAAAGGGAGCAGTTCTTCATGGGCGGGCGGTCAACCGGGCTTGCTCATTAAGGAATTCATCAGAACGGGATGCTCAAATCCGGTGATGCTGTTTGACGAAATAGACAAGGCCGGGGGGTCGAGCGCCGGAGACGTCATCTATCTGTTGGCTGAGCTGTTTGATTCTCAGCAGGCAGATGCGGTAAGAGACAATTTTTTCGAAATCCCCGTGGACTACACAAAGGTTTTTTTTATGGCAACGGCGAATGATTTCAAGGCAGTCCCTCAGTATGTCCTTGACCGGTGCACCGTTGTACAGGTGCCCGATTACACGAAGGAGGAGAAGGCCGAGATCATACAACATTATATCGCTTCTGAAATCGTCGCAGAGAATAAGCTGCCTTTTACGGTGACGGTTACTCCTGAGGCTGCAGTGGTCTTGGCGCAATTAGGATCTCTGAGGGAAGCAAAACGGTCAATACGGTCGCACGTTGTTTCTATCATTGAGGGGAAACCTGTCGGAGCGTTCGATCAGGTGGTAGTTTCCGAATGTCATGAGGCCCTGGACAGCGGCGGTATGTGTAAATCCATTGGGTTCAACGGGCACTATCCTGAGGGAAACAATAAAGGTGGTTGAACCGTTCCTAAAACCACCGTCCGGACAGCGGGATTCCTCAGTATCCTGAGCAGAGCCCGGCGATGCCCGCTCAGCCCCGAGCCGATCTCTTTTCCTCCGTCCACTCCTGTCAGAGGACGCAATGCCGCATACTCGCTGTGACGGGCAATTTATCAATACGTGATACTCTGGCGAATAAGGCTGTACCTCCCTCTAGAAAAGAGGCAGGAGATGCACTATTACTGTTCCCGTCGGCAACTGCTCTGCTGATAGGCAACTGCTTCAGCTTCACAGCCGCCACGCCGTCTTATAAGATATCCCCAAATGTTGTGCCAATGCACTTAACTTCATGACTATATATTGTCACATTTGGGTATCAATATGGGAACAGTCTTTAACCCTGTCAGGTGCAGCGTGGAGCGTGGTCCGATGGAGAGGCAATGGAGAGGAACATCTCTTGCCCTACGGTATTTTTCTCCGTTGTTGCCGCATCCCGATAAAAAGTGATAGCATCGGTCTCCATTCGAATGGCTATTTTCACGGCATTCATAACGTTTTTCTCATGCTAGATTTTTTCGAACATGTCCTTTGTTGCTCCGCAAACAGGACAGGTCCACGTGTCAGGAATTTTTTCAAAGGGTGTTCCCGGGGCTACTCCCCCGTCAGGATCACCGGCTTCAGGATCGTAAATATAACCGCAGACGACACATTTCCATTGTTCCATACGAGCAACCTCCACGAGAATTTTGTCATTCTTACTTTATAAGATTCAGTCTTTTGTGTCAACAAAAATTGCTCTAACCTACTGTAAAGGAAGTGTAAACTTATGGGCCTGTATAGCTTGGTTTAGCCGGCAGGGCATATATCTGATATAATGCAAACATGAAGAGGGTGCGGACGAAAAAGAAGATACCCCGAGTCTTCCTCTTGATATCATGCTGAGGCTGGGAAATTGTTCAATAACGGCGAAGAAGGTGGATAACGGTCACAACGGAAAGCACTCGATAAAAGACTCTCATGCTCTAATCGATGAAGCGGTTCTTCGGTCAAGCATTTTACGCATGAGGTGTTGCTCATCCCGCCTTTCAATGCGCATGACACAGCAGTAGTTCATTCTTATGGCAGAAAAACGTATGCTTATTTTAATCACGAATGACGACGGTGTTCACTCACCGGGTGTGATAGCACTTTATAAGGCCATGAAAGAACTGGGAGATGCCTATATCATTGCTCCCGATAGAGAAAGAAGCGCTGTCGGGCATGCCCTCACTCTGCACAGGCCGCTCAAGGTGGAGAATTTGAGGGAGCATGTCTATTCGATAAACGGTACCCCAACAGATGCTATCGTTGTGGGTGTCACGAAGATACTCCCCAAGAAACCCGATATCGTTGTGTCCGGTATCAACAGGGGCGGAAATCTGGGAGATGATATAACCTATTCCGGAACTGTTTCGGCGGCCATCGAAGGAACCATTTTCAATCTCCCGTCCATTGCTGTTTCACTGCATGGGGACAAAAACTTCCATTTTGAGACCGCCGCTTTGTACGCTTACAAGATCGCGCAGTATATTGTTGATAAGCCACTCCCGTATGACACCTTTCTCAATGTGAACGTGCCGAACATGCCCAAGTCTCTCGTCAAGGGCGTAAAGTTCACGAGACAGGGGAAACGTATCTACGACAACTCTATACAGGAAGTCTTCTCTCCGCGGGGCGAACGGCACTACTGGATCGGGGGAGGGGTGCCGTACTGGGAGCACGGCGAAGACACCGATATCAATGCCGTTGAGAAGGGGTATGTCTCCATCACGCCGATACACCTTGATCTTACAAATTACCGCGCCCTGCAGCTCATGACGGAGCAACAGTTTCCATTCCGGGATGACGATGCAACGCAGAGCGAGTGATCTATGAAGAGGTATGATGCAGTAATCGTTGGTGCGGGTCCTGCCGGGATTTTTTCCGCCCTTGAGCTTGTTGAGGGAGGCAGGGGTCTTAAGATTCTCCTTGTGGAAAAAGGCAAGGACATAGATAAGAGGCTCTGTCCCATGGGGGGAGGAGAACCGACGTGCAGTAAATGTCCGGAATGTGACCTTTTAAGCGGGTGGGGAGGAGCTGGCGCATTCAGCGATGGTAAATTGACCCTTTCGCCGGAGGTCGGCGGGTTCCTGACGCGGTACATTGACCAGGGCACACTCCAGTCTCTCATCGACTATGTTGATGGAGTATATGTCAGGTTCGGAGCACCAGCTGAGATATACGGTGGCAATATGGATGCTGTGAGGGAGTTGGAGCGGCTCGCCTCGAAGAATGATCTTATCCTGATCCCTTCGAGGGTTCGACATATCGGGACAGAGTGGTGCAGGGGCGTTTTGACGAGGATGAGGGAGGCTTTGCGGGGCCAGGTTGATGTTCTCTTCGAATCGGGGGTGGAGGAAATACTAACCGACGACGGGCCATCCGCCAGGAGGGTCAGAGGGATCCGGATCGGAAGCGATGAAGAGGTCTCTTCCGATGTCGTGATTCTGGCACCCGGAAGAGAGGGTTCGAGATGGCTTGAGAAAGAGGTTAAGGTTCTTAACCTGACACTTCTCCAAAACCCTGTTGATATTGGCGTCAGGGTGGAAATCCCCGCCAGTGTTTTTGAACATCTCACGAGGGTCACGTATGAACCAAAGCTTATATTCTACTCCAGGAGATTTGATGATAAGGTGAGGACTTTTTGCGTGAACCCGTATGGTGAGGTCGTGAAGGAATATCTCAAGGGTATCTGTACGGTAAACGGGCATAGTTACGCGCAGAGACAAACCAGTAATACCAACTTTGCACTGTTGGTGAGTACAATTTTTACAGAGCCTTTTAACGAGCCGATTTCCTATGGACGATACATCGCGAGACTTGCAAATTTTCTTGGCCAAGGGGTAATCGTTCAGAGGCTCGGCGACCTCCACTCAGGCAGGCGCTCAACCACTGAAAGGATAGCAAAGGGCATTGTTCAGCCGACTCTGAAGGATGCAACGCCCGGTGATCTCAGCTTTATCATCCCCTACCGCTATTTGTCGGATATCATGGAGATGCTGGAAGCACTCGACAAGATAGCACCGGGGGTGAATTCACGGCATACCCTTTTGTATGGGGTGGAGGTGAAGTTCTATTCCATGCAGTTGAGACTCACCAACAACCTTGAGACAGAAGTTGAGAACCTCTTTGCCATAGGGGATGGGGCGGGCGTAAGCAGGGGACTTGTGCAGGCATCGGTATCAGGGGTGGTGGCGGCAAGGGAAATTCTCAGAAGGATGAAGGGTTAGGCGAGGATGCAGATGGATTTCGCGAGACTCAGGGATGAAATGGTCGACACTCAGCTTATCCCCCGCGGGATCAGGGACAGCCGCGTGCTCGATGCCATGAGGAAAGTCCCGCGTCATCTCTTTATGGATGAGTCCATGTGGTATAAGGCATATGACGACATGGCCCTCTCCATCGGAGAAGGCCAGACCATATCACAACCCTATATGGTTGCAGTCATGAGTGAACTGCTCGATCTTAAGGGTGACGAAGCGGTCCTTGAGATCGGCACAGGCTCAGGTTACCAGGCAGCCATACTGGCAGAACTCTCAAGGGATGTGTACACCGTCGAAAGGATTCAAGCATTGTCAGAGAAGGCCGGGGAGGTCATCGAGACGCTCGGATATAAAAATGTGCACCGGAAGGTTGGAGACGGGACGCTGGGCTGGCCAGAGGCTGCGCCCTTTGATAGGATCGTTATTACGGCAGGGGCGCCCGAGATACCAGAGCCTTTTGTTGAACAACTTGCAGAAGGCGGGATAATTATAGCGCCCGTTGGAGATAGATTCTCACAGCAGCTTGTGAAGGCCATAAAACGAAAAGGAAAACTCTCGCAGGAATATCATACGCCCTGTGTTTTTGTGCCCCTCGTTGGGCAGTTCGGCTGGAGGATGGATTAAGACCATAGTATGGTGCGACCGGGAAAGTATTTTCCCTGGAATGCAATTTCTGTTCAGTAAAGCCAAGAGAGATCGCAATGAATCCTTGATTGTGAACTATATGAAGCTCAATTCTGCTTGGCGGCATCATTGACGAGGAACCGAACAGCCCGGTTGATCTTCGGTGCCACGACACAGGCTGAGCTTTTTTTAGTTTTCCCCTAAGACTGAAATATCTCCCGTTTTATGATTAAAGTTTTTCTATCCATGGTTCGATATATAAATACACGAGAATACGATATGCGGCCCGACAGAACAAACAAGGCGAATAAGAAAGAGTGGGTGGCGGACTTTTTACGGCGGATGCACAACCAATCACAATCATTGAAAGATATGAAGGATAGAGCATGAACGATGCAGAGGATAGGTTTGACGGTATACGAAAAAAACTGATAGGATTGCGACAGGGTCTCATCAGAGAATCAAAGGCAGAAATTGTTTGCATCCTGACTCAAAGGGATCATCATGATGAAGTTTCTGATGACGGGGATTTAGCCGATATTGCAGTCAGGGATTCCGTGCAGGCCACACAATTGACTCGTCACCAGAGTCAGTTAAAGGCAGTCGAAAGAGCTCTCAGCAGGATCGAAGAAGGCACATATGGAATTTGCGAAGATTGCGAGGGAGAAATTCCTATTGGGAGATTGAACGCCATGCCTTTTGCCGTCCGGTGCGTCGAGTGTCAGGCAAGGCATGAAATAATGACTGATCCGTTCTCTTCTTAACGGATGACGAGGTATGTTCTGTCGTGCGGTTTTTCCCCGAACTCCCTCTTGAATCGCTTCCTTCTCGCATCTCTGCGAAGAGCCTCCACCGAGTATCAGGAAAATCGCGACTGCTGTACGTGAAGGAATCCACCAGGGAGGAATGTTCCGTTTCAGGCCGTCGCTCATCGAGCGGTCAGTAGCTCGTCTACTCAGAATTTCGTCGATTCCCAAGCTGCCTTCCTCTCACTGTTTCGGACCAGATACGGATGATTGTCGACCCTGAACCTTCCAGGAAGGCGCGAAGGCTCAAGCTATTGCGCGGTTCGTTCCTTCGGATTCTTATGGGAATAATCGATTGGTCCATTGTAACAGAGAGGATCCTGAGGAGCAAAAGAACCGCTGCGCTACGACTGGTTGCAGAAGACCGCGGCCAAGGACGGGTGAGTAGTTCTCCGGTGAGAGGTGTTCTCTGACAGCCGTAAAATCTCTTGCAGAGAGTTTCAGGATGGAACTTTTCGGAGGCAAAAACGTTCACTCAAGCCGAGCAGGCCAGCAAAACCCACACACGATTCACGGTTCTGCCATGCAACCTGCTGCAAGGCAATCTCATGGTATCCAGATGGCCTTACGAGGTGTTCACCACCACCATGATACGGCGGCGAGAGAGCTTTCGAATTTCTATTTTGCAGATGGAGGACTCTGTTGGGCAGGTTGGGCCGGTCCCCGCTGCGGGGGGGCTTGAATCGGTCCCTGCTGCGGGACTGTCTGGAAAGGTCTCTGTTGGGTCTTCTGCTCTAACGGAAGTGTATTTTTAATAACAGACCCTCCTCTCGCGGAGAAAACAGCAAGGACAAGGGATGTCACCATGAACACTATAGCGGAAATTGTGGTGAGTTTTGAAAGGAAAGTTGCTGCTCCACGGCTCCCAAACAGTGTCTGGCTCGAACCGCCAAAGGCAGCACCCATTTCAGCACCCTTGCTGCTCTGTATCAGGACAATGAATATCAAGAAGAAACAGACGACGGTGTGGATAATCAAAAGAAATATTGTCATTTTGTACCTCTCTTAAATTTAATGATCTTTTCAAAACTGTCAGGCTTGAGGCTTGCGCCCCCGACCAGTGCGCCATCAACATCGGGACACGCCATAAGGCTGTCGATGTTTTCCGGTGTCACACTTCCTCCGTAGAGAAGCCTGATGGAATCAGCAGCATCGGGGTATATCCCTCTTAACGTGCTTCTGATATAGTTATGCGCCTCCTGGGCCTGTTCTGGCGTTGCCGTTTTGCCGGTGCCGATTGCCCAGATAGGTTCGTAGGCGATGACAAGATCGCGAGCGTCGATATTCCTAAGGCCGTTCAGGATCTGCGACCCCAACACGTCATAGGTTTTTCCGGCCTCCCGCGCGCTCAGCGATTCGCCTATGCACAGGATGATCTGAAGCCCGGCCTTCTGCGAGGCCTGTATCTTTTTATTCACGATCTCATCAGTCTCGTGAAAGTATTGCCTCCTTTCGGAATGGCCGATGGTGACATATGTGCACCCGACATCCTTCACCATGAGAGGCGATACCTCTCCCGTAAAAGCGCCTTTTTCTTCGTAAAAGACATTCTGGGCGGCGAGCTTCACATTCGTCCCCATCAGCTTTCCCGCTATGGCGAAGAGGGCGGTGAAGGGTGGAGCTATGGCAATATCCGCATCATGGATCCCAGCAACAGAAGGCACAAAAGCCAGAACGAAATCCATCGCATCCGATATTGTTTTGTTCATCTTCCAATTAGCAGCTAACAATGGCTTACGCATTGTTACATTTAATCTTATGCGGAGGGGAAAAGTCAAGATGTCGAAGTCACCCAGTCACCCCGAAACCCTATCCCGATACTTGTATCTATGTGATGGTCGCTTGGGGGCAATATGGTGTAGTGCCTTGACAGGAGCCATGTCCGGGGTTGACTTTATTGCCTATCAGTGGTATAAAAAAGCATCCTGTTTTGCAGGTTTGATTTTTATTCCCTTGTATTGAGGCTGCAGAACGGCTCTAATAGGGAAAAAGGAGGAAGTAAGAAGTATGTCGTTTGAAGGTAAAGTTAAGTGGTTCAATGAGACCAAAGGGTATGGTTTCATACAACAGGACAACGGTCCGGATGTCTTTGTCCATTATTCAGCAATCACGAATGATGGCTTCAAGACCCTTGCGGAGGGGCAAAGGGTTCAGTTCGATGTTGTTGAAGGTGAAAAAGGGCTAAAAGCAGCAAATGTTATGAAGATTTAAGAACGAGTGAGACGACAACGGGTGAGGGGCAAGAAGCAGCGTGCCGCTCACCCGTTTTTTTTCAGGCAGGTGTTTTGGCGCTTATCGGTATAATCTCGGATTCCCACGATGATATGGTATCCATGCGGAAGACCGTGGATATTCTCAATGCCAAAGGTGTGTCCCACGCACTCCATGCCGGTGATATCACCTCTCCCTTTTCCTTTGAGGTATTCAGGGAATTGCACTGCGGAATATCCGCTATCTTCGGTAACAATGACGGCGATAAGCTTCTCCTTAAGGAAAAATTTAAGGGGAACGTCCATAATCAGCCTCTTATAACGACGCTCCTGGGGCGAAAGATCGTTGTGGTACATGAACCGGATCTTGTGGGTGCGTTGGCAGCAAGCGGACAGTTCGACATCGTGATTTACGGACATACGCACAGACCAGATGTCAGGAAGGTCAAAGATGCCCTCGTGATCAATCCGGGAAAGGTGGCGAGACTGAACAAAGGGGAGTCAACCCTTGCCCTGCTCGATGTGGAGAAGATGGAAGCAGAAATTATTCTCATCCCCTGAGAAAGGCCATTCGTAAAAGTCTTTTCACTTTTTTTAGCGACTATCGAAAGAAAAGTACCGTAGGGAATGTCCTGGTAATTCTTTCATGTCAGCTTCTTTCTGAGCGTGAGACGGTTTATCCCGAGAATGCGCGCAGCCTCGGATTGATTTTCTTTTGTGTGGGAGAGGATGTATTCAAAAAGAGGTTTATCCACCTCGTGATGGATCTTTTCATAAATGCCCTGTTCCTTTCTTGCAATGGCCTCCTTCACGATGGGGATGATGACGGAGCCGAGCGTCTCGGATGTGGCTGTTTTCTTCTGTGCTGCAGGTCGTTCTTCGAGTTCCCCAAGTTCATACGTGGTAAGGTACTCAGTTTTGCTCAGGGCGATGGCTGAACGGATGATGTTTTCAAGTTCCCGAATATTTCCCGGCCAGTCATAAGCGATCAATTTTCTCAAGAATGCCTTTGTGATTCCCTTAATCGGTCTTGGGCCTGTGTGCCGGTACCGGTTTACAAAAAAGTGGACAAGGGGAAGAATATCCTTTTTGCGCTCGTGAAGGGGAGGGATGTGGATGGAAGTGACTCGCAGCCTGTGGTAGAGGTCCTCTCTGAATTTTCCCTCTTTGACCATGGCGGATACATTCCTGTTCGTGGCAGAGATGACCCGCACATTTACCTGGATCTCCCTTACACCACCGAGAGGATAGAACGTCTGCGTCTGGAGGAAACGGAGGAGTTTCCCTTGGAGGGAGAGGGGCAGCTCTCCGACCTCGTCAAAGAACACGCATCCTTCGTCCGCAATCTTGAGCATCCCCTCTTTTGCAGCTACTGCACCGGTAAAAGAGCCTTTCTCAAAGCCGAACAGTTCCGACTCAAGGAGGGTTTCCGGCACAGCAGCACAGTTGACGACAACAAAAGGTTTCCCAAAGCGGGAGGAAAGCTGAGCAATCGTCTCGGCAATGAGTTCCTTGCCCGTACCTGTCTCGCCGGTAATCAGTACCGGTGTTTCGACCTGCGACAGACGTGCCAGTTTCTTGCAAACGTCCATAATGACCGGTGACTGACCGACAATTGCACACGTAGCAGCGGAGGGAGGAGGAATCGTCGTGGCTACGGTATCCTTGATCTCACCGCGAAAATCATGCAACTCGTGCAAGAGGCGGGACACAACATCCCTCAGGAGGGGACGATGAATCGTCTCGTATGCTCCGAAGGTTGCGGCTTCTATGACCGGTTCGGTCCGCCTCTGTTTTGTGACGGCAACCACCATGTTCTGGTCGCTCAGTTCCCGGATGAGGCCAGACCTCATGGTGTCGAGATCAAAAAAAATGATGCGGTTTCTCGGTTTTGACGGCTCTCTTGACAGGGTAAATCCCCGGGGCAGGATTCCGAATAACTCCTTCACGAACGAATCATCTTGTGTGAGCAGAACGATTTTCTCCATGAACAGCACCGTGCTTAAACAGTATACATGATGATTATAAATGAAACAACATCGGGAGGGATTCGAGAAATAGCATTTTGGTAGCCGTGACGCCGAGGCATACTGCACAGCCGGATCGGGGAGATATTGATTTTTCATTCTTCGATCCTTTTTTTGTCTCACCCACTGCTATTTTGCACCCT
>JBEKCV010000059.1:0-24931 GCA_050014695.1 Thermodesulfovibrionales bacterium
TGCAAGAGTAGACAACATTGTTGTTGCTTTTGTACTCCATCCTTTATACAACTTACAGATGTCTAATTACAACAACAGTTACAGCACTACAGGAGTTCCCCCAAAACTTTTAACCGCTTGAGGGGAACAGCGATCCCTGCGCCGTGGATTGTGGTAGTCTCACGATCCGTCCCGGATGACGCATAAAGATACTGGTTAGACCGTCGGCAATGCTGTAATAGTGAAAGTCAGGAATCCCAAACAAACGCTTTGCCGCCTTCAACACATAGCCAGCGATCACTTTCAGTTTCGACTCAGGATCAAGCAAAACCGCCGCAAAATAGGCAGCTGCGCACACCAGCGGCATTATGTTCTGGAGACTCCGATAGTTCAATACGCGCACGTCTTCCAGCTCATAACTCTGCTTTACGTAGCGAAGGGTCTCCTCAATTGCCCATCTCCGGATGTACGCCCGCACCAGCCGCCATACCACTTTCCTGCTTCTCCTCAGCGGCTCGGTCGTCAACAGCATCATCGGCTCAACTCCAAACCCTCGCACCACTATCAGACCCAGGGACTCTTCCCTGCCAGGCAATCGCACATTACGATACCCAAACTCGAGATGATATACCTTCTCCTTACCGTCATCCATCTTCACTATTGTCTCGGCATATGGCAACGGAGTATCCTTTACAATTTCCTCGACCAGCATCGTTTTGTTCGACCATATCAGATCTCGATTCCCAATCAGTCGTATTAAGAACCGATATCCTCTTTGCAACATCGGGTGCATAAGATTCTTCCGGTCCCCACCGCGATCAATCACCCATATCCCTCGCTTCTTGACAGCCCCGGCGACCATATCCATGACGCTTAATATCTCGTGATTCTCACTGACAAACTCGGGAGCATCCGCAGAATACAATCGGCCCACCAGCGGCACGATCTTGCTATCTTCTACCTCCGCGGCCACAACATTACACGTCCAATAACCATTGCCCAGTTCATGCTCGCTGCCGTCATGCACTGTCGCCAAATACTGCATCTTCTTCGCATATTTCTTCCGTATATCGCTTGGGTCCAGAATCAGTAAGGTGTCTTTCCCAACCAGGGGCGCGCCCATAGTAAGAAGCTTTTCCTGCACCTTCGCACCCAAGCCTTTCCGTAACAGTTGCCGCGATAACCGCTCCTCTACCTTCTTGATCGAGATCGGTTCCTCGAGCGTTCGGCCTATCTTGGTCAATACCACTGACTGACTTGCCTGTATCCCGTAAACCATCTCCTGGACAAAACGAGCCGCTGTTTTGGGCAACCCTTTTGAAAGTCCCCCCGAAAATCTCGCTATGTTCTCTCTCAACTTCCTCGCCATTCTGCTATAATCCATTATGACCTCCTTTTGATATATCCTTAGTTGTTAGGCACTTCTAAGATATACCATAGGAGGTCTTCTTTGCCTTTGCTACTTACAAAAAGTTCCCCCATTTTTTCCAAAACAAACCCCGACCACTTCAGAAAATCATTTTTTACAGTTACCTCAGATAGTTACGTCTTCTGACCAGGAAATCCTGGGGGAACTCCTGTTACAGCACTATCCCCATGGCTGAAGCGAGGGGCTTGCGTGCTGCAAAGCTTTCGGTCATGAAATAATATGTGAAACTGGCTTAACCCCCGCCGCAGTCAGACCAAATCAATGCCTTTTGGCTCAATTACAACCTTGCGGATATTCGGCGGCCATAGAGGTTTCGGCGGAAGTAGAGGTTCTTTTGGAGGTGGCAGGAGGTAATATCCCTGGCCCACCCAGCAGTCGTGTCGCCCGGCCCCCCTTTGGGCTTAAGGCACAGCCGACACGACTGCTTCTTATTTTTCGCATTTTCGTTGAGCGCTTTTTCAGGGGAAGTTTGTTTGTAAGAGAGCTCTGCTCCCTTGTCCCGAGAAAAAACTCCTGCACGCGGAATCTGCGGTAGGCTAGGTGCCGAAGCTCACAAAAGTCTACGAAAGATGAACTATACCATCTGTGGGGGGCGTAAGGCGCGAAGTACTTACACCCCCACACGATATAACCAGCTGAATCCTTGAGAAAAAAAGTGGCGCGCCCTGAGGGATTCGAACCCCCGACCTGCGGATTCGTAGTCCATTATTGCCATTTTTCTAATTTTTTGTAACACCTTGTTCTATTAGCTAATTCACTGATATTACTAAATAATTGTGGTTTAGCGAGTTCAATTAGCTTTAGTCTAATTCAGCCAATTTCAGTCTAATCTATCACACTTTTATCACACCATCACTCAGCGAATATTCTCCCCTCCACTGTAAATTTCGGGCCATCGCGACCAGTCATTTTCAGATGATCTCGACCACATATTTTGTAGTGACCCCCTCAAACCGAATACCCAATTAGAGTACACCTGTCAAGCAAAAAAGGTCAATTTAGTGACTTCTCCATTCTTATGAGCACTTGCATGCCATAGATGCTCGCATCAGTGCTGCATACAATATGATATGGCTGCTTATGATGATGCCGGAAAATATCTATGATTGACAGTTATCTTGAATCTGAACCCGAGTGCTGCAGCATCTCTGAAGAAGGGACTTGAGGAGACGCTGACCGTACAGAAGATTGGAGCATACTACTCTTCGGCTTCTCTTCTGTGCATAGGGTTCTGGTGTCCCTCCTGGACTTCAAATCAAAAAACACCAGTGCACATAAGACTCTGAAATAACCGTATTTATCTTACTTTTCAATAAATTATCTCAAGTCCATGAATTGATATGGATTGATGTAAATTGACTTAAATTGATACTTAACAGGGACACAATAAGCACACGGAAAAATCACGACTATTTCATATTTCACAGCAGTCGAAATGATGTTTTGTTTGACGATATCGGGGCGAGCCGATTCGAACGGCAAGGCCGAGCTAATTTCATTTGATTTCTCAAGACCTTAGGACACCTACCTCCTTGGTACACCACACCACCTAAGTCGGCACCTCCAGCTTTCTACATATTTTTATTAGCCCCATATCGGAAATGTGATATTTGGATACAATTTTGGAAATTGGCTCAGACCAAATTTCCTCATATAACTGATCTCTTTCCATATGGACTTCTTTAGACATTTAGGCACTTCTCGTTTCAATGTGTTATCGCTGTCAATAAAATGCTAAGGCCCCCACATCCCTTGACTTAACGTCTAACGCATGAGATAATTTAAATGACTCAAAACAAAATTGCTTGAAAGAGGCAAAGAATTGGATTGGATCAAACAGTTATTTGACTCTTTTGATAAGCTCACTGACATCTTGAATGTTGGTCGGCTGATCTTCTATACGGCGGCCGGCTTTCTTGTATTTTACCCTATTGTCATGATCCTGAGGATTCTGAGTCTTAGCGAAAGTCAGTTCACCACTTTTTTGGGAAATTTCAAGGATACTGCATCGACAGATATTCCTATGATTCTTTGCGGCTCATTGGTTGTGGGATTCTTGATTGCTCCGACTGGATTCGTATTGTTTTTGAGACCGCTCGGAATAAAGCTTAACAGAGAGATTCAAGAACTCGACCTTGCGAAACTCAACATCTCGTATCGTTACCCGCAAATGAAGAATTTGGAGTGCGAAGACTATCATGCTTGGCTAATGGCAGAGTACTTTAGGTTTGCAGAAATAGTTACGTTCATACCGCTCGGCTTCTTGTGTGGGCTTCCTTTATTATTCGTTTACACAGTGATCTATCTTTTCCGTTATTCGGTTGCTTGTCCCTTTGCAGGATGTGGCGAAGGATGCGCCTTTCTGTTGATTCTGTCTATTATTATTGGCATCTCATGGTTCCATGTTTGGCCGAAGTTCTGGTTACCCAAAGTAGTCGAAGAGACATATAGAGCTTATTTTGAATCAAAGAAGTTTCTGATTGCCGGGGTAGAGGACTTCAAGGATTGGCCAAAAGCAAAGGGTGAGCCAGGAAGCCCGAAAAAGCCATCTCAGTAGTGATCCTGGAAAGAAGCTGACCGAGGAGGAAGTCATGTTTGGTAAGTTGATGTTTACGTTGCTGCTGGCTATTATTATCATGGTGTTGGCTGTTCCCGGATATCCGGCCGAAAAGACGGTTAAGGACGGAACTGAAACAAAAACGGAGAAGGAGGCAAGCCAACCAACTGAGGATTCTGTCAAGAAACAGATAAATGACATCAGTAAGAATCTAAGGCAATTTGGTGAAACAATAGAAACGCTTAAGTCAAAAACTGAAGAAGTTAAAAAGCAAGCTGATGCTACTGATCAAAATGTCAATAAGATAGGCTGGTGGGGTCAATCACTCGCAACAGGCGCAGTCTTACTCATTGCTATTTTGGTTATTTTTATCATAGCCTATTTTAGTAGATTAACTGTGAACAAGGATTTCAATAATAATCTTGATACGATCCAAAAAAGTCTGACTAAAGTGACACAGCCTTTACCTGCTGCAGTTATTACCAGTACCAATGTTGACAAGTTGAGGGGGCTGCCATGGGGCGGAGAAATCATCAGGATTTCAGGCCGTTATCTCGATAATGTTACACAGGTATGGATAGGTGAACAGCGCGCCCGCGTGATAGGACTGGAGAGAGCAGGGAACGACTGGGTGATCACAGCAGAGACTCCACCGGCACCGGGGTTCAAGGAAGGGAATTTCAAGGATTCGAAAACAGAAGTTCGCATAAAGGTCGAAACCGCTTGGGGTTCGAATGAGAGCGGCAAGAATTTTTTTTACTATTGGCCGCCGTTGGTCGTCCAGCCATACGCCTTCTCTTCAGACATAGAGGAGAACCCTGTTATAGGTGAGGGTTTCGGGCCGGGGACTAAAGTTACAGTCGAGAATACAGACGTGGAGGTTAGGTATGTAAGCAGCGAATTACTTATGGTAAAGTTGATTCCCAGCTCAATAGCCAAACCAGTGGACGTGAAGGTGTTCAGAGAGGATAAAGAGTCCGGACAAGCGAAATATAAGCACATTACTCACATCCATGTAGGCTGAACGCGCTTATCTAAATTTTAGATGACAAAATCATGAGTGAAGGAGAACTTACCAGTTATACAATGTGGTAATAGCGTTGCATGAATCCCTGTTTAGGAGGCGACTAGCTATGCAAACATATAAAGGTATTTTGGTCCTGGATGATAGTAAGCATGAGTCCTATCTTCAGATGGAAGACCCTCCCACTTTAATGATGCTCGATGAGACGACAAATGGAGCTATTACCCACCTAAAAGTTAATGCAGCTTATTGGCAGTTCCATAATGACCCGCAGGTGGACAACGGAGACATTATTACCGTTTCCGGGTTCTATGATCCTGAGGAGGATCCTGTTTTACGTTTTAGCAATACAAACTATCAAAAAGTGTGAGGGTGCACTATGTTGAGAGCGCGTCTGAATTTCATTTTTTTATTGGTCATAAGTCTTTCTATTCTTACTATTCAAACTTCATATTCCCAGCCGACTGCAGACGTTCCATTCAATGGCATTTTTGTTGGTGAACCGAAAGTTTACGATGATCGCGCTCTACAAATATTATTAAACGGTCTCAAAAGCAGACTGGGGCAGCTCTCGGGCCTTGACCAGAGTTCGCTCATTAGCAGGATCGGTGGCCTCCAGGGAGCTTCCGCCACCCAGTCTGGCTTTTCGCTGCAAGCGACTGGAACTCCCATCCCGGCAGTCACCACTACGTTGTCTCAGGCAAACCCGACAACACAAGCGACTACAGGCGGGACTACTTCAACTCCTTCAACTGTGACTACCGGAAGCACCACTCAAACAACGGTAACACCTGCAGGAACGACTACAGTCACAAGCACCACGGCTACCACCCCGAGCAACACCACCACCAATCAAAACGTGACCACCACACCGGGGTCGACATCCCAGACCGTTACAGCGGCGCCCCAATTGACGCCATCTATACCCGCGCAGCCGACTGTGCCCTCTTATACCATGCCGTCCACATTTTCGCCCTCCGCGCTGGACACGCTTGGCGAGCAAATGCAATTGAGCTATGAAATTATCAACCTTCAGATGCTTCTTGACGGTGCCTTGAATGATCAGTATATAAAGGGTACTGATTTCACTAAGAAGCATGTAACGATCGGTTTTCCAATTAGTATTACGGTGCCCAATCAAGATTATCGTGACGCTTTAGCAGAAGTGGAGATTACAATTTGTAACCGCCCTAAAAAAGGTACCGCGCCGGAACCCCCCTCCATTATGACGTTGCTTCCACGTGAGAAGACTTATAATGTGGCAAGCCTTGTCTCTTCATCCTTTTCTCTGGGAGCAAGTGCTGTTATTTCAGGCATCATAAATGTCGGCGGTAGTTTTTTCTGGGGGCATGAGACTTATTATGTTGTGAGAGATCAAGACACTGTAGCCATTCAGCGACCTCCACGCAAAGGAGTTTGTGAACAAAAGGATCAGGAACCTGTAACTTTTTCTTGGCAATTCCGTCCCGTTCTAGGGCAAGGGGTTGTGCAAGATGGCTTACGTCAAACTTTTGCCCAAATATCCTTCCCTAATCCATTTGATAAGGACGAAAAAATCGACGGGGAGGTACACGTCAGGACCACATGGCATAAATACGGGTGTGGCCACATCCCAGAGGAAGCTAAGTTATCTGGATCATCCGAAAATACTAAATGTTACGACATACCCAAGTTCTTCCTGGCCCCTAAAGTTTCACATGTTAATGCAATGGATAATCAGGATGGCTCGATGACAGTTATTGTCGATGGGAACTTCCTTTCGGGGACTCGAGTACGTATTGGCTCAACATATTTGGACGATTCGACTCCCGGTTTTCTGAACACTCTCGACTATATTAAATTCATCGCGTCTAGTCAGTCCTTAGCAATGAATGGTGCCTATGTTGTAAATCGCGACAGCTTGGAAAGCGAAATAGTTGCCCCAATTGACCCTGACAACCCTCATATCTATGATTGTTACAGAATTAAGGCTGGGGAGAAACCTGCAGTCTTAACTCCGTTTAGCGATACCTTGGTTCAGGTCAGGGTCCCCCTTCAAGAGCTGCACCAGTTTTCTAAACAAAAAGATGTCTACCCGCTTGCAGTAATTATAGGAGGCAAGGCTTTTGGGCTTAGTGATGCGCCTTTCAAATCCGTTACTTATACACCGTCTGATGCCAACATCATTTTTTTAGCACCCAAGGATTTGGTCCATAATCAACGCTCACTCACAGTCAAAAGGCTATTTCTGGGGAAAAAATACACAACAAAACCTGTTGACTTGCCTCTTCAAAGTGATTTTGCTGTAGCAAGTATAACTATCTTGTCATCACCTGCGGATAAGAAGGATGAGAACGAGACCACACCTCCGGATAAGAAGGCTAAGAACAAGGCCACACCTCCGGATAAGAAGGCTAAGAACAAGACCACACCTCCGGATAAGAAGGCTAAGAACAAGACCACACCTCCGGATAAGAAGGCTAAGAACAAGGCCACCCAAGGTGAGGACTATACTCACTTTGCAATAATGGGAACTGCCCTATGCGGAACAAAGGTTGTTGTGCCTGCCGGTGCCATCATTGAAGTCATGGACGGCGGAACAATGGGATTATTGAAGCTTTCCGCAGACCAGTTAAAAGGCTTGAAACAGCTGGTTTTACAAAACGGGACCGAACCACCTGTTCTTGTCGCAGTTCCAGAAGCAAAGTCATCAGACAACAAGCCTAAATTAAAGACTCACAAACCGATAAATACAGGGACAGGCGTAAAGTATACTATTACTGGAACAATGCTGGAATCCGTTATCGCTATCAACTATTTAGGTAAGCAACTACCTTTTACACTATCTCTTGACAAAACATCAATATCGGTCACGTTGCCCGGCGAAATGACGGCGACCGAGGGGATCAGAACGCTTTTCATCATCTACTCAGACGGATCGAGCGATTGGTATACAGTCACCGTCGGTACACCTAAATCCACATGAAAGCCCCGTCGCGCAAACTAATAAAGTAAAGGGACAGCAGACATCAAAAAACATCGCTATCCCTTTTTACTTTCCTACATATCTGCAATTGTCGAACTGTTAACATATTCTAAAGTTATCAGGCATTCGCCTCTAATAATTAAGTGTTAAAGGCCAGGACATCGTGCACAAAAATAAGGGTCACGACATCGTGCACTCGAAACTCTGAAACTATTTGATTTCACGATGCCGTGATTTGTTTCAGCGATCAGCGCAATATTGGTATTGATCAACCTGGACAGAAACTCTGAAGAGTTTGAGCTTTTGTTCTTCGACATCGACTGTTGCGACGACGTATTCGTATTGAGTCTCCGGTGGAACGCGAAATATTTCTCCGAAAATGTCCAGACGACAATCACTGCATGCTTCGGGATATCCTTCTCGCCGGGGGAAATCAGTTTTGTGTCAGTGGCAACCAATGCCTTGAGAGGCGTTTTCCCCTTTATCTTGCTGTGACGATATGAGCTGTTATGTCTGTGCTCAAAAGCCAGCGATTCGTTCTTGAGTTGCTCCATCGATGTCATTACGACCCTGGCAATTATCAAACGCGAGCTCCACACTATAAATACCATTTAATCAAGCTGTTAGATTCTTATGCACAAACGAAAGTAGAACGATAGCAGTGCAATTTTGCAGTACTTTCTGGCAAATTTGCTATCCTCAAAGCGCACCTTTACTTCTTTCAAAGTAGGAAATTGCTGCTTTTGAACTGGCGATATCCCCGCCGTATTCTGCAACATCTATGCACAGGCGCAATTTTTCGTTTCAGGCCTCCTATATCTTGACGGGAACGTTCCGCCTCTTTTTAGAACCTCTGAAACTCGTGAGAATAACCTAAGGTGGCGCTGATGCTTTCATGCCTCGCCATCCGCTGGACCTGAAGGACGTTATTGCCGTTGCCTCCGTCCATTGCAAGCGTAGCGGACTATTTCTTGGTAAGCGGTTTTCATCGCGTCGCTCTGGCAATGGAGCATAATCTCACCGAGATTCTGGCGGCTGTTTCTGAAGTAAGTCTGAAAAGGGGTCCTAATAGAGGTGGGCTGTAGTACAACGGCTCCTCGGCTTCTCGTCGGTGCATAGGGTTCTGGTGTCCCTCCTGGACTTCAAATCCTAAAACAACAGATTTCGCAAAATGGTCTCTGTCTTTGGTTTGGACTAACTCTTGGATTTTGAAAGCACATTTCGCTTTCTTATATTTTAGATATTTTCCAAATATTCTTTTTTTTTGGGCATATTCTGTCACAAATTGGTCACAGACAGGTAATCTTTGACGGCTTTAGCAATAAATATGAATTCATTTAAATCTCATCTCCTCAGCCCGTTGATTTCTTGTTTATCCGGGGATTATTCTTCGGGATAACCCTGAACAATCACCGGCGTATTCATACCTACCTTCGTATACCTTCCTGCTGATCTAACAGTTACCGGTCAAATACATTGCAGCGAGGAGTAGCAGTTATAACACGCACAAAACGGGCTGAGACGCAGTGGAGGGGGTGAGATTCGAACTCACGCCACCCGCTTTTTTAAAGCATTTTTGAGCCGTTCTGGAACGATTCCGGAACGAACCCTATAAGTGATAGTTTCACAAGGACGACCTGACAAAGACTTCGTCCAGAAGTACGGGCCGCAAGATCGAAGCCTGGGAAGGAAAAGGGGCCAGGCACATTTAAGCCGGATGGGATGACCGGTTTTATATCTTCCAGTTGTTTAATAGTAAACCCTCAATTCGGGAAAAGTGATTGGTGTTATTGGTTATAAGGACAAGGTTGTGTACGACAGCTATGGCGGCAACAAGGATATCGGCGTCGGATATGATGCTCCCCTTCTCTTTAAGGGATGCATATATATCGGCAGCCTTCACTATGACATCGTCAGTAATTGGAAGGACATTGTTGATTGAGCAGAACCTGTTAAAATGTTCAATCTGCTTTTCAGCCTTTTTTGCCTTCAATCCTTTTAGAATTTCATATTTTGTTATATGGGAGATGTTCAGGCAGCGATGTATGCCGATATATTCAGAGGCCCTTGCCAATATTTTGGGATTTTTCTTGAAAAGCTCTGAAAGAATATCCGTGTCGAGGAGTGAAGGAGGAGGCGCCATGTTTCAGCGCCTTGAGAAGCCGCTTCTATCTAATGCCAGTTCTTCTATCTCCTCGATGTCTTTAGGGGAGAGGCCGTTGTATACCATAGAGGAGAGAGAAAGAATATCGGTAGATTCCCCCTCTTCATCTTCTATGATAAGGGTTACCTTTTTATGTTCGGAGATATTGAGCGGAGACATTGGTATCAACACTCCCTTCTCAAATATTGCTTCTACGGTTTTAGGCATTGCGCACCTCCTTGTTTCAAAAATAACATAAGGACATTAAAAGAGGCAATTGGAAAGATGCATTCTTGGACTTGAGGATTTTTCGAATCCTATCAAGATCTGTACATCTTTCACTTAAAGGAATGTATCGTTGAACCCGAAATTGTTAACTTTTTATCGTCCAGAAGACCGTCACTTTGTGGGGCTGGACACCACACCAATATAGATTTTCTGAAGGTGTTTCTTTACGCTTATAGTCAACATTTTCGGACAACCGGAGATGACGTTAAATTCTCCCTATAGTCAACGCCGAAGACCTTTCATTTAAAATGATAACTTTCAAACCGAAAGAGTCAGTCTGGCTGTAACACGTTCCAGCACACCGCACCCATACGACGCAAAAAAGAGTGCGAAGTTCTTTGTGAATGTTGTTTGCATCATAGATATACCAACTCCATGTTTCAATCGGAATTTAGTTCGGATATTTCTCGGCTGCGAAAAGAAGCCTACCGCACCATGGCCAACCCATGGGAGGTTTGAATAACATCATTCTCATTCTATCTGTTGACAGTTGAGAAATTGTTGATAGCATTTAAGGAAAGAATGATGGTCAGGACAAGAGCGTAATCTAAGCCTGAGATTCTGGCAATGCCGCTTAAAAATGGAGGGGATATCAAATAGAGGAAGCAATTAATGGAGTGCAATATTTTAATAAGGAGGAGAATATGAAAACGAAAATAGTACATGTCCTCGCCGTAATCCTTGTCGGTCTGGCGTTCATCGCCTGCCCGACATTTGCGGCTGTGAGCACACCCAACGTTGTATTCATCCTTGCCGACAACGTCGGCTACGGCGATATGGGTTCATACGGCGGCGGTGAACTGCGCGGCATGCCGACGCCGCGCACTGACCAGCTTGCCCGCGAGGGGCTGCGCTTCGCGCAATTTTTGGTGGAGCCCTCCTGCACCCCGTCACGCGCCGCGCTCATGACGGGGCAATACTCTATCCGCAATGGGCTATCGATCGCCACCGTGCCTGGTACGCCCAATACGCTCTCGGGTAAAGCCTACACTATGGGGCAGTTGTTCAAGGACGCGGGCTATGCGACGGCAATCTTTGGCAAGTGGCATCTCGGCATAGAACCACAGAGCCTGCCGAGTGCGCACGGTTTCGATGAATTCTATGGCATCCCACCAGACACCTCATGGAGCGACTGCCTGACAGCCTCGTTGGCCACGATGACGCATTCCTTCGATGCGCCCGAGAGTGTCCTGATCGAGAAGGGGCCATGGATCATGCAGCAGAAGGCGGGCGGACCGATGCAGCGCGTGAAGCCCTTCACGCCCGAGGTGCGCGCGGAGATTGACAACGACCTGACCGACCGGGCCATCGAGTTCATGAAACAGCAGCAGAAGGCAGGCAAACCGTTCTTCCTCTACCTTCCGTTCTCGATGGGGCACGCGCCGAACTACCCGTCCAAGCAGTTCGCCGGCAAATCGCGCATCGGGAATTACGGCGACAAGATAATGGAGGGCGACTACCACGTCGGGCAGGTGCTCGATACGCTCAAGGAGCTTAAGATCGAGGACAACACCATCGTGGTCTTCGCATCCGACAACGGGCCGTCGGGCCAGATACTGCGCGAGCTTGGCAACCTGGGATCTCCCGACATGGGCAACTCGGGGCCCTTCCGTGGCGAACTGGGCGAGGCGACCGAAGGATCGGTCCGGACCTTCTGCTTCATCCGCTGGCCCGGGCACATCGCGCCGGACGCTACATCCTACGCCATGTTCTCGATCATGGATTTCATGCCGACCTTCGCGGCCATCCTCGGCACCAAGCTGCCGACCAATCGTCCAATTGACGGCGTGGATCAGACGGCGGTGCTCTATGGCAAGAGCGTCAAGGGTGCCCGTGAGTCGTTGCTCACCTTCATCGGCCCGGACTTGGTGGCCGCGCGGTGGAAGCAGTGGCGCTTCTACTTCAAGGACATGCCGCTGACCGGCACGGGACCGCAAATGCTCGGCGGCCTGTACACGAGCAGCAACCCGATGTACGCGCCGAAAGTTTACAACATCGAGATGGACCCACATGAGGATCTGAATCTTGGCGGCAATTACGTGTTTATGGCGATGCCCGCGTACAAGGCGGTGCAGGAGTACGAGGCGTCGCTAAAGAAGTATCCGAACCCGCCGGCGCCCAACTTCACAAACTTCAGGGGAGATTGATGGCCGACTGGGCAGGACGGGAGGTTACGTGCGTCGATGAGAGGCGATGTCCCGGGTGAGCGGCCATGCTGCTGATTCCCGAACGGCAGTCGTTTGATGCGAATCCTCGCCGCGTGCTTCCTGACGTTGGCGATCTGGATCGCCGGCGCGCCAGCGTCCCCGCAGACGAAAGTATAGTGAATGCCGATCAACGGTGTATATTTGGACAGGTGATTATGAAGAACATAAAGCTAATAGTAACGACTGCAGTCTCATTGTTTCTATTTCTCTGCCTCGCATCAGCGGTCTTTGCTCAAGACCAGACGACAACTTACTCCGGCGACTTTTGGTCCAGGTTGACACTCACTGGCGACTGGGGTGGTGTTCGCAATGACTTGTCAAAGAAAGGGGTGACCATCAATCTGGACCTAACCCAGATTGGGCAAGGAGACATCAAGGGCGGTAAGGAGATAGGGTGGGGATACGGCGGACGAGGGGACCTCACGATTAACCTGGACACACAGAAACTGGGATGGTGGCCAGGCGGCTTCTTCAACGCAGAGGTTGAGGGCAATTTCGGTAAGGGTGTCAACCTCAAGACCGGTACACTCACGCCGGTGAACACCAACCAGCTCTTTCCAACGGCGGGCAGTGACCAACTGAACATATCCGCAGTGAACTTCACGCAGTTCCTCTCCCGTTACGTTGGCGTGTCTGTCGGAAAATTTGCTACCGTTACCTCCGATTCCGGCGATATGAACGAGTTCGCCCATGGTAAAGGTGACACCCAGTTCTTCAATCTGGCATTCAACTTTAATCCGGTTTTCTGCTTGGGCTTCCCCTACTCAACGCTGGCTGGCGCTGTGATTATATTGCCTACCACAGACCCCAAGGAGGCAATCATAGCTATTATGGCTTATGACGGCGATGGCACAGCAAAAAGCAGCGGCTTTGACACCGTGTTCAAGGGCAACACAGGCTATGTCATCGAGGGTCGCGTGAGGACGAATTTCTTCGGACTTACCGGACACCAACTTGTTGGCGCAACATATTCCACAAAGAATTTTACTTCTCTTGACCAGAGCCTGCGCATTGACATCGAAAACGGTGCGATCCAAAAGGAGGACAACACCTGGGCTTTTTACTACAACTTCGACCAGTACCTGTACGAGCCCAAGAAAGGCTCCGGTCAGGGCTGGGGCCTCTTCGGACGATTTGGAGCCTCAGACGGCAACCCTAATCCGGTGCACTATTTTTACAGCATAGGAGTCGGAGGCAAGGGGGTCATTCCCGGCCGGCCCATGGACAGCTTCGGCACCGGGTACTACTACATGAGTGTGAGTCAGCCAATGTTCACGGGACTGCTCGCGACCAGAGAGTTACTCGGAGATGAGCAGGGGTTCGAGGCATATTATAATTTTGCGCTTACACCGTGGATGAAGTTGACGCCGGACATTCAGGTGATCAATCCTGCACAGCAAAATGCACTTAGTATTCTTTCCATCGTGCCTCCTGTCATCAGCAGGACCGGCATAAGCACAGCGACGGTCATTGGCCTCAGGCTTCAGGTGATTTTCTGATGAAGTTCGCAGTGCTTGGTGGATAAGTCGGTGTACTCCGCGTCCAGCCTTGATGAAGATGCCGCACTACGATAATATCTGTTGCTGATAAAGGTTGCCACCAGTTGCGTAAATTTTAGTTTTCAGCATTGTCGTGATGAATGGTTTTGTCGCTCATGTAGAGGATGAATCATGTTACGGGCGTACTATTCTCTTATCACAAATAGAAACTTTTGCGGGTAACTGTGAGCAAGTGATAATAGAATTGTCATCGCCAAAACGTTTAGTAGTGGCTGTACTTCGCACTTTCAGGTTGTTCAGAAGGCGTTTATTTCGGGTTATAGTATTGAGGGAGATTCGGTTGCTTTTTCCATTCGGTTTTCTGACAGTATTGACTGGTCTGTGCTCCTCACTCGCCCCTGTCCATAAAACCCTTCGGATTTATTATCCTCAAAACGAGGACTGAAGCGGAATAAGCCTCTTGGGGATTACTGTCCAAAAATCATCTCATTTATGGACAGAATTAATGCCACAGTGAAGCAGGGCGTAGGTATTTGGGCAGAAGCGTAGATGGTGAGATCGTCAAAAAATGTAAATAGAATGAAACTATGAATCTCTATTCGATCCATGCTTCTGCGGGTTTCAAGAAGATTGCAGGGAATGAAAAAAGCACTGATATCAATTCTTAGTAGCTCTCGGTTAGTCTGGGTGTAGCTGAGATCGTGGCATCGGAATTTATTCTTTCTGCACGAGCGGTCAGATGACGAGTGTTTCTGGGAGTAAATCTTTCTGCGTAAAAGAGCCTTCGACCGTTGATTTGTAACCCTCCGATGCATCCGGGAGATTTTCTCAGAGGTCTCTTTCTGAAGATTCTCAAAGACGCCAGGTGCAACATCGACGATTTCCTGTCAGAGTAACTCCTACCGCCTCAACTATGGTATCCCGTTCTCTGCCAAGGCGAATATTAAGGTCTTACACTCAAGTATCTGTAACAAATCGCTGCAGCGTCAAGGCCTTACAGTAAGAGGAACAGGAATTCTCCGCCCCCGTACTTAAATGTATTATGCTAAAATATTAGCGGAGGTGTTCTTATGACAAAGACGATAGAAGCGGTTTATGAAAAAGGTATTTTGCGCCCGCTTAGTCCGATAAAAGGATTGAGGAGTCGCCAAAAAGTCCACATCACGTTGGACACAGTTTTAAAGAAGAAACATCCTCTCGCTGGTCTTTGCGGTACACTCCCAGATAAAGACGCAGCCGAAATGATGAGGGTTATAGAGGATGAGTTCGAGAAGGTGGATATGGGTGAGTGGTAAAATAGCACTTGATACCGATGTTGCCATAATGTTTCTGAATGGCAATGAAATCATCGATACGTTTCTTGCCAAACAAGCCGAAGTGTATCTGCCCGTAATTGTTGCAGGCGAGCTCATCTTCGGCGCATTGAATTCAAAACACCCTGAACAAAATATCGCCAGACACAAAAAGCTTATTCGGAAATCTCGCATTTTGACGATCAGGGAAACGACAGCTGATACGTATGCAAAAACCCGCTTGTTTTTAAAAAATAGAGGCAAGCCTATTCCAGAGAATGATCTTTGGATCGCTTCTCTGTGCATTGAGCACAAGATACCCCTTCTTAGCAATGATGCTCACTTCGAAGACATTCAACATCTTGTGCTTGTACGTCTTTCCTCCTGATAAGCATTAATGAATGGAAAGCTATTTATTACATCGCATTATCTTTCGTCTGACTTTTTATCATGGGTTTACAACGTAAAGTGTCTTTTCCCCTGCCACCCTGGCAATCTTTCGCCGAAGCGAGTGGCACGAATAAATCGGAATAGGCGGCAAGGTTGCATCGGAATGGTGGCAGAATTTGTCGGAATATCCATTTCTTCCATGTCTATCTTAACGTACGTTACAACGCGACAATAAATGACCATAAAATATGCATTTACTGTTGACACTAAGTGTGTTGTTTTCCGTGATATATACGTTAAGACAGACAGTTAAAGGATTCTTGCTGCAGGCCTTCTTTTCTGCCGTTTCGTCCATCCGATGACTACCACTCTGCTCATCTCTCTGAAGATTTCGATAACACCTGATAACAAACAGTTATCCGGCATTGCAACAGACGAAGAGTACGTCCCGAAACATGCGGTCGCTTTTTACAATGCGGACATGCACTCTTTTTCGAACCCATTGTCCGATGAGAGATCGGCGAGTGTTTGTTTCTTCCGTTAACTGATGCGGGACGTCACAAATACACAGAACAAAATAGTTTCGCCCCGAATTACGCACTGCCACGAACCGTGCACAAGGTAACACTACGATCTCGACTGCACCTACGACTAAACACTGGCACCATTTTGACGGGACAACAATTTCCTATTATAACCTTCACTCTTCCGAGGGGCCTGATTTTGCGTATAGCATGTCGCAACAAACAATCCTCACGGAAGTCCCTAAGGGCAGGATTCTCTTCCGCTTTGACAAGAACATCAGTTTTTATCTGCTTCAAAACATGTCTATGCCGGACAAATGCCCCTGAAATACGACAATATCAAAATACGTTATGCCATTCTTGACAGGCACTATAGATTTGGTAGAGTGAAATTAATCGAGAGTCAAAGGAGGGGTTAAAATAAAGACTCGATACACAGGTTTTTTAAGGAGGATATCGAGATGAAAAAATGTACTTTCTGTGCGGAGGAGATTGAAGCGATGAAAGCGCGGCTTCATCAGCACTCCTCGGCCGGGAAGTGAGGGCATACACGCATTCAATCCAGATCGGATTGATCATACCCTTGAAAGCGGTGATTCAGCGCCGTCGATGACGGTCAGTTCTTACCGACTTGATGGGGAATACACCAAAAAAAGGAGGAAGAAAGGAATGAAGAAGACTCTTATCGGGGTATTGCTGTTTGCAGGGGTACTTATGGTGACGAATGGCGGTTTGATTCTACAGGCAGGCGCGGCCCAGATATCAGACAAGGATATTGAGTTGATGAGGAAGGATATACGGTCGCAAGTAAAGCAGCTTGTTGCAGCAAACATGCAATTGACGGATGCAGAGGCAGAGAAATTCTGGCCGGTATACGATCAGTATGCGGCTGAAATGAAAAAGATTAACGATGATCGTCTTGGCATCATTAAGCAGTATGCGGACAACTACGGCAGCTTGAGTGATGCCGAGGCCTTGAGTTTAACAAAGAGATGGATGGAGGCAGATGCTGCCACAGTCCAGCTGGCACAGAAGTACCTTCCACTTTTCGAAAAAGTCCTGCCTGGCCGGAAGGTGGCTCGCTTTATGCAAATTGACAGACGGCTTCGATTGATGATAGATGTCCAGGTCACCTCACAGATTCCGATGGTGGGTGAGTAAAGGTGATTAAGGGTACCACCGTTGACTGACGTAGTATTTGATAGACTGAAATTAATCGAGAGCGAAAGGAGTATGCGTGACCATCACAATCCCGGCGGAGTAGGGACGACCTTTTGATTTGAAGCTATCTACTGATGCATGATTTTATTGTACACGGTATTCCGTGGCTCATCGGTACATTGTTTCTTTCCGGTGGTAACCTAATGACTGTCGCGAGAACGCCACAGTCTCAGGTACAGGAAGACATCGCGAGTACTGAGAGTAGTTCTGATAAACTGAGCTACCTGATAAGTTTCGCCCTGTATCATGCTCAAAAAAGGGCAGACGTAGGAGTCAGGCAAATATTTCGGTGTCTTCCTGGACTCTGCAGTTTCATGCACTTGTATAAGTATCAAGGGTACAATTGGAATTTGTTATCCCTGATTCCAGATAACTTCCCAAAAACATCCCGATGCTGGCAGCAGTTCCTATAGCACATTATATCCCGAATCACACATGCTGACCTCGACATAAAAGCCATGCTAATCGTGATCTCGCAACGGATAAATGACGATCTCGTTTCTATCGGAAATGGATAGTCTAGCTCCGGGCTCTATTATTCGAAAACGGTGGTTTTTGAAATGGCTACTGCGGTGTGCTACAAGAAATGAGACAAGTTTGCAATGAGAGTAACGACATATAAAAAGTTACATCGAATAGACCTATCGCATACCACAAAAAAGGGGGCCGGGCACCTTCACAAATACCCGGCCCTAACCTCGATTATAGTCCTATTGTGCGCCTACCTCGAAATGAACCCGCCTATTTTTCTTCATGCATTCATCGTTCTTATTTTTGGGAGTAGGCTCTTCAACGCAGAGAGGTCTCGTCTTGCCATAGGAAATCGTCGATAACCTGTCCGCCGCTATGCCTTCTTTTACAAGGAACTCCCTGACGGCATATGCTCTTCTCTCACCAAGTCTTAGATTATAGTCTTCGGGGCCGTGAGAACACGCATTGCCTTCTATCCGAACCTGAACGCCCGAGTTGTCCTTAAGAACCTGAGTATTTTTCGCGAGCACTTCCTCCGCTTCCTTGGTAAGAGTTGCCTTGTCGAAATCAAAATGTACATCTTCGAGTACGGCCGCCATCGGCATGGCGCATGCTTGCTTCAGATCAGGCTCCTCCGACGGCGTCCCAGTGCATCCTGCTGGCGTCTTGCCAGTCACCGTTCTTGTTTGCTGATCGTTCTCACAGGCCGACCAAGGTGAATATGTGTAACCCGTACACGAAGTTGGCGGTGGCGGCGGTGGCGGCGGCGGTGCTGGCATCGTTTTTTGTTCGCAGGCAAAAGTGCAGCTACCGCAATTATTGGGGTCAACAAGATATCCACAACTACAGATCTTGTACTTAGTCCATGCTTCTGTTACACACTTTTCGTAAGCCTGAAAGCCCTCGGGACAGGTTTTATCTTTGCCATTCGCGCGAAGGTCCTGTAGATTTTGGCACATGTCAAGTAAGCTGCTGGGCGCAAACATCGGACGACTAAGTGCAGGCTCTTTTTCGAACGGGCAGTTATAATCCGGGGATGCATATCTCATGGTGGTGCAACCCCATAAACTTGACAGTGCTAAAAGAAAGATTAACGCTACCGAGTATGACCTTTTCATATTCCCCTCCTTAGGTTCATGGCCCTTAATTTTCATGAAATCTAGGCTTTATTGTAGACTCGCAATGAGACAGATCCCATAGAAGATGTCCTTTTGGCCCTCCATCAAAAGCTCCTACCAAAATATTACTTTTCGGCAATAAAGAAAAACATTATTTTCACACCTCCTATCCATGGAAATAAAAGAGACACCTCCTCAAAGGCTTATTCCTTCGGGAACTCATCCATCTTCTGTTAAGGCCGCCACCTTCTATCCCGTTCTCACAGAGGGTTGGCTTTATCCGCATTGCCCCTGTTTACCTTTTATCACCAAAAAAACAGTCTGTCAAGTTAGACGGTTCTTCATTGAAGGTTTCTACCTCAATATCACACGGACGGAATCTCAGATAAAGAAAGCTTCGAAATGCAAGCCTAAGCCACACGGCAGCGCTTGGTCCGCTGAAGTACGCGGAGAAGTCTTTGGTAATACAAAGATGCATCCAGTCTGGTATTCTATATGTCATCCGCGAAGCGATCTACTCATATTCTTTCCGAAATCAAGAGACAGTGAGATTGGCAACCAGTGAGGTATAGTCGGTGAACTCGCCGCCGAGCGTTGACAATACTGGCTCACCTCTTTTGGGGCTAGTTCCGATGAAGATTTCTTTCGGAGCTTCACGCGGGAGGAACTGGAGCGCTTAGATTCCCTCAAGGCAAGTTTTCATCTCCGACGCGTCGTAGCCTTTCAAAGTTACGGGGTGAAGTCCTTGGCAACAAAAATATGATGCTGCCGTTGACTTCTGTGAGTAACTCATTCTGCATATATCACCCAGTAATCATCGTTTTCCTGAGTTGATATCGGGAGGGATTCAGTGGCTTTTAAAATAATAGTCGCCTATGCCACTCTCTGCGTATTACTACTCTGAGCTTTCCTCAAATAACAGAAGCGCAAGGCGATTGCGTTCCACCTGAATTGGATGCTTTCTTTTTGGATGCATCACGTGAGGTACTTCACTATACAAGGGCCAGTGCCACTACTGCTGGGCTGCGGCACGGGCTCGCTTTACCCTGTCCTCTGTTACCGGATGCGTCGAGATAAAAGATAAAGAGCGCTTCTTTCCTTCCTGTTTCTCTGCAAGCCGTTCCATGATGGAAGCAAAGGCCGCTGGTGAGTAATTTCGTTTTTTGAGAAGCTTGAAAGCATAATCATCCGCTTCTGTTTCGAACTCGCGGGAATATTTGGTCTGCGCCAACAAAACAGGCAGGCCCGCTACGGCAATACTGAGTGAAGCGGCGTCAGAAGTCACTGTAGCAGCAACAACTGCAACCGCAGAGTTTTGGAGTATGCTTCTCAAAGAATGGCGCAGCTCCACGTGACCGATCTCATGAGCCAATATCGCGAGCACCTCCTCTTGGGACTCTGCGGCTTTAACCATATCGTCAGTGATGACAATGGTGCCGCCGGGTAAAGCCATGGCGTTCGGACCCATGAAAGTGGAATCTCGAAACTCCAGCCGATAACGGTCCTTAAAGGGTAAGTCACTGCGAAGCACGTCAAAGCCATTACGGATACGCTCCTGCTTGTCTTTTTCAAGTGTTGTCGGCTTGAACCATTTATTGTTGTCCAACCAATCCAACGCTTGCCTGCCTAACGTCTGTTCGGTTTTAATGGGTATCCGCGAGGTAACATGCTTTGCGGCAGCCGGCAAGCCGTAAAAGTAACCTACAAGCAATATGGCCGCGATGATCGCCACACCTATCAGGGCTACGCCCCAACGTTCTTCCAGCCAGGCTACCGGGCCTTCAGATAGACTTTCCTGGGGCAGAGAGTCCAGAATGACATGGTGAGAGCATTGCACTTGTGCCCCGTTGGGCAAATTTATAAAGCGATCGGCCCCACCAATCCGCGGCGAGACGCTCAGCCTCTGTGAAAAATACCTTTCTGAGATTTGCGACACAGTCAATATTGCCTCTTGCCCTTCGAACGCAAGAAC
Source organism: Thermodesulfovibrionales bacterium (assembly GCA_050014695.1). GTDB lineage: Bacteria > Nitrospirota > Thermodesulfovibrionia > Thermodesulfovibrionales > UBA9159 > UBA9159. Next base: position 21,080 of record JBEKCV010000059.1, read on the forward strand.
GGCACGTACTGCAATCGGCTGATTGCCGTCAAAGTACTGTCCCTCCAGTCTAATAGGTTGACTAATCATAGTGAAAGATCCAAATCGAAGAAATCACCCAACTCCGCCCCTGCTGCTTGCACTGCACTTGTTTCAGTGCCATGGAAATCGGACAAGTCCCCTTCAAGTAGCACATGGAGGTTATCGGCCCGATATTTCAGAGTCCGCATTACTGCCCATGGAGTCATTAGTCCTAATGATGCTATGATAGCCAGTGCATTCGTCAGATAGAGTTTTGCCATCCCTCTAGCGAGCAATGTGGAGTTGAAACGCAATCGTCCGAGCCTCATGTGGTTCCAAACGAGGTTGTTGCCATGCGATTTGATGTACGCGTATGCAAGAACATATCCGGCATAACCCGGAACAGCAGTAACCAACAGCGAAATCTGCGAATCCTTGAGGAAAGAAAATATCGTACTTCCCATTATGACCGTAATAATCCCCACTGGGATAAAGATCAATCCCGCACTCAAATACACTTTAAAAAACTGCCCACTTGTGGCAAAGAATTCACCTTTCTTGCTGCCGTAGGAAGTATGGCCGATGATGAAACTCTTCAATCGCCTTATCCACCAAGGGAATAGGAGGCCGAAAATGCCAAACGCCGCAGCCATCACAGCATTTGTACCTGACCACTTGAAGAATATACCAACGAGAAGGACGGGGATAAGTACCCATGCACAAGTCGCCTTTAACCCATCAAGATATTTTCCATCAAATCGAAACGTCATGTTGCGGAAAGAGGAATAACGAGCGTTAAATGCAGCCGAGCGAATGATCACCCACGGCGCCAGAACGGCTCCGGCCAGCAATATATATGGCAGCACCTCAGTGAAAAAATGACTCGACACGTAATAGGCCGAAAACGCTGTAGCTGCAATCACGCGACCCTTTAGGATCGGAAGAGGCCGACCTAAGTATTGGAAGGGCGTGCCGTCGAGCATAGTGTGTGAGTAAAAATAGCGCTTTTTTCGTACCTTGGCCCATGCGGAAAAAATACCTGCGGTGAGGAGCGTCAGACACAGATTCACGATCCAGATCCGAAAGTACTCTCGGGCAGAACCGTTGAACTCAAGAGGTAACTCACGCGATGGCCTTGTCATGCCCGAATTTGGCTCGTAAAGTGAGCTCATGTCAAAATATGGATTTGATCTGTAGAGCTTGAGATTGAGTCCGCATTTTTTGCAAGAATCCTGATCAACATAATTGTGTTCAAGACAGCCAGGACAGAGCGTTACTTTCGTGCTCTCTATGACAGAGTCATCAAGCTCATAACCGCAAGTACACCTCAACATGGAATCAGAATGATTAACTTCCCCACATGTAGGGCATTTCCAGGCCATTAAGCGTCCCCGCCTGAAAAACTGCTCTTTTGCAAGAGTGCCAGAACAGGTTTGGATATCTCATCTGTGGATACTCGGCGAATCATTAAGGAAGATAGTCCAATCAGCGGTAAGTGTGACAGCATTACGGTCCCCTTCATTATGGTTCCAATCTTGTTGGATGAATTAATACTTTATAGCTTTATCGCCAGGGGGATGTCAATGAAAACAAATTGATCTGTCAAATTGATCAATGGCGCTCTCTTTGTTAATGATTACCACTTATGCCACGAACATCATGGCACGCTTGATAAACAGCGTCTTTCTGGATAAACATCTCACAGGCGGATTCATCATTTCATGATAAACTTCTCATCTAATCAGGGATAGAACGCGTGAAGCATAGGGAGACAAAGAAACGCCCCGACAAAGCTTCTTCTGAGAGCCTGGCGCCTTACATCCTCAATTTTTGAATAACTTTCACGGAATGCCTCTAGTGCTTCACGACTGGCAACATTGATATTTCCACAATTGCACTTTATCGGCTCGCCAAATACATTGGAAGGCCATTCATACTCATATTTTCCGAAGAAGTTCGTTATATACTTCCATCTTTTAGTTTGACAAGAGTTATTTCAACCATCACATCGTTTATTCTGAACGCCCTTTTATGATGAAACTGTTTACCCTTAATTTCTTTCAGTTCGTTTTGTTCATCAATGAATTTTTCCACCGTACTGAAATCCTCTGCCTGATATAACAAGTCGATATCTTGATGGACTCTAGGCTTGATAAGTTCTTGCAGTTCCTCCGCCCATCCGCCAAAGACCCATGCTTCAATTCTATCCCCATTGAGTCTTCTCAAAACATCCAAGACAAGGTTAATGTTGTTTATTGGCGTACCTTCCATGATGTTATCTTAGCCTAATCGCAGCCTAAGTGTAAAACGGACTACGGTCTGAAATATGCACGGTGATGTCCTGAACACCACACACAGCAAGCGTGATATAATTGTGCATAGCACACGAGGGGGAAAATACTCTAAATGGCTCGCTTAATTCTGTTTTTGAAACTATTTGAAAGGGTCTTCTCGATGTTTTGGTGCGGGGAACCCTTCGATAAAATAAAATCAATGTGCCTTGTCGATTATGCAAATTATTTGGATAAAGGAAATGAGATCGACGAGGCAATAGTACATTACAAAAAAGCGATCAAGCTAGATCCTAGAAATTATTATGCCTATGGTGGTCTTTCCGCTGCGCTAATAACGAAGAGACACTTTCGAGAAGCGTTGGAGTATTGCAATAAAGCAATTACGTTTAAGCCGCACGTTATACTATTTGTTTTGCAAAGTATTATTTATAAGTGCTTGGAGCAACCCCCAATGGCTGAGGAGGCACTGGAAAAAACCTTACCGTTTTTTAACAATAAGAGGGATGCCGCATATGATCGGTTGGCCTATACATATCGGGGATTCAAAATGTATGACGAGGCAGAGTATTATCTCAAGGAAGCGCTAAGAATCAACCCGACCGAAGCGGGTCTTCACTTTAATTTGGCTAGAGTTTATTCGAAGAAGAATCAGCGCCAAATGGCAAAATCTGAATTTCAAAAAGTATTAGAACTCTCAAGTCAAAATCGAAGGAATTTAAAACGGTATAGGAATTATGCCAAGAAAGAGATTGAGCGAATCACTAAGACTGAAACGGGGCAGATTGCCTAAGCATGCTCATAGGGAAGTTAACAGTCTCCCTCAGTAATTTCATTCGTGACATCTGCATGACTGGACATAACCTGCAGTGAAATAGGGAGGAGCCAGGTTTGAAATATCACTATCTAGCTCCCGCAGAGTACCATCGGAAACCGAGAGGATTCGCGAGATGCGCTTGGTGTGGACTTGTCGGTGAACTTGCCGCAGGACGCTGAAAATGGCGGATCACTTCCCTTGAGGCAGCTGTGGCACAAGGTTTCTCCCGGCATTTCACACAGGTAAAAATAGGATCCTTATCCCTTCACTGCAAGGGGCGCTCTGTACGGGCGTGACTGAGCCGCAAAGTTACGGGACGAAATATTTGGCAACGAAAATGCGAGGCTTGCGAGGAGTTCTGTGAGAAACTGAGAGGGGAGCAGAAAAATTGATTTTAAGAAATCGGGAGCGACTATGATTTTCAGTCTGTGAGACTCAGCAAGCTGTTTTCTATCGTTATATTAAGCCACTTCATCTCTTCTTCCTCCTCAACTCTGCCTCGATCTCCTCCACAGTTGGCAGGTTGCCCTTCAACTCCTTCGGCAGTCTTTCAACGATACGCGTCTCCCACTGGGCAACGCCGATGGGTTTCTTCAAATTACGAAGCGCATATTCAACGACAAGCCTGTTCTTCTCCCTGCAAAGCAGCAGGCCAATGGCGGGCTGGTCATCAGGATGGCGCAGGAGGTCGTCCACAGCGGACAGATACATATTGAGCTGACCAACGAAGCCAGGGGCAAAGGG
>JBEKCV010000060.1:0-23649 GCA_050014695.1 Thermodesulfovibrionales bacterium
CCCCGGGTCGGCATGTGCGGGTATAGTGGATAGATTAAAGGTATTTTAAATTAGGGCGGTTGCCTCTCTGATCATCTAAAATGATGGAGAACTCGGTACTGTCAAGTTAGGTAACAACCGTTCTGATGGTTGGGTTCCATCTTACATAGTAGTTTTCGGAGCGCTGACTTCTTTCTGACTGACCTGACGTCCGCAAATACAATCTGCTAAAACTTGAATACTCCATATGGTAATTCTTATTTTTCCCTGTCTCATGAAAAAAAGCCACCTTGACTGGAAACATATTAACGAGTATCTTTTAGTTGAGGAGAATAGGTCTTGGCGATCATACAAAATATTCTGCAGGTAGTTATTCTGACCATTAGTGGTTTAGGGGCTGTAGTCGTCGTCTGGGGCGTTATTGAGGCGATAGTTGCATTCATTGGCTTAAAGTTTTCCTCTGCGAAGGGAGATGCGGTTTCTAAGAGTGAATCCATTCGCCAACGTCTGGGCGCCCATCTTCTTCTCGGACTTGAAATTTTTATTGCTGCGGATATCATTAGTTCTGCTGTTAGTCCGAGTTGGGAAAAGGTTGGCATACTTGTATCCATTGTGGGCGTACGGACGGTCCTAAGCTATTTCCTAAGGATGGAGGTAAAACAAGGCGTGCGTTAAGAACTTTCTCCTACGCACGGATGGTGCACTTCTAATAGGTTGCAGATTACACATGTTGACCGAGATGATACGAGCAATGTATGGCCTATGAGAATCTACAAATTGCAACAGGTGCCTTTGGATTTTCTGGGAAATACATTGCAAGACGTCTTCTGGATGCAGGTTATCGCATACGGACCATAACAAATTCTTCTCATCGCGCTAATCCATTTGAAGGTAAAATTAAAGCCTATCCTTTTAATTTCAATAATCCACATAAACTCGTTGACTCATTACGAGGAGCCTCTGTTCTTTATAATCGTACTGGGTCAGGCTTAATCATTTAGATTTCACGTATGCAAGCGCGGTGGATAATACTCAGAAGTTATTTGAAGCTGCCAAGAAAGCGAGGATCGGAAAAATAGTGCATATCAGCATAATCAATGTCTCGGAAGCCTCTCCTTTTGAGTATTTGAGAGAATTAGCTTATCGGATTGCAAGCCGTGTCGGAGAGCAGGGTTCGGTTGCCGGCGTTGATTTCTGTGAGGAGATGCTCGACGTGGCAAGGCGCAAACTTCCCCCTCAGCTCAAGAACGTATCATTCCCGCTTTCAGACGCAAAGCGGAGGGGAATTCTTCTACCTCGAATTGACCCGGCCCAAAAAACGCTGGTTCCTGCCCTTTTATCATTTCTATGCTTTCACCATTATGCCTTCGATAGCAGGGGTCATACCAAAGACGACCCTGCCGTATTTTTCTATCTCCCCCGGTCAATAGACGCGTTTTATCTTCCCGGAGAATTCATGCATATCCTTACTGAATACGGTTTTTCACGGGTGCATGCCGATTCTTTGTCTCTGGGTGTGGCAACACTGTACCGGGTCACACGGCATGACTAAGGGCTGCCTTCAATACGGAGGTTCTCCATGGCCAACCCGGACCTAATACTCCTGCACCCGCCGAGCATCTTTCGGTTCCGCGATCTTCCGATCTTCCGCGGTCCCATCAGTGATGTTGTGCCGTCATCTTCGATTTTCGAGCTTTACTCCATAGGGTTTCTTACCATATCGGAATATCTTCACCGCCATGGGCTCAACGTTATGATTGTGAACGTTGCGCTCAAGATGCTTAAGGACAGATCATTCGACACGGAGGCATTCATAGCAAAACTCAATCCTCTCGCATTCGGCATCGATCTGCACTGGCTCCCTCATGTGGACGGGAGTTTGAGCCTTGCTGAGATCATCAAAAAACATCACCCTCACAAACCGATCATCTTCGGAGGCCTCTCTTCAACCTATTACTATGACGAAATCATGAGGGACTATCCCTTCGTGGACTTTGTCCTCCGCGGCGATTCGACGGAGGAACCCCTTCGAATGCTCATTCATGCCCTACAGTCGGGTGCCGGATACGAGTCGATACCAAATCTGGTCTGGAGAGACCGTGACGGGAGCATACAGGTTAATGAGTTCTCTCACTGCCCGGAGAGTCTCGACGCCGTTCATTTTGACTATCGCCACCTCCTCAAAATGGCAATAAAGTACCGTGATCCCTCAGGGTACATCCCCTTCCGATACTGGCTCACCTATCCGGTTTCGGCGGTGTTCCAATGCAGGGGATGTACCGGTTCCTGTGCCTCCTGTGCAGGCTCTTACGCTTCCTTTAAGAGCGTCTGCGCACGGGAAAAACCGTGTTTCCGTTCTCCTGAGTTGCTTGCAGAGGATATGAAGAGGATATCGGAGTTTTCAGAGGGCCCTATCATGGTGATCGGAGACCTCCTGCAGGTCGGTGAATCGTATGGTAAACGCTTTTTGGATTCCCTGAAGCAATTTCATATTAAGAACGAAATATCGATTGAGTTTTTCACCCCCCCTCCCGATGATTTCATCAAGAGGATAGCCGACTCGGTCCGGATGTTCAATGTGGAGATATCTCCGGAATCCCACGATCTGAAGGTCAGAAGGGCATTCGGCAAGCAGCACTATGTAAATCAGACGTTCGAGAGAATGATTCAGGCGTTACTCGAAAGCGGATCTAAGAGGATTGACGTATTCTTTCTGATAGGGTTGCCATACCAGGATTCTGCATCGGTCATGGATACGGTGCGGTACTGCGAAGATCTGATGAAGAACTATGACACCACGGGTCGGCTTCTCCCGATGATATCACCCCTCGCTCCATTCATCGACCCCGGAAGCAGTATTTTTGAGAACCCGGAAAAATTCGGATACCGGCTGTTCTATAAGACCCTCAGGGAGCACCGTGAGGCAATGCTTATGTCGAGCTGGAAGTATATGCTCAACTACGAGACCAGATGGATGACCCGGGATGAGATCGTAAGGACGACCTATGAGGCAGCCCTTATGCTTGTCGATATCAGGGAACGGTACAAACTCCTGGGGAAAGAAAAAGCCCTCACCATCAAGAGGGACATCAAGAGGGCACAGGATCTCATAGAACGGATCGATCATGCTGTTGTTATCGATGATGCGTTGAAGGCCGAAATCATGAGCCTCAATGATGTCGACACCCTGTGCGACAAACATGAGCTCGATTGGCCGTTGAAAGGGTGGATAGAAAACGTCTTGAAAATCTTTCGATTGTTGCTACACTAGACACATGGATACCAATGTTCTGAGCGAGGTGGTAGCGGTCGAGAGGGAGATTCAGCGCTGCATCGAGATCGAGAGGGTGAAGTCCCGTGAATGGATCGAGAAGATTAAAGAAGAGTCCCAAGAAGAGCTCCTCAGGGAGCAGGAAAAGATTCACGAGACTTTGAGAAATGCCAGCGACGAGGCGAGGAAAGAGGCGGAATCCAAGGCCGCGTTGGTTGTGAAGGATGCCTTGGCGAAAGCTGAAGTGATTCAAAAGTTGAAGGACGAAGACTTAACGAGGATTATCGAGAAACGGCTTACCAAAATCCTGCCGGAGTGAGTCCATGATAGTCAGGATGTCGAAGGTTGAGATTATCGGGGAAAAGACCCTTCTTCATGATGTGCTTTCCCTGCTCCGTGAATTAGGTATTTTTCAGATCGAGCCTGACACCGTCGCCTTTATTGAAAAGGGGCTTGACGGAGATATCAGGCCCTTTTTACCCCGTGAGGAGACGGCCCTCGAACGGATCTCCCTTGCAGAGCTCCGCTCTAAGATCGATGCGCTAATATCCTATTTGCCAAAAAAACCGGTGAGAAAGAGCTATTTCGAACCCCTCTCGATTATCGATACGATCGCAAAGACGATCCCGCGACATACTGCAAAAGCAAAGGCACTGTTCGAGAAACGGGATGCCCTGCAGAAAGAGCGCTCGGAACTCGGACGCTACAAGATCTTCCTCGGTTCCCTCATGTCCCTTCTGGAGAGTGCGACTGAGGCACCGGACCTCGATTTTATTGGCCTCACTATCAGAGAACCGGAGATGGTGGAACACCTGAGGGAAGCGCTATCACGGATAACGAATTGGAAGTTCGACTTCCTGACCGAGACAGCGGAGGACGGCTCACTTGTCGGTCTGATAACCGTCGAAAGAGATATCTCCGAAAAAGTGAGGAAGTCGCTGAGCGATGAACATGTCCCTGAACTAACCTTTCCTCCCACCTTCAGCGGTCTTACCTTTTCCGAAAAACTTTCCTATGTAACGGAGAGGATTTCCGAGGTATCCCGGGAGATCGGGAGGATAAGTTCGGAAATGGAGGAGTTTTCCCGGCGATGGCTGCCGATTTACCTGAGTGTGAGGGACTGGATCGATGACCGCCTGTCCCTTCTCGGCACGACCGCTTCGGCTTTTGAGACGAGGATGTGTTTTTTCATCCATGGGTGGGTGCCCACGAAAACGGTTGGAAGACTCAGCAAAGAATTGGCCAATGCCTTCGGAACGAAGATCGTGATCGAGGAAAAGGAGATGCGGGAGGAGGATCTTGAGCGGGTCCCGATTATCCTGAAAAACCCGTCCTACTTTAAGCCCTTTGAACTTTTTACGAGTCTCCTGCCCCTTCCGGTTTATACATCTTATGACCCGACACCGTTCATCGGAATATTCTTCCCGATTTTCTTCGGTATGATTCTCGGTGACGCTGGATACGGACTGCTCCTCTTTCTCGCATCCCTCGAGATGATCAGACGATTCAGGCAGAAGGGAATCATCAGGGATGGAGCGAAGATCCTTCTGATCTCTTCTGTTTATTCGATCTTTTTCGGCATCCTTTACGGCGAATTCTTCGGCGACCTGCCCCACCGGCTTTTCGGATTGGAGCCGATTTTTCTTGATCGGCGTACTGCCGTGATCCCCATGTTGTATTTTGCTCTTGCTATCGGCGTCTTCCATTCCCTACTCGGACTCTCCTTGGGAATCCTAACCGCCCTTAAGAAAAAAGCAAAGAAAGAAGCGGCCTATAAGCTCACGAGCATCATCCTCATCGTCTGTTTGATCGTCGTCCTCACGTCGTACTTCGGGCTCCTGCCAGTGTTGTCTTCGCGTCCGATCATCATCGCAATGCTGTTCCTGATCCCCTTCCTGCTTTTGACCGGCGGGATCCTGGCGCCCCTGGAGTTTCTGAAGAGTATAGGGAACATCATATCTTACGTGAGGATTATGGCCATCGGCCTCACTTCCGTGCTTCTCGCCTTTGTCGCGAACCGCCTCGCGGGATCGATGGGCAACATCGTGGTCGGCATCTTGGTGGCGAGCCTGCTGCATCTGATGAACATCGCCCTTGGACTGTTTTCTCCGACCATCCACTCCATGCGTCTTCACTATGTTGAGTTTTTCAGCAAATTTATCGAATATGGTGGAAGAAGATTTGAACCTTTGAGGAAATGAGGGAGAAGGACGGCGGCAGGGTGTGATTCCCTGAAGCTACCCCAGCACTGCTACGGACGTCAAATCCGCCATCGGCGGGTTCATCTTCCGAAAGGAGAAAGGAAGTCCTGACTGGCACCGGCTTTATACAGTTTGGATAACCTGGAATGAATGAGTATGAATCTCGAAAAAGTTCTTGTTGCCTTGTGCGCAGCACTCGCAATCGGTCTAACCGCCATCGCAACCGCTTGGGCGCAGTCGAAAATCGGCGCAGCGGGAGCCGCCTCCCTTGCCGAAAAACCGGAATTGACGGGTACAATCGTTATCCTCGTGGCCATTCCTGAGACCATGGTCATCCTTGGCTTTGTTGTGGCGACGATGATCCTCTTCACGGTAAAGTAGCATGGGCTGCAAAGAGTTGATTGAATCGCTCCGGAAAGAGGCTGACAAGAGGATCGAATCAATCTGGCAGGATGCAGGGGCTGAGGCAGAGAAGATAAGAACAGAGGCCTCCCGTAAGATCGAGCTGATACGAGAGGAATCCACAAAGGCTTGTTCTTCAGTGAGGGACATACTCACGTATGCCCTCTCGGAGGCGGACAAACGGGCGCGGATGTGCAGAGTTTCAGCCTGTCCCGATGTACTTTGGTGTTGGCGAGGGGGAATAGGGTTTTTTAAAAGAAGGTAAAATGGCCGAATTGGAAAAGGATATCTGCCCTTTCTACGTCGGCGAGCAAGGAGACGAGAGGTGAAAGGAATCCTGAGGATCGCGTTCAAGCTCCTGGTGAATGACAAAGGGAAATTTGCCGCATTACTTGTCGGAATAACCTTTGCGGTCTTCTTGATGATCATGATGACATCCATGTTTGCTGGCATTTTGCATAGAGGGTCTTCGACGGTCCTGAATGTAGGAGCTAAAATGTGGGTGATGGATCCGGCGGTGAATACCGTTGCCAATAGCATCCCGATGCCGGATTATATATTGGACGCAGTACGGAGCATAAAGGGAGTCAAGTACGCCGTACCTATGTATTCTGGAGGCGCTCTTGTGAAGCTGCGCAGCGGAGTCTATCAATCGGTGACTGTTGTGGGGCTGGACGATGCTAGTTTGTTCGGCAGGCCACAGCTCATAGAGGGACAAATCGAAGACATTTACGCGGAAAACGGTTTTATTGTGGTGAAGGATTCGGAATTCCCCAAACTCGAAAATCCCAAGCTTGGTACGGAATTTGAGATAAACGATCATCGCGGGGTCATTGTCGGCATTGCTAAAGTCACCGTGGGAGGATTATTTGGAATTCCGACCCTCTATACCACGTATAATAGGGCTATTCAGTATATCCCTTCCCTGAGATATACCATCTCATATATTCTGATAGAACCGAAAAGTGATGACGATGTGAAATACATTAAAAAGCAGGTAACATCGCTTGGTTATGAGGCGCTGACCAAAGACGAATTTATCCAGAAGATTTCTAATTTTTATAAATACCAGACAAGCATTGGGACTAATGTGCTGCTAATGACCGTAATAAGCTTCATAGTGGGATTATCTATTTCGGGGCAGACCTTTTACACCTTCATACTCGAGAACCTTGAAAGATTCGGAGCTCTGAAAGCGATAGGGGCGAAAGGATTCGAGCTCGTAGATATGATACTATTCCAGGCGACTTTTACGGCCCTCACCGGCTATGGTCTGGGTATCGGTTTAGCCTCACTCATAATAGGTATCGCGAAACTGAGGTTGCCGAGCTACGCAGTCCGCATAACCTATGCAAATCTTGGGCTCGCTTTTATCATGGTACTCATAATAGCCGGCATTTCAAGTCTTATTGGAATAAGAAAAGTGATCAAGATAGAGCCTTTCGACATCTTTAGAGGGTAAATGGCCAATCTGGCAGTGCGGGCAAAGGAACTGGTCAAATGGTTTGGAGAAGGAGAAGCCAAAACGTACGCGGTGCGAGACGTCAGCTTTGAAGCTTTCTTTGGGGAAATGCTCTACATCGAAGGACCGTCGGGCAGTGGTAAAACAACATTGTTGAGTATGATCTCGGGAATCCTTAGACCGAATTCAGGCACGGTGATGGTGGAGGACAAAGATATCTGGAGTTTGGCGAGCGACCGGATCGCCGATTTTAGATTGAACACGGTAGGCTTTGTGTTTCAGGATTATCACCTCTTTCCACGACTGACTACGGTCGAAAATGTGGCAATTCCGCTGATTTTGAAAAAACTCGATTGGAATGAATCCATAAACACGGCAATGCAGTATTTGGAAGTCGTGGGGATCAGGGAACGAGCGCACCTCACCCCGAACAAATTAAGCGGCGGCGAACAGCAACGGGTGGCAATTGCAAGGGCAATCGCCAGTCGACCTGATATTCTGATATTTGATGAGCCAACCGCTTCCTTGGATGGGGATACAGGGAGAAGGATTGTGGAGTTTGTAAAGAAAAACATATTGAATGAGAGCAGATGTATTATTATTGTCACGCATGACAGCAGGATATTTGAATACGCAGACAGAATAATGAAGATGGAGGATGGAAAGATCATACGGGTTGAAAAAGGAGGATTACGTGAGAAATAAGGTGATATTCTTCCTTGCAATTATAGGCATGATAGTCGGTCTGGTGAGCGCCTACATATACGGCATAGAGAAAAAACCGCTGCCTCCGGCTTTTAATCCGGCCTCCAACCCTTATAAAAAGGGCATCTACGCCAATGGCATCATTGAGAGCTACCAGACACACGGAGAGAATATCAGTTTATATCCGGAAGTGCCAGGAACTATCGTGCAAATCCCCGTTGCCGAAGGACAAATCGTAAAGAAGGGGACTCCACTGTTTATGCTGGATGATTCCGTTCAGAGGGCTACTGTTGAGCAGCAGAAGTTTCAAGCAGAAGCAGCTCTAGCCCTACTTGAAGAACTCAGGGCTCAGCCCAGAAAAGAAAATCTGGAAATCGCCAAGGCCCAGGTGAAGTCCGCAAATGCGAGCCTGAAAAGCTCGCAGGACCAGTTGGACAAGCAGAGGAAGTCTTATGAGCTCGATCCGAAATCGGTGAGTAAAGACGTTTTAGATAATGCCGAAAACGCCGTTAAAGTAGCAAAAGCAAATCTCGAAGTTGCCCAGAAGCAATACGAACTCACCAAAGCCGGAGCATGGATTTATGATATAAGAACCCAGGAAAAACAGTACAATGCGCTCTCAAAAGCGTACATGTCTTCTAATGCCCTGCTCACCAAGTACACCATTAAAGCGCCGGTAGACGGAGTGATGCTCTCGATCAATGCGGCAGTCGGCAGCTACGTGTCGCCACAGGGTGCATATGACACTTACACCGAGGGATCTGACCCTGTGATAGTCATGGGGAATTTGCCACCGTCCATAGCGGTCAGATGTTATATTGATGAGATACTTGTACACAGGCTGCCGCAGGGATCACAAATGAGGGCCCAAATGTTCATTCGAGGAACAGATATTCATATCCCTCTGCAATATGTGCGAATTCAGCCCTATGTATCGCCTAAGATTGAATTATCCAATCAAAGGACGGAAAGGGTGGATGTCAGGGTGTTGCCGGTAATATTCAGCTTCGAGAGGCCCAAAAATATATCTGTTTATCCCGGTCAACTCGTTGATGTTTATATCGAAGAGAAATAATCGGGAGAAACGAAATACTTTGCGATCAACGATAACCATGAGAAAGATTATCGACGGAAGGTCAATGTCTTTGGATCGACAAAGACCAAAGATCTGCTGGATAGCAGGAAACGCGACTGGCAGTAATGGAGCAAGAAGCATGGCAAGGTGGGTTCTGGGGGGACTAAGCATAACGTGGCTTTTCTGTATGATCGGCTGTGCCGTAGGCCCGGACTTCGTCCGCCCCCAACCTCCCTCGGTTGAGCGCTATGCCTTCGGGAAGGAGCCCACCGTGACGGTCCCCGCAGACGGCAAGGTACAGCGCTTTGAACAGGGACTCAAAATCGCGGCAGATTGGTGGCGCTTCTTTAACTCTTCGAAGCTTGACGCCCTGATAAAGGAGGCCCTCGTCAATAATCCGAGTCTCCAGGCTGCCCAGGCGAGTTTGCGGCAAAGCCAGGATGGCCTCCGAGCCGGGTTCGGGATTTTCTATCCCCAGTTTGATGCCAGTTTTGATGCCACTCGTCAGAAGTTCTCCCCTGCCCACCTCGGTGAGAGCTCTGCTAGCAGCAGCATCTTTAATCTGTTTACTCTGGGGGGTACGGTCAGCTATGCCCTCGATGTATTCGGGGGAGAGCGCAGGACGGTGGAGGGTTTGCAGGCCCAGGTGGACTTTCAACGCTATACGGTTCTGGGCACTTACCTTACTCTGTCGGGAAATATTGTTAACGCCATAGTTGCTCAGGCTGCCTACCGAGAAGAGATTAGGGCCACCGAGCAAATCATCAATTTCGAGAGGGAACAAACCGGGATTACCGAAGCGCAAGCGCAAGCGGGCACGGTTCCTTACTCGAACGTGCTCAGCCTAAGAAGTCAGCTGGCCGCTACTGAAGCAACACTGCCGCCGCTCCGGCAAAAACTCAGCGAGACCGAACACTTGCTTGCCACCTTGGCAGGTCGGACACCAGTGGAATGGACTCCGCTGCAAATCGACTTGGCAGACCTCACACTTCCTGATGAGCTGCCGATAACCCTACCTTCTGAGTTGGTACGCCAGCGTCCTGATATCCTCGCAGCTGAGGCACAGCTACATAGCGCCAGTGCCGGTATCGGAGTGGCCACCGCGGCGATGTTTCCGAGCTTCACTTTGAATGGCACCTACGGCTTGGCAAACAATGCTATCACAGACCTCCTCAAAAAAAGTAGCAGCGTATGGAGTCTGGGCGCCGACGTCAGTGCTCCGCTCTTCCACGGAGGAACCTTATGGTTCAATCGACGTGCCGCCATTGAAGGCTACAATCAGTCCGTAGCTGCCTATCGTCAGGCCGTCCTGAGCGCCTTTGCCCAGGTTGCCGATGTCCTACGGGCACTGGAACACGATGCCGAGACTCTGCATTCCCAGTCCCAGGCGCTCGATTCAGCAGCGGAGGCGTTGAAGCTGATACAGGCAAATTACCAGGCAGGCATCGTCAACTATCTGCAACTGCTTATCGCTGACGCTCAGTATCATCAGGCGAAGATCGCTTATCTCCAGGTACGTGCCCAGCGCTTTCAGGACACTGTTGCTCTATTTGTTGCTCTGGGAGGTGGTTGGTGGAATGCCGAAGGACAAGTCCCGGGCAACTAACCCGCCTACCGCAGGTTGTTCTTAATTTCGAGGCAAAAGGACAGCTGATCTCGGTCTGTCGCTGCGTCATTGCTTGCCTGAACCTCAGTGATGCGAATGCGCATGTAGTGCCGGCCACCCTCTTGAAGACAGGACATTGAACCGTAATAATTTCGGCAGCATGTAACAGCACGGTGGTGTGCAGTACGAATCAAGGCATTGGTGGAGTCCGTGCGGACAGTACGGAGGCCACAGCAGAGGACCGCAGTAACCATCTGGATGCTGAGGAGAAGACTTCTCCGAGATCGCGTTCTTCAGATAGCTTATCAATAATTGCTTGACGAACAGTCTTGCCAACAGACGTACTCTGCGAACTCATCGTAAGTATTGGCATATCTAATATACTCTGTAAATCGCCCTCGTCGAGAGGACCTTGGGTTTCGTGCGATAACCGTCACTCTGACAAAATAGAACTTTTTTCTGTTGTCGGGTGAAGCCGAGATCTCCCGATCTTCAAATTTCTTCTTTGGCGTGATGCAAGACGAGTGTGTTGTGTATATCTCTCCAGTCGAACTGAGACTTGACCATCGTTAACGGAAGAAACACAACCGGTCTGGTTGGTTGACGGCTGAGTTCGATCAAAAGAGGATCCCGATTCCAAAAAAGGAGGCCGCGCATTTCGAGACGAACTCTTCAACAGTTTCCATATCCTAACCTGTCGCCAACTTTCAGGTGAATTCGAAATTGGGATTGCGCAGTTTTCACAGCAACTTTAGAAGAGAGAGAACATGTCAGCTGATTTTAAGCCGGCGTGTGTTTAGACTATCTATTCGCACGCCGGTTAATTCACGTCTTGAACTCAATAATTCTGATGACCCTCGCATAGTCGTGCCCCTTAGGATCTTCAAAGGGAGCAAAGAGAACTTTATCTCCTGGTGTTAGCTCGATCTTAGTCCTCAATAATTCACGGCTGTCTATATCGTAAATTCCACCATCCTCGAGGGATTTAATCCTTCCAGTTTTTAAGTTAGGGTTAAATTCAAGGATAATGCCTTCTTCCTTTATGTACAGATCATCCCAGGCTTCTTCCCTCTCCTCTTTGCTCATATCAATTATAGGAAGGTCTTTTCTGTCTTTTTTCTTTGCCATAATTTGGTGGCGGGGCGAAGTTTGAACTCGTTTCCTCCGTTTCAAAAAAGTTTTATTAATATACACCGCAAAGCTAGCAATATCAAGCCTTCAGCAAAAAGTTTGGGCCGGTAATGGGCCGGCTATGGGCCAATTGGCCCAAACGGTTAGAAAAATCTCAACCGAGGTATGCCAGTCAGGCGCTTATTTTATAAGCATTTGAAGAGTAATAGCTCTGTAGAATGGCTTATATAAAAGAAAAAAGGGCTTGCATCTCTGCAAACCCTTGCCCCTATTGGTGGCGGGGAGAGGATTTGAACCTCTGACCTTCGGGTTATGAGCCCGAAATAGGTCTAGCTTTAACGTCATGTTACACAATGATATATACATGTTGAATAAAATTATTGAAGTACTAGATGGGACTAAAAGGTGCTAAATGGAGATTGACTAGGTCTGAAAGCCTTCGAAAGAAGAGTCGAATCGCATGGACTCTCGAAATTCGAACCGACGACGCTCAGTGCGAAATTGAAGAAGGCTTTCATCTGAGCGTATCTCAGGTGCCGGGTGGATTTTGCAGACTTGTCTGTGCTGGGCTCAAGAAACTGGAAGACCCCTTCGGCCTTTAAGGAATCGGCCTCACGATCTCCAATCCATTCTGGAACTTTTCCAGGAGTAACCTGTAGCTTTCTTGAGTTCTGCTCTTGAGAGTAATCCTTTAATGCTCTACATAGAGTTCTATGGCCTCCTTGAGACAATGACCTCCAACAGATTCACCAGTGGAGCGAGGAAGATAAGAAGGTGATACGCTCCCTCTCTCTTTCCTCGCTTCCGACCATCAGTATAATTCAACCTGTCGGACGATTTCACTTCAACAAATATCATTTTGCTATCTTTGGCACATTAAGAAATCAACTTCCAGTCCTGTACTTGCTGAGAAATATAAGCAAGGTCAAACGATTGTTGTTGTTTCCCCTTAATTAGATGCGACAATACCTTCTCCCCACAACCCGCACGGAGGGGCTTCTCCTGAACAATACCTCTTTCCTGTCGAAAATGATGAGTCTCCCAATAAAAAAGACAAAAACGACAGAAGTCTTCGATATCAGTTACAGAACGCTTTTCGAGAAGATAAGAAAATGGGGAACGATTCTCTCAAGATATCTGTATCGACCGGTGACAATACTCCGCCAGTTATATACTTTTTGCATACTCTCTGCGGTTTTCCGCATAGCACGCTCTCTTTCTCTTTTTACAAGGCACGCTACTAAAGGCAATCTGGTTTCTGCCAAACCCAACCACATACGCATATAAGTATGTGATCACTAGAAAAATAATGACTTATTTCGCCTTTCACGTACATTAACTAAAGCATTTGCCAAACAAGCTGTTTGGCATCACCTTTGCTTACTAACATGAAGAAACAGCCCGAACGAAATGGTCAGTGCTTTTTAAACAGGACGAAAAACAACGAAAAACTATGTGTTAGATATATTAAAGGGGGCTGACATGGATAATTTAGATATCATTGGAATATTAAAGTTAGGGCTACCTGGTTTGGTGTTTCTCTTATCAGTATTGTCGTATTGGTTGTTAGCGAACGAACAGAAAAAGAGTTCGCCGAGCAACTCTGTACTCAAAGCGATAAAGCAATTCATGTATATAAATATAGTCCTAGCCCTTCTGACAGTGGCCGCTCCGTTTGTTGAGAATAGATACTTTCCAAAAAGCAGAGTGTTCGATATTCAAGCTAAATCTGATCCTCAGTTACAAGCGGGGATCGCGGCGGTGTGCGTTGATGCAGACTACGCCAACAGATATCTTCTGGTAAAAGATACTGTAAAAGTACGGGAAAAAGAAAATAAAAGGCGCTGGGGTGTTGATGGAAATAAGAATGTACTTGATAAATCCGCCGCCTGCTGAAGGAGAGCTAGAGGAAATGCTTGTTGCCCCGGACAACTCCGAGCAGGGAAACTGTACGCAAAGGATCCTTATTGATAAGGTTCATCGAGGTAACTGGGGACGGTGAACTTTATGCCCTTGTAAAAATACCTGGTCTGATGGAGCGGTGTTTTATTCAACATAAGGCTAATGTGCGCCAAGCAAATTCTGAGCTGCGCCCTCAAATGGCATCGCAGCCAAAAGATTAAGACAAAGGAGGAGGAAAAAGTGAAAAAGGAAAGCCATAGGTCACATGTCAGGACGGCTCTGTATGCAACGATCGCATTGATCTTCTTTTCTTTCTCGGGATACCTTGGCAATGTTGGGTATCACGACACGGCGGCGTTTGCCGGTGGATCGGCGGAGTCCATAGTAAGTCAGTCCACGGCCCCGGTACCTCTACTGGAAAAGGGACACCCAGTTGACTGGTGGTTTGTTTTTAAATTCAATGCCGCTTCCTTCCCAGGCTGTCACGATAATGCGCCGAGAGACTGTCTCTTTGGAGGTACTGAACAAGACTACCAGGGTCATTACAGCGAGGATTTTGTTTATGCAAGCAGTGAGAATCCGTCAATGCAACGGGGCGATGGTTGCCTTGGTGACACCTTAAGGGATCCCGTGGGAGCTACATTTGATCAGGTGTACAACAACGGCTCTTACAGCTATGTTATTTGGAACGATCAGTTTTATGGTGATCCTGTCATCAAAGGATGCACGAAGAGTTGCAGCTCTCCATGGGGCCATTCTAAGGGCATGCTTGCGTGGAACGAGGATGGCACAGGGTTTGTGATGCAAGTCTCCACGCCCTCATGGCCAGCCTCTGGGAGTAAAGATCATCCTAGAACTTCAGATGGGAATACCTTGGGCTGCATAGATGATAACGATGTTAAGGTCAGTCAACATTTCTTTGCTCTAAAATTGACCCAAGCCGACCTAATAAAGGTTCTTCACGCCCTTCAGAACGCGAGCGTGGTAACTGACCCGGCCAATCTTCAAATAGTTCATAACGGAGGGCCGGCGGAGGTGCAGCAACTTGTTAAGAACCTTGGAAAGAAATCTGAGAGCACGTCATATACGGACGAAAAGCTCTCGACCGGAGTAGATTTAATTTCCAAGCCGTCGAAACTGCAAGTTCCCCCGTGGCAACTGGTGTCGGCTGCTTTAAACGGACTCCCTATTAGAGCAGCTACATGGTGGGCCACTCCTGAGATATATACGACGACAGCATCCTCGACAATTACCTGCTGGAACGAAGACTTGGGTACTCCCGGCCCCGTTCAGATTGCTACTACGGGAGGATGGAGCGGGAGTACTTTTAGCCTTAAGGGCGGCCCTCAGCTGGATAGCAACCATGCAAAGATTGGTGTTTCCACGGATCAAAGTCAGCCATATGCCATTTTTGGTGACTTGAATCAGCAAGGCACATTGACGGGCCAGAAGTGCTCCAGTAGCCAAAATGGTAGAGGTGGCACGTTCTATATCATAAAGAACAAGGCGTTATACACTGGGTTGATGGACCTCATCAGAGGGGAAACTGCGGACGTAGCATCCGACAAATGAGACACAGTTATGAAATCCTGGACGGCTGCCCTGTTACCCTTTATCGGGAAAGGGCGTCGTGGATAAAAAAAGGTAAGGATAAGGTTTTTCATAGCTTGCTACAGGGTGGTTTATTAAAACGGAAGCTCCTACGCAGGATTTATATGCGAAGCAATTCTTTGCTCTGGCCTGCGCTAACGTTTTAATGTAAGCAAATTTTTTGGGCCGGGTGTTATTTTGCAACCTGAAGGAGAATCAAACTTATCGTATATCCATTCTTGAGGGGGGAAATATATGGGGCATCCTGTGCTGCGGCTTAATGACGGATTTGACCATACCTCGCCTGCACTAAATGACGAGGTTAAGCTTCTTCAAATGGAATTGAACAAAGATGGGTATTCTCTTGAGCCAAACGGACTTTTCGGAGCTGATACCGAGTCTGCCGTTAAACGTTTTCAACGCGAACACGGTCTCAATGATGACGGCATAGTTGGACCATTGACCTGGTCGGCCCTGCTTGGGACGGAACCGCCAGACATCACTAATATCATACATACCACAATTGCTGCTAGCGATGCTTCTCTTCTCAGTCAGTTAGCTGAAGCGAATAAGTATAGAGCATCGGTGGATAAGGCGGCACAGAAATTTAATCTGAAAGCGTGTATTATCGGCGGCATCGGCTCAAGGGAGTCCCACTGGGGGCTTATATTGACGCCGAAGGGGCCCGGAGGAACCGGAGACTTCACCAAAAGAAGATTTCCGACCCGCTATAGAGACGGAGCGCTGCCACCGGATGGCGGCGGCTTCGGGCGCGGCTTGATGCAAATTGACTTTGATGCGCAAGAGTTTGCGCGGACCGGCAAGTGGCAAGATCCCGAACAGAATATTCTTTACGGCTGTCAGGTGCTCATAGATGGCCGTGAAACCTTGCGGCGGCTGAGCACTCTCGACGAAAGCAAGCTCTTGCAGGGCGCTATAGCTGCATACAACTGCGGCCCCGGAAATGTCCTGACTGCCATCAGAAGTCAACTAGACCTGGATTATTTTACCGCCGGCCGAGACTATTCCAAAGACGTTCTGAACCGTGCAGGCTGGTTTCAGTTGAACGGTTGGACCTAACAAAATTCCATCAGTGCAAGAGGATACTATGAATTGCAAATGTAACAGGTACTTCTTTTAGAAAGAACGATGAGAATTGGACTGCCCTATAATCGAAATGCGAAAGGAGTATTTTTATGTTTGGGTCCAGTACAATAGAAGTTGCAATAGGAGTAATTTTTATCTACCTCCTTCTCAGCCTTATCAGCACTGCCATTAATGAATTCATTGCTTCCTGTATTAAAAAACGGAGCAGTAATTTATTGCTGGGCGTTAAGAACCTTCTTAACGATCACAAATTTACTGGTTTAGCGCAACAGCTCTATATGCACGGACTTGTGCAAAGCATTTCGGCAGAGGCGGCAAATCCTGATAAGGCTAATATTTTCCCCTCTTATATGTCTTCTAATACATTTGCTGTTGCATTGCTTGATATACTGGCTTCGCGAGGTGCAGCAGAAAGTCAGGATGACATTGTTGCTCAGAAGAGTGCAAAAGTGGACGCTCTTCAGGCGAGGGTTGATGTCGCCAAGACGCAGCTGGCCCGGCAACCAAATGACAAAGGATTGCAAAAGGTAGCAGAGGATGCTCAGATTGCATTAGAAAAAGCTCAGGAGATTTTGACAGCGGCCAATAAGATCAGGCAAGTTCATTCAGATGCAGATGCGGCATCTAAGGAAGTCCCAATCGATAGAGGCCATAAAGATTATGTAGGGCGGTTTTCTGAAGCTTCCAAAAAGCTTGGAGAGGCGCTCGATCTTGGTCGTAAGTTTTCCTCCGAATTTCCCGATCAGTTGAGCAATATTCGGAAAGCGGTCGAGGCCCTTCCATATGGACACACAAAGGAGAGCCTTCTGACTCTTGTGGATAAGACGAGATGCGAAACGGCCTTGATCTCTAATCAGGTTGAGCAAATGCAGAAAAATATCGAGCAATGGTTCAACCAGACAATGGATAGAGTGAGCGGATGGTATAAGCGTTGGTCTCAAAAGGTTCTCCTGGGAATAGCTATTGCGTTGGTTTTTGGCTCCAATGCGGATACTATAATGCTGGCAAAGAGATTGGCAAGGGACAGTGCTTTGCGCGCTTCCGTTGTCACTGTGGCAGAAAAGGCAGTGCAGAATCCATCGGGAAGTCCCGCAGAAAATGCACAGGCGCGGCAAAACGTGTTAAGAGATGCCGAATCGCTCAGCTTGCCTCTCGGATGGATCCCCTACGAAAAAGATCCCCAAAAAAATCTTTTTAAAGCTGATCAAGTCCCGTGTGACTTGGCTGGTTGGGTGCTGAAGTTGATTGGCCTGCTCATTACAGTTTTTGCGGTCTCGCTTGGAGCACCCTTTTGGTTTGATACACTCAGCAAATTCGTCAATCTCCGTGGCGCGGGAACTCCGCCGGGCGAAACTAAAAAAAGCGCTCCTCAGTAGCAAAGAGTTGTCCTGTTCCACGATGGCGGAGAGGTAGCGTGACATCTCTCTTGCTGAAATGGCGTGAATACAGAGGGAGGAATCACTTATGACATTACCATATCCAACAATCGTAGTCCCGGGAATTACTGCAAGCTACCTGCAGGATTCGTATCCACTGCCGCCTGAAACCGTATGGAGCGTGTTGACAAAGGATTATGGGCGTATAGCCCTTCATCCCAATGACCTGCGCTATGAAGCGCAAGAACCTGCCAGGGTGCGCCCGGGCGAATTATACGAAGTCGCCTATAAGGAAATGGTCGCTGAATTACGCTACAACTTGTGTCAGAAGGCAGATGAGCCCGTACCGGTCTATCCTTTCGGCTATGATTGGCGGATGCCTCTTAATATGGTTGAAAAGGGTCTTGCTGAGTTCGTTGATGAGGTCATTGGACGCACAAAACTGTTGAGACATTATGCGGCAGACGGATATGCGGACAAGCCTAAAGTTAATTTGATAGGACATTCTATGGGTGGCCTGGTAATTACGGGATATCTTCAAAGTGTGGGACATGTTGCATCAGTCAACAAGGTAGTCACTCTGGCTACGCCATTTCAGGGTTCGTTCGAGGCAGTTATTAAAATTATTACTGGGACTGCTAATCTGGGAACTGCGCCGCCGAGTTCTCGTGAACGCGAAGCAGCACGTCTCACGCCTTCGCTCTATGAACTGCTTCCGAGTTTTTCAAATGGGCTGGTCGTTGAAGATAATATTGTGCCTCCCACGCTTTTTAATCCCCAGGCCTGGCAGGTGAGCGTTGCGGATACTATCGCAGAGTTTATCCGTCTTCACGGTTTACCGACTGCTGACGCAGAGGCAGATGCAAGGCGAATTTTCGCCGATTTATTAGCAGATGCAAAGAAGCACAGAGATCGAATCGACTCGTTTAGTCTTATCGATGCGGGGCTCTCCTCTGCTCAATGGCTCGCTGTAGTCGGCGTTGATTCAGAGACCAGAGTGAAACTGAAAATCATAGATCGTAACGGCGTTCCCGATTTTGATCTATCATCTGCAGATCGACAAAACAAATGGGGCGACAGTGATCCCTCTCAGCAGCGGCTAACCGGTGATGGCACAGTGCCATACGAAGGCGCTGTCCCGAAGTTTTTAAGTGAACAGAATCTTGTTCTTGTTACCCCCGACGATTATGGTTACTGGGAAATTGAGGATAGAGTACTAACAAGCGTTGCAGGCTTTCATGGTATTTTGCCGAACATGGATATGCTGCATCGACTCATGGTCAGGTTTCTGGCGGATAGACCCGATGATCACGGCAACACATGGGGGCGTTGTGCTCCCGGAGTGACCAAGTGGCAACCGCCGCTGGCACTGAACCCGAAGAAAGGATAAGAGGAGAGATATATGCCGGCTACATTTGCCCATTGCCTTATTGCCCGCAAAGCCATCGAACGTTTAGGGACGACGAATGCCCTTTATTCAGGGATTCTCAAGATGAAGAATAATTTTGTGGTCATGGGTGCTGCAGGTCCGGATTACCCCTATTTGACTGATGTTATTAAGTATGGTCTTCTGCACATTGGTCATAACTGGTCAAATAGAATGCACTACGAGAACGTGACTGGATTCATTGCCGAAGGGATTAAGAAACTTTCAAGAATGGACAAGGACAGCGACCAATTTCAAACATGTCTCGCGTGGTTCGCCGGATATATGAGTCACACGATTGTGGATTCCTTCATGCATCCGGTGATTAATTGTATCGTAAAAGGCATCTATATATTTACTCACGTGGAGCATTGTCATTGCGAACTGATTCAGGACGCTTACATTTTTAAGAATATAACAGGAACTGATATCATCAACGCAGCGCCTCGAGACAATACAACTTTTGGCTATCTTAACATCCTCGACGACTGTTCTGATCCTGCTAATCTTGAGAAAATACACCCGTACATTAGGGCTTTCTGGTCCGATCTTCTTCAAACAGCCCATCCTTATGCATCTACCTATTTCCGAGACATAAACCCAGACGAATGGCATAAGAATTATAAGGCTCGCATTGATTTTATTTCAGATGCAAGATCTATTTTCAGGCACGTCCTTGATGTGGCCAATGCCCCTGAATATATAGCAGCATCTGCCATTGAACCAGCTGACCGCGTGAAATATATTGAAAAAGTTCCACTTCCTGACAATTCAACGGTTTCATATGACGATATATTCAACAGAACGGTGAATCTGGTTGCTTCCAAATGGACAAATCTCTTCTTGCTTATCCGGGACGGTAAGGCTTCGCCGCTTCCCATCGACAACTGGGATCTTGACACCGGAGTTGACCAGAATAGGATCGATCTTTGGATGGAGGCTTAATATGAAGAGATTATACATTGTTGTTTTTCTGAGTGTAATTCTCTTTGCGGGCTGTGCTACACCAGCTAAGAGGACAACAAACGATTCTATGCTTACTTTCCTCCCGTACCTCAACCAGAAGGTCGCAGGCTACATCAATATATATAACGTAAGATCATTGGACGCGGACAAATACAAGGAGATAGTCGATAAGGTGTGTTCTCCTCTGCCGTCCTGTAAGGAAACCGCTGAAGCGATGTTCAATACGTACTCTGTCTCTGTACGCATGATAGATGGAATGTTTAGCGTAATGCTGTGCGACAAGGAGAACAAAATTAAGGAAATGGAAGATTTCTCCTGTAATGAGCAAGAAGTCGAGATCAGGAGTTTTGAAAACGAACCTAAGACTCCTTACCAGTTTGAGGCTAACTGGGCGGAAAAGATAAGACCATATTGCCCGGAACTTAAACGCCCTATCCAAGAAAATCGTTAGCTAATTCGGAGTGAATTTATGACATTTTCCTTAAAGCAATTAATTCGCAGCTTATAGACATTGACTTTACTGCGGTTCCAAAAATGCACCTGATAAAAGTCAGTTATTTTACGAAGGGAAACAACGATAAGTGGAAACGTTAACATGCACATACACATAGGATGCCCCGGAGATTCAAGCTCGGGGTGCAGTAGTCGAATCAGTTCATCTTCAGCTAACACGGGAGGTCATAATGCCAAATGGTGATAGGCTGCAAAAGTTGCTTAAAGCATTTGCTCAGGACGGATGGGATTCTGGGAACCCAAATAAATTGACCGTGGCAAATTACCAGAACAAAGTAGGCATTGCCGTTCAGCACGCGACAGCTCAAACATGGCAGGGTAAGAATGGGAAACCCTTCAAGAAGGCCTACTATGTGGAGGGTACGCCCCAGCAGATGGGGTATTTAATGGGGTTGTTGGCCGAGCCTGAGATCGCCAAGATGTGTTCCCGGAAAACTATACACTCGATTCTCAAATCATTTACCAGTGCTCCAGGACGGCTCGTTGATGGCCTCCAAGAGAGAATGTTGCAGATGAGTCAGCGTATTAAGGCTGACATTGCTGGTGCGTACCCTAATATCGGGGTAGAAATTGATGCTATGGTGCAGGGTTGCATTAAAGCAAACCCCTCCACTACCGTCAACGGGGATGCGCTCTGGCAGCTAAATGTCGGCTTTGATGCGCTGTTGGCATTTGTCTATACAAAAGCGGCGTCAGACGCTCCAGACCTCATAGATCTTTTCATACAGGGCAAAGGTTACAAGCTTCCGCTCCTATGTAACGGCTTTTCGGTCTTCGGCGGTCCAGCCGATGCCAGGTATCACTTCATGGGAAGAGATTTTATGTTTTCTACCGGCGATGTCATGCAGGACTACATAGCCCCCGTTATCTACAGTCCCGAGCCTGACGGAATTTTGTTCGTTGGTATCAGCGCTCCAGGGATTCTTGGATGTTTCACTGGCATGAATAAAAACGGCGTTGCCATCGGAGTTGACATGTCTCCGGCCGGAAACTGTGATGAAGAGCATCCCGGACTGAATTCCCTGCTTCTGAATCGCGACGCTATGCAACACGGCACAAACCTTCAGGAAGCGGTGCAACGGATAGTGGCTGCACCGAGAGGGGTATCCTGGATCCATATTGTGGCGGATGGATCAGCTGACTCGCACAGCGCATGTATTGTCGAGTGTGGCAAGCACGTAGATAATGATTCATTCAAGAACAGCCTCATGGCCTATCCTCCGGATCAGGTGAAAGACATCTTGGACCGTGCAGGAGTAATAAATCCACAAAGTATTGGCGTCTCACGCTGGCTACAGACACAACCTCCATCGGCAACGTATCAAGAAGGGGTAATGGTGCGCACTCCGGATTACCGTATCCCTAAGTTCTATCTGGACTTTAACGAACAGCTTGTAGATGCTTTCCGGGAAGCCACGAATCCACCTGCATATCAAGGGATTTCTTCTCCCGGAGATAACGAATATGCATATAAATACAATTACACCTATCATTACAATCCGAAGGATTTCGCGGCAGGCGGACGCCTCGATCCCTCGCTGAAGGACAACGATTGCCCTATGTCGTATTATTTCCCGCCTATGCGCAACGAATGGGATGATGAGCGGAGGGGAAATATTCTGGTGACAACGAATTACTTTATGATCCCGGAGATGCGCCTGTTCCAGATGCACCCTGACAGCGCTATGATAGGTCAGGACGAGTGGGACGACATGCAGTGGCGCTATGACGTGTTGATTGGACTTCTCAGTGAGCAGTATGATTCGATGAATCATGACACGGCTAAGAATATCATCGACTTCCTCTCACCACTCTGTGTCTTTCCAGAGACAAGACGTTACTACTACGAAACCGTAGCCAGTAACCGGGGCAAACAGCCGGAAGATATTGAAGTGCACGGTGCAGTTTCCCTTATGAACCTGAGGGAGAGAACATTAGAAAGCAAGTATGGCTTCTACGGCGACGACTGGGTTAAGGTCAGCTTGGACGGCTTCAGGGACGCTATAACATAGAGCATGGCTGCGAAAGCTTGTTATTGTGCCGATGACGCAGAATTAATCATAGCATTCCTTCCCTCTTTGAGTCCCCCCGAGTCTACCCCGACATAGTTACAGCTCTAACATACCGTGTTATAATAATAATAAGTTATCAAGACCTTGGCAATATCCATTTAGCACCTTTCATCTATCACTGCAGACACGCGAAAAAGTTCTTCTTGTGTCCTCTCATCGTAACTAAAAGCGGTTCTGATTTGTGTTTTGAAAGTCTTTGAAAATACGTGATTTTGCATGATGGAAAAAGCTGTCCTGAAATGAAGCGATTAATGGACACCAAATCCCAACGCTTGGAATCCATATTGGTCAAGCAATCCGGTCCTGCAATTCAAGAGGGTTTTATGGACGACTCACCCTTTGAAGCTATGTTTCTTAGGAGAGCTTTTGGCACCGCATGTCGTAACAGTTCAAAAAGCTTTATATACAACCGATGGTAACGATTTCAATTCATCTTTTCGCGCACGCTTTCCAGAAAACACACGGATTTCCAGTCATAGTTCTTCTTTGCGGATGGTGGCTTCACCTGATACTCCACAGGTATTCGAACCCGCAACAGACAAGGACTTTGTCCCGAACTCGGCACGTCTCAATCCAAAATAACATCCATGCCATTCATCATCCCGATCTCACGTCGAGCAATTAGCGGTATCAGTTTCTACCGGTACTCAACGGACAGGTGGTCTCCTGCTCGAAAATAAAGTTTTGTCCCGAAGTACGCGCGATTATTGATATGTGAATAAGGCACTCTCGGATCTGGAGTACAGTAGAGTAGAGAGCTGGCGTAGTAGCCGAGATGGTTCTATCTCCAGCTCCCCCTCGTCGAACCGGACAGTCGCTTTTCGCGAATACGGCTCTCCAATCATCTTCTTCCAGAGGCGTTCGC
>JBEKCV010000061.1:0-23548 GCA_050014695.1 Thermodesulfovibrionales bacterium
TGTCCTTTCCTCTCTTTTTTCTGGTCATCACCATCTCCTTTCTTTAATCGCTAGCATAAGAAGTTTTGTTAGAGCTCTTGCTGTTACTATTAATCGTTTCATGATATTTATATCATTTCATGATGTCTTTGTCAAGTCTTTTTATGAGATGTTTAGTTCTTTGATGATCATTATGATCTTATGGTGATATGTAGATAGCATTATAGAAAAGAGAGAAGACATGGAAAGCACTGAGATGCAGCATTTTGAGTTAGCATTATGAGAACTTAATATCACTTTAAAGCATTATTATTATCATCATAAGATTATTATAACTTTTAGTGCTAAACATGCTTAATCTTCTTGTGATGTCTTTTCTTTTTTATTGCGCTTTGGCATCTTTTAGTGATAAGATTTGGGCATTAAGCGACTGCGAGAATGAGATCCAAGTGCTAATCGTGAATTTAAAGGCATTGCTTGAACGGAAGAGCGCCATAGAGAAACGGCGGATCACTTTTAAAGTAGTCCAGCAGGAGACAGGCATCAAAGCCCTGACATTGTCAAGGATAGCGACAAACCACAATTATAATTTCAGCAGGAAGGATCTCGAGAAACTTCTAATTTACTTCAACTGCCAGCCAAATGACCTGCTGACTCTAATAAAAGAGGAAGAACGGAGTTGACGAGCCTGTTTACCACGAGGCTTACACTATGGAAAAAGAAGACTTAATAAGAATTGAGAGGAGCGAGTGAAATTTGATCCTCTCAAACCATATAATGAACTCCCACTGCTTCCACCAAAAGAAGATATAGAGACAAAAGCCGTCCTGAAAAAGGCTGTTTCTGCAGGCCGGACTTTGGCCGAATTAAAGGGACTTGGCGGAACAATTCCGAACCCGGCGATGCTGATCAATACAATTG
The DNA here is from genome assembly GCA_050014695.1 of Thermodesulfovibrionales bacterium. Classification (GTDB taxonomy): domain Bacteria; phylum Nitrospirota; class Thermodesulfovibrionia; order Thermodesulfovibrionales; family UBA9159; genus UBA9159. Next base: position 901 of record JBEKCV010000061.1, read on the forward strand.
TCCTTCAGGAAGCACAGTCGAGCTCCGAGATAGAGAATATTATTACTACAACGGATGCATTGTTCAAGGCGCTAACATCAAAGACAGCACAAACGGATGCTGCGACAAAAGAGGTCCTTAGATATCGAGAGGCGCTTTCCGAGGGATACCGTACGCTCCAGAAAAGACCTCTCCTTACTACTAACCTTTTCATCAAGACTTATCAGACCATCAAGGAGAACCGGGCCGGAATCAGAAATGTCCCTGGGACGACGATCGCAAATGCCGCTACGGGAGAGGTTGTCTATACGCCTCCCGTGGGAGAATCTATAATTAGGGACAAATTGAAAAACTTGGAAGACTTTATTCATGGTGATGATCCTACCGATCCTCTAATCAAACTTGCTGTCATTCACTTTCAGTTTGAAGCTATCCATCCTTTCACTGACGGCAATGGCAGGACCGGCAGGATATTGAATATCCTCTACCTTGTTTTGAAGGACCTCCTTGATTTCCCGGTCTTGTATCTCAGCAAGTATATTATCGAACACAAGAACGACTATTACCGCTTACTCAGGAACGTCACTGAACGCAGGGATTGGGATCCATGGATTCTTTTCATGCTTGATGCAGTGGAACAAACCGCCGCACACACCAGGAATAAGATCATCGCCATACGAGAACTGCTCGAAAAGACTCTGAAGTTCGCAAAGGAGCATCTGCCGGCCAGGGTCTACTCAAAAGAACTGGTGGAGTTGCTTTTTCATCAGCCATATACTAAAGGGCAGTTTCTTGTGGATGTCGGCATTGCAGAGAGAAAGACTGCTGCAGAGTACTTGAAGGAATTAGAGACGGTAGGAATTCTCAGGGCCAAGAAAATGGGCAAAGAGAATCTCTATCTGAATGTAAGGCTTTATAATTTGCTTTCAAGGTAATATGTCCATGACTTGGACACGTTTTATTATCGTGTCCATGAAATATGCTTTATTGGACACGTTATTGGGATATGTCCATGATGGGGACATAAAAGGAAGTAGAGGCGAGATTGACATCGAGAAGACTGAGCACTGGCGAAATGAATGAAATGGATTACTGCAACTGATCTGGAACTTTGGGCTGAACGGAAAGACACTGATGCTTATGAAGTGCTTTGGTTGATGTGCCCATAGCGAAGTGTATCGTTTGCTGGGTGTTTGAGAAGAAAGAGAAAGGGATATAGGATCGTGTTCTTCCTAAAGTCCGTGAGGCCACATTTCGAAGAAAACGTGATCCGAAATCACGGATTACCACTCTCCTCTCGTTCAAACAGAATATGCTTCTTTACAGTCCGGCGATCAAGTCCTGCGCGGCGTGCGACTTCTTCATAGGTATGATATTGTTGATAAAGCAACTTGCAATATGACCTGACCACGGCATTCGCGTTGAGCGTGCCGGTATCGATACCTTTTATCAGTCTTTCTCTGAGATCCGGGGCGTAGGTCCTTGAATCTTCTTTATACTTGCGAGTTATCAGGATCCTTCTGACTGCCTGTTCGAGTTCTCTGACATTTCCAGGCCAGTGATATTGTTTGCCTATATCGCGGTCAAGCGCCTTTCTCACCATAGATACCAGCTCATCTTCAGGACGCTCAATCATTCGGCCAATCAGATAGGACAAAAGGGTATCCAATTCTCTCCCGTCTTCCTGTATTCTCTGACGAAGCGTAGGGACCGATATGACATCCGAACACAGCCTGTAAAAGAAATCATCCCGGAATTTATTCTCTCGCCTCAGTTCATCGATAGACTTGTTCGTTGCCGCAATGACCCTGCCGCTAAAACGAAGCTTCTCATGACTGCCCACCGGACTGAAAGTCCTTTCCTGAAGAACCTGAAGAAGCTTAATCTGTATCTGTGTGCTCACATCTCCGATCTCGTCCAGGAAAATGGAACCGTTAGGCGTGCAGCGGCTAAGCAGACCTTCATGGTTGTCCACAGCTCCGGTAAAGGAGCCTTTTTTATGTCCAAAGAGTTCGGATTCTATAAGAGCTTCGTGATACTGCGATAGGTTTATTGAAATGAAGTTACGGGTGAAACTTCCTGCGAAACAGCCCTTATCGGGATCAAAGGGGATAAAACCGGAGCGTCCGATGGCTGCGGCAGCAGCGCCTTTGCCTACACCTGTTTCCCCAAGTAGCAGAGTCGAAAAATCCTCCATTCTGTCACATAGGAAACTGTCATACCACTTCATATTGTGGGTAAAAACACTGTTCCAGAGATGCATCCTTAAGGTCATCATTGAGGGGCTTTGTCCGACTAGTCCCCTGTCTATAAAGTAATAGGCCCTGCGTATTTGATAAAAAATAGCAAATAATCTTAGGGACCTTTCGTGGTTGAATCCTCTTTTCGCCAGCATTGATAACGCGTTGTTAACAAACTTTATGCGGCAGGGAGAATCTCCGGACCTTGTCTGTTCACGAATAAGCCCATCGAAATCATCAACATAGCGGTGATAAATATCGAAAAGGAAAATGGTCTGAGCCAAGTCCAGATCGTTGCCCTCATAACTACGGATATCGGCAAGCCCTTCAGATTCCAACGCATGCACACGGGCCGCTACCTTTTGCAAAACCTCTTCCAAAAGGCCACTTCGATACCCTTGCGGACGTCCTGCTATTTTCAAATCGAGTTCAGTCCTATCTTTTCCAAACGGATTGGCAAAGGCGGCCTCCGATACTTTTCTGAAAAAGTCCTTGTCGGCAGTTCCGAGACGAGATCTCTTAGACATACATTCAATGTACATCGATATGCATATTATGTCAATCAAAACGTATTGTAATAAATAAACCTAGGGCCGCACGTGACGAAAACTATTATATTTGCGCGAGTTTTTGGATCGTGGGGATCTTGGCATAGCCATTGCAGGTTAGAATTGTATGGAAGAAAAGAACCAAACTTCGGCAAATCCGGAAATCATCGATATCCATTGCCATGCAGCGGGGATAGGCGCGGGACAGAGCGGTTGTTATATTTCACCCGCCATGCTGCGTAACTGGAGATTCGGCCTATATCTTAAGGCATTCGGGGTCACCGAGGCGGAAGTTCATGAGCGTGGCGATGCGCTCGTTATTCAACGCCTCTCCGAAAAACTGTCATCTTCCTCGATGGTGGATTCTGCGGTCATCCTCGCTCTCGACTGTGTAGTGGATGAGAAAGGCAGACCTGACTTTTCTAAAACCGAGTTGTATGTGCCAAATGAATTCGTCTGCCGGGAAGTACGGAAATACGACAACCTCTATTTCGGAGCAAGCATACACCCATACAGAAAGAATGCCCTCGACGAGCTTCAAAAGGCGTATGATGAAAAAGCTGCATTGATAAAATGGCTCCCTTCTGTCCAGCACATTGATCCGGCGGACAACCGGTTGACATCTTTCTATCACCGCATGAGAGAACTCGGCCTTCCGCTCCTTACCCACACTGGAGACGAGCATTCTTTCACAACAGCGACAAATATTCTTTCCGATCCGGAACGGCTGCGGTTGCCACTCGATCTGGGCGTAACCGTAATCGCCGCTCACGTTGCGACGAATGGAAAAAACGGTGGACAAAGAAACTTCGATAGGATACTGCCGATGTTTTCCGAATATTCTAACCTTTATGCAGACATCTCGAGCCTTACGCAGCTCAATAAAGTGGTGCACCTTAAAAGCGTCCTGAGGCATAAACAAATTCATGACAGGCTTCTTTATGGCACGGACATGCCGATTCTCAGCACGGCTGCAGTTTCTCCTTTGTATTTTGTCAGTACACTTGGCCTAAGAAAAGCCTTTACTTTGCGGAAAGTCTCAAATGCGTGGGACCAGGATGTGAACCTGAAACAAGCCCTCGGAGTACCACGACCGGTATTTGGAAGGGCATCCGTATTGTTTGGACAAAGACTAAGGATAATAGGTAACCGGGATTGGGGAAAATGGCACACGACACAGGCAAACTAGTAACGGACCAAAACAAGGGAAAAACGACTGCCTCGTTTATCTGGCTTAACGCGACCCAGTTTCTCGGCGCATTCAACGACAATGTCCTAAAGCTCCTCATTATCTTTTTCATAATTGGCCTGAAGGGCCCTGCGGCGGCAGGGATAGCGGCCGCGAAGGCCGGAGCGGTCTTTGTTCTGCCGTTCTTGCTCTTCTCTCCATTTGCCGGCGTTATCGCGGACAGGATCAGCAAACAGCGCATTATCATAGCTGTCAAGATTGCTGAAGTAGCAGTCACCGTCATGGGCGCCTGCGTTTTCTTTACAGGGAGCGAGACAGGCCTCTTCGTGATTATCTTCATGATGGGCACCCACAGCGCATTATTTGCGCCTTCAAAATACGGGATCATTCCCGAACTTGTCAAGAAAGAGCAGTTATCTTTTGCCAACGGCCTGATCGAATCTTTCAGTTATCTAGCGATAATTCTCGGAACGGCCTTTGCGTCATTGCTTTCGGAACTGACAAAAGGGAATTATGCGACGTCATCGCTGTTCTGTATCGGGATCGCACTTGCCGGCTTTTCCTCAAGTCTAAGAATAGAGAGAACGCCCCCCGCAAATCCAAAGAGAGGTCTTGGTATCCCGTTCATAAAGGAAACAAAGAAAAATCTCGGCTATATTGCGGAAGATCGAGAGTTAATGCTTGCGGTACTCGGTTCGGCATATTTCATGGTTCTAGCCGCTTTTACCCAGATGAATGTTATTCCTTATGGAATGCAGGTCCTCGGCCTTACACAGGAAAAAAGTGGATATCTCTTCCTTATGACGGCAGTCGGAATCGGATCCGGATCGCTAATCGCGGGAAAGCTTTCGGGACGCGGAGTAGAATTTGGATTAGTGCCGCTCGGAGCGATCACGCTGATGGCATCAAGTTTCGCACTTCAAATCGTACCGCATTCATGGTCTATGATACTTGCGATGCTCTTCATATTGGGGTTCGGCGCCGGAATGTTTATCGTACCCCTGCAGGCTTTTATTCAGCTCAAAAGCCCAAAAGAGAGGCTAGGGGAGATCCTCGCAGCATCAGTATTCCTGAACTGGACAGGGGTATTGCTGGCAGCCGGACTCACCTATGTCTTGACTGTATTTCTCAAAATTCCGGCAAGCCAGGGCTTCGCGGCACTCGGCTTTCTAACAATGGTTCTGACCTTGATCGCGGTAAAAACGCTTCCCGATTTCCTGGTTCGCTTTATCATAGTGGTCCTCACGAGGGTCTGTTACAGGATAAAAATTATAGGGAAGGAAAACATTCCACTGACCGGGCCAGCGCTGCTCATATCAAACCATGTAACCTGGGTCGATGCCTTGCTCCTTAGCGCGAGTCAGCAGCGCCGCATCCGCTTCATCATGGAAAGAAAAATATACGACAACCGCATCTTGAACCCACTGTTCAGATTAATGAGGATAATCCCGGTTTCCTCAGATGACTCGCGAAGACAGCTCGTCAAGTTCTTTCAGGATTCCCGCGCCGCACTGGACGAAGGATACGTGGTCTGCATCTTTGCAGAAGGCCATATAACAAGGACCGGAATGATCGGAGAATTCAAGGCCGGGTTCGAGAGGATTGTGAAAGGCACTGACTATCCAGTTATTCCCGTATACATCGGTGGCGCATGGGGAAGCATCTTCAGCTATGCACACGGCAGGCTCGTTTCGAGATTACCTATAACGTTCCCTTATTCCGTGACGATTCTGTTCGGGAAACCCCTCACTTCCACAATCGGTCCCTTCGAAATGAAGCAGGCGGTCACAGAACTTTCCTGTGATTATTTTGATTCGCTGAAGCCAACTAGGAGATCACTGGCAGAGACCTTCATAAGTACAGCCCGCGGCCACTGGAGGAAAAATGCTGTTTCCGATACCCTGGGCAAAGAACTCACCTATGGGCGAACACTTACCGGCGCTTTGGCCTTTTCAGAAGAAATAAGCAAGTTTGCACAGGATGATGAGAATGTCGGCATCCTTCTCCCCACCTCAGTAGGAGGCGTGCTTGCGAACCTGGCGGTCATTTTGTGCGGAAAGGTACCGGTCAATCTCAGCTACATCGCATCAGCAGACGCATTTAAATCGTCCCTTGTTCAGTGTAATATAAAGCGGATAATCACTTCGCGGGCCTTTATGGAAAAGTTCCATACCCTGCCCGTACCTGAAGGGACCGCTGTATATATTGAAGACGTGCTGGCCGGGATCTCACAGAATTCAAAGAGGAAGGCGTGGCTAAAGGCCCGCTTCTTCCCATGCGGTCTTCTCGGAAGGAAAACGAATTTTAGCCCCGACGATGTGGCAACGATCATATTCTCTTCCGGAAGCACAGGAGAACCAAAAGGAGTCATGCTCACCCACCACAACATCCTTTCTAATGTTGAGGCGCTCCAGATGGTGCTCCGCGTGTCGGACAAGGACAACATATGCGCAGCGCTTCCTTTCTTCCATTCCCTTGGGTTTACAGGCACCATCTGGCTTCCGCTGCTCAGCGGGTTTTCAGCCGCATATCACACAAACCCGATGGAAGGCGCAAAGATCGCGGAAGTTGTCAGGAAGCACCGTTCGACCCTGCTTCTCGCGACCCCTACGTTTCTGCTTGCCTATATCCATCGCGCGAACCGCGATGATTTTGCCTCGCTCCGGCTAGTGTTCGCTGGAGCAGAGAAATTGAAAAAACGGATCGCGGATGCGTTCGAACAGAAGTTCGGCATCAGGCCGCTTGAAGGATACGGTGCCACCGAATTGTCCCCGGTAGTTACCTTCAACGTCCCGGATGTGGAAATCGACGGAGTGCTTCAGAAGGGCTCGTGGGAAGGGAGCGTGGGCCATCCGCTGCCCGGAGTCGCTGTGAAGATAGTTGACCCGAATACAAGAGCAACTCTGCCCGCAGGTCTTCAGGGTCTAATAGAGGTCAAAGGACCCAATGTAATGCTCGGTTATCTCGGCAGGCCCGATCAGACGGCGGACACAGTTCGCGACGGATGGTACAGCACGGGAGACATCGGCAACCTGGATGAAAGGGGGTTTTTGACCATCACAGACAGGTTATCGCGATTCAGTAAGATCGGGGGAGAGATGGTCCCCCATATGACGATAGAAGAAGAGATTCTTACCAGGTTGAACCTGCAAGGCCAGATGGTTGCGGTTACCTCCATACCTGATGAGAGAAAGGGCGAGAAGCTTGTGGTACTTTACACAAAAGGTTCTGGAGATTCCGGGACCTTCCATCAGACACTCGCGGAAAGCCCTCTTCCCAATCTGTGGAAACCGGACCGAGATCATTATATCGAGGTGGAATCATTGCCGGTACTTGGCACCGGTAAGCTCGATATCAAAAGACTGAGGCAGATAGCGATAGAGGCTTTCGGTTCTGAAAATGCTTAACCCTAACCCAAATGAGAGGGGGAAAATTATGAAATGTCCGGGATGCAAGAAAACGATAACCGATTCGTCCGAGCGATGCAATTCGTGCGGCTATGTCCTTCCTGAAGATATCAGGACAAAGCTGTCCGTATATTATGACCTCAGGCAGGAGCTTGAAACCTTGCGTTCAACATTTAAAACAACTGTCTGGCCGGGAATTCAAAAAATTTCCGTGAAGATCGATCTCCTTGAAAAGGCCCTTGCCGATGATTTACAAATGCTGGCGGTTTCAGAAGAGGAAATTGAACCTGAACCAAAATTGCAGGAAACTACTTCCGGGCCTCTTGAGGAAAAAGTTTCAGAACCTGAAGCTGATGAGGTCAAAGACATACCTCTAGTGCAGGACCGAGTTTTCTATGAGAAAGTGTCCGCCCCGCTGTTGAAAGAAAAGAAAGACGGCTCAGGGTTCGAGATACGACTGGGGCAGAAGTGGCTGCTCATTGTGGGAATAGTCACGATGGTTTTTGGTATAGGGTACTTTCTGAAGTACTCTTTTGACAGAGGATGGATAGGACCGGTAGGCAGGGTAACTATGGCATACCTTTGGGGGTTAGTCCTTCTCACAGGCGGAAACGGTTTCAGAAAGAGATTTGAAACCTTCGGTCTCTACGTAATCGGAGGCGGGCTTGCAACTCTTTATTTTTCGACCTTCGCCGGATTTCAGATCTATCATCTTTTCGGCCAGATACCGTCCTTCTCCATTATGACCATGATCACTGTCCTGGCATGCGTACTGTCGGTGATCCACGATACAAAATGGCTTGCAGTCCTCGGACTTGTAGGTGGCTTTTTCACCCCAGTGATGCTGAGCACAGGGCAGGACAACCAGATCGCGCTTATGACCTATATTTCAATCCTCAATTTAGGCCTTCTCGGCATAGCTTTTTACAAGAGATGGGACCTACTCAATTACCTGGGCTTTGCCTTCACGTATATGCTCTTTACCGAATGGTTTGGGAGCTACTATCAAGATTCCAAATTCTGGCCCTCCATAATCTTTCTTAATATCTTCTATCTGACTTACAGCATCATCCCATTTGCGTACCGGTCTTTGCGGAAAGACGGGACGAGCAAGGGCTCATTCCTCATAACTGCCCTGAATTCTTTCATCGCGTTCGCCTTAGGATACTACATGATACGCCGGAATTTTCCTCTCGAATGGGTGAGCGTGATAACGATTCCTTATGCGCTGGTTTCTATCTTAATGGCGGCATACATTTACAAGAGAAGGGAGGAAGACGAGGATACATTCGTGATGCTATCGGCAAAGGCCGCGCTTTTTCTTGTCATCACTGTGCCCATTATCTTTTCGAAACATTGGATCACGATCTTCTGGTCCGCGCAGGCAATCACTCTGCTATGGGCCGGCCTGCGCCTTGAAAGGAAGCAGCTCCTTATAGGATCCTATCTCCTTCTCGGGCTTTCGGTAGGAAAGTTCCTGATGTACGATTATCCGGTTGTCTTCGGATTTAGTCCTGCCACGTTATCCATTTCCGGCTCCTTCACCTACCTCCTTCCGGAACGCCTTATCACAGCAGGCTTTGTGCTTCTGATAATACAAAGGTTCTCGGCCATGCTCAGCCGCTTTTACGGTGACCCCTTCTCGGTCTTCGGCAAGGATGATTCCCGGTTGTTTTCTGCTCTCTTCGGCACCCTCTTATTTATCTGTCTTACTGTGGAGACATCTTCATTTTTTCATGACTATTACCCTTACACGCAACCCGCGGCGCTTTGCATTTTGTGGGCCGTCTATTCCTTCGTGCTTCTTCTGCTCGGCCACGAGTCGGAGGATAAAGGTCTATGCGTCACGGCATATCTCCTCTTTGCGGTCTCTGCAGGGAAGTTCCTGTTGCACGACTACACAGCTGTGTATCATTTCAGTATCACAAACTGGGCCATGCCCGGTTCATACAGCGATCTGCTTTTTGAGAGAGCACTAACCGCTGCACTGCTTCTGTCGCTGCTACAAATATCTTCCTTACTGCTCAAAAAGAAAGCAATAGATATCTTGTCTTCATCTTTGAACGTGCGCAGTGAATACATTCTTCACGACGCGCTTTTCGGCTTATTGCTCTTCATTATCCTGAACATCGAAACCAGCTCCTTTTTTCATGAATATCTGCCTTCAGCTCGTTTTGCCGCCATATCGGTGCTATGGTCACTCTTCTCGGTCGCCCTTATGATACAGGGGTTTACCGGCAAAAGTCCGCTTGTGAGAAAGATATCACTTGCGCTGTTCCTTCTTACGCTTATAAAGGTATTCCTGTTCGATATGGCCAATGTGGGGACGCCTTACCGGATTGTGTCGTTCATTATTCTGGGCATTCTTCTTGTCTGCGCGTCGTATCTCTATCATAGGTTCAAGGACAGGATTTTAGGCAATGTTTAATAAGCAGACAAAAGAAACCATTAAAGTTCCCAGTAAAGAATCCGAAGTAAGTAATGGAGGCATCATGAACACGCTTAAGCAAAAGGCCGGACAGATTCTTTGTTTACTTTTCTTCGTTGCCATTATATCCGGCTGTGTGACCGATCGACGAGATGCAAGATATTCAAGCAGTGTCGTCGATTATCTTTATCCTTCAAAAACCGAACAGGCGGCAGACAGTCCCACCATCAATATGCGAGAACAACTCGACCGTTTCAAGGCTAATATCAAAGATACATCGGGGGAAGGGATCAAAGTGGTCCACACTCCTGCCTCGATCTGTGGAACAGAGCAGAAACAAGAACCGGATAGGATATTAAGTGAAGTCGAGCCTATTCTCAAGGATGGCGATATCATATTCATTCGAGTCTCCAACTTCTTATACCGGCGAGTCGCGGCTACATCAGGCAGTTGGGAGTCGCACGTTGGAATTCTCTTTCGTAATCAAAGCGGAGACTGGTCAGTTGCCGAGAGCGCATTCCCGTTTGCTAAGTTCTCTCCTCTAAGCAAGTTCATACGTCGCTCAGAAAACGGTCGTTTCTTGATTAGAAGGTACCGCGAGGGCCTCACAAATGACGAAAAGTCATCATTGAGAAAGTCTGCAGAAGCACGCATCGGTAGGCGATACACATTGGGGTTCAACTATGATTCGCCCGGTCTCTACTGTTCGAAATTCGTCCACGATGTCTACAGTGAGGCGATCGGTCGAGAGGTCGGACGTATTCAAACGTTTCGAGAGCTTTTCTCGGAAAAACCAGATTCGCCAATTGGTTTTTGGCGCATCTGGTTTTTCGGATTTATACCATGGGAACGAAGGACCGTCACCACAACCAGCATCCTAAGAGACGAACGGCTAGTGACGATCTTTGATACGAAAAGCCCCAACCATTCGTCAGAGCCAACAGCCATGGCTATCACGCTGGCTGCGGGCAGCCACAGTGCAGGACTTAGCTTCTGTTCGCTATACCGCACGCACGAGAGACCGCCGGTGTAAATATGTATCTGCGAAATGACTAGGACAGAAGCTCATTAAGGCTACGATTATATATCGTCAACATAGAAAGGAAGATATGCTGCCTGCTAAATTCATCTGGAAGCCGTTAGTTCAAAAAATCGTTACTGGGCAATGGAGCCGATTCCACATGCGCCATATTCAACCAGCATTACCTTACAATCTCAAACGTACAGGGCTTTATCTGCACGTACCATTCTGTAAGAACCTCTGCTCTTTTTGTCCTTACAACCGGATTGAATATGACGAGACATTGTTTCAAGAGTATGAACGGGCGATACATGCAGAAATTGAATTAACCAGACAGTCTTTGAACCATTGTGAATTTGTCTCGCTATATGTCGGTGGTGGGACGCCCACCGTCAATTTGAACGGATTGCTCCGAATCTTGGATCATCTGAAAAGCGCATTTTCATTATCTTGTGATATCTGTATTGAGCTGCACCCCAGCAATATGGATATGGAGTGTCTTCAATCTCTAAAAAGTCTAGGCGTCACTATGTTGTCCGTAGGCGTTGAATCGACCTCGGACAATATGTTAAATAATATCGGCAGGAATCACGATGGTAAAACTGCAGTTGACGCTCTTAGAAGGGCAGTAGAAATCGGCTTTGATTCGGTCAATGCGGACTTAATGTTTGCTCTGCCAGGGCAAACACTCAAAGATTGGGAAAACGATCTTAGGACAGTCATCGCAGAAGGTGTCGATCAGATCAGTACCTATCCACTCTTCTCTTTCCCCTATTCTGACCTGGGGCAATCGCAGCGAATACGACAAGTCAAAAGGCCCGATAGTCGTGTAATCAGATCCATGCTCGATCTTACTCAGGCCTATGCAAAGCAGTCAGGTTATGACCGATGCGCGGTCTGGAGTTGGCTTAAACCGGCAAAGAAGAAATTCAGCTCAATAACGCGGCACCATTATGTCGGTTTTGGACCCAGTGCCGCATCGATGACCGGAACGGATTTTTACGTAAATACTTTTGATGTTCGTGCATATGCGGCATCGTTGCCCGAAAAGAGGCCGATTGTGCTCTCCATGCCGGTTGATAGGCGTCTCGAAATGGCTTACTGGTTATACTGGAGAGTTTATGAATTGAAGATATTAGATAACGATTTTCAGGATCTCTTTGGAAATGCGTTCACTCTCGATTCGGTTTTCTCAAATGTATTAAAACCATTTGAAATGGCTGGCATGATAGAGAAAAAGAATGGCGGCTATTACGTCACAGAACCAGGTGCGTATTGGATTCATCGCCTTCAGAATGAATACAGCCTCAATTACATCAATAGGCTCTGGGGCTCTTGCCGGCGTGAGGCATGGCCTGAGGAGGTGTTTCTTTAATGGTCAGCAAAGTTGCCAGTTGGCTAGGATACGGCTTCAAGACAATCATCCTCAGACAAAATTTGCCTTATCTTTTTGGTATGGTCATAACGGATAAGTGCAATTTGAACTGCTTCTATTGTGAAACCAAGAACTCGGGACGCTATCACTTCTCATTCGAGCAAGCGAAGAGCACAATACTGGACGCCTATCGCCGTGGTCATCGTTCACTTTATTTCACAGGTGGAGAACCTATGATTTGGGAAGATGGTGGTCATGACCTCAATGAGCTTGTTCGCATCGCCCGCGACATAGGATTTCTAGAAGTCTTTATTTTTACGAATGGGACGAGGCCTTTATCCATAAAGAACTGTAATTATATCGTTACGGTTGATGGCCCAAAAGATATACACGATCAGATCAGAAACGATTCGTATGATGGCGTACTCAATAATGTCAGAAATGCCGTGACCAAGAGCATTTTTGCGTCAATCACGTTTAGCAAAGCAAATGTTCAACACGTACAAAGATTTGTTAGGGAAGTGACTGATACGAAGCTTTTCAAGGGGATTTCTTTCAATCTTTTGACTCATTGGCCTGAAATCGTGGAGAAACACGGTGTCTCGATTGAAGGAAGGAAAAGGCTTCTGGACGACATATGGCAACTTAAGAAAGAGGGGTATCCCATAGTCCTTTCACGAGCTGCCTACAAAGCCTTGAGAAACAATGATTGGAAAAGACCTATTCCTCAAATCGAGATTGGCACAAAAGACAGAATCTTCCAATGCTGTAGAGATGTGGTTAATCCATCAGTATGTGAACAATGTGGCTACGCCAATTGCGCAGAAGTTTCTCAGATCCTCGATCTAAAACCATCGGCCATGTGGCAGGTAGTGCGAATGGTTGGCACGACTTAAGATTATCTGTTTTCTAGGGTCATACCCTGCGAGTCGAGAACGACTCGCAAAAAACGCGTGTCTCTCAGCTGTGCGTAGTTCGAAGAAGCGTCATTCTGCTGCGAAGTTGCAGAATGACGCCTGAAGAACAAACACGTCCGAAGATCCAGATCATTCTGGTGAGTACGAATGGAAATAGTCACAAAGAAACGATGATGACGAATCGTCCTTCCAGTAGGACATCCCTTACAATTATGTGACCAGCTATAAAAAAAGTCTTCATTCGATAGATCCGACCACAGGAAGCTGAGCACCGGCCTCAAAGGCTTAATTTGTTTGTTTAAGACTCTTTATGGAGATTCCGGCGAATCTGGCCACCCGTTCCGATGCAAACTGGCCACCCCCCTGCTGTGAGTGTGCCGGGGCAGGGCGCTCCCGCTGTTACGGCTCAGGTTCCGTGTCCGTTATATTGAGAAGAAGCTTCCTCATAGAGTCCCCTTGAAGGTTTATCTTATGTGCGTTGTGCACAATCCTGTCAAGGATGGCGTCAGCAATGGTTGGATCCCCGATGTGAGCATGCCAGGTTGTGATCGGGTACTGGCTGGTAAAGAGTGTGGACCTGATTCCGTGGAGGTCCTCCATAATATCGAGAAAATCTCTTCTTTGGTCCTCGGACAAAGGCACGAGGACCAAATCATCTACGACAAGGAGATCGGTTTTTGCCAGTTTCTGCCGGAATTTACTGAGAGCACCTATCCCATTAGCCACATTTAATGCCTCGAACAATTCACCCTGCCCGTAGCGGATAGCCGTGAATCCTTCTCTGCAGGCCTTGTCTGCGAATGCCTCGCCCAGATAGCTCTTTCCTATCCCGGTGCCGCCCGTAATGATGACATTGTGATGTGCTTTAATCCAGATCCAGTGGCAGGTTGCAAGAGAGAGCACAACTGACTTGGACTGGAATCTGCCTTGTACATCTCACCTTCGTCAAAAAACCAGCAGGTTCGCGTACAAGGAAGGAATTGCGCATATCACCATCTTTTTTCCTGTTGCGTTTTTCACCCCAAACTCTACATAGGCTTTTTGTTTCTTTCACCGACAACTAAACACTTTCAGGAAATCGCGGCTAGTGAGGATTCTCAAGAGCTATCCGCATAACGATGGAACTCAGCGAGAGTGGGGGCCATATCCTGCGATTTGCTGTAGTGAAATGTTATGGTTCAATTTATAATTTTGCCAATCCTCTCCCACCGAACTTTACCTTTATTCTTGTCCCAAGACCAATAAATTAAACTTGTCTTTCCTTTAATTTCTGACCTTTTCACAAAACCCCAAAAGCGGCTATCATAGCTTCTATCTCGATTATCGCCCATCGTAAAAAAAGAATCCTGTGGAACAGTCACTGGACCAAAATCTATCAGCCTATCAAGCATTTCTGCTTGATCTTTTGCCGGTCCTAAATGTTGTATGAAATGTTCCTCTACTTTATTGCTATTTATATAAAGTTGCCTGTCTTTGATCTCGATTATATCGCCGCCTACGCCAATAATACGCTGTATGAAATTTCGTGAGGGGTCTTTTGGATAATTTTTAAAAATGACAATGTCGCCACGCTTGGGCTCTTCAGATTTGTATTGAAATTGGTTGACCAGTATTTGATCACCGATCAGAAGTGTGGGTTCCATTCCGCCAGAAGATATTTTAAACGCCTGAACATAGTTGTCTTTAATTGTTTTACTGATCACAGGATGAATAAGAGAGGAATTTACTATTAAAATGGCAATGAGAAGTGAATATCCGATTATGGGTTTGAGTTTAAGGGAGTTGTCTGGATTCTTAGCAATAAGTATTGAATCAATAATCACAAACAAATAAAGCGAAATCAGAATGAGTCCTGCAGCAATAATGTTGAATGGAGGAAAAGGCTGTATGCAGATAAAGGCTGCTACTATAAATAAGATTTGTGAAAGGATATATAGAGTGACTCCACGCTTTATTTTTCCACACGCTACCTGGCCGAGACCAATCAATAAAAAAGTTAGAATTGGCGCTAATATGATGTTTGATCTCTTGCTTTGTGTAAGGTTATCCTCCATTTTTTAGGTTATCTCCACATAAACGCCCGGCCCTATATTCGGACTTGCACTTGGAGCAAAACATATAAGATTGTCCTCCCGGAACGGTTTACCCCCCTATTCATTGCTGGTTGTACTACGAACCATTATATCAGGTTTCAAGGGTGTCGAGTTCAGGACATGACACTCCATATTTATGTTGGGAAGATCTCATCACCACAGCCCGAAAGGCCCCGGATCGATGATCGCGGGTCAAGAGGACGGCATAGTGCGATGGTTTGCAACTTTCCTTGACTCCCCCCTTATTTCTCCCTATAATTCATCAAAAGACCGCATGCGGCCTAAGAAATAATATTATGAGGAAGATATGAGAATACCATCAATGTCACCTTTGATGATTGCAATGATAGGGATAGGAATCTCACTGTTGAATTTGCTCATTAAGGGCAAATTCGACCTCTATATCCTTGCATTTTGGCTCATAGCAGCAGTCATTGAGATTTTTGCGGGGAAACAAAGGAAAGTGCCGTCCATAGTGATAACATTCATCGCGACTCTGGCCATTATTATCTTTCTAAGAACCAACGTTATTATGATTAAAACGCTTCCAAATTCCTCGGCTGAACCCTACATCCAAAAAGGGGCGGCAGTCTTCTATCAGCCAAATTTCTTTACGATAAGGAACAACGACCTAATCGTTATCAAGAACTATGAGGGATCTAGAAGCCTCATATGCAAGGTTCTCGAAGTAAACGGGCTAACTTACAAGGTCGAGATTATTTCCAGGAAAAAAGCTATTGAAACTACGATAGACAATATAGAAGGTAAAATCATCTACGTCACGAGCGGCGGCAAGAAACCGGACTCATAACCAAGTTCTTCAAGCCTTCAGTTTTCGCTTGATACCCTCTTCCAGAGATATAGCAAAAACGGACGATCAAAGGACGGAGAAAATTGCTAAGGACTAAAGGCGAAGTTCGTATATCATTAGAACTTTGTCCGGTGTTGATTTTCGATAGTACTTCATGGTCTTTCACCTGATTCCCTCAGCGCGGAGTACAGGAAGGACATCGCAGAGCATGTTTGGGACCGTAACAGGCACGATTATTTTGTGAACTCCACCGACAAGCCGAGAGTTATGCCGAATTGCAACGATAGAGGACTTCCGACAGAAATGTGGAGTAATACAGAATAATAACGAAAAAAATAACCCGCGCAGGCAAGCGGCCTGCGAAAACCCACCGACGCTATTCTGCCTCGGGTTGATTTACGTGTTCTGTCGCCATTCCGCTTTAATCATTTTTTGTATTTCGCAATTTCTCTTACGAGACTACCAAAAGACCTATATCTGATTGCAGTCTTGTCCCATTTCGAGTACTTCAAATATTTCTCAAATGGTTTGCAATCAATATAAAGATTCAATGTTTTCTTAACCCTTGATGCAACTGTGTCATATCCATCAAGTATTTCATCTTTTTCTATTGGTGCGCCAATAACATCACAAAGACGATCGTCGGGGTGAAGTCCCGATAGATCAAGATTATACATTTTCTCAAGATGTTCCTTAAATTCAATCGCTATCGTTTCAAGTAGTTTATCATCTCCAAAATACTTTTTAGCGAACTCTTTTTTTGTTAAATTGTCTCTATCTTTGAGATAATCTGGTACTGTCCTCTTGAGTTTAATGTTTGGTAATTTAATTTTCATTATTATTTATCTTCAGACAGAACCAGTTATTAGAGAGTTTCTTGATATCTCCGGAACTTTCCATTCTTCGCAATCTGCCCCAGACATCACTCTCGGCGTAACTGCTTGATTTATTGTACGATCATGATTGGCTAATATTACTTTTGTGATGTTATCGAGTTTTCTGTCTAACACGCAGCCCCCCAATAGCACATTTGTTATACCCTTCCAGAGGTTTCTGAGTCAAGAGGAACTTGAGCTGAAAAAGCATTGATTTCCGGTCGTAAGCTATAGACGATGACAAGTCCCAGAAAAGAAAGATTACAGGAGGAAGGACTCCAAAAAATGATCGAACCTCGGTGGAGCAGGCCATCGCCGGTAAAGTGCGGGGTATAACACGCAAACTGACGCAACTGAGGCGTCGACAGCATCCACCATCAGGCCTTCCCGTATTACGCGTAGGCCGAGCCACTCTAGACGATTTCTTTCTTTCGCAAATAAACGGCGGGATCATAGCATAAGGGAAAGTTCTTGAGAAGAGAACTGAAACGATGGAAACTCTTGCCGGGTTCCGAAAGAGATTAGGAGCAACGAATGTCATTATTCAGTATCCAAGCCTTTGAGCCCAATACCGCAATGTCTGAAGACCATAAACTTTCTGAGAAACGTTCACAGCTACAATTACCTGTGTTAAGAAAACCATTCCCACATAAAAGGCACATTCCTTTTTATTATGCGTAATTATTTCGGCATTTTGCCGAAAATATTTGATGTACATTATTGTCGTCGCAAGAAGAACAGAATCGGGCAGAAGCAACCAGCAGAAATAAAGTAAATGCGCCCATATGGGATCTCTGGATGATAGAGTAAAAAAAAGAAACCACCCGAGTAATGGCAATGTGAAAGAGAGAGCTACTCCCATCGTCGAGAGGATCAATTTAAGTCTATTCCACTGCTGTTCAAGATGATTTGAAATCATGGATTCCTGTTTAACCCTTCACCGGTGGTCAGTATATCACTGCTGAGCAATTCAGGAAGGACCACTTGGATATCACAGCGCTAGGAATGGGCTCCCAATATCGAATGGCCTATCTATATTCAGTGTTGTGATCAAGTAGAAAAAAATTATGGTGATTGTTAGCATGCAGACGAAACTTATGAGCAGTCGCATATATATGTTGTTATTCTTCAGCGTCCTCCAGTTAATGATGAATATTATCAGCGGCATTGCAAATTGGAAGAAATAATTCCCCATTAAACACTTCATATACTGATAGGGAAAATATCTTCTATAAAGAAAATCATAAACAAAGCACGAAGCTAAAAAAATACAGAGGGCTACTAGATTTACAACACCTATCTTCTTTAGTGTTGCAGTTCTCATTCACCTGCCAGTCGGACGCACAATCGCATTGAATACCATTGGTACCTCACACTGTTGATCAGTATACCACACGCAAGGAGTACAGGAAGAAGTTAGACGTAGTCTCCAAATCTTTATTATCAAGAGTCTCCCCCGCCGAATTTCCTTAAATTCTCCTTAATTGTAAGTTTCTCACTTGAAGCCATTAGACCACTGGTAAAGACCTTTGCTCTTCTTATCCAGATGAGTAATGCAAAAGGCAAAAGAATAAAACCAAAGCCCCAACCAACAGTTAGACCGATCAGAAATAGGGGAATAAGAAAACCAACATAGTATCGAACAACAAATCGTCTGATGTTCTCTTCTTGATCCTTATTCTTTAAGATGTAACCTTTCCCGAAAATGCCCCAAGGATAAAAAAGCATATTTCCATCCTTACCTTTTTTGAAAGAACTATCCGTTAGCTTTCTGAATAAGCCCATCATCCTCCCTCAAGTGAGTTTAGTCGATGATTTTCAGTTGTACTCTACATCCGTAGTCAGTATATCACAGGTGTTGAGTACAAGGAAGACACTGAAATATTTATCTGATCTTTGCAGATGCCCCTTCCCCCAGCATAATCATTCTGTAAATAATTAGCATTAACTTGATTTCCGTCAGCAGTGCTGGCACCAAGCCCAAGGGTTTTCTTGTTTTTCTTTTCAAGCTTAATCATGATTGCTTGATTGCAATAGTCCAAAGCAGCCTCAAATTGTCTCTTCGATATAAGCACTGCAGAAAGCCGACCGTGGGCATAACGATTACTTAGATCTAGCAGAACTGCCTTTTTGTAATGTGCTATTGCCTTTTCGATTTCGTTTCCTTTCTCCAAGTAATTCGCATAATCGAGAAGGCACATTGATTTTATCTTAGAGAGGGATTCCCCCATCTAAAACATCCAGGAGACTCTTTCAAATACCCTAAATATGAACAGAATTATACGGCCCATTAGATATGTATTCCCGTTTGAACTACACACGATTATAGCAAACCTTCCGAGTGTCAGGTGCAGGAAGGACACTCGCCTCGGTGCCGCCGGGATTTCCGCTTGCGTCTTTCGGCCCGAAGTAAGCAGAACCGCCCAATCGCCCAATATAAGCGGCGCTACTGGATGGTCGGCCGGCCGCCGGTCTTGAGGGCGTCTTGGGCTTTTTGAATATATCTACCGGTAGTCTCTGGTTTCCAACTTGGCGCTAAATCAGCTGCTTTTTTCATATTGTCGATGGTATCTTGATAGTGTCCCTGGAAATAGTTCGCGATTGCTAAGTAGTAATAAGCGTTAGCATTTCTCGGTTTTTGGGATATCAGATCGCCTGCAAGTTTAACCACATCATCGTATTTTCCCTTATCCAATAAGTCAACTGCCTGATGTTGAAATTCTATGTTCGATTGTCTTGAATCAGAGATTTTATAACTGGAAGATGGTTTGTAAGTTGTGTAAGAAATCCAGACTTGTAGAATTGAAACGAGGAACAAAAAAACCAGTGAAAAAACACCAACCGCTAATAGTTTGTTTGTCCTCCTAAGTTCTACAAGTATCTCATCCTTTACACCCGTACCTTCTTTATTTGTAGAATTAATGCCTATTATTGACAAGCTGGCGTCTTTAAGCAGTTCTGCCACTCTTTCGACTTGCCCCTTCTCAACCATCAAACGTGCGGATAGAAACGGCATTTCATTGGTAGATTGTTCACCCTGAAAGAAATAAGTAATGTCCTCACGATCCAACATAGATTTTATAAAGGCTATGTCCGCTGGATGAAAAGTGGACAGTACTTCTTCATATTCAATGAAGTTGTCTTCCGGCTCAGTTGGAACCTCTTGGGATAGCTCAGGAACGAGTTCAACATGACAATCGCTGCAGATAGTAAATCCGGGCCTATATTCGGACTTGCACTTAGGACAAAACACCTAAGATTGCCCTCCCCTCACAAGGATTTCGGTAACAGATTGCCAATAGTACTGTGCATAATTATACCATAGTCGAAAGGTGCGGACTTCAGGAAGTACATCTTCGTGAGTGGTTCGGGGCGAAAGAAACTCACCGAAATATCACATCAGTGACCGGAGCCCGGGACAGATGGCCGGAATGCGCCGGAATATACATTCAGCGTTCTGCTTTCACTGATGCGTATGAAGTGCTTTGGTTGATAGTACCCATGGCAGTGTATATTGTTTGCTGGGTTTTGGAGAAGAAAGGGAAAAAGACATAGGATCGTGTTCTTACTGTACTCAGGCGTCGAGGAAAGTTGACAAGAGCTGCAGCTCTATTTCAATAATCGGTAGTATGAAGACCACGATGCCTGTCGTTAGAATCCTCATCATTTGACGGGTCTAGTCTCTTTCCAAGTCGAGCAAGGTATGTTATAGTCTTGACATGGAGAGGGACAACAGGTTCGTAAAGCGCTCGCTTACGAATATCTACTTGAAGCCATTGGCGTTCTTGAATCACCACAAAAAACTAAAGACATTTTTTCTTGGCGACGTGAATCCTCTTTTTTTAAAGTGGGTGCGGCGCCTTCTCATTGGCTTCTGGATATTAGTTGTCATCATTGAAGTGCCCGATTTCATAGGTAAGTATGACAGGATAATGGCCACGCTTCCTGCTGGACACATTAGAAATTCAGCATTGTATGACTTAATAATGCAAACCAGTTTCTTTGTGATTGCTTTTCCTGCGGCACTTCTTTTGATACTGGGCTATGGTATAAACTCGCAAAGCACATTTTTGAGCGGCCAATTTGGCACTCCATTTCAGAACACAGTGTTCCGCCTTCGGCAAAGAAAGAAAAAATGATAACCCGACTTATGAGATGTTGCACCTTCTTCCTCCTACCATCAGCTTATGTTATAATTATGCGTAGTACGACCGGCAATCTATTGCCGAAATCATCGGGAGGGGAGGAAAGCCTCAAGTGTTTTGTCCCAAATGCAGATCAGAGTACAGAGAAGGTTTCGTTACCTGTAGTGATTGCAGCATCCCTCTTGTGCATGAACTACCAGCCGAGGCTGAGCCACAATGTCGGCCCGACTTGATCGAATCCAAAAAACTTGGTTACTAAATATTACTTGATCGCTTTGCTCTGGCTTATTTGCGGCTATCTATGCTGGCTATCTGGCGATTACTTATTCATGTGGCGAACATCCAATTTTATACAGCCAGCTGCCAAATATATAAGATCAATATTTCATTTGAATCCCAGTCTACTATCATCTACTGCTTTCATAGTTCTTTTGATTACTGATGTGATTATTGTTTTTTCTTTTACCTTTCTCTTAGCGAGAGCGGTAGGCAAGAAAAAGATCTGGCTTCTTGTGTTCATTCTTGCGTTCGTAGTGCCCCCGCTGCATGACACAGTTACTGGTAACATTGAGTATCTGCTTCATTACTACACCTTACCCGCACAAGCCACTAACGTATTAATGCAAATAATGATGACGACATTCATTGCGTATCTGATAATCATACCGCTTGCGACTTGGCTAGGCGGTACTTTAGGGAACAAATATCGAGTGAGAAAAACAGCATAACGTCGCCTTCAAGGGCGCAACGTGTAACCATTGTGGTCACTTTCTTCCTGTAGTCCGCACCCCCACTTATTTGTCAAAAGTGTCACATTCTACTGGAAATAGTTGACGGGCAAACTATTTAGGAAACGGATTCCAGACTCAGGGAGAAGGCCGAAAAGCATTGTCAAATCATGCGGCTTTCTGTAAGATAACGAGAAGCTAATTAATAATAATAATGGATATTTAGATGATAAATGAATAGCGAACTCACACCAGAAGACATTAAATCGATTTCAAAGCATATTAAACGTTATGAGAAAAAAGCCAAATTATGGCTATGGTTTAGATGGTACTTTTTGTTGATCGCAATTTTCATGATAGGGATGAGTTGCCATTTTGTCACTTTAGCACATGCGGTGCATGATAAAAATACGGCAGCATATATTTTGAAAGGTAAAAATCTCGAAACAGATATTGTGGGTAAATATATAGATGCCCGTATCGAATTAACACAGATGGAAATGGCATTGAATGTTGAAATTATATTGTCACTAATACTCGGTGGTGCCATGCTGGGTATGTTAATAGGCGGATGGAAGCGACATGAACATTATAAATTGACCGCTCTAGGATTCAAAACATTGATTTCAATCAATCAACGTAGCGAAAAAACGTCTAACGAATCGCTCAAGACGGATACGGCATAGCCGCGCCTCTTAGCTCACTCGCGTTAATCCACATTTCTTTCGGGAACTCTGCTATGGTTTCAATTCGGCATATCTATCGAATAGTCGGGTATGCCGTGTAAAACGTATGACTTGCTGGTTCAAGTCCGGTGGTGGGAATTCGGTAGTTCACCCACATAGCTTGAGGGAGGTGTCAAGGGTAACCTGAAGCACTAAGTTTCCTGACA
>JBEKCV010000062.1:0-23317 GCA_050014695.1 Thermodesulfovibrionales bacterium
TGAAGGTCTGTGGTAGACTACCACGTTGATAGGCTGGAAGTGTACGTGCAGTAATGCATTCAGCTGACCAGTACTAATAGACCGTGCGGCTTGACCCTTATTTATCTTCCCTCCTGTTGTCAAGGAACATTTGCATTTTGTTCTTTAGAAATGCTATTATTTTTCTCTTGGATTATGGTTTCCGGTGGCGATTCCGGAGGTGTTCACCCGTTCCCATTCCGAACACGGAAGTTAAGCCCTCCAGGGCCGATGATACTCTGACCGCGAGGTCTTGGGAAAGTAGGTCGCTGCCGGATTAAGAAAAAGAGGGCTCGGCAGAAATGCCGGGCCTTCTCATTTTATGCGCCGTCGATCCGATAGACGAAACGGGGCTTGCTTCTGCGGGACCTTCCATGGAAAAGAGATTTCAGCCACCCCTCCAATCACAGGCCCATCGACAGGCATAGCGGCTCCGTGAGGGAAGCGGGAAAGAAAAGAGACAGGATGCTCAGAGACTCTGGCTGTGCTGACTGATGCCATCTTGAATGAGAAGAGGTGGCCGGAGCTCTTTTCCTTTTGAAAACCTTTTTCATCTCCTCCGTCTTCTCCGTCAGGATTTCAGGACAATAATTTCAAGTGACTCCGATGGAATCACTGTTACGGGTAACTGTTTCCTTTCGATCCTCGTTTGACAACATCCCTCTCAGGGAGGACGGCGAAATAATAGGATGTCTCACCCTTTTATGGCTGAGACGTCCGTCTCCATGTGTTGTAATGCCCGGGCGCTTTTTCTTGTTCTCAAAATCCGTTGCCCATAATCGGAGATTACTTGAGAATCGAATGGAAAAGGGAAAAGTTGAGTATTTGGCATATAACTTGCTTTATTATCGGTGGCGTATTTCAGAGCTGTTCCAGGGATGCACGGAGGGTGTGCAATGCATGAATCCGCAGAGGAGAAGAAAAGAACTGGTCCAGACAGGCGGAGACAGCCAACGCCTGTTCTCAGCAAGTATACCTGTGCCGGCGGACGACGCAGAATTATCAGGAGAAGGGAGGACCGGAGGCAACACATTTTCATAGACGTCTACAGTAGCCGGCTCTTCATAACACTTCTTTTTCTCTTATTGCTTACCGTGGCCGATAGCTATTTCACTATCGCCCTCACGGAAAAAAACATCGTAGTTGAGGCCAATCCCATTATGGCGTTCTATTTAGAGCACAGCACCACAATATTTTTTGCGGTGAAATTCCTTATTGCGGCGGTAGCGGTCCTTATCTTCTGCCTTTGCAAAAATAGTCCCATCACGAAGGTTTCCGTGGCATTTGCTATCATCATCTATCTCACCGTTACACTCTATGAGTTGAATATTATGTATGCCTTTTATCCCCGCCTTTGAACCACGATACTTCCAGGTCGAATAAACCTCACAATGTTTGTCCTGCGCATCGGTGTTCGGGCCCGAGGTTCTCCTGAGCGATATCGACGATCGGTCGTCCCATGACGCCGGGAAGGGCATCCTCATTGATGATCTGCTCGCCTCTCACGCATCGGACTTGCCGAGATACTGATGACAAGGTAAGCTTGACCGCTCTCGCAAGGAAAGTCGTCAAGGAAATGCGTACCGAACTGAACGGGAGGATATCGCATGGAAAATCGGTGAACTACCTGCTGTATACGGAGACCCATTGATGGTGAAGTAAGTCTTTGCCATCTGATGTCGAATGCGGTAAAATTTACTTGGACGCGCCCTCGGGCTGGAATCAAGATCGGAGGCAGAGAGGAAAAAGAGGAGTCTGTCTTTTTCGTTAAGGATAATGGTTTCGGGCTTGATATGAAATAGGGGGACAAGCGACCGAGAGGGCGATCAGGTGACTCGCCGTCCTCGCTCGATAATTTACAAGGAAACAGTTTAAAATATCAAAGAAGAATTGACAAACCCTGTCTGAAAATATTTTTCAGACAGAAGCCGTTCCGATTTTCTGAATCGGGGGTGCAATCGTCGGCCTGGCTATCTGCAAGAAGATCGTTCAAGCCACAGCACTCGGATTGCAGCGGAATCGAAGCTTGGCGTGGGCGCTCGACCTTCCGGTTCACTCTCCGGCCAAGGATCCAAGCGCCAAGGGACAGGGCGACCTCATCGAGGTCATGACAGTGAGGACCGGCGATATGCCCGCCGCCGCGGGCACCTCATATAACACGGCGAACGAGGGGATTTGAGCTAGATGTTTCAGTCTGTTTCCAAGGTAGATGCATTACGGCACGTGAGGTTCGTCGGCCGACCGGCGATTACGGTGCCCCGCCTTTCCGAACGGACCAAATCGCTCTCTCCACGAGCCAGGCATGCCCCGGCGCATCAGTCTGAACGACCGGATCCATTTATTTCGTGGGTTTTCCAGCGTGCCGGCCTATCCGTAGAGAGCTATCGCGGCGAAGCACTACAACGGCGCCTTTCCGCCTGTCTGCGGGCATTACACGCCGACACCAAGATGCATGCGCGTCAGATGCTGGAGCAGCGGCCTGACCTTCTACCGACGGCGATCGGTGCGCTGCTCATAGGCGTTACCGAGTTCTTTCGCGATCCCTCGGTCTTTGAAGCGTTGCGGACCGAGATCCTGCCGGAACTGGCCTCTCCCCGCCAGCCATTGCGGGTCTGGAGTGCCGGCTGTTCCAATGGGGCGGAGCTTTACAGCCTGGCAATCCTGCTGGAGCAAGTCGGCCTGCTGGAGGGCAGTTTCCTTCTGGGTAGCGACTGCCGCCTCGTCGCCATTGAACACGCGCGGGCGGCATTGTATAATTCCGGTGAGTTGCAGAAGATCGAACCATCGGATCGTCGCACGTACTTCAACGAGGCCGGAAGCTTCTGGCAGCCGATGGAGCCGCTCCGCCGACACGTCCACTGGAAGGTTGCGGACCTTTCCCGGGGCATCGAGGAAGGCCCGTGGGACATGATCCTGTGGAGAAATATGGCCATTTACCTCAAGGCCGAGGTGGCGTCGTCCCTGTGGCGGGGCTTGGCTTCGGCCCTGGCGCCCGAGGGCGTGCTGATGGTGGGCAGGGCAGAGCGGCCGCCAATGGAGGTGCCTTTGAGCTCTGTGAGAAGGTGTATATACCGCGCTTGTTCCCGCGAAGGCGGCCGAACTTTCGGGCTTCAACCGGACTGGACAAGTCATAGTTATCCAAGAACCCCGGAGACGCTCATATGAAGCTGGGCATGAAGATCACCGTCGTATTTGTCCTTGGGCTGCTGATCATCGGCGTTGTGGGCATCCAAAGCTACCTGGAAATCCAGCGCGTGACCGAAACGAACCGTCTGGTGATTCATACCCACGAGGTGATAGAGAACCTGGAGCACGTGCTATCGGTGCTCAAGGATGCCGAAACAGGGCAGCGGGGCTTTGTTCTGACCGGCGAGGACCCTTACCTGGAGCCCTACAACGCAGCCACCAGAGAGATCCTGAAGGACATTGAGGCGGTGGCATCCTTGACCCGGGACAATCCCGAACAGCAGAAAAGCCTCCAGCAACTTCTGAAGCTTTCCCACGACAAACTCGATGTGTTGCAGGACACCATCAAGCTTCGCAGGGAGGGGGGCATGAAGGCGGCCTTGCCGGTCATTCGCAGCGACCGCGGCAAGAGGATCATGGACGAGATCAGGGTGCTCATGGATCAGATGGAATCCCGGGAGAGGGAGTTGCTGGAAGCGCGGAATCACGCTGCCGGCGCAGTCGCCCGGCGAAGCGTGCTGACGTTAGGTTTTAGCGTGCTTTTGTCCCTGGCGGTCCTGGGGATCGCCGCGGTCATCGTCACAAACACGATGAGGCTGGCGGACCGCAGCCCGGTGTCCAAGGACTCCGGCAGGAGATGGGTCCGAATCGCCGCCCAATATACATTTGCCGTGGCGGCGGTTGCGCTGGCCACGGGGCTGCGATCATGGTTGGTGCGGTCCTTTGGGCCCATGCCGATCTTCCTTACGTGGTATCCGGCGGTTCTCCTGGTGGCAACCATCGCCGGGGGCGGACCGGGAGTCGTGGCTACCTTTCTGTCGGTCCTGGCGGCTGATTACTGGTTCATCGAACCGGTCGGATCGCTCAGCATCGCCTCGGCAAATGACGCCGTCTCACTGGGCATTTTTGCCGGCACGGGCATCTTCCTGAGTGCCCTGGCCGAGCGTCTGCAGCGTGCCCGGCGGACTGAGACCATCAGTGTCACGCGGGAGAAGGAACTCGCTCTCCTGAATATGGGCAATCTCATGGCCCTCGACCTGGATCACCGCATTGTCCGCTGGAGCGAGGGCAACAGTCGATTGTACGGCTACGACGCCCAGGAGGCCCAAGGCCAACTCACTTACGAATTGCTCCAGACGCATTTTGCTGAGCCTCAGAAAAAGATTCAGAGCGAACTGCTGGAGAAAGGCCACTGGGAAGGGGAAGTGACTCGATGTGGCAGAGACGGTACCCAACTGTCTGTGGCGATCCTATGGGCGCTGCGCCGCGACGAGCATGGCAAGCCCCTGGCCATTTTGGAGGTCAGCACCGACATCACCCGGCAGAAACTCGCCGAGGAATCGCTTCGGCAACAGTCGGAGGAACTGGCCCAGCAGAACGAAGAGCTCTCGCGGCAATCGGAGGAACTGACGCTACAGTCCGAGGAGTTGTCCGAGCAAAACGAGGAGTTGCAGACTCAGTCGGAGGAAATTCAGGCGCTGAATGCTGAACTGGGCCAGCGGGAGAAGACGCTTCAGACGCTGCTGGATTTCGCCCGCTTGCCGATCGGCGAACGAGAAGTGATGGAGAAGATCTGCCATGCCGCCCTGGAGATGATCGGCCCGCCCGTCATCGGCGCTGCGGTTTGTGAAGCGCATGACGACGAGTTGTGCATCCTGGCTTATGCGGGATTCGAGGGCGCTGACGTTCCTCGCTGTTGGCCAGCTAAGGGTTCGTTTGCCGAGATCGTGATCCAGCAGGACCGCACAGCGTCCTTGGAGGACACCTCGCTTCGGCCGGACTTGAACATCCTGAGTGTCCCCGGACATCAGCGATTTGGCGCGGTACTCTCTTCGCCGCTGCACGTCAGCGGCAGGCCGATCGGGACAGTAAGCATTTACAGCAACAGGAGGCACCAGTGGACCGTGGAGCACTTCAGGCTGATTGAGTGGCTCGCCGCCCAGTGCTCCAACACTCTAAAAGCGATGCGGCTTGCGGGTGAGGTTTCCAAGGGCCAGAAGCAGAATGAGTTCCTGGCAAACATTCTTGCAGCCTCGTCGCAGGCCTTTGGCGTGGGATATCCCGATGGGCGTCTGGGGCTGACTAATAAGGCATTCGAGCAGCTCACCGGCTATAGCGACGAGGAACTACGATCCATCGACTGGGCAACGAGGCTTACTCCCCCTGAATGGCTTGAGGTCGAACGGCAGAAGCTGGACGAGTTGAACCGTACCGGCCTGCCTGTGCGGTATGAGAAGGAATATATGCGCAAGGACGGCACGCGCGTGCCTATCGAACTGCTCGTGCACCTGGTGAAGGATGCGGAAGGAAAACCACTTTATTATTACTCGTTCCTTACCGATATCACGGAACATAAGCGGGCGGGAGAGACGCTACGAAGGAGCGAGAAACGGTACCGCGAGTTATTCGAGAACATGATCGAGGGCTTTGCTTACTGTAAGATGATCTTTGAGAATGGAAAACCGCAGGACTTCACCTATCTTTCGGTCAATCACGCATTCGAAACGCTGACGGGATTGAAAAATGTCGTAGGGAAGAGAGTCACAGAAGTCATTCCGGGCATCCGTGAGACCGATCCTGAGCTTATTGAGATTTACGGCAGAGTGTCCCTGACCGGCAAGCCCGAGAGATTCGAAATGTTCGTCGAGGCGTTGAAGATGTGGTTTTCCATCTCCGTGTACAGTCCGGAGGAAGAATTCTTCGTGGCCGTTTTCGATATCATCACCGAGCGCAAGAAGGCGGAAGAGGTACAGGGCCGTCTGGCGGCCATCGTTGACAGCGCGGAAGATGCGATCATCGGCAAGGACCTGAACGGTATTATTCATTCGTGGAATGTGGGAGCAGAGAATATCTTCGGATACAAGGCAGAGGAAGTAATCGGCAAGCCTGTTTCTCTCCTGGTGCCGCCGGGGCATACTGATGAGGTTCCCGAAATTCTCGCAAGGATTAAACAGGGAGAACATATCGAGTCTTTCGAAACCGTGCGCATGCGGAAAGACGGTGCAATTATTCCCGTTTCTCTGACGTTTTCAGCAATCAAGGACAAAGCCGGCAGAATCATCGGTGCATCAAAAATCGCTCATGACATCACTGAACGAAAGCAGGCGGAGGAGGAACGGGAGGCAACGGTTGAATTCCTTCGGCTTGTGAATGAAAGCCGCGGGACCGGGGATCTGCTCCGTGCGGCGACAGCCTTTTTCCAGCAGCGATCCGGTTTCGAAGCCGTGGGTATTCGGCTTCAGGAGGGGCACAACTATCCCTATTATGAGACCCGGGGGTTCCCGAAAGAGTTTGTCCTTGCCGAGAGCAGCCTCTGCACTCGCGACAGATCTGGAGACCCTATCCTCGACAGTATCGGCAATTCCTTCCTGGAGTGCATGTGCGGAAATGTAATCTGCGGCCGATTTGACCCGTCGAAACCCTTCTTCACGCAAGGGGGAAGCTTCTGGACGAACAGTACGACAGAGCTGTTGGCAAGCACGAGGGATGCAGACCGGCAGACCCACACTCGCAACCGGTGCCATGGGGCGGGATACGAATCCGTAGGCCTGTTCGCTTTGCGTTTTGGAGGTGAGAGCATGGGACTTCTCCAGCTGAACGACCGCCGACCGGGGCTTTTCTCTCCAGCGTCCATAGCCCTGTGGGAAAGGTTGGCTGGCTATCTGGCTGTGGCCTTATCGAGGTTCCGTGCCGAACAGGCATTGCGCGTGAGCGAGGAACGTTTTCGGACCCTGTTCGAGACGATGACCGAGGGCTTCTCACTCGATGAGATCATCCTGGATGAGGCGGGGAAGGCAGTTGATCTCCGCTATTTATCGGTCAACCCGGCTTTCGAGCGATACACAGGATTGAAGGGCCTGGATGTTGTCGGCCGTACCACCCGCGAACTGTTCCCCGAAACCGAACCCATTTGGTTCGAACGGTACGGAAAGGTGGCCTTAACCGGCGAGCCGGCGCATTTTGAGGAACGCTTCGGACCCCTCGATAAATGGTTCGAGGTCAGCGCCTACCGGACTGAGCCCGGCCGCTTCGCCGTGGTGTTCTTCGACATTACCGAACGCAAGAAGTATGAGCAGGAGGTTCTAAAACTGAGCGAAAACATGGCGGCGCGGAATGTGGAGCTTGAGGAGGCAAACAGGGAGCTTGAGGGCTTCAGTTATTCGGTCTCTCACGACCTTCGTGCGCCCATCCGTCATATCACCGGATTCGCGGAATTGCTTCAGAAAACATCCCGATCGCAGTTGGATAAAACAAGCCTCCATTATGTATCCGTAATCTCAAACGCTGCAAAAAAGATGGGAATCCTCATTGATGATCTACTCGCCTTCTCACGTATCGGGCGTGCCGAGATACAGATGAAAAGAGTGAGTTTGACCGCTCTCGTAAGGGAAGTTGTCAAGGAAATGCGTACCGAAGTGCAAGGACGGGATATTGTATGGAAAATTGGTGAACTACCTGAAGTATACGGAGACCCATCGATGTTGAAGCTCGTTCTTGCCAATCTGATCTCCAACGCGGTAAAATTTACCCGGACGCGCCCCCGGGCCGAAATCGAGATCGGATGCAGAGAGGAAAAAGAGGAATCTATCTTTTTCGTTAAGGATAACGGTGTCGGGTTCGATATGAAATACGGGGACAAACTTTTCGGAGTATTCCAGCGTCTCCATTCTTACGACGAATTTGAAGGCACGGGCATCGGTCTTGCCAATGTCCGACGCATCATCTCCCGTCACGAGGGAAGAACCTGGGCCGAAGGCTTTCCAGGGAAGGGCACCGTATTATACTTTACCCTTCCGAAGATAAAGGACGCGTAGACCTGCCTGATCTCAGGCGTATTTTGTTCATCGAAGACGATCCGCACGATGCGGAACTTATCATGACCGCTCTTGCCGAAAACAATCCTGCTCGTGAGGTCGTAGTCATGCAGGACGGCGAAGAAACGCTCGATTACCGCTATGGCAGTGGAAAGTTTGAGAGCCGGGCAGCGTGCATGGCGGTTCGAACCGTTCTGTTCGGTGAGGGGCCACTATGACCACTCCATTCGAGGTTATGGTGAAGTGTCATACAAGATCCACGCTGTCTGGGCAGGAAACAGGCTGCCTTCCGGAGATCTCAGGTATCACCTGACTTCCTCTAATTTCTTTAAAAAGGCCCTTCCTGTAGCGGTATAGAAGATCACCTTTATGCCGTAATTGTGCCCGCTAAACTCTTTGACGATAGGAATGCCATACTCACCCAACAGTTTTTTTGCTACGGCAATGTTTTCTCGTCCCACATCGAGGTTCTGAGAGAACCCTCTGATCACTCTTCCTCCGCCGAAGAGTTTTACCTTCATCCGGCTGACATCGCCGCCGATTTTTAAGATAGCCGTTACCAGTCTCGTGATCGATTTTGTACCGCCGTATGCGAGACGTTCATCGTCATCAGCAAGGTTCGGTACCATGAAGTGGTTCATACCGCCAACTCTTGTTTTCTCATCCCACAGGCATACTGAAACACAGGAGCCGAGTATTGTCTGTAATATGACGGGTTCATCGGAAACATGGATATCACCGATATTGAGTATCACTTTTTTTATCACAGTACGGCGATCCGTTGTCATATCTTTTTATAGACGGTTATGTAAGAAGGTTTGAATTCTTCTTTGCCGATTATCGTCTCGGAATGGCCGAGAAAGAGATATCCTGCTTGTGATAAACTCCGGTGAAAGAGGGAAAGGACGTGCCGCTTCATACCTTCGTCGAAGTAGATCATGACATTTCTGCAGAAGACTGCATCAAAGGTTCCCTGAAAAGGGAGTTCCCTGTCCTTAAGGTTTAACCTTCTGAATTGCACCAGGTCCCGTACAGGTTCTTTCACCCTGATCTTTCCGGTATTCTCATCTGTCCCCCGTAAAAAATATCTTCTCGCGAGATCTGCCGCCAGATCCGAGGGAAGCTGTTCCTCCTCGTATATCCCGGTCTCGGCCGTTTCAAGGACCTTTGTCGATATGTCGGTGGCGAGTATCCGTATGTCCCAGGTTTCAGGCCGGAGGGTGCGCAGTCGCAATGCTTCCAGGACGGCAACCGCAATCGAGTAGGGCTCCTCTCCTGTTGAGCAACCGGCGCTCCAGATCCTGAGGGTTCTTTCACGTTTCTTCTTGAGGAACTCGGGGATGACGATATTGCCGAGATGTTCAAAGTGATGATTCTCTCTGAAGAAGGTCGTGGTATTGGTCGAGATGCAGTTGAGCATCTCAACGAGTTCTACGGCATCACTTTTCACCCTGTGGTAATAGTCATAGAAGCCCTTAATCCCGAGGAACTTCAGCCGCTTCAGAAGCCTCGCTATGAGGAGTCCTTTTTTGACGATGGTCAGTTTTATCCCCGAAGTCCGGTAAATTAGCTCGGCGAAAAGAAAAAAGACCTCGTCGCTTATCTCAAAATCAAAACTCTTCAAATCCTCCATTTGACTTCTCTTCCTGAAGGGACATGCCCGGCATTTTCACGTCCCGGGAGGAAAAGGCTCTTGCCATTTCCTTTCCCCAATGGAGCTGAGCAGCTTTTTTTGCTGAAAAAGCCGCTACCCGTGTCTGCCGGAATCTGGTGTTCTCCTGTTCATAGGCGATATCTTCGTCGAGGGTAAAGAAGGAGATGAGGTTTATGAGTTCCTTTGCCTGTGCGGCTAACTCCTCGGATGCGGATGCTGTTTCCTCGATAAGAGAGGCATTCTGTTGTGTTGCCTTGTCTATCTGGGACATGGCGATATTGACCTGGTTGGTACCCGATGCCTGTTCCTGTGCTGCCGCGGACACTTCGTCCATGAGGTCGGCAACCTTTTTCACACTTGCCCCTATCGCATCGAGCTTTTTATTTAATTCCTCTGCGAGGAGCGCACCCCTCTTCGTCTTCTCTCCGCTGTCTTCTATGAGACCGGTTATTTCCTTTGCGGACTGTGATGCCCTCTGGGCCAGACTTCTTATCTCAGCTGCCACAACGGCAAAGCCCTTTCCGTGCTCCCCCGCACGTGCCGCCTCTACAGCGGCGTTCAAGGCAAGGAGGTTTGTTTGAAATGCGATCTCTTCTATGACATTGGAGATATTGCCGATCCTGCCGGAGGCCCTGTTTATTTCATCCATTGCCATGATCGTGTCTTCCATGACTGCACCACCTGATTCTGCGAGGGTCTTTGTCTCCTGGGCGAGTTTGTTGGCCTCCCGTGCGTTCTCCGCAGTGTGCCTGATGGATGCTGACATCTCCTCCATCGTTGCGGAAGTCTCCTCTATTGATGCCGCCTGCTCGGTGAGTCTCTGGGAAAAATTCTGGTTTGCTTCGGCTATCTGGTCAGCCGCAACAGTCACCTGGCTCGATGCCTCTATGGTCTGGAATACAATCTTCTTCAGATTTCCGATCATATTGTTGATCGCCGCTATCATTCGGCCGGTTTCGTCGTTTGAAGAGGTTTCGACGTGCACCCTGAGATCGCCATCAGCAAGGTGATCCGCGGCGGTGGTGATGGATAAAATGGGTTTCAGCAAGGTCTTCTTGATGAGGAGGATGAGTAATCCTATGATAAGACCGGTGGCTACCACTCCGCACGACACAACAGCGAATACGGCCTCTCTGATCTTGCTCTGGATATCGGCGAGGGGATAGGCGGCAATGATCTCGAAACCCCACGGTTCGAAGTGCTTCTTTATTACCGTCCATCCGGCAGCATTGTCTGAAGGTGATTTTTTAAGTATATTCTGAACCTCGTCGTCGGAGACGTTATGAGAATGGAACCGTATCCTGTCGTGGTCGTCTACCAGGGTTATAAACCCCCTTTCGAGGATCTTTGTCAGCGCGATAGTGTCCCCTAACTGGGTGAAAGTGGCCACCGGGTAACCCACGTACCATACCCCGATGACTGCATGGCTTTTGTCATAGATCGGTTCGTATCCGGTCACATACGGTTTCCCGAGAATATCGACCTGTCCGTAAAATGCCTTGCCCTCACGGATCGCCGCAATGGCTTTACCGTTGGGGTCGAGAAGCGTTGCTATGGCACGGGAGGAGTCATCTTTCATAACATTGGTGCTCACCCGTACAAAATCACTTCCCCTTTTTACGAAGAGAGTAGCGGTCCCTCCCATCAGTGCCTTCACGTGATCGACCAATGCAAAATTATTGGCCTGCGCTTTGGAGCCGAGGAAGAGATTCGGGACAGTCTCGGAGCCGACCAGGGTGGATTCACCGAGAGTCGGCGTGCCGGCGGCGAGTCCCTCGTTCATCAAGACCAGCATCGAGGCATGGACCTTCTCAAGCATGATGGTGTTTGTCACGTCCAGGCTGCTTGTCACCAGGTCTATCTTGGCGGCAATCTGGTCATGCGCACGTTCTTTAATCTGTTCCCTGATATAGCCTGAAACAGCGAGGATGCTCCCGATCGTCACGACAATGATAATGGCGACCGTCGGAACGATAAACTTCCAGATCATTTTAGTTTTCATGGCCTCCTTCCTTTCTTGTGCCGACAGTTTTACAGGGCCTATGTATGCGATCGCATCTCATAAGTCTTTATCCGGGTGTTTGCGAAAGAGGTTGGGAATCGAAAGCCACCTCTTTCGCTATGCCGCTTATCGTTGATGGTTCTTCCGCGATGACTTTATCGATATCCAGGATAAGCACCAATCTCCCGTCGATTTTACCCATGCCCCTGATAAAACTGACATCCATCCCTGTCCCGAAAGGTGGCAAGGGTGTAACAGATTCCTCAGGAATGCGCAGGACGTCCGATACGGCATCTACGATCAGGCCCATCACCCCCCTTGAAAATTCAGTAACAATAACGCAGGTGTGCTTGTAATCTTTTTCGGGTTGCATTCCGAATTTCTGCTTCAGTTCAATCACCGGGATAATGAATCCCCGGAGATTTATGACTCCCTTAAAGAATGCTGGCAGATGCGGGACTTTTGTGACCGGTGAGAGCTCGATGATCTCCTGAACCGTCAGGGCATCAAAGGCATATTCCTCATTATTCAGATAAAACGTTACGTACTGCCGTCCCTCGATAACCTGTTCCGCGCTTCCTGGTAATTTACCCGCCATTGGTCCTCCTTTCAGACCGTTATCGTCATGGTATTCTCAATGATTCCCGGCACGTCCAACACCAGGGCCACTTTCCCGTCACCGAGGATCGTTCCGCTCGCGACATCACGAACCTTCGGCAAGGCCGCACCGAGATTTTTTATAACGACCTGCTGCTGTCCGAGGAGCCCATCCACCTGGATGCCATATCTGTTTTTTCCATGCTGAACCACGACAATGAGGGCCTCCCAGGGGTCTCTCTTCCGGGGCGGGATCGAGAGGAGATCATAGAGCCGTATCAGGGGTATGTATTCACCTCTGATGGAAATGACTTCACCTTTTTCGCCGATGGTTCTGACATCATCCCTGCCAGGTCGAAGGGATTCCACGACCGATGAGACGGGGATGACAAAGACTTCATCGCCGATGCTCACCGTTAGCCCATCAAGGATGGCGAGGGTCAGCGGAAGCTTTATCGATATGTTTGTCCCGGCGCCGGGTTTTGTCCTGATCTGCACTTTACCATTCAGTGATTCTATGTTTTTTTTCACCACATCCATACCCACACCCCTGCCTGAAATGTCTGTAATTTTCTCTGCAGTTGAGAGACCCGGGAGGACGATGAGATTGCAAATCTGCTCGTCTGTGAGATCTGACATGCCGGTTACATGCCCCTCCGACAAGGCCCTTTCTAAGATTTTTTTCTTGTTGAGCCCTCTTCCGTCATCTTCGACCTCTATGTAGACGGAGTCACCTACCTGGTAGGAGTTCAAGGAGATCGTTCCATAAGGAGGCTTCCCTTTGGACACCCTTTCTTCAGGATCCTCGATCCCGTGGTCCACGGCGTTCCTGATGAGATGGATGAGCGAATCGGTTATCTTCTCAAGAACTCCCTTGTCAAGTTGTGTTTCTTCACCACTGAGGATCAACTGCACATTCTTGTGCTTGATGTCGGCTAGTTCCCTTACAAGCCTCGTGAAGCGCTGGAAAATTTCCCGCACGGGGAGCATCAGCAGAGACATGGTGCTCTCCTGGATATCTCTCCCTATCCTCTGGAGATGGGGAAAGACGCTGTTCAGCTGCTCCGACACGCCGCCGTCAGCTCCACGGCCCTGAAGGATCTGCTGAATCATCGAGTGGATAATCACCATCTCTCCAACGCTGTTCACGAGGTGGTCGAGTTTCTTGAGGTCCACCCTGATTGTTGATGAGACCGAGTGCCGGAACGAGGTGATTTTTCTATCGTTTTGCCTCTCGATTACCCGTTCTATGTCTTTTTCGGTAACCTTGCCCTGATTTACGAGGATTTCGCCGAGCCTTCTCTGACTTTTCAGCGCTTCATCCAGATCCTCCGCTTTGATAACACCTTCATCGATCAGCATCTGCCCGAGATAGGGGATAGCGCTCTTCTG
This sequence comes from Thermodesulfovibrionales bacterium, assembly GCA_050014695.1. Taxonomy (GTDB): domain Bacteria; phylum Nitrospirota; class Thermodesulfovibrionia; order Thermodesulfovibrionales; family UBA9159; genus UBA9159. The sequence continues at coordinate 13,664 of JBEKCV010000062.1, forward strand.
GGCCTCGACTGGAATTATCGTAATCTCATCTTCTCCGTTGGCGAACTCGAATACCTCTCTTATTACATCGGAATCACGGTCTGTCCTGAGGAGGATATCCCACCTCAGATAAAGTTTTTCCGGGTTTATCTCTGACAGGGGAGGGACCGCGTCAGTATAAGCCTTAATATCGAGAATCTCTCCGATGCCCCTGAGATCCCGTATTATGAATTGAAGGTCTATCCCCCGTGTGAAGAGATCCTGGTCCGGGCTGAAGATGATCTTATACTGCCTTTCCTGCGGCCTCTGTTGTATATGTTCCATCGCTTTTATGAGTTCGCCGTACTGCGGAAAATCGGAGGGATTCCCTGATGAGAGAGAAGCGACCATCTCCTTGACAAGATCTACTGCTTTCAGGAGAATGGTTATTGTTTTTTTCTCCGGGGTGAGTCTGTTCTGGCGCATCCTGTCGAGGATCCCTTCCATCGCATGGGTGCAGTGGGAGATGGCCCCTAACCCGATGGACCCGCTGGAGCCCTTAATCGTGTGGGCAGCCCTGAAGATGGTATTGAGCAGCTCGTTGTCATGGGGGAATCTCTCGAGTTGTAAAAGCCCTGTTTCGAGCTCCGCTATTCTTTCCATTGCCTCGTCGGAAAAAACAGCGTATAACTTTGCACGGTCCTGACTGCTGAGGTTTTCCATTTTATGGGTTCAGTTACCGGATGAGTTTGGCGATCACCGTGATTAACTGTTCCGGGGTGAAGGGCTTTACGATCCAGCCGCTTGCACCAGCCCTTTTCCCTTCCTGCCTTTTTGACTCCTGTGACTCTTTGATTAACATGACAATAGGGGTAAACCGGCAGAAGGGTCTTGTCCGTAATTGTTTTATGAATTCAACACCGTCCATCTCCCGCATATTGAGGGCGGTAATAACGATGTCCACTTCCGAGCAAGTCAGCTTGCTCAGGGCATCGTTTCCGTTGACCGCAAGAATGGCCTCATAACCCGCGCCTTTTACGGCAAAAGAAACCAGTTGCCTCATCGAAGGAGAGTCATCCACTATCAATATGTTTTTTGTCATTGGCGACGCGCCGTGCAAGAGTGCTCCGTCCCCTCGTGCCGACTCCTCCCTGATCATAGGGGAATTCCGAATAATATCATGAGGTTTCCCACCGTGTCCGAGGTATTTAAGGTCAGGTTTTTCCCTCTGTTCAGACACTCTTTTTTAACCGCGATGAGCAGTTGAACTGCTGAAACATCGATTTCCTTGACGCCGGTAGCGTCAACGACCACCTCGTCGCAGTTCGCAAGTGCATCCTTTACGGCATTCATGCCTACTGAAACTTCGTTGATCGTCAGCTTGTCACTGAATGCTATGGTTCCTGACATACAACACCTCCATGTTCCGCTCCCTCGGCCCGGCGAGAGTTCAGGGAGCTTTGTCTTAAAATGTTTTGAGATATTCCTTTCAAGGTTCCCTCTGTTCCACTCATTCACAGGGAGAAGCAAGGGAGATGCCAGGTATGTGCCGTAAGGTTTTAAAGAGTTTTAATGAGAAACACGGACGAGGGATAGGGAAATGATTCCATAATTATGGAATCATTTCCCTATGCGCTGGATGCCGTATTCCTTAATTTTTGTGAGAAGTGTTTTGTAGTCTATCTGGAGGATCGATGCGGCCCTTGATTTGTTGCCTTTCGTGAGTTCCAATGTCTGCGTAATGGCCCTCTCTTCAATATCTTTTACGGCTATTGCTGAAAGCTCTTTCAGCGGCAGGAAGGGGATGTCGCCTCTTTCTTTTTCTCTGTCTTCTATGAGAAAGTCGAGATCCGCTGGTCTTATCACGTCGCTATCGGAAAGAAGCACAGCTCGTCGGATAACATTCCGTAATTCTCTCACATTACCCGGCCAGGGATAACGCAAAAGAAGGGTGAGAACCTCATCGGACAGCTCTCGTATCCGCTTGTTTAACTCTGTGCTGGCCTCTATAATGAACTTTCGTGCGAGGAACGGGATATCTGCGGCTCGGTCCTTGAGAAGCGGTAGAGTGATAATGAATTCCCCAAGACGGAAAAAGAGATCCTCCCTGAATTTTTTGTTCGCAACGCTCTCCCGGAGATCGGTATTTGTCGCGGCGATAATACGGACATCCACGTCCAGGGGGGTCGTGGTCCCGAGGGGGATTAACTTTTTTTCTTCAACAACGCGCAAGAGCTTGCTCTGCACGTAGAGAGACATGTTCTCCAACTCGTCGATGAAGAGGGTGCCGCCGTCGGCAATTTCAAAAAAGCCTCGCTTCTTTTTCTCTGCACCGGTAAAGGCTCCTTTGTCATGCCCGAAGAGTTCACTCTCGACGAGGGTCTCCGGTATTGCTCCCATATCCACGACGACAAAGGGTTTTTCGGCCCTCTTGCTCAAGTTGTGTATAGCAGCGGCAACGACAGACTTTCCGGTTCCCGTCTCACCCTGGATAATGACCGAAAAATCACTCCAGGAAACACCGTGCACCTGCCGTATGACTTTTTTCATACCTTCGCTTTTTCCTAAAAGCCATTCCAGGGATGTTTCGACGTTGGCAGAGAGTCTCTTGACCTCCCTTTCGAGTTCGAGTTTATCAATCGCCCGATTGAGCGTAAGGATGAGCCTGTCGTACTTTGGCGGTTTTACGATGAAATCGTAAGCCCCCTGCTTTATTGTTTCGACGGCGGTAGGTATGTCACCAAAGCCCGTTATGAAGACAATAGGAATATCAGGGTCTATCCTTTTGAGTTCACCCATGGTTTCGATGCCGTTCATATCGGGCATGTTGAGGTCAAGGAGCACCGCATCGGGCCTTTCCTGCGTGAAGAGGTTAATAGCAAGGCGGCCGGAGGAGGCCAGAGCCGGCGAAAACCCGTTATTTATCAGGATTTCCCCTAAGGATAAACGCAGCTCATTATCGTCGTCTACGATTAAAATCTTCTTCATGCCAGTTCTTTCGTCATCCGTTCATTCCCCGACCGCTTGCATAAGTCGGTCCTCCGCCAAAAGCCAGCTGTTGGATGTTCCTGGCGGCATTGGCGTCCCCGCATAAGGCCGGTCCACAGCGGACCCTGCATCCGCAACGCGAGCAATCCTGCGTCATGGAGGCGGGCTTACGGTCACCGTACTGTTCCCCCCGGCATTCAGCTCTTGTGCGCAGCCGCATCATGGGCGCGCTTATACCGGGCAGGTTTCGATGCGCGAACTGGATGCGTCCGGCCCTTTCGAAGGACTGCTCGGCCTGAGTTTTTCTGCGTTTTCATAAAAAGGTGCAACTATAGGTTATTTAATTTCACTAGATCAATGAAGTTTTGTTCAGCAGTATTCTATCTGTTCTTTCAGAACAAATGCAATTTTCCACGGAGATTGCTCGCCGGTTTTTATTGCACCAAAAGCCGCAAAACAAGCATTTCTTGCAGAAACACTAATGACGCGTTATTTTCTATCAGCCGGCTTCTTTAGCTCCCGGTTCGGCTCGCTCCGGAGTGCCTTGATTGGTATGTCTTCATGAGTCCAGGGCGGCGCGACTACCGTGTAGCCCCGGCCCTCGCGGCGCTTGCGGGATAACCCAATATAGCGGCGTCAGCCAGGCTCCATGGATGAGCATCATTTCACCCTCTTCTGTCGAAGAGATTGAACGGTCTCGGCCTTGCTCGGGACAGTCGTAAGTCGCGGACTCCCGCCGGCCCTCATGCCTTGAGGAATGCCAGCAGGTCGGCATTGATAAGGTCCTTGTGCGTCGAACACATGCCGTGCGGCAGGCCCGGGTAAACCTTCAGCGTGGAGCCCGTGACGATTTTGGACGAGAGCAGGGCCGAGGCGCCGATCGGCACAATCTGGTCGTCGTCGCCGTGCATAATGAGCGTTGGCACGTCGAACTTCTTGAGGTCTTCCGTGAGGTCCGTCTCGGAGAACGCCTTGATGCAAAAGTATGACGCAGGGAAGCCGGCTATCATCCCCTGGAGCCAGAACGACTCGCGCACGCCTTCTGAAATCTTGGCGCCCGGCCGGTTGTAACCGTAGAACGGTATACTGAGATCCTTCCAAAACTTCGAGCGGTCGGCGAGCACGCCGGCACGAATGCCGTCGAAGACCTCGATCGGCAGGCCAGCAGGATTGGCGGCCGTCTTCAGCATCAGCGGCGCTACCGCTCCGATTAGCACGGCTTTGGCCACACGCTTCGTGCCATGGCGGCCGATATAGCGGGCGACTTCACCGCCCCCCGTCGAGTGGCCGACATGCACTGCGTTCTTCAGATCGAGCTTCTGAACGAGCTCCGCGAGGTCGTCGGCGTAGGTATCCATGTCATTGCCATTCCAGGGCTGGCTCGAGCGGCCATGGCCGCGCCGGTCATGGGCAATGCAGCGATAGCCGCGAGAGGCCAGAAATAACATCTGATCTTCAAAGGCGTCCGCGGAGAGCGGCCAGCCATGGCTGAAAACCACGGGCTGTCCGCTGCCCCAGTCCTTATAATAGATCTGCGCGCCGTCTTTGGTCATTATCGTGGTCATGGTATGCCCTCCTTTGCTCTCGTGAAATGATTCTCAAAAGATTTCCCCTAGTCAAAACATATCAAATAGTGTTGCGTTGGCAGCTGAGCCCGTCCATAAAACTACTGCTCACCTGCAGCAGCCGCAAGCAGGGCCTCAACCTTCCTATCTAGGTCTTGAGCCACTTTCAGTGCTACGGAGTTCCCGTACGGGGCAAGAAAACTCACCATCCTATCGTAGGAGAGGTGGACGCCGTCCTGACGCTCGTCGATCAGAATGGTCACCGGCGCGTACGAGCCAGCATCTGGCACGTGCTCAACCATCTGGCTCATGATGAGAGGGTTGCCGAGGACGAGACGCAGGCTCTGTGATGTTTCCGCTCCATTTCTCTTGCGCAGGACTTCGCCGAGGTCAAAACGTGCAAACTCCATCAATTCGGTTGGTCCAATTGCTGCGCGGACGACCTTTTCCAGATCGGCGTACGTCTCTGCTTCGGCGATATTCTCTCGAAACGCGTTCATGTCAGGATGGCCTACAGCCACATCGAATACTCCGATCACCTCTCGAAATGACTTAGAAGAAGTCACACTGAATCGCTGTACATTGACTTGTTTAATTACCATTCTCCACCTGCCTTTCGTCGTTGTTGACAGTTAGTGCAAGGTCAACCGGGAAAGACATTCGAGGCCGACAGTATCTTGGAATGGTATTTGACTTGGTCATTGCGTTACCTCCTTTTTCGAGCATGCGTGCGGTAGTGCGGTGACCAACTCGGCCGTCGTCAGGATCGCGTGTGCGAAGTTTGGGCCGTTTAACTCGTGCGCTGCGCGCATCCGGTCCTTGGAGAAGGCTGCGGTTGCATCCTTCTCCAAGGTTACATGATAGCCGAGCTCCATGGCGTAGCGGCCTGGTGATTCGCTGCAGGTGTTCGCCAGCAGGCCAATCACGATCACCTTGATGATCCCGTGTTGCTTGAGCTGGAAGTCCGGATCAGTGTTTGCAAAGCCGTTTTGGCCCCAGTGCTCTTTGATGGTGATGTCGCCTTCCTGAGGCACGAAATCGGGGTACCACTCGCCGCCTTCGGACAGGAAATCATTATAGGGATCGACGAATAGCAGGGCCGGCTGTTCTTTTGTATAGCTGTGATGTGTCATGGTGGTTCTCCTTTAGCAGCAGACACATTCAGACGGGGCGTAGCTCCAATTCGGACTTTAAGGCAGCCAGCAGCGAATCGTAATTTGGCGAGCCGTCGTAGCGCGTTCCGTTGATAAAAAAGGTCGGCGTGCCGTTAACGCCGCTCCGGATGCCGCTCTGGCGGTCTTCCATAATACGCTTGTCAACAACGACTTGCTTGATATCGCTCCCAAATTTTTCAAGATCCAACCCAATCCTTTTAGCCCACAAGGGAATGATGTCCGGCTCGAGGAAAGCCTGCTGTTCAAAAAGCAGATCGTGCATCTGCCAAAACTTATCCTGGAGCGCGGCGGCTTCCGCCGCTTCGGCTGCGATCAGGGCATAGGGGTGTGCCTGAGTCAGAGGGAAGTTCCTGAACACAAATCGTAGCTTTTTCCCCAATGTCTTCTGCAAGTGCTTCACGACGGGATAGGCAGCTCCGCAGTAAGGGCATTGATAATCGCCGTATTCCACTAAAGTCAGAGGTGCGTCGGCGGGTCCTTCAGTGTAGTCACGCGCTGAAACAGGCTGGGTGAGTGCGGCGGATTTCTCCATGATACTCCTTTTTTGAATAACGAACTAGTTTCAGTCGCTGACTGTTTTTTTGCCTTTCGCCATCGGTTCGAGAGCTTTCAAAATACCGTCGGCGCCCGGATTGATGCCCAACGGCGAGACGTAACTCCAACGAATGACTCCCTCGGCATCGATGACAAACAACGCCCGTTCCGACTCGCCGTCTTTCTCACGGTAGACGCCGTACTGACGGGCCACCGCGCCTTTAGGCTCAAAATCAGCCAAGAGCGGAAACTGCAATTTACGCTTTTGGCTGAAGGCGAGATGGCACCAGACGCCGTCGACTGAGATGCCGATGATTTGCGCTTCAAACTCGGAGAATTCGGGCTTCAACTCGTTATAGAGTGCCAACTGGTCACTGCAAACGGGACTCCAATCGGCCGGATAAAAGACCAGGACTACAGGCTGTCCGCGAAAGTCAGCGAGGGATACTTTTTGATCAGGGGTCGCTGAAAGGGAAAAGTCAGGGGCTTGAACTCCGGGTTTAAGAGCTGTCATCGGATCCTCCCTACCGTTGTGCCGGATCGATCCGATTCCCCGCACAATCGCTGTTTTTGTTTTTCTTGTCATGAATTCCCAGCAGAGGCCGCCAAGGTGACCGATCCCGACCCGCTGGCCAATTTTCCAGCCAGAAACACCTTTCCCATCGCGTCGATTCTGCCGATCACCTCGTACCCGGGCACGCGCGGATCATATATATAATGCCCGGAAGGAGACTCTGCAGAGTCACATCATCGGAATAACAAACGCCGCACGCCTCAACTCGTATGCGGACCTGACCGGCTTCAGGCTTTAGGATGGGCTTCTCAGCAACGCAAAAAGTGTCCGGCTCCGTTATTTCAATAGCCTTGTACGTATCCGTCATCTCAGTCTCCTTTGCATTAGCGAGCCTTACGCCTTGATGGAGGCGAGCAGATCTTTGTTGACCTGTTCATTATGAGTCGTGCCTCACCCCCGAAAACCTCGGGCGTCGCGTCCTTGATAATTCTGGACGAGAGCAGAGCCGAGTCGGCGATCGGTACAAGGGTCGTCGTCGCCGTGAAGATGTTTATCAAAAAGATATCCCTAATCAGAACATATCAGATACTGATGCGTTGTCAAGTGACCCTGTCCACATTAAGACTGGAGGAGCGCAGGAATTCTTATCCTCATCGAATCTGATAATACTATGCTTTTTTCGTAAATGTATTCATAATTATTGAACAACAACTATCGCAGTCACGCGTCATTTCACGTCTCGTACGGACTTTTGACTGGCGAGGCGTCACAGACTGAAGTGTTTGAGATCAAGGGTGAAACTAAAGCGTCGAGCCTAGGATTCTCACTGATGAGCCGAATGAGGTCCTGATAGAAACGTCCATAAGGTTGCGGTCAGTGCAGCTATTTACGGCTAAAAGAGTTATGATTTGTGATCGAACTCCGCAGACCGATTTCCTTCTGCTGGTGTGCCCAGTTTGTTCCGGAATGAGTGGCCGAAACGCTCCGGAAAATGCAGGAATGTAAAAAAGTCTCTGTTGGTATAGTACTGGACGGAAGAGACAGTGAATATTTTACGAGGAACGAAATCTATGCGTAATCATTAGGAATACCTTTCTCGTTCACATTCGGCTCTTTCTTGACAAAACTACGTTCATACCTTTCCGCCAATCTCAGGAGCTTCTCTCTGAAAGTCTCTTCGCTGATTACACCCGTCCTGAAATCGACAACTATCGTATAAAACAGTTGAAGTAGTTCATCCTTTATCCAGCAGTCAGAAGTGTCCATTTGCATGTAGCAATAGCTGTTCGGTCCGCAGTCGCACTTTCTTATAATAGCACAATCACCGGGCAGGTAAGCAAGGAAGATTGTGCCAGTGGGAAGCCCACCCCAAGATAAGACCTCCAGTGGAGTAATCCACCTGAGGGTCTGTGGTAGACTACCACGTGGATAGGCTGGGGAAGTGTACATGCAGTAATGCATTCAGCTGAACCAGTACTAATAGACCGTGCGGCTGTCGTTGACATAAGATATGGACATCATGGGTGAAAAAGCTTTGTTGAAGATCCTGGCTGCTATCTTAAGCATGCTTTGTATGGTCGGCATTACGGAAAGCCGGGAGAAGGACACGAATTCCTACAGATCCGACAGGCCACATATCGATATTTCGAGACTTGAAAAGAAGATTCACGCCCTGGTCAACGAGGAAAGAAAGAAAAAGGGTCTGTTAGTTCTATCATGGGATGAAGGACTGCACGAGGTTGCCCGAAAATACAGTCAGGACATGGGTCGGCGGCACTTCTTTTCCCATATTGACCCGGAGGGCAGATGTTTTTATGACAGGTACAAGGCTGCGGGAGTCGAATGTAATATCAGGATAGGTGACGCTATCTGTCTAGGTGCAGAAAATATCTCTCAGGACAATCTCTACAGTTCATCTCTTTATCAACACGGGGAAACCCTTTTCGACTGGACTACGGAAGACGGAATTGCCGAATCAGTGGTAAACAGATGGATGAGGAGCATAGGTCATAGGAAAAATATTCTGACACCTTATTTCAAACGAGAGGGATTAGGCGTTTCTCTCGGTGACGGCAAGGTCTATGTAACCGAAAACTTCTGCTGAGACGGAATCCCAAAAGTGTGGTTAGATTGATCATTGAGACAGAAGACACAAATGGAGAATCGACGTTATGACGTATATGCTGCGTCGAAATAAGGTACCGACTTTGCACAATGGAAAAGCGGCTGGCTTCCCGCAAGAGGACAATATCGCTATCCTGAAGTTTTCGTTACCGTTCCTAAAAACATGGCCAACTATTCCATGACGTCATTCGAACGGTGCTCATAACGATTCGTATGCCGGAATCTCGTCGGCAGCAAACGGTGTGATCACAGGTTGTGCCGTGCCTTTCGGTCGGTGACAACCTGGATCGGGACTCGCCCGACCGCCCGTGCGCTGCAAGCGCTGCTTGGCCTTCCGCGAAAGAACTGCCCACGCGCTCCACACATGCTTCCCTCGATTCCTTACAGGTAGAGGGAGGGTGACCTGAAGCTGACTCGGCAGCCGTTCGCTAAAGCCGTTTACTCTCCGCCCCAGAACTAAAGCTGCAGCATGATGACCGGATATCCCATTCCGGCCTGCAAACTTCTCCTGTCCGATCACGGAAGTGTAAGCGGCCGATTCCTCCAGGACTGCTATCCCGGCATCAAAGGCCCGCGCTGCTACAACGGTGTGAATGAGACGGTAGGAAAACGATGAAAGCATCCGCGCATATCGCCTGTCTTGTTTTTCCAAAGCGGCCTTCTTCTTTCGAAAGTCAAGCTCCTCGATGACCAGGGGCTTCCTTCGGTCAGAGGCCAGGGTGATAAGTGCCTTCACCGCTTCACTGACAATGGCTTTGCTTTGAGCAGAGGACTTGCCGTAAGTGCAGCAAGGGAT
>JBEKCV010000063.1:0-23311 GCA_050014695.1 Thermodesulfovibrionales bacterium
AAAAGCCTTCATCCGCCTCCAGCTTATCTATGTCCTCTACGCAATCGCCCCCCACCAGATTCAATAACACCAGCGATAAGATCATCTGCGGGTCCGTCCATCCTTGATCCCCTGTCCGTATCCCCAGATGGCGATCTATCGCGCCCAGAAACCCTGTCACTGCCGCAAGATCCAGATACGTCGGCAATCCTCCAAAACTTGTCAGGCCCGCCTTGTTCTCCTCAATTTCATATTGATACGGAAGCGTACTCTGTGCCATAATTTCTTCACCTCGTTGGTGTTAGATTTTTCCAAGCAGAATTATTCTAACATCCCGTCACTACGGGACCAACGAGTTTTTTTATTTTTTTTGATGGTGGATCAGGGCTTGATCTGATGAGCCTCTCCTAAGCATATATATTATTAACCAAGGTATGAGATATATACCTGAATTCGACCCTGTTTTTATACACTAGGTTTTCAGAAGTTTCGAGTCGATACATTTAAGGATTGTTTCCTGTTTTTTGGTTAACGTAACAACTCGTGATATCAATTGACAAGTGAGAAATCTATGATAGCATTTGACTAAAAGAACACTGGTTAGGAGAAATATATAATCTGAGCCCGGGATTTTGGCACTGCCGTTTGAAATAAGGAGGTGAGGAGATAAAGAAAAAGGCAAATGCTCTAAGGACCATTATCTTGCGGGTTGCATTGGCGAGCAATATTTTTAATAAGGAGACCATAAAAACGAAAACGGTACATGTGCTCGCCGTAATCGCTGTCTGTCTGACTTTTATTTCCTGCTAGACATTTTCGGCGGACAAGCCCAGCATCATCCTCATCCTGTTCGCCGACTTTGGGTATGGCGGCTCAGGACCCTACGGCGGTGGCCCGGAGACACCGACAACAGTCGGATGGCTCCTCCGGTAATAGGGAGGTGATGCGAATGCTCCTAAGATTCATCGCATACAATATGGATCGTGCTAAGAATCATGACGCTTCCGTCATGTAATAAAAAAGAAATCAGGAGGTTGTGACATGAAACGTTTAATGGTGAGTGTATTCGTGTTGGTGCTGGCTCTGTCGATATTTGGTTTGGCGTTCGCTGAGGACGCGAACCCCAGTGCAACTCTCAAGCTCACCGAGGGGCAGATTGGTCTCGGTGTTGGCTGGAGTTGGGGCAAGGGTGTCCTGACCTTCATGGGGGAAGAGCATCCGTTTAAAGTCTCTGGGCTTTCGGTAGGTGATGTCGGCATCACCAAGGCGGACGCAGCAGGCTCGGTCTATCACCTGAAGCAACTGAGTGATTTCAACGGCACTTATGTTGCCGCCGCGGCAGAGGCCACGATTGGTGGAGGAGAAGGTGTTACGACGATGAAAAATCAGAATGGAGTCGTGATCAATCTCAAATCGACGACGCAGGGCGTCAACATCAAGCTCGCCCCTGAAGGCGTGAAGTTAACCCTACAGGAATAGACGCAATAGGGTCGGGTCTTGAAAATCAAGCTTATAAGTGCTCCGGATTATCTGGTTAAGATTTCTGCCAATGAAAAACAGGTAATGAAGGAGGCAACTACATAACGCTAAAAATTGGTCGAATGGATAGGCGTCGGGAATCAGCAGATGAGAAGAGCAATCAACTCATACGGGAAAGGTGCGATTTTATGCAAGAGTCAGGTAATAAAAACAAAAAAGGAAAAAAATAATGGAACCCATTAAAGAAGCAGTATTTGAAAGAGCATATGACGCCTCACCTGAAACGGTCTGGCAAGCTTGGACTGACCCGGACATGATAAAGCAATGGTGGGGACTAAATAATGTCACAATTCCTGAATGCGAAGTTGACCTGCGGATTGGCGGTAAAATTTACATAGTTATGGAAGCAGGAGAAGCAATGGGTCCATACAAAGGTACAAGGTGGCCAATGCTTGGAGAATTTACTGTTGTTGAACCAAATTCAAAGCTTTCTTATAACGCCAAAGCTTGGGTTGAAGGACAAAATGAGGAAACCACAATTGACCAAACCACAGAACTAACGTTAACTGAAGAGAACGGCAAAACCAAACTGAAAATTAGAGTCATTATAAACAAAACCGGACCTGGGGCTAGGATGGCTGTCCAAGGTATACAAGCTGGTTTTACTCAGCAACTAGATAAGCTAAATGATTTCCTAACCGCTAAAATAGGTATATAAAATTTCTCGATTGCTTCTAGTCAATAAGTCCGAACGTCCTGTACTCTTCGGAGCCAAGCCTAGCAACTTTAGGTCTGATATATTAAAGAACTTGCCGCTTTACTAAACTGCAATTATTCTTTGCCGCAGCGCACCGCTTTTAAAGATTAGGGAGTGGCAACGATTCCGCGATAAGCCTTAGCCAACCGATATAAGTATCCCTGGATATTATCTTTTCGAGTTTTCGGCAGTAGCCTAGGAAATTCGCATTCATTTTTTTCTTGACAGTTTGCTGATTGATGGCCACGAGTCCAGTGCAAGTTATTTGCGGAGTTGTGATACACGATTACAGAGGGAAGTAAAGACTGCCAAGGGAATGAAAATCCAATATTACCACCGCCTTGTCATGGCGATCCTTTTATGCAAAGATTTTCCGTTTCTCCTGGACCTTGAGATGCAACTGCCCGGCGAGGACGAGGTAGCCGACGCTACTCGGCTTTTGCAACGGATGTTTCTGCACTATCCCCGCGCCTTTGACGTTGTGATCGCCGATGGGCTGTATGCTCGCGCATCCTTTTTCAACACCATCACCGCGCGTGGCAAAACAGGTCATTGCCGTACTGAAAGACGACCGCAGGGATTTGATGCAGGATGCCCTCGCTCTTTTCAACCAACAACCACCGATCGTTTTCCACCATGACAAGGTGACGAGACACTGCGGGGACATGGACGGAATAGCTGAGGGAGTGGTTTGCTATTTATTTGCCCATTGGGTGTAAAATATAGTGTAAGAATGTTGACTAAGCTTTTTTATTGGAGATCATCCGGGATAGTCCCCCTTGATATTATTCACGGCGATCCTTTACGACGATCTCTCGATCAACGCCGATCCCAGACCGCAGCCCCTCTGCGGGGAAGCGCAACCTTTTCTCGCTGTGCCGACCTGGAGAAATCACCTGCCGTAGGAGTTTGGGACCGCGCCGAATTGAGTCGCACCCTGCTGCACTGTTGATGCCCCTTTTCCGTCCGAGTGAGATGCAGTCGATTTACTTCTTCGAACGCGAGTCGCAAAACGTTTCGCGTTATTACAGCATCGTGCGGCCAAACAGGAACGCGAACCTGTTGAGCGCTGAAACTGAGGCATTCCACATCAACCGGCCAGTGGCTTGTTACCATTGTCTGGCCGGCATTCCATCGGACAGGGAGCCTTCCGCGTCGCCATAACAAGGGAGACATTCATACGAGAATTTTACTTATAAATCCAAAAAAGGTAGGACGGGGGCAGGCTTCCGTTCGCTATATGAACGCTACACCCCTTGCATTGCCGATTTTAAAGGCACTCACGCCCGAGGATGTTGAGGTTAAAATTATTGATGAAAATCATAGCTCCATTCCGTATGATGAGCATTGGGACCTCGTTGGAATAACGGTCATGCTGCATGTGTCACCATCTGCAATTGCAATTGCAAAAATGTTTCGTTCAAGAGGAATAAAGGTGGTCTTCGGCGGGTTTTTCCCGACATTATATTATGATGATGCCCGGAGTCACGTCGATAGTATAATAGCTGGCGAAGCAGAGCATGTATGGAATGATGTGATAAGCGATTTGCGACGCAATCAGCTTCAGCCATATTATAAAGCAAAACAGCTTATTGACCTCAAGGACATTCCTTTCATAAAAAAGGATTTTTTCTCACAAAAAGATGAGTTTTATCATATTGAAACGACGCGGGGCTGCCCCTATAACTGCGATTTTTGCTCGGTTACCGGTTTTTACGGGGCAAGATTTCGACACAGGCCGATAGATCATGTCATGCGGCAGCTTGAGGAACTGAAGGGGAAGCCGTTGTTTTTTGTTGATGATAATATAACCGGCGATCCTGCCTATGCCCGAGAATTGTTCCGGGAAATGATTTCCTTGAAGATCAAATGGAGCGGTCAGTTTTCACTCAATCATGCTGCAAACCGGGAAGTGATGAGCCTGGCAGCAGAAAGCGGGTGTCAGTTCTTATTTACAGGCATCGAATCGCTCAGTCAGGAGAATCTTCGAGCAGTTGATAAAAAATGGGCGAAATCAGAAAAGTTTGCAGAGTGGATAAGAATGACCCATGATGCCGGCATAGGAATTTACGGCTCTTTTATGTTCGGTTTTGAAGGGGATGATAAGGACGTCTTTCAGCGAACCCTTGATTTTTGTGAAGACAATGAGATTGAGCTGGCATTGTTTTCCGCACTGTTCCCCATACACGGATCACATTTCTATCAGCAGCTTCAATCTGCCGGCCGCATCTTTGAAACTGATGTCACAAAGTTTAATGGACAGTATTCCACCTTTCATCCTAAAAACATGACCTCTGAAGAGTTGGAAAAGGGGCTTGCGATGGCTATGGAAAACATATTACTGCAAAACAAGCATCAAAAAGCGGTTATCGCGCTGGATGCTGCACCAACCTCCTGAGCAGGATGAGAGTGGTGTTCCGAATGCTACCGCAACTCTGCTGAACCTCAATATGGCGTTTAAAGTTACTATGGAAGATTTTTAAATATGCGGTTCATCGTAAAAGAGCGCGGGCAAGAAAACAGGATGCTGTTTTTTGTACATCTCAACGCGTGAAATATTTCCGTGAAGCTTTTCAAAGGTGAGTTAGTAGAAACTGAACTTACGGAGGGCTCATTTTTTTGATAATTGAGAACACTCCAGAAGAGGTTTTTTTGTTCATGCTTTTATAAGCCTCTTCATATTTTTCAAGGAAGGTATTGCGGTTCATGTGACTGACAGCCCCGTAGAGAGTTTCTGACCGGAAGCGTACAGAATAATAATTACAAATCTGCGCAGTTTGCCCTGGAACCTATGGAATGGGTAGATAGCCTAACCCCGCAAAGCTTATTTCGAGATAGCAGCTCTGGCTACAACGTAAAACAAAATGTTGCTCCCCTGTTCATCTCGCTTTCGGCCCAAATACGACCGCCGTGCCGATCGATGATTTGCTGTACCGTAGTGAGGCCGATGCCAAGGCCCGGGAATTCATCTTCTGAGTGGAGTCGTTGGAACGGGGCGAACAGTTTATTCGCAAATTCCATATCGAAGCCAGCGCCGTTATCTATAATGCAATAGACGGTCTCCCCATCTGTCAGCCTGACACTGAGCTCAATCCTCGCAACTGGTTTTTTATCGGAATATTTCCACGCGTTCTCCATGAGGTTCTCGATCACAATGCGAAGCAATGCCGGATCTCCTTCTGCTGACACGTTTTCGGCGATTATAAACTCCACTCGGCGTCCAGGCTGGTTTTTTGCCAAATCAGCAGCTACAATCTTAGCCAGCTTACTCAGATTCACTTTCGAGCGACTCAGTGGACCACGAGCGAAGCGCGACATGTCGAGTAAAGCATTGATGAGCTTCTTCATCCTCTCGCTGCTAGTCTCCACGAGGCGGATATAATCCCTGCCTTCTTCATCCAGTTTTGAGACATACTTTTTCGACAGTAGGTGGATGGCGCCATGAATGAGCCCCAGAGGCTCCCTGAGGTCGTGCGACACGGAGTAGGCGAACTGCTCCAGCTCCTTGTTGGAGCGCTCCAATTCAGCCTTTGTCTTGAGCAATCTCCTCTCTGTTTCCCTGCGCTCGGTGACATCCCGGACAAGAGCCAGCACGACGACGTAATCCTCCATGTGCAGAGGCCCGAGGGATATATCTACGGGAAACTCGCCTCCATCCTTTCTTCTGCCGTATAGTTCCATGCCAGTGCCCGTCGGACGGACGTGAGGATCAGACATATACTCTCTGCGAAGCTCCCGATGTTTTTCCCTGAAGCGTTCCGGTAAGAGGATGTCATGATCTGCACCGATTAATTCTTCGCGGGTGTATCCGAACATTTTTTCTGTCTGCTTATTGACCTGCATGATACGGCCTTCACGGTCAACAACAACGATCGCTTCGGGAGCGAATTCGAAAAGGCCTTCGAACATCGCTTTGGTCTTGTTGAGTTTCTCCACATAGTTTTTTTTGTCCTCTTCTTTTTTCTCCAGTTCATTAATTCTCTGACGTAACTTAATCAGGTCATTTATGAGTTCTTTTTTTGTCGGATCTTCAGGAGTTTTCATATGGATCTTTTGAAATAACTACTAGAAACTGAGAGGAAATTGATGGGGGACTTCTTCAACAACATCGTAATTAGTTTAGCACAAGAAAAAGGACTTTCTCAATATGAGAGCCGCCATGCCCAGTCATCGTTTGACTGCGCCTTTCCAAGAGAAAGGTGGAGGTAAGCCAAAAATTTTTGACGTTGCGCAGGAAGACATCCGGTAACATATGCCGGGCTGAGCCGGCAAAAGGACGACTGGGCAATTTTTTACCGCATTTTCATCTTTCTTGACCATGCCAAGACTTTCTGATATTATCCAGAAAACTATCTAATAACCTATTAGAGAACGAGGGGAAAATATCTTGATAGATAACCAGCAACAAATGCCGAAGCGAACTATGGGAGACGCAGCGCATGCTCTTGCTAAGGCGGGACTTTCTGCTATCCCGGTCGTAGGTGGTCCTGCGGTTGAGCTTTTTCAGTACGTGGTACAGCCTCCGATTGAGAAGCGGCGGCAAGCATGGATGGTTCAAGTCGGTGAAAAGCTTCAGGAGCTAGAGGCCCAAGGATTAAGGTTGGAGGATCTTCAGGAGAACGAGCAATTCGTGACAGCAGTTATGCATGCCTCGCAACTTGCTTTAAGGACACATCAATCATCAAAGCTAGCTGCTCTACGTAACGCGATAGTCAACGTCGCTAAGGGCCAAGCGCCTGATGAGGCGCTTCAACATCTTTTCCTTGATTACGTGGATTCCCTTACCGAACTCCATCTTCGAATTTTAAAGGTGTTTCATGCACCATCTCCTCCGCCAGGCATGAGTATAGGAGGACTGAGTAATGTGATTGAGCACAATATTCCCGAATTGCGTGGTCGGCGTGAACTCTACGATCAGCTCTGGAAAGATATCTATTCGCGGGGTCTTGTGAACACAGATGGTCTGCACGTAACGATGAGTGGTAACGGTTTGATTCAGAAACGTACGACGGATCTCGGAGATACCTTTCTCAGATTCATATCAGAGTCGGAGTGATATTCTAGTGCATGAACTGACTTCGCGTAGCTCCGGAGAATCGTTAGAGCTGCCCCTCACATCGCCGGAACCGTTATACCAAATAAATAAACTTCCCCGCCACAAGCGGACGGGGTATTAAGGCAATCTTTATGTACCTATCGTGGCAAGCCACGGGGAATTAACCCGAAAAACTATTAAAACACGGACGGTTTTGTTAAGGAATGATGGATTATGATGAATTTTCCGAAGCACCTGAAGATTATTATGAGCCAAGCATACCAGATTATTATTTTTTGCAGGCTCAAAAAGAGATTCGCGAGCTTTATGAAGGAAATAGAGAAAGTGTTTACTATATCAGGCAGATTCAGGTTAAGTTTGAAAAGAAGTATTATCACTGGATAACGAATAATGCTATCATCGGTCTTTATAAAATTGGATATTTAAAAGATGTGAGAATACCAAAAGAGAAAGGCACGTCAACTCGTTTTTTTATTCACAAGGCAAATAGGTATGCAAGGAGAGCAATAAATAGCATGGAAAAAATAATTGAAGAATATTCCCAGGATCATATAACGAGAAGTTGTGGACACAGGGCTGAGGATCTATTTTGCAATGCGCTTGCAATGCGAGGTTTTATGCCGAAAGCCAAAAAGGTAAAGGAATATAACGACAAAAAGTGGGAAAAGACTGGGCATGATTTAGATTTTGTATTTAGGAGAGACGGAGTGGATTACGGCTGCGAAATCAAGAATACGTTAGGCTATATTGAGAAGGAGGAACTTGAGATTAAACTCGAAATTTGTTCCTTTTTCGGAATAAGGCCCTTATTCATAATGAGATACTCGCCTAAAACATATAATAAATTAATATACGATCGGGGCGGGTTTGCATTAATTTTTGAAACTCAAATCTATGAACTGAGCCAGGAGCTTTTGGTAAAAAAGATAAGAGATGTTTTGGGGTTGCCGGTTATATGTTCAAAAGCTATTCCAGATGGGATAATAGATCGATTCGAAAGATGGCATGCCTCTTCAAATGTGTGAATTCGAATTTAAATTCACAAGAGGTGTATGCTAACTATGCGATACTAAAGGCTCATTCGAATGCCCCTATGAATACTATAATGCCTGTCTTGCCCGTTGAGTGTGAGGGTGCAATCGGGGAAGGAACGATGATTAGCCGTCCCTTACAACACCGCCTGGGGTCCTGGTCCGTACCGGGCGATTCGCAAAAATTATGGGGCCGTCGCTGGATAGTGAATTCTAATCCGAAGTGTACGTATGGAAGCAAGCCATAATACCTCGGAGCATGAAGACGAAGCTTTGTAAGTTCACTGATGCTTTTGTTCGTCTTGCGCCACATGCGCCACTGTGTACAGTAGCACATGTGGATTCGCCGCCTTAATCAATGATCCAGTTCAACGGCATCGTTATACTTCATAGCGATACCGAAGTAGTTTCACCCATCCTTAAAGATACGTACGGAGCTCAACATACCTACGTCCCATGGAGACGCCCTTGTCTTCGGCTCGTACTTTTGTTAGTATCCTATTTGGCTGCAGCTGCTGAGGAAGTTCTTGCCGGCTTGCTTAAGAGCAAAAGGGATGAAAACGAAAGTGGTCCGGTTTGCACTGCCAGGGGAAAAACGATCTCTTCGCTCAAAGAAATTCATGCAATACACGGCTCGGGAAGAAGTGGAAAAGAAATTGGGTTTTTTTGCACAAAAGAACAAAAGGTATAGTTCAATGTGGTGAACACCTTGGCATGGTATAAAGAATTCCCCTGCCAAGGTGTTCACCTATCAGTATCAGTGCGGATGCAGCATTATACCATTACTGTTTCTTCAGATACATGGTATATCCAAAGAGAACACGGTCGGTCTTTTGGGCCAACCTGCTGTTAAACTGCGCGGTGAGCGCCGTCTGAAGCTGGTTCAACTGAGTAGACGAGAGTACGCTGCTTAGCGCACTGTCAAGCGTGGCGCGATCAGCTTTCAGCTGGGTCTTTGCGGCAGCGAGCGCTGTGGCATCAGCTGCAAGTGTCGTGCCGACCGGCGGTGTCGCAGCGAGATCCGTCTTAAGCTGTTTCATAGCTTTATGGACTGCAAGCCTATCCGCCTTAACAGCTGGGCCATAGGTGGACAAAGCAGTCGTCAGAGCTGTGTTCTGCTCCGGGCTGAGACCAAGAGCAGCTATTAACTTCATGTTCGCACCAAATCCGTGGGCGTGCCCAAAGCCGGCAGCATTCACGTTAGAGATGCCACTGGCAATCATCACGGCCAGCATAAATGATAAGAAAGCGATATTCTTAAGCCATTTTCTCATGATTTTCACCTCCTTTCTCGATAACAAAGACGCCGAAGCTACGCAGAAGGTTACAATAGAAATTCGGAGAGCGATTCGGGGGCCGGAGCTTCTATGCCGCTGCACTTACGTCGCTTGCTCCTCCGATTTCATTTCGGGGAACCAAGCCATGAAGGCCAAGGGCCGCCGCAGTCTTCCGGCCTACCCGCCGTTTGCCGCCAACGCAACAGGGATAAAGGCGTTTATCTTCCCGCACCAAATACGTCTCAAGGGGCACTTCGTGCTGCCAGCAGTCGCCGAAGTCGTACTCGTAAAGAAAACACCTTCATGGCAAAACATATGGCCTTAATTACCAAGGGGGATCGTTTTCGGATGATGTACGAAAGGTTCGTCTGGACCGTTTTCGCTTTCGTATCAATGAACGGTTTTCCTATGAATATGATTTCGGTGGTTTATGGCAACACGAGATCAGAATCGAGAAAGAAAGTGCTCCCCTTTGATCGCAAGAAAGTTTATCCAATCTGTTGTATCGCTGGCGAACAGGATACGCTACTTGAGGATTGCGGAGAGTCGTGTCAAATCAGGTCTCTTCAATTACGTGGCAACATAATGAATTCAGTAAACGTGGTATAACGACCGAGTTCCGGCACGGAAGCCAAGCGGATAAAAGACATTTGGAACTTGGCACTATCGCCTGCGCAAACGAATTCGCAGTGCGTCAGCATGGTGGTTCCCCCTCCGATAGCTGCGCCATTACACCATAAACCCCGTAATGTGTGAATGAGATCACAGAATTGCTATCCGAAGGAAGTTTATTCTAAAATTACCATTGAGTTCTTTGACAGGATAAACAATTTAGTGTTTCCGAAAAGCTAAATCTTGGGTAACTAAGGGGCACAAAGCCGCGGGTCCTTTCCATAAGATTGATCTCAGACAGGAGAATACAGATAACCCGGGGAACGTTGCGGCGGAGACTCGATGGTTCTCACAGACGGAGTGTTATTAGGAGACTTATTGAAAGCGGTAGCAATCAAGCTGCTATCTATTCCGGTCATTTGCAGAACATGATTTAAGATTCGAGAATCTCATGAAGTTAACTATGACGAGATTATGCAACCATTCAGCTGAATGTTCAGATCACGAGGAGGATTAACATGGCTCATTTACAATGGTCGGATACCTTCAGTGTTAAGGTAAAGGAAATTGATGCTCAACATAAAAGTTTGGTTGGCATGATTAATACTTTACATGATGCATTGCATTCACATATGGGGCGAGAGACACAGAAAGAAATAATTAATGGTATGATCCATTACGCACTAACTCATTTTGAAACAGAAGAAAGGTACATGAAGAAATACAAGTTTCCTGGTTATCTATCACATAAGATTGAACATGATGAATTCGCGGTGAAAGCTCTCGAGTTAAAAGAGCGTCTTGAAAATGATAGTTTCATTTTGACAGTGGAAATATTGACTTTTCTCAGGGATTGGCTACAAAATCACATCCTTGTGACCGATAAGAAATATTCAAATCATTTCAATGACAACGGTCTCCATTAAGGACCAACGGACGTACTTGAACAGAAACCCACGGTTTCGAATTCAATCTGTGGTCTTTTGCACAATGCCTCGAAGAGGTATAGTTCATTGGATTAATCGATTCTGATCGATTTTGGTGCGTTTTTCGCCATACTGTGTTTTTTATGAATTTCGCCGAAGCCACAATTCAGCCCACCCTCCAAAATCGCCCTCAAATCATCCAGGATCGCCTATTATTTGAACTATACCTTTTTGTCCTTTTGTGCAGAAACCCCCAATATAACCTCGCGTTTACTGTTGAGAAACAATCACCGGAATAGGTATAATGGCTTTGTTATGAGGGTATCGGTTTGTGAAAAATCCCGGTAAACTCGTTGCCTTTGCCATTGAAAGACAGAGGTACGCACTATATCTTTCCGCAGTCGAACAAATTGTCCGTGCTGTTGAAATCACGTCTCTTCCGAAGGCGCCTGAGATCGTTGCGGGAGTAATCAACCTGCATGGGCGGGTAATTCCGGTTCTCAATATCCGGAGGCGGTTCCGACTGCCGGAACGCGAGATAAGTTCCTCCGACCAGTTTATCATCGCCCGCACATCGAAACGCACCGTAGCCCTTTGTGCTGACGACGTAAGCGGCGTGATAGAGTGCCCTGAACAGGAAGTGGAGCCGTCGCGAGAGATTTTGCCGCATATGGAATACGTCGAGGGCGTGGTGAAACTCGATGACGGGATTGTTCTCATCCACGACCTTGACACCTTCCTCTCACTGGAGGAAGAGAAGAAGCTGGACAAGGCGGTAGACAAAAGAAGTCGGGAGGAGAAGCGGTGAAAGCTGCGGTCTCGAAAGAGCTCCTTGAGCGGTTCGGCAATTACATTGAGGAGCGCATGGGCCTGTGCTTTCCG
Source organism: Thermodesulfovibrionales bacterium (assembly GCA_050014695.1). Classification (GTDB taxonomy): domain Bacteria; phylum Nitrospirota; class Thermodesulfovibrionia; order Thermodesulfovibrionales; family UBA9159; genus UBA9159. Next base: position 12,000 of record JBEKCV010000063.1, read on the forward strand.
AAGGAACGGTGGGCGGACCTTGAGAGAGGTCTGCGCAGAGCCTGTGCCGGGCTCGAGTATGCCGATGTGGAATCCTGTGCTCGACATATCATGCTATCGCCGCAGACGAAGAGACAGATTGAGATGCTTGCGAGCCACCTTACCGTGGGCGAAACCTATTTCTTCCGGGACAGGAAGAGCTTCGATATACTCGAGTCGGACATCTTCCCGGCACTGATCGGCATCCGGAAGAAGGCGGGCAAGTATCTGAGGATCTGGTCCGCCGGATGTGCCACCGGGGAAGAGCCTTATTCCATCGCCATGCTGCTCAGCAGACTGATAGAGGATATCGGCGAGTGGAATATCACGATCCTTGCCACTGATATCAATCCCTCTTTTCTTCACAAGGCATCGCTGGGCGTTTACGGTGAATGGTCCTTTCGCGATGTCCTTCCATGGGTAAGGCAGCGTTATTTCCGGCAGGTGGAACGGGGCCGCTTTGAGATACTTTCCGACATAGGCAAAAGCGTGACTTTTTCCTATCACAATCTCGCTGAAGACCCCTGTCCCTCTCTTCTGAACAATACCAACGCCATGGATCTGGTCCTCTGCCGGAACATGCTTATGTATTTCGCCCCGGAAAAGCAGATGAAAGTTGTCGGGAAACTTTATCATAGTCTTGTGAACGGCGGCTGGCTGATGGTGAGTCCGACCGAAGTCTCCTCGGTCGTCTCTTCACCTTTTTTGTCGGTGCAATTCCCCGGAGCGACCCTTTACAGAAAGGACATCGAGGGGGCAAGGAGGGCAATAAGTGTAGCGCCTCAAGCGGCAACGTCTCTTCCGGAATCTTATCAAGCAATTCTTGCATGTCCTGCATCTGAGGTTCGCCGGCCCGCGACCCAGCCAGGCGCATTTCCTTCGGAGATGCGGGCTCAGCCGGATGAAGATGCAGCATCCTTTGCCTCTTCGGCTATGGACCCCTATGCCAAGGCGCTCAGGTCATATGAGCTGGGCTGTTACACCGACGCAGAAGAGAAGATACTATCCCTGTTGACGGAGGACATTCCCAACGGTCCTGCATCGGCTCTTCTCTCTCGTGTCTACGCCAACACCGGACAACTTTCGAAGGCGCGGGAATTTTCCGAGAAGGCCATTGCAGCCGATAAGCTGAACCCTGCTTATTATTATCTTCTCGCGAGCATTCTGCAGGAAAGCGGCCAGATGGAGGAGTCGGAGGCATGTCTGAAGCGCACGCTCTATCTCGACCAGAATTTTGTACCTGCCCATTTCGCCCTGGGAAATCTCGCGTTGCGACAGGGGAAACCCGGGGAGTCCAGAAGACAATTTAGAAACGCTCTGTCGGCACTGCGGTCGTATCGGCCTGACGATATTGTTCCGGAGTCCGAAGGTATTACGGCAAAAAGGATGATAGAGATCATTCACACGACCGTTTCGGAAGAAACCCTGGCATGACCGACGAAAAAGCTTCTCACCCTGAGGCGTCTGTCGACTGGAATGAAGTTCGAAAACGCCTGAAAAGGGTCCAAGCTGTCATTGAACAGAGCTGGGCGCCAGATCCCGAAGAAGAGAAAAAGATCCTTCGGGCGAGGGCCAGGGCCCTTGCGAAGGAGCCGAGGAAAAAGACCGTCGGAGAAGAGATCGAGATTGTCGAATTCCTTCTCGCCTATGAGAAATATGGCGTCGATACATCGTATGTGCGAGAGGTTTATCCCTTGAATGATTTGACGCCGGTCCCCTGCACTCCGCCGTTCTTACTGGGCGTCATCAATGTTCGCGGACAGGTTCTTTCGGTCATAGACATAAAGAAATTCTTCGATCTTCCCGAGAAGGGCCTAGGGGATCTCAACAAAGTCATCATCGTCAGATCGGACGCAATGGAATTCGGCATCCTCGCTGATGCGGTTTTGGGGGTGAGCGGTGTTTTTGTGAATGAGTTGCAGCCATCGCTTCCCACCCTCACGGGCATACGGAAAGAGTACCTCCGGGGGATCACGAAAGACAGGACGGTAATTCTGGATGCGGAGAAGCTGTTATCAGACAGGAATCTCGTTGTGCATGAAGAGATATAACGCCAGAGCCATTTAAAACAAGCCCATGACCTGCTTTTACATGAACAAGAAAAAATAAAACTAAACTTTTTGGATGGAGGTTCGGTATGGCAAAAGATACAGTCAGGAAGACCAGACAGGAGAAGTCCAGCGCTGCTGCGGCGTACGCCCGCAGTCTGCTGGAGGCGAGCCTCGACCCTCTCGTCACTATAAGCCCTAAGGGAAAGATTACCGACGTCAATGAGGCGGCGATAAAGGTGACCGGTGTTTCACGTGGCGGGCTCGTCGGCACCGACTTTTCGAACTATTTCACCGAGCCCAAGAAGGCGCGAGAGGGTTACCTCCAGGTTTTCGAAAGAGGCTTTGTCACAGACTATCCCCTGACGATCAGGCATGCCGAAGGGAAATTGACTCATGTCCTATACAATGCTTCGGTCTATAAGGACGCGGAAGGCAAGGTCCTTGGGGTCTTTGCCGCTGCCCGCGACATCACGGCGCAAAGACAGGCGTCGGAGTATGCACGGAGCCTGCTGGAGGCGAGCCTCGACCCTCTTGTCACAATCAGTCCGGATGGCAAGATAACCGACGTCAATGAGGCGACGGTGAGTGTGGCGGGTTTTTCGCGCGAGAGGTTGATAGGCACCGATTTCTCCGATTATTTTACGGAACCGGCGAAGGCCCGCGAAGGCTACCGTCAGGTCTTCGAAAGAGGCTTTGTCACAGACTACCCTCTGACGATCAAACACAACACGGGAAAACTTACTCACGTCCTGTACAACGCCTCCGTTTACAAAGACGTTGAAGGGAAGGTGATCGGCGTTTTTGCGGCAGCCCGCGATGTTACCGATCGCAAACGCATGGAGGAAGAATTGAGGACCGCCTCCGCATATTCGCGGAGCCTGCTGGAGGCGAGCCTCGATCCCCTCGTCACAATCAGTCCGGATGGCAAGATAACCGACGTGAACAGGGCCACCGAAGTCGTGACCGGATTTTCGCGGGAGCGGTTGATAGGGAGCGATTTCTCGGATTACTTCACCGAGCCTGAAAGGGCGAGAGAGGGATACCAGAAGGTCATCACCCAGGGCTTCGTAAAGGACTATCCGCTCACTGTCCGCCATACCTCCGGCCGCACTGTCGATGTCATTTATAACGCCTCGGCATATGCGGATGAAGAGGGGAAGATGCGAGGGGTCTTTGCAGCGGCCCGCGACATCACCGAACGCAAGCGTGCGGAGGAAAGCCTCAGGAGGGTGATGCAGGAGGTTCAGGGGTCGGTAAACATACTCGCCCCGGCTTCAAGCGAGATCCTTGCGACGACGACACAGGTCGCGTCGAGCGTGACAGAGACGGCAACCGCGGTGCATGAGACGATGACAACCGTCGAAGAAGTAAAGCAGACGGCTCTCGTATCCAGTCAGAAGGCGCGTTATGTGGCTGAGACGGCGCAGAAGACAGCCCAGGCGTCCCAAAGCGGACAGAAGTCGGTAGAGGAGTCGATTGACCTCATGAACCGCATCAGGCAGCAGATGGAATACATAGCCGAAAGTATCGTGAGGCTGAGCGAGCAGAGCCAGACCATTGGCGAGATAATCTCGACGGTCAATGATCTCGCCGCGCAGTCAAATCTTCTTGCGGTGAACGCTGCGATCGAGGCCGCGCGGGCCGGCGAGCATGGCAAGGGCTTCGGCGTGGTTGCGCAGGAGATAAGGAGCCTCGCGGAACAGTCTAAGCAGGCGACCGCACAGGTGCGGACCATACTCGGAGACATACAGAAGGCGACCAGCGCGGCGGTGCTCGCGACGGAGCAGGGAAGCAAGGCCGTTGGGGCGGGGGTGAAACAATCATCTCAAGCGGGAGATTCCATCCGGGTGCTCGCCGAGAGCATTGTGGAGGCGGCCCAGGCTGCGACCCAGATCGTGGCCTCAAGCCAGCAACAGCTCATCGGCATGGAGCAGATCATCACAGCGATGAATAATATTAGAGAGGCGAGCGAACAGAACGTCGCCGGCACAAAGCAGACTGAATCCGCGGCCCGCAACATCCATGATCTTGGACAAAAGCTGAAACAGTTATTGGACCAGTATGAAGTATGACCGGACGGTTAGTAACTTTTGCCATTCCGGCTTGCCCGGGGATTGCAGGAATGACGAGCAACTATTTCATTGGACGGATAATGGTTAAAGCTTAAATGCCTAAGGACAGTGCATTCCTAAAAAAACTTCTGGCGACGTTCGAGGTCGAGGCGGCGGAGCATATCGCCATGATCTCATCAGGCCTGATCGAGCTTGAGAAGTCGCCTGACGCCGAGAAACAGGCGGAAATCATAGAGACGGTCTTCCGCGAATCCCACAGCATGAAAGGGGCGGCCCGGGCGGTGAACCTGACTCTCATCGAAAACGTCTGCCAGTCCTTCGAAAATGTCCTTGCTGCCTTGAAACGCAGGGAAATCGTGCCTGGTCGGGAGATCCTTGACGTGCTTCATCGCGGCGTCAATACGCTCGGGGAACTCCTTGCAACCGTCAAGAAGGAAGGTATTTTGCCTGAAAAGGCCAGCATAAGAGATCTCGTCCGAGAGCTTGAATCTGTCGCAAAGAAGGCCGAGCCGAAAAAGAGGCCCGAGGCCGTTGAGAAACCGCAAGCAGTGCTTCCGCCTCTTGTTTCGCGAGAAGAGCCCCCTTCGGAAGAGGCCTCGGCTGCTGTCCTAAGAAGGACAGAGACGATGAGAATATCGAAAGAACGCCTCGATTCTATTTTTCTCCAGGCCGAGGGGCTCCTTTCGGCGAAACTGTTGATGGGGCAACGGATCATAGAACTGCGTGAAATCATCTCTCACGTTGCGGCGCTGAAAAAGGAGTGGGAAGAAATCCGGCATTACGCGCGAAAGGCCGGAGGGCCTCCGGAAAAAAATGGCGGCGCGGTTGTCAATAGCGCCGAAGTGAAAAAGCTTGCGGATGTCCTGGAGACAAAGGGCGACCGCATCTCGAAACTTCACGATGCGCTTATTTCCTTAATAAAGGCTTCGGAGCACGACAGCCGGTCCTTCGCCGCAATGGCGGACAGCCTTCTGGAAGACCTGAAGACCGTCTCCATGCTTCCCTTCTCGTCTCTGCTTGAGATGTTGCCGAAGGTTGTCCGCGATCTGTCGCATGACCGGGGCAAAGAGGCCTCGCTCACAACGAGCGGCGGGGAAATCGAGATCGACCGGCGCGTTCTTGATGAGATAAGGGAGCCCCTCATCCATCTCGTACGGAATTGTATCGACCACGGGATAGAAAAGCCGGAAGAGAGGGCCAAAAGAAAAAAGCCGCTGAGCGGTGTTGTTGCCATCGATATCGGCTACAGTGAAGGAAAGTCGGTCAAGATCGCCGTTTCCGACGATGGGGCTGGGGTCGACATATCAAAGGTGAGGAACTCCGCCGTGCGGCTCGGTATTTTTTCTCGGCAGGAAGTCAATGAGATGGATGAACAGAGGCTCTTGCCCCTCATATTCCGTTCGGGGGTAACGACGAGCCCGATCATCACCGACATCTCCGGAAGAGGCCTGGGGCTCGCCATTGTCCAGGAGAGGGTGGAGAGGATGGGCGGCGCCTTGTTCTGCGAGACCTCTGAGGGGAAAGGCACCACCTTTCGCATTGTCTTGCCCCTCACCCTTGCGACATTCCGGGGAGTGCTTGTGCAGGCCGACGATCGCCACTTTGTCATTCCGATAACGGGTCTTGACCGAACAATGCGGGTGAGCAGGGATGAAATAAGGACTGTCGAAAACAGGGAGACCATAACAGTCGGGGGTCTGACAATACCCCTTGTCTCTCTCCGCGCGGTCTTGGAAATGCCGCGTAAGGGAAAGGGCGGGACCGGAGGAGAGTTTGCGGAGGTTGCCGTGTTGGGTGCAGCGGAACATCGAATCGCCTTCAGCGTCGACGCTGTCCTGCACGAGCAGGAGGTGATTGTGAAGGACCTTGGGAAGCAACTTTCCAGGGTGCGGAACGTTGCGGGTGCGACCGTCCTTGGCACGGGCAAGGTTGTCCCGGTCCTTAACGTTTCCGACCTGCTGAAGTCAGCGGTAAAAATATCGCCTGCCGCGGAAGCCCCTGCGCTTGTCGGGGAAACAGTGGTTGCGAAAAAGTCGATCCTCGTTGTCGAGGATTCGATTACAGCGCGAACGCTGCTCAAGAATATTTTAGAGTCTGCCGGGTACGACGTGCAGACTGCGGTAGACGGCATCGATGCCTTTACGGCTCTGAAGGCCGGGCAATTCGATATGGTGATCTCGGATATAGATATGCCGAGGATGAATGGGTTGGACCTCACCGTGAAGATCCGCGAGGACAAGAAGTTCGGCGGTCTTCCCGTGGTGCTGGTGACGGCGCTGGAGTCGCGCGAGGACAGAGAGCGCGGCATTGACGTGGGAGCCAATGCCTATATCGTGAAGAGCAGCTTCGACCAGAGCAATCTGCTGGAAGTAATTAAGAGACTGACATGAAAGACGGCTTTCAACCAGCTGAGCGCTGATAACTTATGGGGGTTTTGTGATAAAAGTCCTGGTTGTTGAAGACTCTCCGGTTGCCAGAGAGTACCTTGTCCATATCCTGAATTCCGAAGGCGGTATCGAGGTCATAGGTATTGCAAACAACGGAATGGAGGCGGTGGAGATGGTGGGTCGCCTGAGGCCAAACGTCGTCACAATGGACATCAACATGCCTGTAATGGATGGTCTCGATGCGACGAGAAGGATCATGGAGACGAATCCCGTCCCCATAGTAATCGTGAGCGGAGTCTGGGACCCGAAGGAGGTGGAAACCACCTTTAAGGCAATGGAGGCGGGGGCGCTTGCCATTGTGCAGAGACCTGTGGGTATCGGGCATCCGGATGCCGGGAATATGGCGAAGGAGGTGGTCCTCCAAGTCAAACTCATGTCGGAGGTCAAGGTGGTAAGGCGCCGTGGCCGATATGGGCAAGATGCCCAAAAAGCAGATACGCCCGGGCCTGCGTATGAGGCCGTCCCGCTAAAATCCTCAGAAGATAAGACGGTGGTTGCGATAGGAGCTTCTGCGGGCGGCCCCGTCGTCATACGGACAATCCTGGACGCGTTGCCGAAGGATTTCCCTGCGTCCATCCTAATAGTCCAGCATATCGCTGCCGGCTTTCTCAAGGGCATGGTGCAGTGGCTTGCCGAAACCAGCGGCGTGGCTGTGAAGATAGCAGAAAAGGGGGAGCGCCTCCTTCCCGGCCACGCATATCTCGCGCCAGACAGCTTTCATTTAGGAGTCGACGGCAACAGTAGAATTTATCTGGACAGCGGGGATACAAAAAATAGTCCGGTACCGTCGGTTGCCTATCTCTTCCGCTCGGTGGCGGAGTCCTTCGGCAGAAAGGCCATAGGCATTCTCCTCACCGGGATGGGAAGCGACGGCGCTGCGGAACTGAAATTCATGAAGGACCGGGGCGCGGTTACTATCGCACAGGACAAGGAGAGTTCGGTGATTTACGGAATGCCGGGCCTCGCGGTCGACCTTGGCGCTGCGACCTACGTCCTTTCGCCGGAAAGGATAACGGCCGCGCTCAGGGCCTTGACCAAAAGAGACAGACATATGCGGGAGGACCGGGATGCGAGATAAAAGTGGAGATGTAAATATCCTTATCGTCGAGGACAGCCCCACCCAGGCAGAGGCACTCAGCTATACCCTGACGCAGCGCGGATACAATGTCTCGATCGCACCGAACGGCAGGAAAGCCCTCAACGCGATACGGAAACAGCGGCCCACCCTCGTTATAAGCGATATCGTCATGCCTGAAATGGACGGCTTTGATCTTTGCAGAGAGATCAAGAAAAATCTCAAAGATATTCCGGTTATACTGCTAACCGCCCTTTGCGACCCGGCGGACGTGCTGAAAGGACTTGAGTGCGGCGCAGATAATTTTATTACCAAGCCGTACGACGAGAACTATCTCCTTGCCCGCATTCATCACATTCTCATTAATGCCAAATTGCGGAGTGAATCGAAGATGCAGATGGGGGTAGAACTGTTTTTTAGGGGAAGTAAATACTTCATTACCTCGGAACGGCAGCAGATCCTGGACCTGCTCCTGTCGACCTACGAAACCGCTGTTATGAAGAATATGGAGCTAAAAGAGGTACAGGAAGAACTCGAGGCAGTGAATGGACGGCTCGAAAACATGGTGCAGGAGCGCACGAGGGCGCTTCTTGCTGAGATGGAAGAGCGCAAGAAGGCCGAGGAACAAGTCAGAAGGCTCAATGTCGAACTCGAACAGAGGATCCGGGAGCGCACGGCGCAGCTTGAGGAAGCGAACGAAGACCTCAAAAGCTTCAGCTATTCCATCTCCCATGATTTGAAGTCGCCCCTCAGGTGGATCTCCGGTTTTTCTCAGATCCTCCTCCAGAAGCACGGGGAGGAATTGAATGAAGAGAGCAAGGCGCTCGTCGACAAAATCATTGGAAGCACAGAGACGATGCAGATGCTTATCAACGGCATCCTCAAATTCTCTCGCGCGGGACAGACGGAAATCACGCTGACCGACATAGACACGAACAACATGGTGAAAGGTATTGTTGAGGAGCTTGCGGCAGGTGCTGGCGGACGAGACATCCGTTTCAAAATCGACGCACTTCTCCCCGCTGTCAGCGATGCCCTGGTGGTCCGGCAGATCTTTTATAACCTTCTGTCCAATGCAGTCAAGTTTACGAGGGGCAAAGAGCACGCCGAAATTGAAGTAGGTGGGAGTGAAAAAGAAGGTGAGAACATATACTACGTTAAGGATAACGGCGCAGGCTTCGACCCACGGTATGCGGAAAAACTCTTTTGCGTCTTTCAACGCCTTCATAGTACCAATGAATTTGAAGGGACCGGAATCGGACTCGCAATCGTGAAGCGCTTCATAAATAAACTCAGCGGCAGAGTGTGGGCCGAAGGTGCTGTGGGACAAGGCGCAACATTTTACTTTACTCTTCCAAAGGCAAAGGAGATATAAAACATGCCGGAACTTCGCCGTATTTTACTGGTCGAAGATGATCCAAACGATATAGAACTTATCATGACGGGTCTATCCGAAAACAAGCTCGCCGCGCTTTCTCCTCATTCCAAAACCACTCGCGCGACGATCGCGTTCAAATTGGACCAGCGGGCGCATATGAACAGAAACCTACGGTTTTGATTTAGCCTCCCGCTTGGCCCTCAATATATTGTGGCGTCGGCCTGTGAGATGCACACACACCATCTGACAAGTCAGATACGATCTATTACTTTTGGTTGGTCGTCAGGCGAATATTTGTTTGCCACAAATATTACTAGCTCAGGCGTCATAATCCTTGAAACCATAGCCTCCAAGTGATTGCGCAGAAAACTCTTATGTCATTGAGAGTTTTGAGGGATCCCCGAAGAAAAGAAAAAGAGAATGCGACAGAAATCTTCCGTTACGGATCTCAGATAGAATTCGAAACCATACATTTCTGTTCAAATGCCCCCGCTGATCCATCTTAACTGAAACTGAAGTTTTGTGAAATGAGCTAACTTACTGATATTAAAAGCTATTTATGCATTAGGACATGTTTGAAGAAAATCACGAGGGCTGTATAACTAGCTGATAAGACAGGTAAATTTTGCTAAATCGAGAAGAAATTCCTTAGAGTTGTTTTTTTTACGTTTACTAATCCAGCCCAAACTGCAAGAAAATTAGGCCCCTCTCCTTAGAATTGCCTTATCAATCTCAGCACAATTGTAACAGATAACGTTATTGTAGTAACGTAACGATCTGTTATTTATTTGTTGATAACGGTTATGATTGCATTTTCTGGAGTCATAGAGTAGAATAACGTTACTAGAATAACGTTATCGGAGGGCGAAATGAGACAATCTCTGGTCCAATCTGTAGGTTATGACCAAGTGAAACAGGTTTGCGACAAATTAAACCTGGAGAATAGAAAGATAAGCACCCGTGCGATCCACGCTGAAACTGGCGGGTCAATGTCGACTGTACTTGAACATCTGCAACGCTGGCAGAAAGAAAAGCAGGGCTCGAACCAAAAAGATATGTTGGTGCTTTCTGATCGTCTGAAGGAGGCAATCTTCTATGAAATTACGGAACGCGTGAATTCCGCGAAGTCGGAACTGAATGAACAGCTTGCGACGGCTCTCAATCATTTGAATGAATCACGGGAACTCCTTGCTCAGGCGGAAAATAAGATCGAGGACCTCAATGCTGAAAAGCAAACCCTGATAGAAGAGAAGGGCAAATTAACGCACGAATTTGAAAAGCAGTCAGCTCTTCTCGATCAGCGGTTACAAGCCCTTCAGGAAGAAGGCAAGGGAAAGCTGAATGTCGCTCAACACCAGATCGAGGTGCAGTCAAAGGAGATTTCTGATCTTCGTAATATGAAGGGGGATGCAGAAAAAAGAGCTGCGGTGGCGGAGGCCCATGCCGAAGACAGGGCAAACCAGATTGCTCTCCTACTTGGTCAAATAGAGGATCTGAAAGAAGAGAAATCCGGATTGCGATCCATGCTTGATTCCGCATTAAAAGACCGAAACGAGGCGGAGAAGAAGGCCGCAACTTTGGAGGCAAGATTAAAAGAAAAAAGATAAGAGGATAGGAGCAAAAAAGGAATCGATTGAAGTAAACTGTTTGACGAAACGTTCGATAGAATATTCTCAGTTTTGTGTAGAGAATGGGAGCACTCATGGGAATAAAGATAGGCGGAGTGGCAATGAAGAGAAATTTATGACTATGCCGCCCAAGAAAGAGCTACCGCTTTATGATCGTATCCGCCAGATTCTGGAATCGGCACGGAATAACATTGTACAAACTGTCAATACAACAGGAGGCTGCTAACTGGTCGATAGGGACGGAGATCGTGCTAGAGGATCAATCGGGGAGCAAGCGGGCTAAGTACGGCAGCCGGATGCCCTCGTTTTTTTCCAGTCTCCCTCTTCAGGAGAGCAAAAGACCAGCAAAAACAATAATCGATGAAAAGCACTTATTAATCAAGATGATAGAGAGCTTTTTGGACTATTTAGCCAGAATCCCGGCCAGCCCTCAGGTTAATCCTGAGCCTCGATTTCCTCAACGCTTTGGTCCGGGTCTTTTTGGGTATAGCGAGGTATGTGTGACAGGTCTCTGTGCGAAGTTGTCCCTTGCTTTCGTTGAAGTAGAAAGGACCCGCGTTGCATTATCCTAAGCCGCAGCCTCCTTTCTGTCAATGGATTTCCGCTGCAAGGCAGCAATGAGTTTCGGGATTTCTTTGTAGCC
>JBEKCV010000064.1:0-23253 GCA_050014695.1 Thermodesulfovibrionales bacterium
CTCTGAAATAGTTCCATGCAGTCCTGTATGACACGCCTATCTTCTTTGCGTACTCCGATAACTTCATGCAAATATTCTATCATAGTACTCTATATATTAGAATAAATTTATTGAAGCTTAAGAATACCTGAGGAGTGCGTCCCGATATACAAAGTCTGACCACGTCCGGAGGGTGCTCTCTCCGGAATGCACAAGCACAGGGTTTCTCCTATGCGTAATGCTGGTATCAACATTCATTGGCAACAGATGCAATCGTGGCGAGGCATCGTCATCAAGGCTGGACGCGGACTTCATCGACTTATCAACACTGGCACCATTTTCACACTTAACAGTTATCTGCAACCCTGACGTCTAATCGTTTGTGGCTGTTCGCAAAGTACATCCAGCAGACCTCTATTTTTTGAAGCCGGACCAGGGTTTCTCGTGGAACTGAACACCGGGTAAGATCCGACCAGTCTTTGTTACCGCAAAAGATGCTGGAGAGGCGAAACCTGAGCATCTCATAGGTTTCAGGACAAACTACGCAGATTTCGATAACAGGAATCTAAGAGATGTCGTCTCACAACTTCAGCGACCACATCGCACTTTCGACGAACTGCGACTACCTGAAGAGCATGCTCGAAATAAAATGCCGCCGCACAAACATCCATGTCTCTGTTTCCGCCACATGCACTCAAACTGGTAAGAAAGCAACTGACTTCGATTCCCGGGTAAAATATTCATCCACAGGGATATTCGCTTAATCAATTGTTAGAGACCCCGACAATATCGTATTGAACAGGAATGTGTTGACAATAGCATGGAGATGGTTATGCAAAAAATAGCATATGAAGCCCGTCCGTCAAACCGAAAGAGGCGTCAGGGTGTTATCGTTTCATTGTTTTCATCATCCCATGACAGATTTCAAGATTATGACGCGCCTCTGCATAGTCGGGCTTGAGCTTCAATGCAGTGATGAATTCATTTGCCGCCTCATCGAGGCGGTTCTGCTTTCCATATGCGATTCCAAGATTATTGTGGGCCTCCGCAGAATCAGGCTTAAGCTTCAATGCGGCGATCAATTCATGTATTGCCTCATCAAGACGGTTCTGATGTAGATATGCGGTTCCAAGATTAGTATGGGCATCAGCAGAATCAGGCTTAAGCTTCAATGCAGCTCTCAATTCATTCGCTGCATCATCAAGGCGGTTCTGATGTAGATATGCGATTCCAAGATTAGTATATGCATCAGCAGAATCAGGATCGAGCTTCAATGCGGCGATCAATTCATGTATTGCCTCATCAAGACGGTTCTGATGTAAATATGCGGTTCCAAGATTAGTATGCGCCTCTGCAGAATCAGGATCAAGCTTTAATGCAGTGATGAATTCATGTATTGCCTCATTAAAACGGTTCTGATGTAGATATGCGGCTCCAAGGTCAGTATGCGCCTCTGCAGAATCAGGATCAAGCTTCAATGCAGTGATGAATTCGTTTACTGCCTCATCAAGGCGATTCTGCTTTAGATATGCGGCTCCAAGATTATTATGGGGCAACGCAAAAGCAGGTGCGAGCCTCAATGCAGTGATGAATTCGTTTACTGCCTCATTAAGGCGGTTCTGCTTTCCATATGCGGCTCCAAGATTATTATGGGGCAATGCCGCATCCGGCGACTTCCTCACCATATCGGTAGCAAGGGTTAAGGCATCTCTCCAGAGAGCGATCTGCTTCAGCGTTGCATATGACAGTGAAATAACAAGGGAGATTGCCAGAGCGATAGTGAAACCTTTGACCGCCGGGCTCCATTGTCTCAATGAATCTGCCTTCGCCCAAACCCATGCTGCGATCAACCCTATGAGAAGAAATGGCCCCAGGCTGGGCAGATACGTGTATCTGTCCGCCATGGCTTGGCTCCCCACCTGAAGAATGCCGATCACGGGGATGAGCGTCACCACATAATACCCCCACGCGGACAGCCATACCCTTCGTTTCTTTGCGGCACCAAAGAGGATCGCGGTGAGTCCGACCACAAAAATGACCGCAAAGAGATATTGCGGTGATAAAAGTGTTACCTCCTGCAACTTCGGATAGGGATAATACGGGCTCAAGTCTACGGGTACTGCTATTTTCCCCAGATAGGTAACGAACGCATTGGCCGCCACCAGCATGCGGGCCCGCAAAGGCACAGCTGCAGTCATGGTCATCGCTCCTTCAGTCCTTTGCGCCATGATTGTCAGAATCGACGAAATAAGGCTGCATGCCATAAAGGGCAGTTTCTCCACACCTGAATCCCTGAATGACTTCCAGGAGCGAATCCGCTGGAAGGGATACCAGTCCAGCAGCAACAGCACCACAGGGAGGCTCACCGCCATCGGTTTGCTCAACAGAGCGAGAACGAAAAAGACCAGAGAAGCCAGATAGGACCGATTGAAAAATAGTGAGGCGGTTTTCCTCCTCTCAAGAGGCTCGTTGACCAAACCACGTATATGGTTTGCATAGGCAGCAATGCTGAGCAGAAAGAACAGACCGCACAGGAGGTCCTTTCGCTCTGCTACCCATGCCCCTGACTCCACATGTAACGGATGCAGTCCGAACAAGAGACCGGTCACCCCTGCTGCGATCAGTATCCTTTGCCCATCCAGAAACGGGGATGCCTCTTCAGGCATCGACCGCTCCTTCCACATCTCCAGAAGCTTTATGCACAGGAGCACCACAAGGAACGTGTTCACTGCATGAAGGATATTATTCGTCAGGTGATGCCCCAGCGGGTTCAATCCCCAAAAAGCGTAATCAAAAGCATGGGATGCCCAGGTAAGGGGATGCCAGTTGCTCGCGTAGAAACCAGAAAATGCCCACTTGAAGAACGCCCAATTCAATGAGCGAATGTGAGGATTATTGATGAGATATAGATCGTCGTCCCAGCTGACAAAATCATTCCGGAGAGCAGGCAGATAGACTGAAAACGTCATGAGTGAAACAAAAGCTGCAAGATAGTATGGAACGTGTCGTCTAGTGCCTTTTGTCATTCAATCTGCCGCTCTTTGACGAGCAAAGAAGGTCATCCTGTTTTTTCCTTGCTGTCATCTTCTGAGCCTTCTGAAGACCTTGCCGAGAAGAGGCTCTTCGGTGCGGAGTGCAGCGTGAGGGCAGACCTCTATACAGCAATAGCACCGTATGCATTTGTCGTAATCAATGCGAACCCTGCGACCCTCTTGCGAGATCGCCTCTGCCGGACAGTATTTCCAGCATTCCCCGCAGAGCTTGCATACGGCATCGTCCTGCATGGGTCTCTGCACGAGATTCCGTCTGATGAAACCGTGGAATCTTTCGGGGCCAAAGACGAGCGGCGAGATGTCAGGGAACTTGAAATTGTTTACTACCGGCACTTCCCCATTCACCTCGCCATTCGTATAGCCCATTTCACGGGCCGCCCTGTTCGTAAGAACGCTGTACGGGTCGATCCCGAGCATCTTGCATACGGCGATATCCAATGCATAGGTATCATCGCTGGCCGCTATGATACCCAGTTCCCTCGGTGTCCCGCTCCTGCCCGGCCCCTGTCCCTCCATCGCGAGTACCCCATCCAGGACGGTAACGGCCGGTCTAAGGGCATGATGGATCTTTACTAACAGGGTTGCGAAAAGCTCCCTGTTCACTCCCGTCCTGAAGTGCCATTCGGGCTTTCTCAGCCCTGCTATGCAGCCGAAGAGGTTCTTCACGCCAAGCGTCATGCGCATCTGGGCATGGGTCTTCAGCTTCGGGACATTGATGATTAGATCAGCTTGGAGTGCATCTTTCGCGATCTCGATCTTTTTGAACGGCTCGCCAATATCGAACGCGACAGATTCCTTGAATTCCCGACATCTGACTCTCATGCCTTTCAGCGCTTCTCCGATGCCGCTTTCGCTCAGCACTTTCTCGAAGCCGCCCATCGCGGGGCTGTCGGATATCTGTGGCTGCCCGCCCTTCCGGATGACGTATTCCGCAATCGCCTTCACGACGAGCGGGTGTGTGACCATCGCCCTTTCAGGGCGGGCCGGGGCGAGCAGATTTGGCTTGATCAACACATGACTGCCTTTTTTGATCATGCCCTCGCAAAAAGGATCCATCATCTCGAAGACAAGGGGCCTGAGCATCCCGTAATCGTAGGAGGCGGATCTTATGATCACTCTTGATTCCTTCATCGCACCCTTGTAGTGTAGCGCATTTCTCTTGAAAGGGCCAAGGGAAAGCCTTCTCCTATCTGATATGCCTGAAGAACTTCTATGAAATCTTCGTAGCCGCCATTGGTTAGCTGGATGAACATCGCACAAGAGGACTATCATTTCGGAAGGACTCGGTATCTTGGTCGGAATGGCTACCCGTGCGCGTTAGAGAGGGAGAAGATGAGATTTATACAGGCGTGAGTTTGCGAGGAATGTTCCTTTAAGTCTCCGATCGCGGATCTCAAGTATCCAAGCTATGAAGCTTTACTACAACGGCGGCCAGCACCGCCGTAGACCAGCCAAACATCAGCATCGCAGCCATCGCCTCAAATGCGCCTATGCCCCGCCAGTGGGCGGGCAGCGTCATGCCGCTGTCACCTAACGTGGTGTAACTGGCGACCGAGAAATACATTGCCGACAGCCGGTCCGGAACCACTCCTCTCAGCCAATAGAAGAGTGACCAGCTAGAACCTCGGTAAAATGCGTACCCATCATGATCGCCACGATGCCGACCATGGCCAGATGATGACGCATTAAAGGCCGGTGATCTTTTGCGAGCGAGGAAGAATGTCTGAAATAACGGCGCACCAAATTCATGCCGATTGAGTGGGCGAACACCGTCATGCTCGTCAGAATCAGTGCAACAAGGAACTGCTCGGCGTAACGAAATTCAAAGCTCATGATCGCTGGTCTCCTTCAAAGCATATCACAAAGAAAATGTCCGCCTTTCTGTCCATCGCAATCGCCGGCCATAGGTCGATCCTCCCTATGACACGCATTGTTTATCCTGAAAATTATTTTATCCCTGCGCCGGACTGCTGAGCTCCTCTGCTTTCCAAATGACAGATTCCGTCTGTCGCCCGAACACCGTCTCCAAACATATTATATTAGAGAGTCCCTGTCTTTCAAGCGTCTCCCTTGCGCGAAGCAATTTTTCCTATTTCGCGAGCGGGGTTTGCAGAGGTTCAGTACGCGTGAGAAACAGGAATACTAAAAAATACTCCACTGGCCACGAGAAGCATGCCGCTCAAAATTCCCACGCTGGTCCGGCAGTTTTCGTGTATTTTATCCACTTTCAGAGTCTTCCCAAAACGTCCGCACTGAATTGAAGAAAAAAGAGCAACGAGAATTCCGCACACTACGAAGATCAAGCCAAGCCAAGATGCTCTACTCTTTAGCAGTCTTTTATCCGGCATCCCGAGACTCATTTTCACGAACATGCTGAAATGTTCCATGAGAAAACCGCATCCCATGAATGTCATACTTGTACGGCTCCATGCAAGAGGTGTCCGCTCCACCGCAAAAAACATTCTCGGATCGTCTGAGTCAGACACGCGTTTCTCTTCAATTTATTTTCCATAACGGCATCAAGTCTTTTGGATGGGCGTGAGCTTTCAGCATCGGCTATAATGGACGGATCTTGGGATGATTCAAAAGACTTCTGATATTTCTTCTCGGATCTTTGTTAATTCTCGTTCCATGCCTTTGAGAGCCGTGATGTCCTTTATAGCAACGTACACCTTCGACCAACTCTCTTCAAAGCCCGGAGGGATCGTCACTCTGATGAGAATCTCTCTTCTGTCGCCCGTGAGCGTCATATTGATTGCTTCGCTAGAAAATACGGTGTTTCCTTCAACCAGTGCCATAAGTTCCTCTTTGAAGACTTCATATGATTCAGTATTGAAAAAAACGCTTAGGTTTCGACAGAACTCCTCAAGACTGTCTGCCTTAAATAGGCTCAGCGTAGTGTCATTAACCTTGACAATCTTCACCATCCTTACAAAAGCGAGAACATCCTCGGGGTGTTCACTGAAATACTTACGAAAGTCGCTAACGCCCATGCTCTTCAGATGATCGAGGTTGCGCTTGACTTCGGAGAAATCCTCTTCCCAGAGAGAAATCGGCGCATGCTTGAATGCTTGAAAATAATCATCATGAGAAATATCACGTCGGTCCGCGGCATTCAGAATCTGCCCTATCTGGCCAATTGAGCCGTCTTGAACGCTGGTGGCACTCCTCGCAGTTGACTTGCTTGATGCTCTTTCCATAGACCCTACCGCCGCTTTTCGTCCCCTTCTTATGAAAGATTAGGCTTTGTCGGACTTTTTCCACTCTTAGCTAACTCTTATCACAGATAGACGCTATTGTCAAATTATGTTTTAGGTTAGGTAACTACTTTAGAAATTGAGTCAAGAGGTCATTATCCTAGTGATTTCCACCTGGAACCTCCAGCACTGCCAAGACGATTGCAGGTAGAGAGAAAGCACCTGATCCGCCAATAACACGCAGAAAAAAGGAGCTGCACGCGCCTAGGCATCCCTGTCGAGGCTGCGTATCCGTAAACCCATTATGTGGAGCTGCGTTCTTATCCGCAGTTTCACGAAGTTGAATCTATTGAAGAGTTCATTCACTAAGCTAACGGAGCACTCCGCGGACTTCCCTACATCCTTCGCACAGTCATGCTTTGGTATAATGGTGATGATCTCGAGCTGTATATAGCACGTAATTGTTAATTTGATTATGTTCACATCTCTGCCGCAGGAACCTTATGCTGTCAGGGTGCAGGGCGTCGAAAACCCCTGCTGATCCACAGGGTAAATACCCCGTGGTGTCACAACGAGCGAAGCGACTTTCGTTTATTTGGCGATCACGATTTAGTAAAATGAAAAAGAGAAACAACGAAATGAAACAAATCCCGGCCTTCTTCACTCGTCAAAAAGCGGGCAGATTGAATGACAAAAGACACTAGACGACACGTTCCCTACTATCTTGCAGCCTTTGTTTCACTCATAACGCTTGTAGTCTACTTGCCTGCTCTCCGGAATGATTTTACCTGGGACGACGATGTGTATGTCATCAATAATCTACACATTCGCTCATTGAATTGGGTGTTCTTCAAGTGGGCATTTTCTGGTTTCTACGCGAGCAACTGGCATCCTCTTACCTGGGCATCCCACGCTCTTGATTACGCTGTCTGGGGATTAAACCCACTGGGGCATCACCTGACGAATAATATCCTTCATGCAATGAATACGTTCCTTGTGGTGCTCCTGTGCATAAAGCTTCTGGAGATGTGGAAGGAGCGGTCGATGTCTGAAGAGGCATCCCCGTTCCCGGATGGGCAAAGGATACTGATCGCAGCAGGAGTGACCGGTCTCTTATTCGGACTGCATCCGTTACATGTGGAGTCAGTGGCATGGGTCGCAGAGCGAAAGGACCTTCTGTGCGGTCTGTTCTTTCTGCTCAGCATTTCTGCCTACGCAAACCATATACGTGCCCTGGTCAACGAGCCTCTTGAGAGGAGGAAAGCCGCCTCACTATTTTTCAATCGGTACTATCTGGCTTCTCTGGCCTTTTTCGTTCTCGCGCTTTTAAGCAAACCGATGGCGGTGAGCCTTCCTGTGGTGCTGTTGCTGCTGGACTGGTATCCCTTCCAGCGGATTCGCTCCTGGAAGTCATTCAGGGATTCAGGTGTGGAGAAACTACCCTTTATCGTATGCAGCCTTATTTCGTCGACTCTCACAATCATGGCACAAAGGACTGAAGGAGCGACGGGAATGATGACATTTGTGCCTTTGTGGGCACGCATGCTGGTGGCGGCAAAGGCGTTCGTTGACTATCTCGGGAAAATAGTGGTACCTGTGGACTTGAGTTCGTATTATCGATATCCTATGTGGCAGGAGGTAACACTTTTATCACCGCAATATATTTTTGCGGTCATTTTTGTGGTCGGGCTCACCGCGATCCTCTTCGTTGCCGCAAAGAAACAACGGGTATGGCTGTCCGCGTGGGGGTATTATGTGGTGACGCTCATCCCCGTGATCGGCATTCTTCAGGTGGGGAGCCAAGCCATGGCGGACAGATATATGTATCTGCCGAGCCTGGGGCCATTCCTTCTCATAGGGTTGATCGCAGCATGGGTTTGGGCGAAGGCAGATTCATTGCGACACTGGCGCCCGGCGGTCAAAGGTTTCACTATCGCTCTGGCAATCTCCCTTGTTATTTCGCTGTCATATGCAACGCTCAGGCAGATCGCTCTCTGGAGAGATGATTTAACCCTTTTTACCGATACGGTGAGGAAATCGCCGAACACGTCAATACATCATACTAATCTTGGAATCGCCTATCTAAAGCAGAACCGCTATGATGAGGCAATAAGGGAATTTATCACTGCAGTGTCGCTCAAGCCTGATGATGCCGATGCGCATTATAACCTTGGAATCGCCTATCTAAAGCAGAACCGCTATGATGAGGCAATAAAGGAATTTACCACTGCAGTGTCGCTCAGGCCTGATTTTGCTGAGGCCCATTATAATCTTGGAACCGCCTATGGAAAACAGAACCGCTATGATGAGGCAATAAAGGAATTTATCATTACAGTGACGCTCAGGCCTGATTTTGCCGAGGCCTATGATGGTCTTGGGACTGCTTATCTAGATCAGAACCGCTATGATGAGGCAGTAAATGAATTCGTCACTGCAGTGAAGCTCAAGCCTGATGATGCAGATGCACATTATAATCTTGGAATCGCATATGGAAGGCAAAACCGCCTGGATGAGGCAGTAAAGGAATTCATCGCTGTATTGAAGCGCAAGCCCGATGATGCGGAGGCTCATACTAATCTTGGAATCGCATATGGAAAGCAGAACCGTCTTGATGAGGCAGTAAAGGAATTCATCACTGCAGCGAAGCTCAAGCCTGATGATGCAGAGGCCCATGATGGCCTTGGAATCGTTTATGGAAAGCAGGGCCACCTGGATAAGGCAGTAAAGGAATTCGTCACTGCAGTGAAGCTTAAGCCTGATGATGCAGAGGCCCATGATGGCCTTGGAATCGTTTATGGAAAGCAGGGCCACCTGGATAAGGCAGTAAAGGAATTTATGACTGCATTGAAGCTCAGGCCTGACTTTGCCGAGGCACGTAATAACCTTGACATCTGTCATCAAAGAATGAAAGCAATGAAGCGATAGACGATGAGAAAGCTCTGATGACTCTTGAAGGAGCTCACTGATGGTTTATCGGACACTTGGCAGCGCAGGGGAGAAGATGTCGGCGATCGGGTTGGAGGCTGGCATCTCGGGCTGAGGCGCGTTGATGAACAGATGGCAATTCGTATTGTCCGCTCGGCCATCGATGGGGGCATTAACTCCCTCGACAACTCTTGGGATTACAACGATGGGGCTCGTGAGGTCCGGATGGGCAAAGCCCTTCGGGGGTTGGTTACCGCGAAGTATGATAGCAGGGCACTTCTTGCCCTAAGATGTTAAAAGGAAATCCCGATATCAGGCATAAGGCTGGTGAGTTCCCTTATCCTGTTCGTCAAGAGCATGATACCAAAGATGATCAGGAGGAGCCCGCTGACGACCATGATCACACGCATATATTTGATGAGTTTTCTCGAGTAGCTCAAGAAAGTGTTCATGGCAAGAGAAGACACGAAAAAAGGCACCGCAAGTCCGAGTGAATACACCGTAAGAAGTTTAAACCCATAAAAGGCCGAACCCTTCGCACTTGCATAAAGCAGTATCGTGCCGAGTATCGGACCAATACACGGCGTCCAGCCAGCCGCAAATGTCATTCCGACAAGAAATGTTCCTATATACCCGGCTGGCTTGCCGGAAAGGTGCATCTTCTTGTCCCGCGTAAGAAAATTGATTTTAAGGAAACCAGTCACAAAAAGGCCGAAGAAGATGACGATGATGCCGCCGATAATTCTTATCCATTCCTGATAGACAAACAAAAATTTTCCTATGACGGAAGAGGAAGTGCCGAGACCCATAAATACAGCGGAGAAGCCGAGCACAAACGCAAGCGAGTTGGTTACCGTAAGATAGCGTATTTTCTTCCTCTCAACACCTCCCGTGAGGTCTTCAAAGGATATCCCGGTTATGAATGAAACATAAGAAGGTACGAGGGGCAGAACACAGGGTGAAAGAAATGACAACACCCCCGCCAGAAATGCGAGTGGGTATGAAACGTCCTTCATAACAGTGACCTCATCCTCGTGCGCATTCTGCCGTGCCTCCCTTTATCTTTTCGATTGCGTGCGCAATGACATCAAGGATAACGGCGAGGTTTTCTTCCACGGCCTTTGGACTTCCGGGAAGATTTACGATCAACGTCTGTCCCCTCACACCGGCGATCGCCCGCGAAAGCATCGATCTGGATGTCTTCTTCATTCCCTCTGAACGCATTGCCTCGGCAATGCCCGGGATGTCCCTCTCGATGACCTCTCGTGTAGCATCGGGTGTCACATCCCGTGGGCTGAGGCCCGTGCCGCCTGTAGTAAATATAACATCCGCCTTTTGGGCGTATTCAATCAATTTTTCCTTTATCATTCCTTTTTCATCCGGCAGTATCTCATAGTACTGCACAACGCCACCGATACGCTTGAGCATTTCAGCGATCAGGGGGCCGCTCTGGTCCTTCCTTTCGCCCTTTGCACCCTTGTCGCTGAGCGTGAGAACGGCCACGGTAATCATCTTCGCACATTGCCCCTTGCCAGCATTTTCGCTCAGAGATCAATCCCCTGAAAGCCCATGGGTCATAGACTCTCTGCCGACAATTATCATATCGCCTTCTCTTAGACTGCCCCCCTTAAGAACCCTGACAAATATCCCCTCTTTCGGCATCACGCAATCACCAGCCTGATAGTAAATGGCACACCTCGTATGACATTCCTTTCCAATCTGGCTCACCTCCACTTCAATGCCGGCTCCAAGGGTTATCCGTGCCCCCACAGGAAGACTCACAAGATCTATCCCCTCCGTGGTAATATTCTCAGCAAAATCCCCGGGCTTAACATCAAGGCCCATTTTCTGCATTTTCTTGATGCTTTCAAGGGCGAGGAGACTCACCTGCCGATGCCAAGCAGACGAAGCATGGGCATCCCCTTGAATTCCGTAATTTTCTTTCAGGAAAGCTTCCTTTACAGGTTTCTTCCTCACGCCCTTGCTCTCGCTGATATTGATGGATATTACTTTTCCGATCATGCACCTCAATTTCTTATGATGGTCCTCAGACGCTTCTCCACGCGCAACGGTCTCCCGCACTCGGGACACCAGAGGACGTGGCAGTTACCGGAGTAAGTACCCGCGTTGACGTGGGACTTATACTGTACCTTCATTCTGATATAATATAGGCCATGCCCGTCTAATGCAAGCTCCTATGTCCTGTCTGAAGCCAGTGACTCACGGGCTGAGAGAGTTTTCGGTCAGCCTTTTTCAGAATTCCTGGCGAAGGCATCCTTTCGCCATCGAATCCGTCTTCTGAAGCGCTCAACGTCATGCCCTCAAAGACAGAAAGAGGGCCGCGCGGTTCCATCGCTCAACAGGGTTCTCACTGTCTCTCCGCGAAGCGAGTCATTGCTTCCTTATCACCCCGCCGCCAATCACGACATCTCCCAGATAGAAGACCGCACTCTGGCCGGGCGCAGGCGCCCATTGCGGTTCATCAAAAGAGACGTTCACCATTTCAGCATCAAGCACCGTTATCGTAGCAGGCTCATCTTTCATTGTAGATCTGATCTTTACCGTTGCCCTGAAACTCGAAGATATCCTTTGCCCCTCTTTTGCTACCGGGAGAACAGACCGATGAAGCCAATGAACCTTGTCGACAGCAAACTCTTTCACCATTGCAGCCTCCCTTTGGCCAACGTAAAGAGTATTCCTTGCGGAATCAATGGCAATTACATAGAGGGGCTTGCCGGTAGCGATTCCAAGCCTTTTCCTCTGACCAATGGTATACGCATGGATTCCTTTATGTCTTCCGAGGACCCCGCCTGTTTCCCATTCAACGACAGGACCGTCACTGCCTTTCGCAACACTCTCAAGAAATTTGAAATATTTCTTTTCCCCCACGAAACATATCTCCTGGCTCTCCGGCCTCTGCGCGGAAGGGAGTCTCAGTCTGCATGCTATCTCTCTCACCTCATCCTTTGTTTTCTCGCCGAGGGGCAGCGTAAGACGCCGGAGTTCCTCCACTCTCAGGACATGCAAGACATACGACTGGTCCTTCCTCACATCAACACCCTTATGGAGGCTCCCATCCCTGATTCTCGCGTAATGTCCTGTAGCGATACGATCCGCGCCGACCTCATCAGCGATTCTCAAGAGATGTCTGAACTTGATGCGAAGATTACAGAGGATGCAAGGGTTCGGTGTAAGACCTTGCATATAGGCCTTGATAAAAGGCTCGATGACATTCTCGGTGAACTCATTCCGCAAATTCACCATGGTGTGATTGATACCAATGAGACGGGCAGTTTTCCTGGCATCAAGGAGGGACTCAACAGAGCAACAGGCGGATGCTGAGTTTGTCGGCTTCAGTCTCCGCTCCTCGAGAATAAAACTCACCCCTTCAACCTCATACCCCTGCTCTTTCAGCAGGTACGCCGCCACAGAGGAGTCAACTCCTCCGCTCATTCCTACAATAGCCTTCATTTCCTATGATAACAGAATCGGGAGACTCGTGACAGAGGCCCGGAGCACGATCCCATTAACGTCCGTTCAGAGAAAGGGATGGGGAAAAAAAAGCCTTCACTCCCTGGAGCGGGAAGTTGCCAAGAAAGGTCAAAAAAGATACCTGCCCTCATGGGGGAAGAGGCACGTGCGAGAAAAAGGAATACTGCAGCCGCATCGACGACCACGCAGTTCATCACAACAGAAGGTCAGTCTTTCCCGATATTCACCGCACTATACTTCCTTTCCAGTTCCGCCTTGAGGCCTTTGAAATCTCCTTTTCCTTTTGTCCTGATCACAACGTCTCGATATCCTTCCTTCACTCTCTCATAGGATGTAAGGATGCTCTGAAGGTGAAATGAGCACTTTCTGATAACATCAGCCACTTCTTTTACCGACCCGGGCCGGTCCTCGATCGTAAGGAAAATCCTGTTCCCTCCGTGCCTGATGCCCGTAATGTCCACAAGGACGCGAAAGATATCCCTATCGGATATAATACCCGCGAGCCTGCCCCGTTCTACCACGGGCAGGCTCCCGATATGCCGGTCAAACATGGTCATTGCAGCCTCTTCCACCGGGGTGTCAGGAGTGGTTGTGATGACTATTGTTTTCATGATATCCTTAACCTTGGTTTTTGCGAGGAGATAATGGAGTTCATAGATGTCAAGCGCAGTTGCCTTGGAAGGGGTGAACTCTTTAATGTCCCTGTCAGATATGATACCCTTGATCCTCTCTCCCGTAACAACAGGGATATGTTTTATCCCCCTTTCCTTCATGAGTCTTAATGCATCAGAAACGCTATCATCGGGGCTAACGGTAAAGACCTTTCTTGTCATCCACGAGGACACAAACATTTCACACCTCCCCAGTAATAAAAAATATGCGGGATTCATCATTCATGCGGCGTATATCCTGATTATAATATCAGACACCTAAATAGGCCTGCCTTACATGTTCATCATTGAGCAACCATACGCCAGCCCCCTGCAAAACAATCTTGCCGTTCTCAAGCACATACGCCCTGTCAGATATTGAAAGGGTCTGCTTTGTATTCTGCTCAACGACAAGGATGGTAGTTCCCTCTTCCCTTATCTTCCTTATGATATTGAATATCTCCCGAACGAGTATAGGCGAGAGGCCGAGAGAAGGCTCATCGAACATCAGTAATTTCGGCAATGCCATCAGCCCCCTCCCTATCGCAACCATCTGCTGTTCTCCACCGCTTAAGGTCCCGGCGAACTGCTTTCTCCGTTCTTTTAGCCTCGGAAAAAGCTCAAATACCATCTCCTTCGTTCTCTTTCTCTGTCTCTTCGCGTTGCCTTTCAACGAACCCATATCCAGGTTTTCCTCCACAGTCATTTCAACAAAAAGCCTCCTTGCCTCAGGACAGAGGGCCACTCCCATCTCAATGAGTTTATAGGCTTCGATGCTATGGATGGGAATGCCTTCAAAGACTACCTCGCCTTTCCTTGGCGTCAATAATCCGGAGATTGTCTTTAAAACGGTCGATTTGCCCGCTCCATTTGCACCGACCAACGCCACAATCTCACCTTGACCCACATCAAAGCTAATATTCCAGATTACCTGAACATCCCCGTAGAAGACATCGATGTTGCTTATTTTAAGCACTCTGGGCTTCTCCGAGATACGCATCAATAACGAGCGGATTGTTTCCTATTTCCTTTGGTGTGCCTTCGGCGATCTTTTCCCCATAGCTCAGAACAACTATCCTGTCGGAAATGGACATGATGACCCTCATATGATGCTCTATTATCATAATAGTTATCCCTCTTGCCTTTATCTTCCTTATAATCTCAATCGACTCGTTGAGCTCAGTGGGATTAAGTCCCGCAAAGGACTCATCAAGAAGAAGCAACTCCGGTTGAGTGGCAAGAGCACGGGCGATCTCAAGTCTTTTCCGTTTTCCGAGGGGAAGTCCTTTTGACAGGACATCAAGATCGTCTGCAAGGCCAGTAAACTCGATAGATTCCAGTGCTATCCCCTCAGCCTGTGCCTTGGTCTTCGCCCGCAAAAAAGCAGAGGCGACGACATTATCACTGACGGTCATCCTCTGAAGCGGCTTCACAACTTGAAAAGTCCTTGCCACTCCAAGAGCACAGATCTGGTGGGGTTTCAGCCCGGAGATCTTCTCATCCTTGAAGAAGACTTCACCTCGTGTGGGTGTATAAAAACCGTCTATGACATTGAAGAGCGTTGTCTTTCCCGCGCCGTTCGGTCCGATAAGTCCGAGGATTTCACCCTTCGTGATGGCAAAGGAGACGTCATTGATTGCGGCAAGTCCCCCGAAGAACATCGAAAGCCGTTTCACCTCGAGCATCTTCATGAGGACGCCCTCTGAAAGCCGAAAAGCCTCTTCAGCTTTTTAGAATCACCCACGATGCCATTGGGCAAGAAGATAATAATAACGATGAGCAGAATCCCGAACAGCGTCTGATGTGCTGCCCCGAGTCCAGGTACGGACCTGATGATTTCTGCGAGAAGAACCATGATGAGAGCACCGACAAAGGGCCCCCAATACGTTGCTGCGCCTCCCACCATGACAATCATGATGGCTATGATCGATATGTCATGAAGGGCAAAGACCACATTGGGGTCGATATATCCCATGTAATTTGTATAGAATGCCCCGGCAATCCCTGTGAGAATACCACTGAGACATAGCGCTATGGTTTTGTATAAGGTGGTATTTATTCCGAGAGATTCCGCAGCGTCCTGATCCTCTCTGATCGCCAGGAAATAGTATCCCAGCTTTGATTGCATGAGTTTCCTCACCAGGAAAAAGGTTACCGCGGCAATGAGGAGGATGATATAGTAGTACCAGGTCTTCCCCACCCATGTTCTCTCCTGAATCATGATGCCGAGGCTGCCACCGGTAAAGCCGTCAAGATTCTCCGCAGTGACCCTCATGACTTCACCGCTGGCGAGCGTCGCAAGCGCAAAAAAAGGTCCCCTCAGTCTGAGAACGACAAACCCGAGAAGAAAGGAAAACAGCAAAACAACGGCGATACTCGCTGGGATGCCCCACCACGGGGACAGACCGAGTTTGGAGTAGAAAATGCCAGCAGTGTAAGCGCCGACACCGAAGTATGCGGCATGCCCAAAAGAGACTTGGCCGCAGTATCCCCCGAGGAGATTCCAGGCCATGCCGATTGTTGCCCACATAATTACGAGAATCGCGATATGCATCGCATAGCTGTTGAGTCCGACAACGGGGAGGACAGAACACAGCGCGAGGGCGAAAAGCGGCAAGAACCTCTTCATTTCCCCACCCTCTTTTTCCGTAACAGGGACGCCACACCCCCCGGCAGAAACATCAGGCATGCCACAAATATGACGAATCTGCCCACCGGTGCCCAACCCATACTGAGATAGGTGGATGTCATGGACTCGAAGACCCCGAGGATCAGGCCACCAAGGATGGCCCCGACCGTAGAACCCAGTCCTCCGAGGATGGTTATCACGAACGCGATAAGGGTAAATTGCCCGCCAAGGGAGGGATAAAGATAGTAGATGGGAATCAAAAGACAACCCGCAGTGCCAACGAGGGCGGAGCCGAGACCGAAGGTAACAACCCTCATCCGTTTCACATTGACCCCCATAAGGATGGCTGCATCGAGATCTTGAGCGGTGGCCCGTATTGACTTACCTGTATCGGTCTTGCTCAGAAAGAACCAGAGAATTATCGTGATAACAACGGCAAAAACAAAGGAAACAGCCCAGGGAACCGAAAGGGAAAGCTCAATCGGGGAATCCTTCCAGAAATCGCTCAAATAAAAGGCGTTGGTCGCGTAACTCACCGGGGTAGAACGATAGTCCGACGTGAAAAAGATGGTTGCCAAATTCGCTAAGACCATTCCAATGCCGACGGTCAGGATGACCTGGTTTTCAGGGAGAATAGATTCGACCTTGAGCACCGGATTGACAAGGTACTTCTGGATCGCCACCCCAAGGATGAAGAGAAGGGGGGCTGCGATAAAAACGGAGAGATAGGGGTCGATGTGAAAGAGGACAAACAACCAGTAAGCGATGTACATGGCGACCATCATGAGCTCACCATGGGCCAGATTGATAATCTTCATAACACCCATAATGAGGGTCATGCCGAGGCCGATAAGGCCATAGAGACCGCCGAGCAGGAGTCCGGAGATAAGCGTCTGGAGAAAAACCTCTAACCTGATCACGTACATGAACCCATGAATGGGTCTCCCCGTTGAAATCCCCCCTGACTGAGGGGGGACAAAGGGCGCTCTCTTACCTTCTCTCTCTCCATGTGGGGATGGGAAACACGTATTTCTTGCTTGCATGGTTTAGGGGCCAGATAGTCTCGAACTGCCCCTTTTGAACCTGTATGACGAGCGTTTCCATGAAGTTCTGGTTCTGGTACCCTTCCTTGTTCTCGAATTTTATCGGACCAAAAGCGGTTGTCATATCCGTCACCTTCAGGGCATCACGAATCTTCTCCGGCGTCCAGTCTTTCGCCTTTTCAAGCGCACTCTTCACAACAAACAGCGCTGAATATGCAGATGCCCCGTGATACGAAGGATACTCACCGTATTTCTTTCTGTATCTTTCCGCATATTCCTGTGCGCCGGGATACTTTAATTGCGGCGTCCAGAGGGTAGCGCTGATGACATATTCTGCGGCATCCTTTGCATTGTCGATAAATTCCGGTATGGCAAAGCCAGCGGCACCGCCGGCAAAAAGCTTTGCATCGATCCTCAGCTCTTTAATCTGTTTCATCAGCAGTGATGCGTCCATGACATAGGAGACCATATAGATCACATCCGGGCGAGTGGCCTTCACCTTCGTCAGAAGCGGCTTGAAATCAACTGAACCGGCTTCGTATTTTTCCTTCAGAACAATCTTTGTGCCAGCCTTCTCTGCGTCTTTCACCATAGCATCCGCGCCGGACGTACCGAACGCTGAGCTCTCATAGAGGATGGCAATAGTCGTTGGTTTCACCACTGCTTTTAGAAAGGAAACAACGCCGTCACCGTAATGGTCATTGACGGCATTCTGACGAAACACGTACTTGTAGTTCTGCTGCGTTATGTTGTCATCAGCGCTGGCGACAACCAGGTACGGCGTCTTCCGCTCTTCAGCAACCGCTGCCACCGCCTTTGCGCAGGCCGACGTATACTCCCCGACAATGATCGGCTGTTTCTTCACATCAATCAGTTTTTCCACGATCGCCCGCGCCGTCTCCGGTTTGGCACTCGAATCCTCAAAGCCAAGGACGAGTTTCTTCTTCTTAATACCACCCTTGGCATTTATCTCTTCGGCAGCCATTTCATACGACCGCTTCATCATTTCACCGAACTTCGCCTGCTTTCCTGTAAGCGGCAGGGGGATAACCAGTTCAAAGGTATCTGCCGCCATGAGGCTGACGGAGAAAAGACTACCGACAAAAAATGCAACCATAGCCGCCGACAGACGTCTCATCATAACCTCCTCGATTCAGACTAAGATTTTCCGACCGCACCCACAGACACTGTTCCCGGGATTGTACCGATACGCCATTATAAACAATCTATCAGAAAAATTATAGGTTAATGATAAGCGTGAATTACAGGTTTCTCAGATTATTCTGAGGATGGCCCCGGCAACGCTTTCTTGTTGTTGCTTGCCGCCTGTGCCTTCATGAACTCTCTGTTCAGTTTTGCTATGAACTGCACCTTGATCCCCTTCGGGCACACTGCCTGGCATTCGTAGTGGTTGCTGCAGTTGCCGAAGCCCTCGCTTAACATCGCTTCCGTCATGAGGCAAACACGCCGCGCAGCCTCTACGCGTCCCTGCGGAAGCGTGGCGAGCGCGGCGACCTTGGCCGCGGTGAAGAGCATGGCGGAACCATTGGGACACGCGGCAACGCATGCTCCGCACCCGATGCACTCTGCTGCGTCCATGGCGGTCTCAGCTTCCCTCTTGGGTATGAGTATAGCGTTGGCATCGGGAATTCCCCCTGTATTGACGGAGACATACCCGCCGGCCTGAATAAGGCGGTCCAGGGCGCTCCGGTCCACAATGAGGTCTTTCACCACGGGGAATGCTCTGGCACGCCAGGGTTCTATATAGAGGGTGTCTCCCTCTTTGAAATGCCGCATGTGCAACTGACAAACCGTGGTGTTTTCCCGTGGTCCGTGGGGAACTCCGTTGATGATCTGGGAACACGTGCCACAGATTCCCTCACGGCAGTCATGATCAAAGGCTATCGGCTCTTTTCCCGTCTTGATCAGATTTTCATTCACCACATCGAGCATTTCAAGGAACGACATGTCAGAGCGTATGTCCTCTGCCTCATACCGCTCAAGTCTTCCAGGTTCATCACGCTTTTTTTGTCGCCAGACGTAAAGGGTGAGGTTCATTCCTTACTTATAGCTCCTCGTTTCCAGCTGGACATTCTCGAATGTGAGCGGCTCTTTCTGCAGCTCCGGGTCCTTGTCATTACCCTTGAATTCCCATGCTGCAACATAGCAGAAATTCACGTCATCCCGCCGGGCCTCCCCATCGGGCATCTGGTACTCCACGCGGAAATGCGCGCCGCACGATTCTTTGCGATGGAGGGCGTCACGGGCTATAAGCTCCCCGAATTCGAGGAAATCGGCAATGCGGCCAGCCTTCTCCAATTCCTGATTCAACTCAGCGCCGCTACCGGGAACCATCACATTGTCCCAGAATTCTGCCCGCACCTCAGGGATCATTTTCAGCGCCTTCTTAAGGCTTTCCTCGCTGCGCGTCATGCCGACATTGTCCCACATGATTCTGCCGAGTTCACGGTGGAAATCATTCACCGTTCTTCTTCCCTTTCTAGAGAGAAGCTTCTCCGTTACGGCCTGGACATGTTCAGCCGACTGCCTGAATTCCTGATGCTCTGCACTCACCTTCCCCGGTTTTGTTTGAGAGAGATAGTGCGCTATCGTGTAAGGAATGATGAAATACCCGTCAGCCAGTCCCTGCATGAGTGCGCTTGCGCCGAGGCGGTTAGCGCCGTGATCGGAAAAGTTCGCTTCCCCCAGCGCAAAAAGTCCGGGAATGGTGCTTTGCAGATTGTAATCCACCCAGAGGCCTCCCATGGCGTAGTGAGGAGCCGGATAGATACGCATAGGCTGCTTATAGGCGTTCTCAGCAGTGATCTTTTCATACATATCGAAGAGGTTCCCGTAACGCTCGCGGATCTGCTCCGCGCCGAGTCGCTCTATGGAGTCCGCGAAGTCGAGGTAAACGCCGCGGCCGCTCGCGCCGACTCCGCGCCCTTCATCGCACACTTCTTTTGCGGCGCGTGAGGAGATGTCCCTCGGTGCGAGATTGCCATAGCTCGGGTACTTGCGCTCCAGGTAGTAGTCTCTTTCGGCTTTGGGGATTTCAACAGGATGTCTCCTGTCTCCCTTGATCTTCGGCACCCAAATCCTGCCGTCATTCCTCAGGGACTCGGACATGAGGGTGAGCTTGGACTGGTGTTCTCCCGAGATAGGGATACAGGTCGGATGGATCTGCGTGAAGCAGGGGTTCGCAAAAAGGGCACCTTTCTTATACGCCCGGAACGCTGCCGTTACATTGGATCCCATAGCGTTTGTGGAAAGGCAGAAAACATTGGAATACCCCCCGGTACAGAGACAGATTGCGTCCGCGGCGTGGCAGCTTATCTGTCCCGTCACGAGATCCCGCACGATAATGCCTTTAGCCTCGCCATCCACAACCACGACATCAAGCATCTCCGTGCGCGAATGGAGGCGCACGGTCCCAGCCTTTATCTGGCGGGAAAGGGCCGAATAGGCTCCCAGCAACAACTGCTGTCCGGTCTGTCCCCTGGCATAAAACGTACGTGAGACCTGAGCCCCCCCAAAAGAACGATTTTCGAGATAGCCGGCATAGTCACGGGCAAAGGGCACCCCCTGCGCCACACACTGGTCGATAATGTTGTTGCTCACCATTGCCAACCGATAGACGTTTGCCTCCCTGGCCCTGAAATCCCCGCCCTTTACGGTGTCCTGGAAGAGACGGAAGATGCTGTCTCCGTCATTGGGATAATTCTTGGCCGCGTTGATTCCCCCCTGTGCGGCGATACTGTGAGCCCTGCGGGGGGAGTCCTGATAACAGAAGGCTTCAACGTTATAGCCGAGTTCCCCGAGCGTTGCAGCGGCAGACGCACCGGCAAGTCCGGTGCCCACGACGATGATCTTATATTTTCGCTTATTGGCGGGATTCACCAGTTTCACTTCGTGGCGATGTCTCTCCCATTTTTCAGAAAGCGGGCCGGATGGACACTTGCCATCGAGGATCATCGGCCCCTCCAGCCATTCAGTATTCCCACGAAGATAACGATCGGAATCGCTACGAACCCGAGGAAGATTATAACCGCCGCCAGTGTCCCGGACTTGGTAATGACGGGGAACGTCCTGTCGTTGTTCAGTCCCAGGGTCTGGAAACAGCTCTGAATCCCGTGCGTAAGGTGCAAAGCCAGCGCGATCAAGGCAGAAACATAAATCAAAAGGATACCTGCGTTCCGAAAACAAAGCACGACCATATGATACACATCGGGACGCCCCAACGGATCCAGATTCCTGCCGGCAGACATCTCAGGGTTCGTGACTTGAAAAGTGAACTGCAGGAGGTGGTAGAAAAGGAAAGCCCCGATAACGAGCCCTGTCCAGATCATGGTCTTCCCGGCGAGTGTAGCACTGCGGGCCTTCCTGACTGCGTACGCCTGGGGCTTTGCTTTCTTGTTTTCCAGGGTCAATTGAATCCCATAATAGACATGGAGAAAAACCGCCATGACCATGACCACTCTATAGGACCAAAGCAGAACAACGAGCTCATGGAGCTTCAGGGCGTAGGCATTGATGCCGTTGGGACCCGCAAAGATTGAGGTGTTCCCCAGAAGGTGCGCCACAACAAACAGCACCATCATGCCCCCGCTCACGGCCATAACGACCTTCCTGCCTACCATGCTCTGAAAGAAATGCATGTCCTACTTTCTCGCCAGTCCCGTTTTCCTCGCTGCCTCTGCCACGGCATGGGCAACCGTAGAAACGACCTTCCGGTCAAATGCACTGGGTATGATGTAATCCTCGTGGAGCTCATCATCCTGCACCATATGCGCAATAGCCCTTGCAGCGGCGACCTTAACCTCTTCATTAACGCCTTTGGCCCTTCCATCCAACAGCCCCCTGAATATCCCGGGAAACCCGAGCATGTTGTTTATCTGGTTCGGATAGTCTGACCGTCCCGTTGCGAGTATCCTCACGAGGGGAAGGGCCTCCTCGGGATCTATCTCAGGGTCAGGATTTGCCAGCGCAAAGACAACTGGCTCTCGCGCCATCTTTCGTATGTCATGGGGCGTTACGGTCCTGGGTCCCGCGAGGCCCAGAAAAACATTCGCCCCCTTCATGGCATCAGGTAAAGTGCCTTTCACTTTTCTGGGGTTCGTTTTTCTCGCAATTGCCGCCTTGTACGGATTCATGTTCTGCCTTCTTTCCAGATAGATCGGCCCTTCCCTGTCACACACGATTATGTCTCTTATCCCATATGCCGAGAGCATCCATGCGCTCGCAATGCCTGCCGCACCTGCCCCGAGGATAACCACTTTCAATTTCCTGATATCCTTTTTCAGTAACCGCGAAACATTGATGAGCCCCGCCAGAACAACTACGGCGGTCCCATGCTGGTCATCGTGAAAAACAGGGATCTCAAGCACTTCTCTTAACCGTGCCTCTATCTCAAAACACCTTGGTGCCGAGATATCCTCAAGGTTTATGCCGCCGAACGGCGTCGCCATATATTGCACCGTCTTGATGATCTCCTCGGGGTCCTTCGTGTTCAAAGCTATGGGAAAGGCATCGATGTCGGCAAACTCCTTGAAGATCACCGCTTTGCCCTCCATGACCGGCATTGCCGCCTCGGGCCCTATATCGCCGAGACCGAGAACAGCGGTGCCGTCGGTGACGACAGCGACCGAATTGCCTTTAATGGTATAGCGGTAAACATGCTCTTTATGCTCCTGGATATCCCTGCAAACCCTTGCCACGCCAGGAGTATAAACCTTGGAGAGGTCTTCCCTGTCCCTCACGTGCATCTTGCTATGTATCTCTATTTTCCCGCCCTCGTGAGCAGAGAAAGTTCTGTCCATAACCCTAAGGACTTTGACCCCCTCTATGTTTCGAATGGAATTCACGACCCTCTGTTCATGCTTCTCATCGCGCGCATTCACGGTGATGTCCCTGACGATTTTTCCCTTTTCAACGCGAACGATATCGATGGCCCCCAGGTCGCCGCCCGCATGGCTAATCGCGGTCGCGATGTGTGAGAACATACCGACCCGGTTTTCTATTTCCGCTCTGATTGTTATGCTGTAGCTTGGACTCGGCAGACGTGCCAACGTGACTCCCCCATGAAAAATTTACTTTTTACCGTAGGTTATTTCCCACGATCCGCTTTCTGAAGACCTGAACCTCCCCATCCCTAAAGAGAGGGGGTTCTTCTTATGGTGACAGCGGTCTTTTCGGGGCTCTCGCTGCATCTATACGAGCATGAAGCTACAGCATCCCCGACGTCGACTGGTGTCCTTTCCCCGGTTCCCGACCGGAGCATAAGAT
>JBEKCV010000065.1:0-23128 GCA_050014695.1 Thermodesulfovibrionales bacterium
CTTAGAGAATCTTGGAGGGTCTTACAGCGACTTGTAGAAAAAGGCTCGTATTTTCAAATGGTTGGACAGTTTAAATGCAATTGCCCCTTAAACTCCTGTCCAACTTTATTTTCCAGTTTCCAACTTTATTTTCTAGTTTCCAACTTTATTTTCCCGAAACAACAGCAGCAGCAGCCTATCGCCTTACCACTTTCTTCTCAATCTGGGTACATATGCCCTGGAGCATGTTTATTTCCCACTCGGTGAGCCCTGCCCTTCCGATAAAATGCTTCAGATTTGTGATGATTTTCTCCCTAAGATTCTTGTCGCCCCTCGGGATATATTCAAGAAACTCCAGCGCACTGGATATTCGTACATATAAGTGATCGACCACGCCATGCTCTGCCAGATACTCTTTTAGAGTTGAGTTGTCATATTTATTCTTCACACTGCTTATCCCACGGCCATCCTTCAACCCTTGTCCGCACTTTGCCAGCTCGTATGCGACGATCAGGACCGCCTGGGCCAGATTCAAAGAAGGTTGGATCCTGCTGCTCGGTATAGTGATCATAAAACCACATTCCTTGACTTCATCATTAGACAGTCCCTTTGCCTCCCTTCCGAAGAGAATCGCCACTTTATTGCTTGACGCTATAGCACAAAGCCTTGTAGCCGCTTCTTCTACAGGCAATATCACTCCGCGACTCTTGCCTACCCGCCGAGTCGTTCCCACGATAATCGATTTATCCACGATCGCCTCATCAACTGAATCATGAACCTCTGCAGAGTCGAGAACATCATGGGCATTTCGGGCAAACCATCTTCCCTCTGCCGACATTTCGGCTGGAGGCTTCACGAGGCAGAGGTTCTTAAAACCCATATTCTTTATCGCCCTTGCGGAAGCGCCAATGTTGCCCGGTTCTTTGGGTTCTACGAGGACAAAATATATGTTTTGCATCCAGTCGTCCATGCCATAGTCTATCAGGTCTCGTGGCATCTATCAATTGAGCCCATGATCGTCTCTGACGACAGGTGGTTGGCAAGGATTGCGAGAGCCCCCTTCTGTGTCAACCGGAAAACAGTTTGTAGAGTTTCTCGGCAAGAGAATGATCAAAAAAGGCTGCTCCTGAAAGCGCTTTTTTTTGACGGTCCCAATATCGCCGATGCAAGTAGTAATGGGGATTGACGTGCTGATTCCGGCACGCTGCGACATGGATATAATGTTAAGCTTATCAGTATCGGAAGTTCCCCCTTACAAAACTAATGAATCCATATATTCCGGGCATGCAGTGTTTTTTTTCATCATCGCAGCCACCATTAGTGTCGCTTATAATATATTTGTAAACAAGGGGACGAATCATACACGCGGCATCTGCTGCGCGAATCGTATCGCGAGAGCAAGAAAGTCGGGCATCGAATACAGAACTCCCAATGGGGAATGCAGTTCATACAATATTCTGTTTTCGCTTTCTGAATTGCACGTCATATATCATCCCCTATTCTTCTTCATTTGAAGCACGGATAGATAAATGATACAATTTCGTGAAGAATGTGTCGGATTATCCTATAATATAGATATGGATTATCGGAAAGGAGGTGACCCCACATGTTTGAAGGACTTTTTCAACCAATGCACCTAATTATAATACTTGTGATAGCTCTGCTGATATTTGGTCCAGGTAAACTCCCGGAACTGGGGAAAGGACTTGGGAAGAGCATAAGGGAATTTAAGAAGGCTATGTCTGATGGCGAGTCAGATTCTTCTACTGAAGTGAAGAAAGAAACTGTTCT
The DNA here is from genome assembly GCA_050014695.1 of Thermodesulfovibrionales bacterium. GTDB lineage: Bacteria > Nitrospirota > Thermodesulfovibrionia > Thermodesulfovibrionales > UBA9159 > UBA9159. The sequence goes on from JBEKCV010000065.1 coordinate 1,771, forward strand.
GCAAGATTCAATTGAGATGAAGAAAGAAACTATCTTACAAGACACAGTTGAAGTGAAAAAAGAAAGTTTGCCACAAGGCACACCAGAAAATAAGGTGTAATAAAATAACACCGATTATAGAGAATTATCCCTATATAGGGCTTTTTGTCCTGCTCCTTCTCGGAGGCGTTGGAGTTCCCTTCTTTCCCGAAGATGCCACGTTCATCTTATGCGGATTCTTGATACAGGGGAAGTTGGTAAAACCAACGCCCGCCCTGCTCGTCATTTACGTTGGAGTGCTGATAGCGGATTTTATCCTTTATCTTTTTGGTAGAACATATTGTCGCTTGGCCGTTTGCCACAAATGGTTTCAAAGGTTCTTAACACCGGAAAGGCTTACAGCACTTGAAGCTAAATTCAAAGGAAAAGGTGTCTTCTTGATAATCTTTGGAAGGCATTTTATTGGGTTAAGAGTTCAGATCTTCCTTGTTTCGGGTATTATGAGAATGCATCCCTTGAAATTTCTATTAGCGGATGCTCTTACCGTTACCGCCACGATAGCCCTGATGGTTTCAATCGGGTATGTGGGAGGTCACAGTCTGAAAGATATAGGCATTGATACAAGTAAACTTGTATACGTTGTGATCTTTTTATTCATCAGTTTTTCCGCGGGTTATTTAGTCTTGAAACACATCAAAAGAAAAAAAGAATTTAGTTGATTTCTTGTGAAACGGAGTCAGCGTTTAAGTGAATGTCATTTTTGGCAGAGAGCTTGTTTTGTTGTGTCCAATCACTGTATGATTTTACTTCACTAATTACAAGGTGAAAAATGATATCGCAGAAGGAAAGTAATTGCCAACTCAAAAACTCACGCGGTTGGACCCATAAATATCTGCAAGCAAATCAAGAGCCGAAGCAGTCCTTCTTTATCGATAAGAGCAGGCGCATCTTTCGCGAGTGACATATCTTTGTTGTTTGAACCATCTGTCAGGCTTTTGGCATGAACGCGGTACAGACGATATACTTCGTTCCCGATGAACATTGCATATTATCCCTAGCACGAGCCGCGCCATTAAGTTGTAAGAAAACTGCTGTCAGTATGGGGAATAAAGAGAGCGCCCGGGAATACATTCATAAGTTCAACATCTTCGTTCATCTCCCGGTACGTTATCTTGGGGAGCACGTCGTCGATCTCAATTGTCAGATCCTCGTTAAGCAATACCATCTCCGCACCCCTCAGAGAGGAGTTTCCCAAGGGAACAAATCTCTCCCTCGGCACATCAGGAAGCATACCGATGGTAATGGCATTATCAAGATTAATGTTGCAACCCAGTGCACCTCCGATAAAGACCTTTTTGATATCACTAAATGTCAGACCTACTGATTTCACAAAGACGTAGAGAAAGGAAAACATGGCAGCCTTCGAAAGAAGAAAATTCTTTATCTCTGACTCGGTCAGAATGAGTTCTCTCTCATCTGTTTTGTAAACCTGATAGGCCTTTTCACCGTTTTTTTCTATGATGCCCTTTCCAGAGCCTGTAAATTTCCCGGCCTGGTCAATGATATTAGCAGAGAACATTTCGGAGACAAGGTCAATCAACCCAGAACCGCATATCCCTGAGGGCTCGCCATCTGATATCACTTTCATCTCGATCTCTTTAGTAAGTTTGTTTATTTTCACCGCGGATATAGCTCCTCTATCGGCTTTCTTCCCGATATGCGCGACACCTCCTTCAAGGGCTGGACCCGCAGCGCCAGCACCGACCATGATCCAATCTCTGCAGCCCAGTGTTATCTCGACATTCGTGCCGACATCGATAAATAACGAAGGGTGTTCTTCTCTGTATATGCCTGAAGAAATCATGCCGCTGATAATATCCCCGCCGACATAACCACCCGAATTAGGAAAGATGTAAATAACCGCATTTTTATGGACAGATAGCCCGATATCCTCCGCTTTCAAGAATAGACAGTGGTTTACCGCCGGAATATGTGGACTGATAGGAATGTTTGTCACATCAAGGCCCAGAAAGAAATGCGACATTATCGTATTACCCGCAACGGTCACCCCTAGGATGTCCTGGCCGATGATGTTGTTTCTCTCGCAGACTTTGTTCACGAGCATGTTGAGACCCTCCAGAAGTGCTTGGCTCAAAAGACACGACTCACCCATCATCGCCCTCTGAACCCTTGTAAGCACATCATCCCCGAATCTTATCTGGGGATTCTCGATGCCCGTTTCATCAATTTTTTTGCCGCTGACAAGATTAAAAAGCGAACACTCAATATTTGAAGATCCGATATCAACAGCCAGACCATATAGCGTTCCTCTTGAGATATCAAGAATTTTCAGACTAGCACCGAAAGACCCGATGGCAAGGTCTACATGATAGTGATTCTTACGGAGCTCTCCGGGCACCCTCCTCATTACCTGTATCGGGATTTTGACATCGGTCAGGCCCGTCTTCACAAGGGCATCTGAAAGTCTGTCAACATCCGCAGTCCTGTCAGAAGAAGAAGGGGTATCTAAGACAATGCTCCTTAAGAATGCAAGGGGCCTATGATTCATACATTATTTTCCCCATATCGGCGATATCGTATCCGCCGAGGCCGAGAACGGTATTTCTAAATCCTTCGTCTTCCCTGATTATGCCCATAAGGGCTTTGATCATCTCCGATTCCAAAAAATCATAGGGTACAGCAAGATCGTATCGCTCTCTCGCGACAGGGATAAAATCCAGTTCCAGAGCATTTGCTGCAGCAAGTATCGCAAGCCCCGAATCTGCGATGCCAGTCAAGACCGCTGAAGCAACTCCCATATGAGTATATTCCTCCCGCTCATATCCCCTTACACGAGAAGGTTCTATGCCCAGTTCTCTGAGGTGCTTGTCGGTGAGGAGCCGTGTCCCGGCTCCTGATTGTCTATTGATGAATACAACATCCTCCCGTAGGAGATCTTCAAACCCTCTGATATTCTTCGGATTACCCTTTTTTACGAGCATCCCCTGCTGCCGGTAAACAAGGTTTACAAGGACGAGCCTTCTGCCCGGAAGAAGCCTCTGGACAAAGGGTATATTGTACAGTCCCGTTTCTTCGTCGAGGAGATGAGTTCCTGCAAGATGGGCTTCCCATTTTTTCAGCGCAATGAGACCGCCCATGGATCCGACGTGTGCTGAAGACAGAGAGAACTCAGGATATCTCTTCTTTAAAAAATTCGCCAAGACATCGAGAGCATTGTCATGGCTGCCGATGCAGACAATGGTATTTTTAATCTCATCCTTCGGCCTCATCAACTCCACATCGACTTCTGTGCCTGCTCCGATTCCTTCGGAAAGGGAGGGCACCCGAACCATGCCGTCGGCTCTAACCAGCGACATAATGACGCCGGCGCCACTGCTTATCGGTGTCGCTATCGTTTTATTTCCCACCACACCGACCTTCACCCTGACGAATTCCTCCTGTCCCAACGAAGAGGCCACCTGCCTGGACAAAAGAGCCCTTATTCTTTCTGGGTCCGTCACCGTTAAACACTGCCGTGTGTAAACAAACGGTTTCGCGAAAAGGTTGAAGCTGATATATGCCGAAACCGGATAACCAGGAATCCCTAATATAGGCTTTCCTTTCGCGATACCGAGTATCACCGGTTTGCCCGGCCTTATCCCCACGCCATGAATTATCACTTCACCAAGCTCATCGATGGATCGTGCGGTGAAATCCTCGGACCCGGCAGAGGAGCCGGCGTTGACAACGACCATATCCGATGCGTTACAGGCATCTGAAATTGCCTCCTTGAGCTCATTGACATTGTCACGGATTATCGGAAAACGTAACGCTTCTCCACCCCACTCTGTAACAAGGCTAACGAGCACTCGTGAATTGTATTCGATGATGTTTCCTCTCGTCATTCCGGTTCCAGGTTCAACAAGTTCATTTCCCGTAGGGATGATCGCGATTTTCGGTCTTTTCCTCACCATAATTTCTGTATACCCGCCAGCGAGCAATGCACCGATATCCACAGGTCTGATCCTATGGTTCTCAGGAATAATCAACTCGGTGGCAACGATATCCTCTCCGATCGTTCTCACATGCTGCCAGGGCGTAGCTGGTTCAAGGATCTCGATATACTCCGAAGGAGACTGACCATCTTCCTCTTGACTCTCCCTTGAAGGAGGCAGTGGAGGAAGAAGAATCTTCTTGCCTCTAATGACATGCACATCTTCTATCATGATCACAGCATTGAAGCCCTCAGGCACGGGGTCGCCGGTATCGACTGTGACTGCCTGCTCGTTGATTTTTAGCCGTACCGGGCTCGTCTCAGAAGCTCCGAAAGTTTCCTTGAACCTGACAGCGTAACCGTCCATGGCCGCAGAATGATAGAAGGGAGAGGAAACTCTCGCATTTGCCGCCTCTGCAGTCACCCTACCGAGAGAATCCACGACCAATATCTTCTCAGGCAGGAGGGGCCTGTCCAAACCTTCCCGGCGAAGTCTCTCATGCCATTTCTCTATGGCCTCCCGTAAGGGCTTACTCTCGAGATATATCTTCCGCTTCATCTCTCTCACTCATCTCTCACGGAGACATTCAGCATCTTCAAAGACTGCTGGCAATAATGCACTGCAGTTCCTCTGAAATGAGGTGGCAGTGAACACGAATATCGTTTCTGGACGTATGGCCTTCGGCACTTGCCTTTGCGATACGGCATATTTTCCTAAGCACCTCAAAACGTTTACCGTAATAAAGCCAGGGAAACAGGTCTCCGATGTCTGCATCCCTGAAGGGAAGCAACTCCTCTGCTCTGATCCCACTGCTTTGGAGGAGAATAAAGAGGTCCCCCGCCTTTGGATCCCGCTTCCACACGGAGAGGCTGATGAGATCCCTCCATGTGGCGGCTATATGGAGTCGCTTCATATCCTTCACGAGGGTTACAACGGCATTGATGATATCATCAGCAACAACGATATAGGCATCTTCGGCACAGTGATAGAGTTTTCGGTGAGCATATTTTGATCCCTCATTCGAGGCGATCACGCATTCTACCATCGTGCCCTGTCCTTTATCACTTCAGGCAGAGAACCGCGAGGGACTCAATATGAAAGGTATTCGGGAAAAAGTCAATAAGCTGGATGGATTCCAGTTGGTATTTCTCCGTCATCTTTTTCATGTCCCTTGCAAAGGTAGCCGGATTACAGGAGACATAGACAATCTTCTCACTCTCGGCCTCCAGGATCTTACTTAGGCACTCAGATGGTAAACCAGGCCGGGGGGGATTAACAACGATGATATCATATCGGGCGTCCCCAAAGAGAGCATGAATCGTCTGCTTCTTTTTTGCTTCAAAGATCTTTGCCACCGACGCCCGAATAAACCTGCAGTTCTTTATACCATTCAGTGAAGCGTTCCTCCGTGCATCCTCAATCGCGTATTGATTGTCCTCAACGGCAACCACCTCCTTGGCACCCGCTGACAAGGGCAAAGAGAAGTTCCCTGCTCCTGCATAGAGGTCCAGGATTCTTTTCTCCTCGAGGAAAGCCAGCTTCTTCACCACGGTTTCCACCACTTTTCTATTGAGATGCCAATGACTCTGGAAAAAACTCCAGGGGGTGACCGTATACTTCAGACCGTTCAGGTCGAGGGTAATATAGTCTTTGCCCAGGGAATCGCCATTTTCAAACGCAATACCGGATATGCCCGTATTCAAGAGCCGTTGGGCAAGGTCCTCCGAGATCTTTCCTTTTATGAGTACCGCAATCGTATCACCCGCGATAACATGTATTTCCTTAACGCCTTTAAGATTAAGCGTCCTTAACCCGTGCAGAACCTGGTTTATTTGATCGACTGCAACCGGACACTCATCGACTGCAATAATCTCTCTCGTTCCCTCGCGATAGAAGCCGATCTTTCCTTTCTGTGAAACCTTAAACTGAACCCTGTGTCTGTACCGAAATTCTCTCTCCGTCAACGATGGCATCAGCTGGGCGTCTACGCCTCCAATCCGTCTCATGGTGTCAAGAATAATCTCCTCCTTCAGAGACACCTGCCTTTCGTACTCCACAAATTGCAGCTGACAGCCGCCGCAAACGTCGAATACTCTGCACGGTGGCTGCCGTCTGAAGGGAGAAGGTTCGACGATGTTCTTGACGGAGGCCAACCAGTAGTCTCTTTTCTTGTCCTCTAAAGAGACCTCCACAAGTTCACCAGGAATAGCGCCCTTGATAAAGACGACCTTGCCATCCCTTCCGATCACGTACCCGCCATAGACGGGTGATTCCGCCTTGATCGTCCAGACCATTACTTTTTGCTGAGGAGCTTTTTTATGGTTGCTTTCAACTCAGCCAATTCCGCTGACTTAACGATATACGCCTCGGATGCCCATACGGCAAAGTCATCGCGGTAATCATATGCCGTGGACATAATGATAGGTATCCTGGGCTTCTTCTCCTTCATCTGTCTCAACAGCTTTATCCCGTCAACATCGGGCATAAGGATGTCGAGCGTCACAAGATCAGGATCCTCTTTCTCAAACAACTCAATCGCCTCTGTTCCCGTCGCTGCCACAACGACCTCGTAGCCCTCTTCCTCCAGTTCCTCCTTGTAAAGTCTGCGGATGTGCTGGTCATCGTCTACAATCAGTACCTTCATGATTCCTCCTTTCCCTTTGGCAAGAAAACTTTTATGGTTGTGCCCTCTCCCATTCTGCTCTTGACTTCAATCCTCCCCTTGTGCTCTTCGATTATCCTGCGCGTTATGGCAAGGCCGAGACCGGTACCCGTCGGCTTCGTCGTATAGAAGGGGTCAAAGATGAACGGCAAGTCCTTTTCCTCAATGCCCGACCCCGTATCGTTCACCTCAGCAACAGCGTACCCGTTCCAATGATATGTTTTAACAGTTATCTCGCCTTGAGCCCCGACAGCCTGGATTGCATTGTTCATAATATTCAGGAAGGCCTCCTTTACCCGGTCGGGATCCAACAGCGTCGTTTCAACAGCGCCAAGGCTGGTCTTCAGATGAATACCTCGGTCATGAAGCTCGGACTCGACCAGAGAGAAGACATCGCTGATAATGTCGTTGATATTCACCCTTGTCTTGGCTAACCTCACCTCCCGGACAAAACCGAGGATATCTTTTAGTATCGCCTCGAGTCTTCTCACCTCATTGATGATTATTGTGGAGTACTCCTTGAGATTCCCGTCAAGCTTCTTTTCGAGCCTCTGGGCAAATCCCCCAACTGACACCAGAGGGTTCCTGATTTCATGGGCGACTTTTGCAGCCACTTCTCCCAGGGCCGCCATTCTTTCGGCGGTTGCCAATCTCTCCTGAATCTGCTTTATCTCAGTGATGTCCCTGACGATATGGACTGTCCCCATGAAGTTCCCTGTTGTATCGAATATGGGAGACGTGGACGAAAGGAACGTTCCCCCTAAATAGGGGTCCTCGAGTTCTTCGACAGAAGCCTTATGAGCCATGACTGTTTTCTGATGCGGGCACTCCCGCCAGGGCTCATGCATACCGTGAAAAATCTCGTAGCATTTCTTACCGACAATCTCCTTTTCGGGCACGCCGAACCTGTCAGCGACAGCCTTATTGATACTCTTAATGGTGTAATTCATATCGGTAAAATAGACCATGTCCGATATGGACCTGAAGATATTTTCAAGTTCAGCCTCTGCAAAGGAGACCTTTTCGAACAGTTTTGCGCTTTCGATAGCCGCGGCCACCTGATTCGAAAAGGCATTCAGAAATTGCATGTCTTCATCGGTGATCGGTCTCTTATTGTAGAGATTATCAACCCATATCACACCAATGACGACCTTCTCCCTCGATATCAGAGGGACAGTGGCATATGCTTCTGTACCAAGTTGTTGAATGAGAAGGGGGTTCGAGAAAGATTCGCCCCTGGCATCAGTCACGTTAACTGGCTTCTTCTCTCTTACCGAATATGCCAAACTGCAGTCACTCTCAAGGGGAATCTCTATGCCTAAGCACAGTCTGTCGAGGAAAGAATCTTTTCGTAAAGGCCCCGTCTCTATTTCCTGCATCACATCCCCAAGGGTCCGCTGTTCGTTGTAAAGACTGTTCCAGATAGTTCCTGCCTCTTCATGGCTGGCAGGACCGACACCCATGGTGCCCTTGAGGACATTCTTTTCCTCATCAACAAGAAAAAGCACGGCGCGGTTAAAACCGAGCCCTTCTCCCATCGTGACAGCGGTTAATATCATCCGCAAGAGACGATCAAGATCCAGGGTGCTTCGCATCGCGGAACTGATAAAGAAGAGCCTCGATAATTCCTGGTTTTTCCTAATCAATTCCTTCTCGACCCGCTTCTTTTCCGAGATATCCCTGGATATTCCGCTTATGCCGATAATTTCCCCTGATGCATCTTTTATCGGCGAAAGCGTGAGACTCACCTCCATGATTGTTCCGTCAGCCCTCTGTCGCACGGCCTCGACATCCTTTAGCACCTGACCGTTCCTGACCCTTTCCGTGTACCCTTTCTCTATCTCTTTCAAAAAATCTGGCACGAAAGGGAATACTTTCCCCACTGCCTCCATCTCAGTAAATCCGTAGATCCTTTCAGCGCCCTGATTCCATGAGGTGATGATTCCGTTGAGGTCTGAGGTTACAATGGCGTCCGCAGAGTTCTCTATAAGACTCTCGAGATACTCCTTTGTCTGAGTGCCCTCTTTGTAAAGAGCGAGCATCTCCTCCTGATAGAGCACCTTGTCGGTAATGTCCTGGATATAAACGACACACTCCGTCACATTACCCCCCTCATCTTTAATGGGATATGACGTCAGTTCGGCATAGTTGAGCCCGCTCACCTGAGTTATCGTATTGATCTCGCCCGTTTCGACCGTCACCTGCGCAACACAGTGAGGGCAGACGCCTTTTCTCCCATGAAAGATCTCCATGCAGTTTTTTCCCACCATCTCATCCGCCGGCATGCCTATCCATCTCTCCACGAACTTATTTACCGAAGTAATCGTGTAATCTTTCACTATACTTATAATCCCACCCTGCACGCTCTCAAAAAGGGCATCCATTTTCCTTTTCGCATCGATGGCTTGCTGCTCCTTTTTGAGTTCCGCTTCAAACATTTTTGCTTTCTCGATAGCGATAGCCGATAGCGTAGCAAAGCCTTCCGCTGTGCTAAGGTCGTCACCGGAAAAGGCGATTATGTTGCCCTCGGGGAGCATTTTGTCATAGAGGGCAAAGGTGCCGATAACGGTAGAACCGACCTTAAGGGGCACATTCATAGCGGACTTCGCATCCAGATGCGGTATCTTCCATTCATCGGACATCGCTGAGAGGTCTTCCACGAGGATCGCCTTCCCATCCCGGGCGACCTTTCCGGGGAGCCCTTCGTTCAGGGAGAGACTCATCATGCCTTCGATTTCTCTGGGCACGCCGAAAGACGCCTTCACGACCAATTTACTGTCTTCAAGCAACCGAATTACAGAACCCTTGGCATGAAACAGCCTCGTAGCTTCTTCGGTCATCTCAGCCAAAAGTTCATCAAGATTCAGGGTCGAGGTGATAGCCTTCGCCAACTCATACATTGCCGTCAATTTCTGCAATTGCCTCCTCGTGGAGAGATACAGATCTTCATTCTCCTTGCTGATACTCTGTAATTCTCCGACCATGGTATCAAATCGATTAGCTATAATGCCGAATTCATCTTTCCTCTTTGAGAAAATCCTGTAGTTCAGGTCACCGGAAATTATCTTGTCCGTTGCCGTTAACATATCACGAAATGGTGCTTCGATCATCCTTTTTATGAAAAACGCCAGAAACAAGAATGCGAGAAAACTGATGATCAGCAGCAGTGTGAGATAATATGCGAGTTCCCGCTTAATGATCTCCCCTTCTCTACCGACATCGGCAACTTCTTTTAAGGATTTGCGGTATACCGAGTCTAACCTCTCCTGTAGCTCACCCTCCCTTGCCTCAAGTCTGCGCAACGCAAAAATGGCATCCATATTTCCTACAGGTTTTTCGATGAGTATCACAGTATGAGCGATATCTCTAAATGTCTCAAACTCCATCCTCAGTGCCTCGATGGCCGCCGCGTCTTTTACTGCTCCCTGGAGATTCCCGAAATCCCTGTAAATATCGTTGAGCGCATCGTGATACTGTTTCTTGAATGTTTGATCACCGGTAATCGCCCACGATTTTGCAGCCTTTGAAAGGTTCGCGATAGATGACTTTAGATCCTCGTAGAGGGTGTGTTCTCCGACGGCTGACCTGAGGGCCTCCAGGTTGCCGTTAAGGTGGCTGAAGATAACGATACTGCCTCCGGCAAATGCAGAAGATACGAGAAAAAAGAACGTCACAAAGACGTTTAGTTTTGTCCTGAGCGTCATATCACCCCGTCGCCCTTTTCGCCTTTACGGCTCTGCCGAATAACTCCACGTACTTTGTTGCCGAGGTTTCCCACGAGAAATCCATTCCCATCGCACGTACAATCATTTGCTTCCATCTCTTTTTTTCCGTAAAGACACAGAGCGCCCGTTTCATGCACTCCTTCAGATATGCTGCCCCGTATTCTTCAAACAAAAACCCTGTGCCGAAGTCTGTAACAGGGTCATAGTCAGTTATCGTATCAGCGAGACCCCCGGTCTTTCGCGCAACCGGTATCGTACCGTACTTCATGGCGATCAGCTGTCCAAGTCCACAAGGTTCGTACTGTGAGGGCATGAGAAATATATCGCTCCCTGCATAAATACGATGGGCTAAGGACTCATCGTAACCAATTTTCACAAAGGCCGCTCCTTGATGCCTTTCGGCAATCCCGAGAACCTGTGCATGGAGGGTCGCATCGCCCTTCCCGAATATCACGAGTCCCACACCCATTGAAATGATATCATCTACAGATTCGATAAGGATATCGAGTCCTTTTTGCTGCGACAGCCTACCGACCACGGCAACCAGGGGGGCATTTCCAACGCTCGGATCAAGGGAACACTCTTGCAGGAGCTTTCTCTTGCAAACCTCTTTTCCCGTGATGTCGGACAGCCCGTAATGCGCAGGGATGTGGGTGTCCTTTCGGGGGTCCCACTCTTCCGTATCTATTCCATTTAACACGCCATAAAGGTCTGAAGAGCGCTTTCTCAATACTCCATCGAGACCGTATCCGTATTCCGGCGTGAGTATCTCATGGGCATATGTATCACTCACGGTCGTAAGGATGTCCGCGGCAATGAGGCCCCCTTTAAGGAAGTTGACTTTTCCATAAAATTCAATACCTTCGGGAGTAAACCATTCCGAGTTCAGACCGGTGAAAGGCAGGTCCGAAGCATCAAACAAGCCCTGATACCCGAGATTATGAATGGTCAGCACAGTTATGGTCTTGCTGAAGAATTCGTTGTTGTAGAGTGTCCCGCGATATAAGGGGATAAGAGCCGTTTGCCAGTCATTACAATGAATAACATCCGGGTTCAATCCCGCTGACATACACGTCTCGAGAACTGCCCTGCTGAAAAAAGCGAACCGTTTTGCGTTGTCAGGATAATCACCCAGCGATGTTCCATAGAGTTCGGGCCTGCCAAACAATTCATTGCATTCGACAAAATATACCGATGGACCATGTGACCAGACCCTCCCGCCATAGCACCGGGTTCCTATCGGAATATTTACCGATATACCGGTATCAACAAGACGGAAATCTTCTTGTATCCCGGCGTAAAGGGGCAGAATAAGATATGCCTCAACAGCCGACATCTTTCCATATTCCTTCAGGAGTGAACCGGTAACGTCAGCAAGCCCGCCAGTCTTCGCATAGGGGACAGCCTCAGAGGCCGCAATGAGAATCTTCATCCTGATGCCCCGACCAATACCGGGAGCAAAGAAAGCCCTAGTTCTAAACCATGCATGGCATCCGTACCCATCTCCATGTTATATAATCTTTGCTTCTCGCATGAATTTTGCCGCTTCCTCCGGGAGCGTGGGATTTATGTAAAAACCTGAACCCCACTCAAACCCTGCTATCTTCATGAGTTTTGGTATCAACTCTATGTGCCAGTGGTAATAGTCGTTTGTTTCCTCTGTAAAAGGCGATGTGTGAACAATGAAGTTGTAGGGCGGCGTATCCAGTATCCTGTCCATCTGCTTCAAGACCGTCTGGAGGGCATCTGCAAGGCTCACGAAACTTCTATTCGGGGGATAAAATGACGCCTCGTGTTTCTTCGGAAGTATCCATGTCTCAAACGGCGCCCTAGGCGCAAAGGGCGCTATGGCGATATATGCTGAGTTTTCATAGATGACCCGTTTACCATCCTCTCTTTCCTGATTGATGACATCACAGAATATGCACCGTTCCTTAAACTCATAATAATACCTCGCTGATTCTATTTCCTCCTTGACGTGCTTGGGGACAATCGGGATGGCAATGAGTTGCGAGTGCGTATGTTCAAGGGAAGCCCCCGCCGCATCCCCTTCGTTCTTGAAGATGAGGACGTATTTAAAACGTACGTCTTTCTTGAGGTCTGTCAGCCTGAGATAATATGCCCAAAGGACATCTTCAACATCCTTGGTCGACATCGTCGAGAGCGAGAGCTGGTGGTCGGGTGTCTCCACGATAACTTCATGGGCACCTACCCCGTTCATCTTGTCAAACATTCCTTCGCCTGCCCGATTCAAATCCCCCTGTACCTGCAACGCAGGAAATTTATTCGACATGACCCGCAATGTCCAGCCTGCGGTATTCGGTTGACTAGGCGACGGCCTAAAGGCCATTATCTCCGGCGGCGTTGTGTACTCATTGCCCGGGCAGAAAGGACAGAATCCCCCCTTCCTTCTCTGTACCGGAGGCGACGCAAAATCCGTTGGTCTCTTCCCCCTCTCCACAGCTATGATAACCCATCGGCCTGATACAGGATCCCTTCTCAATTCTGGCATATATCCTCCACAGTGATAAATTCAGCGGTGACCGAACAAAAAATCTACAGTCTTCTACGTTCACTCTGATTTTTTAGTTTATTATTATATCACTTTAGGCGACATTAGAACACTAACTATTGATTCTAAAAACTAATACTATACCACCCTACCCTAATCTTCTACCATTCTTCTACCAAGCCAAAAAAAATGGAATTGTCTTTGCGGTAATTCTGAGTCCGTAGGAAATCTAAAACAACTACGCAGAGGCTAATTTTGCGAGTGTGAACCCATTGAGCTTTGATCTCTGTTCTTTTCTAAACTCATCATCGTTTCGGAACAGGTGTGCATAAACTTTCAACATAGATAAATTTCCCCATCCGAGTTGTTGAATGATGTATTGGTGATCCTGACCTTCACGCAAGCGTAAGGAGACATGTGTATGCCTTAGAAAATGGGGAGAATAAGACTGAATACTCAGACGTTCTAAGGTTGTGATAAAACTTCTATAAAAAGAAGCATCAGCAATCGGTCTCCCTTCACGGTTCTTAAATACCAAATCCTCTGGTCGTGGTGCCCTACTGAACCTCAACTGTTTTAGTTCATGGAGAATGGCATCAGGTATATCAACATCCCTTTTCCCCGCTTTTGTCTTGCGTAAGCCAAACCTCCCTCGGTAGTATTTCTTCTAACTTTTAACTGCTTGGCTTCAATGTCAATATCCATCCAGCGTACTGCAAAAAGTTCTGAACTTCGTAAGCCCAGCCACAATAAAACCAAGAATGCAAATCCATAATTGCATCCATACCACATCTTTTGAACATCTTCCATAAAACGTTGCAGTTCAGGAATAGTGAATATCTCTACCTCACCTTCGTCCTCCTCATCAAGCTCCGCTACCTTTTGTTTCGGTTTTTTAATGGTAGGCATCGGATTTATATTGACGTGGTGCCACTCGATCACAACGGTCAACAATGAGTTCAGCACCGACATGGTGCTCCTAGCTGACGAGTAATCCACCTTTTTCAATAGTTGTGCATATAGTTCCTGAATCATGATGGTGGTGATTTCATCCATCCTGTAGTCAGTGAACTTCCTCTCAAGAATCCTTAGCTGACTCTCATAAACAACCATTGTGGATTCTTGTCTCAGATAAAGTGTAGCCCATAACTCCTTCCACCGTTCTACAAAATACATACTCAAACGTTTCAACTTTCGATCGGTGTTTCTTTGTCGGTGAACACCGCATGATGATCTTTTCAAACATTCTCCGCCAGATCAAGTAGTGGCAACTACAAATTACCAAGTAATACTGGAGAGAGGCAGTAGACCATATGATCTATCCCTGCCTTCTCCTATACACCTCAGAATGTTCCTTGTGTCGGTTCCAGTTGTCAATATATTGCTTTGCCAGATCCCTTGACCGCAAAATCAACAGATTCTCAGCATTCCTTTCCCCGCTGCCTTGGTAAAGTTGAAACTGCCTGTTATGACTGTTTCCCCGTCTATGATGATGATTTTGTTGTGTGCTATGGCGTGTTGTGCATCAATATATGTGGGGATACCCATGTTGAAGGTGAAATCAGCAGCACTATACCGCTGAGACCTGTTGTTTTTATCAAGAATTATTTCAACGTGGAGTCCCCGTTTCTTGGCATCAACCAGGGCTTTGGCAATATCCTTGCTGGTGAAACTATAGGCTTGCACCAGGATCTCGGAGTTTGCATTGGAGATTTCTTTCACTATTGCATCCGTACAACCACCGTAAGGGCTGAAATATACCTGAACAGGTGTATCGTTGATGGTATCGTCAGTCGCCTGGGCGCTGGCACAACCAACAAACAACAATAACGATACGAAACCTATTGAAACAAGCCTGGTGATTTGGTTCACCATGTCCTCCTGACTCCTGAGAACTTTCAGCAGCGCTATTTTAACATTTGGTGTGCGTTATAATAAGGCGATTGGAGAAACGATGTCCAAAACCGCAATCATCGACATAGACAATACCCTTTGGCAGTTCTGTGATGTCCTTTACGAAAAAATCAAGAAGGTCAACAAACAGTTTCCGACCCCTGACCAATGGACACGCTGGGATCTGTGGGAAGGGTATTGTTCAAAGCAAGACTTCTTCATGGCTATTGACACGATTCACCAGAATCAGGACAACGAGAAATATCAGCCGTATCCTGAAGCTAAAGGATTTCTTTCTACCCTGAAGGAACATGACTATCACATCACGATAGCCAGCCACAGGTCACCCCATTACATGAAAGCGACCGAAAAATGGTTGGAACAAAATGGTCTGGTGTATGATGTTTTGCATCTTTCTCACAACAAAACCACACTGTTCAACGTGTTCACCGATGTCGTGGTTGACGACCATCCTGGCGTATTGGAGAAGGCACTGGAGAGCGGGGCAATGGCAACTGGTTTGTTGTTTCCCTGGAACAAGGCATACTCAAACAATAGGTTCAGGCTATGCCGTAACCTTGATGAGATACTGGATGGTATCCTCACCCATGAATAAACAAGAATTCCTTGGCCTTGTGTGGCGACTTGAAGAAATCCTGGTGCATGTCGACCATTTGCGTAGTCAGATCGGGAACTGTGGGAAACCGTGTGAGGGACTTGATGCAATAGACGATGACGGTCTGTGTCTTGAATGCTGTGATACATTTGCAAGGGTTTTGGCTGAAGAAGAGAGACTTGCAGAGGACAAGGAATATAACGAAGTCATGAGGAAGTTAAAAGAAGCCTGTGATGACGATAAATCAGGTGTATACCAGAGAGTATTGAAGCAGTCCCGAGAAGGCAGGTTGTTCATTAGCAAAATGGATAAACTGATTTGCTATTGCTTCAACTATTTTGAAGCCGAAATAGAACAAGATGTTATCAAGAACAACGGTCGTTCTCCCATCTCGGAGGAAATAAAGGCTTCTAAGAAAGAGGGCATCTGCCGCTGTCATGAAACAAATCCCACTGGGAAATGATGCCTTGGGGATGTCCACCGTGTTGTGGATAGGGCAAGGGTCAGACTGAAACAGGAGAAATGTCAGTGATGAATAAAATCGGCAGAAACGACCCCTGTCCTTGTGGTAGCGGGAAGAAATATAAGAAATGTTGTCTTGCAGAGACCTTTGTTCAGGTCGACAAGGAAGCCTCAATTGAAAGAAAGCTGGTTCGAGATCTCCTGCAGTTTCTTGGTAAGCACTATCACCATGTTACAGAGGATGCCCGATCACTTTTCTGGGATGATTTTACTCCAGAGGATCACCTTGACCACGTGGGACTTGACCAGGCAGATATAAACTTTTGGGAGTGGCTTATCTTTGATTATATGGTTGAAGAGGCAAATGACAAGACTATCGTGGAACTTTATATGGATCATAACAAGAAGCTGTCGTTGGATGAACACAAAGTCCTGACAATGATGAAGAACTCCTGCATAAGCCTTTATGAAGTTCAAGAGGTCATGCCTGAAAAGGGCATTTTACTAAAAGACCTTGTATTGGGCGGAGAATATGACGTGAGGGAGAACATGGCAACCCACAGGATAAAGCGATGGGACATCTTCGCAGCAAGACTGCTTCATGTTGACAACCAATATATTATAAGTGCTTGCGTATACCCTTACCTTAAACAAGAAAAAGAAAGTATACTTGCCGACATCAACAAAAAGTATGAGGACTATAGGCGGGATTATCCTGATGCAGCGATGGATGAGTTCCTGAAGCAAAACAGTGAGGACTTTAATTTCTATTGGTACGATTTGGTTCAGAACTCCACCATCCTGGCACTACATACATCAAGCGGAGAGCCGCTGATGTTTGCAGAGGCTATCTTTGACCTCTATGATAAAGAAGCTGTCCTTGCGGGGCTGCCAGAAATTGAGGGTGTTGAACTGGAAGACGATAACTTTCTTTGGTTTGACAAGCAAAACGAAGAAGGCAATGCAACGGTACTTGGATGGTTTACGATAGGTGACAATCAACTGATACTAAGATGCAATTCGCAGAAAAGATGCGAAATGGGAAAAGCCATGATCCTTGAAAAGCTATCAGGGTTCCTTAGTCATATGGGTGATGCATATCAAGACCCTATGGAAACGATAAAATCTGACACGGATGAATCCCGAGAGCATTCAGCAGATAAACTCCCGTTGGAAGTGGAACAAGCATTGTACACAGAGTTTATCCAGCAGCATTATAAAAAATGGTTAAACGATCACCTTCCCGCCCTTGATGGTATGACACCTTTTCAGGCTATCATGACTGAAGAAGGCAGGGGAAAAGTTATAGGGTTATTGAAGTCTATTGAGAACATTGAAGAACGTAACAAGAAAGAAGGGAGACCTTATTGTGACATATCGTGGTTGTGGGAACGGCTGGGATTTGAAAAAGGAGTAGGGATTGAAACCTAAGAAACCCAGAAAAACAGATCCATTCAAAGGCATGAAGAAAGTCATTCCCATCAGACACCCTGAGAAGGAATTATCCTTTGAGGAGAAGGTTGAGAAGTTCGGACAATACATGCATGATCCCGAACAGCACGGCAAAATATTCAGTGAGCTGGGCTTTGCCCATGTGGACGATATTTGTGAAGGTGGTTGCGGGAATTGTAAGAAAAAGGCTGATTGTACCGTTTATGAATCCGTTAAGGATTTTGAAATGTCAGGAGAGAAAGAGAAGAAAACAAAAAAGGTAGTGCCTTTCAAGAAAAAATGAAAACCGCCATAGACCGCAAATTAGCCAAGCTGATAACAATGAGGGAAGATGTGGCAAAGGGAGAGGTCTTCCTGATTACTCGCCTGACTATATTGAAAAGTATCTTTGAAACAAAAGCCCAGATTGATGATTTTGCATTTTATATTACCAGAAAAACCCTATCGAGGATCGGTAAAACAAAACCCAAATATAGTGATAAATGGGAGCAGGACAAAAAACTTATCAAAATGGCGGGTACTGCTGCCAGAAAATATCTTGCAAAGCCACAGCAAGCTAGTACCTCTGAGTTAAGGGATGTTCTCCGTAAGTTAGAAAAGATTCAGGGATGGGGCAAGAATCCCTGGTGGTCTGGTCAATTGAGAATCATCAACAACCGCTATGCCCTAATCCTTGAAGATGCTTTACGCAGTATATTAGAGAAAGATGTTGACGGCAGAAAAATATATGACATGGCGGCTGATTATGTGCTGGCTTTCTCGGATAGTTTCCAAAGAGACATCACAAAGAAGTCTTTGCCCTATCTTGATGACATTATTGAATATCTGAGAAAAAACAACAAAAACACATTCATGACAGCAAGAGGTTGAGATGGCTCATATAGGAAGAAATGATCCTTGTCCTTGTGGTAGCGGTAAGAAATATAAGAAATGTTGTCTTGCAGAGACCTTTCAACAGGTCGGCAGAGAAGAATCTATCAGGCGGCATCTCGTTGATGAACTCCTGAGCTTCTACAACAAGAATTATGATGATACCCTTGGGGAAGCCCATGTGATGTTTTGGGATGACTTTGTCCCTCAGGAACACCTTGAGGGCGTACCCCTGCGTGTCGCCTATCAGAACTTTTTTGAATGGATCATTTTTGATTTCATTATTGAACCCGATACCAACAAGACCCTGATTGACTTGTATATGGAAAAAAACAAAAAAATGCAACAGGATGAACATAAAGTCCTGACCAGCATGAAGAATGCAGTGATAAGCCTATATGAAGTACAGGAAGTGTTCCCTGAGAAGGGACTTTTGCTGAAAGACCTGCTGATGGGTGGGGAATATGACGTTAAGGAGAAGGTTGCCACAGGGGATTTGAAGCGATGGGATATCTTTGCAGCAAGGTTATTGCTGATTGACGGACAGTACGTCATCAGTGGATCTTCTTTCCCCTATAGCATCATGATGAAGCAAAAGATACTTGATGACATCATGGATGAGTATCGGGAATATCAAGAGGAATTCTCTGATGGAACTATGGATATGTTTCTGAAGGAATCAGGGGATATATTCAACTTTCATTGGTATTTTCCTATTCAGAATCCGCCTCCGCCATTAAACCTCCATACGACCAGTGGTGAACCCGTGGTGTTTTCCGAGGCGTTATTTGAGATCAAGGATCATGAGGCTGTCAGGATAGGGTTACCGACAATTAAAGGAATTGAACAGGATCAAGATGATTACACATGGTATGACAAGAGGAAGCAGGATGGTAGTGCCACTATCCTTGGCACGGTAGAGATAAAGGACAATAAACTTACGCTTGTGTCCAATTCTAAGAAAAGGCTTCAGCGTGGCAAGAAACTTATTCTTGGGGCGGTAGGTGGTGCTGTTGTCCACAAGATAGACACCTTCCAAGACCCTATGGAGGCAATCAAAGCCCATAAGGAACAGTCCCCGAAACATGAGAATGATTTGCCGATGGAGATTCAGCAACAGTTATATAGTCAGTTCATGCAGAACTATTATGAAAAATGGTTTAGTGAAAAAATCCCAGCCCTTGATAACAAGACTCCTGTGGAAGCTATCAAGACTGAAGAAGGTAAGGAGAAAGTTATAGAGCTGCTGAAGCTGTATGAGAACCTTGAGGAACGGAAAAAAGGGGAAGCAAGACCCCATTATGACCTTGCATGGGTATGGCAAAGGCTGGGGATTGAGAAGGAATGAAGAAATATATCCAGTTTTTCTTAATTGGACTTTCCGCTTTATTGATTGGACAAGGTGGTTTGATCCTTTACCATTGCTATAAATCAGCCCATTGGTCAACCGCAAGTGGTACCATAGTGTCTTCATCCATATCTCATCATATTGGTTACGGCAAAACTGCTCCTTATGACAGTTCTAATATAACCTATCGCTATCAAGTGGGATCTTCATCCTATATCAATGATATTTTGGGTCTTCGCGTAAGAGTGTGGGTAAACTGATGAGCATAGAGCGGTATAGAGTGGCTTCAGATAGGGTAGAAAGAGCTTTCCTATGAGCGAGAAAAACTGTATGATTTCTGGATGGATAAGAAGAGACGATTACTGGACGAAACAAGCAAGGTGAGGCAGATTACTGACCGATATCCCGTTGGGCGACCGATCACGGTTTATTATGATCCATCTAAATCCCCAGAAATCAGTACTGGAGCTTGGAGCCACAGGCTATTCATGGACAAAAGTGATATGGGGTATTTTGTTGATTGCCGTGGGTATAATCATTTTTCCTATTAGATTTACGATCAAAGGGAAAATAACGGTTAGGAAAAACTGATAAACAAAAGTCATTCCCGAACCGTTATAATAAGCCATAGGAGGTGATGTATGTTTGAAGGACTATTTCAACCTATGCACCTGATCATAATCCTGGCGATAGCCTTAATAATCTTCGGTCCAGGGAAGCTGCCAGAACTGGGTAAAGGACTTGGCAAGAGCATCAGGGAATTCAAGAAGGCTATGTCGGACGCCACCAATGACATTGATGTCACAAAAGACGTTCAGAAAACACCAAAGGAAATAGTATCCCCCACCGCAATGGAGATGAAGCAAGAGACCGCCCCAAAGGAAACGGTGGAAGCCAAGAAAGAAACTGCTGTATAGGGTAGGAGGTAAGCCTTATGAACATAACCTTAGTGTTAGTTAAATTTTGGGGAATCATACTGGTTGTGCTTTGTGGCTCCCTCTTGGTTCACGCCAAATTCTACGTCAGGTTGGTAAAGGCATTTCAAGATGAATCAGTAAGATTCCTATATTTTTTTGTTGTACTGGTCATCGGGGCAGTGTGTGTCGCAGTCCACAACGAATGGGCACCTAACCTTAGCGGGCTGATAACTTTGTTGGGGTGGGGATCGCTTCTGAAAGGCATTCTGGGAATTGCATTCCCAGAGAGTTACTACAAGATTATTGATAAGATGAGTCTGACGCCAGCATTGCTGTATGGTTCGGCTGTAATTTTTCTGGGTATCGGGTGCATTTTGTTGTTTTTTGGGTTTGTTCATTGACCTTCCGTCAAGACAATTAAAAAAGTGGTGTTTGCTCTCCTCATTCTCAGCGGTTTGAACATTTTGAGACATACTGCTTGAGACTTTTACGTCTTTGCTTTACGTCCTACGTCCTAAACCTTTCTGCTGAGAACAAAAAGAGCAAGACCACCACTTGGTAGGTTACTCTTAGCTAACTTATACGCCTGTTCTGAGGGGTTGTCAAGCGTTTTTTTTAGAAGTGTTTTTTTTAGAAGTTTAGTCTTTGGGGTCATACCACTCAAATGCCGTAACTTCGTGATAAATATTAATTCATTTTGGTATCTACAGACAATGAAAGTTAACCTTAAATCATGGGAATAAAATATCACTTTGCAATACATTATCATAATAACTATTGAACGACGATCAGAAAGAGGCGCTGCCAGCTATTCCGTAACTTTAACGGTAAGGACGGGAGATAGAAGAAAAAAGAGGCATTTTATGAGGGGGGCAAGTTCTGATGGCGTGAGGGCGCTGCAAATCGAGGCCCTGTGAGGGCAATTTA
>JBEKCV010000066.1:0-22543 GCA_050014695.1 Thermodesulfovibrionales bacterium
GTGTTGGAATAGGCAATAAGGCCAACAGCAATAATCAGTACGACATGGAGCAGCGGCCCATAAAGAATACTCGTTTTTGCAGTTGCAGAAGATCCTAAGGGCCCACCCACATTCTTCGAAGCATCCCCAGATGAATTTCTTTTCTTCCTTGAAGCCCTTCCCATGAGGCAATATAGCACTTCTCATCTTAGCCTTTCAACTCGATCAGGGATTATCGCGCTTTCAACCTCCGCCGGGAAAATTCAATTCCTTGACACCCGTGAATTCGTCTTAATATGAAAAATTTAAAATGAACACTTCCGAATTGCGTGGTGACTTGTTCCTGAATTTTGCTCTCATGAATTTTCGGCTTGACCGGCAGGGCAAGCATTAGCCCGGCTGTGAAGTAACCGGGCAGAACCTTGATTTGGCCATTTCTGTTGTTCGTGCCGTTATTATAGCCGTTGGCGTTGCATTCCGCCCCTATTTCAGTGCGCTTTTGGTTTGTTTGTCCTTCCTCTCTTTTAGATCCTTTGCCTCTTTGGCTGCCTTCTGTTTCTGGTCCTTGTCTTTGTCCTTTTTGCCGCCTTTATCTCCCATTGTATGCCTCCTTTGCCGTTGCAGTCATATCTTGCCAACATTAAGGTTTGCTGCCGGCTTGCCTGAGCAATTGCACCAAATTTTCATGGCCATTCTCTATAGCGTAGTTCAATGCATTTTTGCCATGTTGATCTCTACTATTGACGTCAGCACTCTTAGCCAAAAGGGACTGAACAGAAACCGTATCGCCCTTCCCTGCTGCAGCCATTAAAGCTTTCTCCCCATAGATATTTTGGGCATTTACATTGGCACCCCTGGTTAGTAATAATTTCACTGCCTGAAAGTGGCCTTCCCTCGCTGCTATAACCAAGGCTGTGCCACCAAGCCCACTAGCGAATTCGATCTCAGCTCCTCTAGACAGTAAAAGTTCCATAATCGTAGTATAACCTTTGGTTGCCGCAGCCAAAAGAGCGGTGCTTAAGCCGTCCTTTGCGTTAACATCGGCCTTCTTGTTTAATAGTGCTTTCACTATACCCGCATGGCCAGCAAAAGACGCATACGTCAAGGCTGTCACACCGTGATTGTCCTTTTCATTCACGTAGGCGTTCTTGGCCAACAGAGCTCGGACGACACCATAGTGGCCATTCTGTGAGGCCAGCATAAGGGCTGTCCTTCGCTGATTGTCTTTTTCGTTGACATTAGCGCCTCTGTCTATCAACGCCCGCACGGCTGCAGGAGAACCTTCTTTGGCTGAGACTAACAAAGAGTCTGACATAACGTGTATATTATCCTACCCTATTCTGAAGATTAATTCATACTAATCTGTGGATTTGTTCATTTTTGTGGTGAAAGCTTCAATTTAGCACTACCTTGAACAGAATAGCAGCAAGAAGCTGAACCATCTCTCGAACGCTTCCTGATATAGGGCACCAAAGCGGCCATGGCAGAATTGACAACTTCCCGTTTTCCACCCCACAGGACCTCTGAAACGGTGCATGGTTCGGTCGGAACCGCTCCTTCTGCTTAGCTTAGTTGAGGCTTCGTCCGTTGATTTGCAAAAGGACCTTCATCGAATGCAGCATTTAAAAGACGTGGTTCTGCAGTGTTAGTGGTTGGTACCGCGTCCACCGACCAAGAGAGAGGTCTTACGAATCGACACCCTTGCGGATTCCGGGTTGAATCGGTGCTTGGCTCGCGACAGGCCGTTAAAAACTGCTTTTGTCGTTAAAAACGGTCAGTTTATAGCATGCATGCCTTAAATTTCTTCAGAAAAGCGGGATTGCCCTTGAACTTCAACCGCCCGGTTATCAACGCCTTCACGAGCGATCTCTCCTCATTCAGGATTCCAACCCATGTCTCGGAGTCCGCCTTGATATAAAGGTCAGATCCGCCGTGGTATCCTTCGTGAACATGTATTTTTTCCTCGGAAATAGAGATAGTTGCCGTCTTCTGCTCTTTGCCCGTAAATTCGAAATGGAGCGTAAGTCTCAGTCCTTTTGCCCTCTCAGGGTTGAAGAGAATGGCAGCGCCCTGCAAGAAAGCTCCGACCGATGCGGGCCTTATCGTATTTCTCACAAACCGCACCTCTTTGAAGTCGTTGCCCTTCGCAATCTTTTCGGCTCGGGTGCCGGATATGACATAGACAGGTTCCCGCTTTGTCTTCAGCGGTTTCTCGTATCGCTCGGCATAGTCCTTCTTCCCAGACCGGTAAAGTTCCGCGGTCTCGTCGCCTGCCGGACATACGGCCATGCAGTATGAGCACCGGTATGCATGACCGTATGTGAGCGACTGCCACCTACTTATGGTTTCGCTGTCGCGGAACTTAGCGCGGTAGGAGCGCACATCCTTCGAAGAAACTATCTCCTCAATCCATTCCTGAAAGTTGCCGAAAAGATCATGATAGTTATGCATCGCGCAGGCCATAAAGTCGAGCACTCCGTCTTTGCTTATCGCTCCGACCGGGCATACTGAGATACAGAGTCCGCAATTGATACAGGGCGACTCTTCAAGAGGCTGGTCATACCGGTCAGATTTCGCATCAATGAGGATCGTATCGAGCAAAATATGATCGCCGAACCGAGGGTGTATCACCACACGGTGCTTTCCCATGTGACCGACACCGGCTTCCACCGCCACAATCTTGTGGCTGACCTCCCAGACCTTACCGGGCCAGCGGGTAATGTCCATGGGGAAACCCGGTGGGACTGCAACGCCCCTGACTCCCACGGTATTGAGGCGACGGATGATCCTGCCGGCAACATCCGATATCGCCCTGTTAACCTCCGAGAATTCCCAGTCGACCACAGCAAGAGAGGAGCTTTGTATGCTGTCACGGTTCGCTTTCTTAACTATGGAGAGGATCGTCTGAGTTCCGGGAAATATCCTAAGAATATCCTCGCGCTCAGCTGAAAGGGCCTCCCGTCCTACCTCGACAAATCCGGCATCATCGGCCCCTTCCTCAAGGCAGATATTGAGGAGATCTTTAGAAGTCAATTTCCCGACATCAGCGCCTTTCTCAGCCAGTTCTCCCGCATCCTTATCCATCTTGACCTCCTTATGTCCGACTGACGCTGTCACTTGTCTCGACGTTAAAGTGTACTCCATAACACATAATCTACATCATTAGACACTTAAATAATCTATTCAGAGTCAGCTCCCGTATTATGGATCGCCGTTGGCTTGAGAATGCTGTCGAAGATCATCCTGTCGAAAAGCTGGAGCGCTTCCGTATTCTTCTGGACCTTCATTCTTACTATCGCACCTTCCCAACTGTTGACAATAAAGTCAGCCATCTCGTTCGCGTTTAAGGAACCCGGGAGATCCCCACCCCGCAGGGCTTCGTTCAGAACCCCTGCGATCCGAGATCTCATCATAAGGAATATCTCTTCGAGCCTTTTCCTGAAAGCCGGGCTAAGATCGCCCATCTCCTGTGACAGATTCCCGATGGGGCATCCGAGTTCGCACCCATTACTTTCAAAAAAGAAGCGAAATCCCTCGAAAAAGTCCTTCAGCCGTTTAATGGGCGGCACCTTTTTATCCTTCATCTGACTCTCCGCCCTACTGATAAAATACGTTGCATAATGATCCAGAAGGTTCAGTCCGAAATCTTCCTTGCTCTTGAAATAATGATAAAAAGAACCCTTGGGGACTCCGGCGGCATCGAGGATTTCCTGGATTCCCGAGTGATTAAACCCCTTTCTGTGGATTATCTGGGCCCCTTTCTCAAGAATTGCCGACCTGCCGTCTTTACATGCCATTTTAACTATAGTAGACCGGTCGTCTAGTAATGTCAAGATAATAATACACAACTGCCTTCCCTCATTGCTTTGCGCGGGCCTTTGATGCCGGGATAGCAGTCCTGGAGGAATCGGCCGCTTACACTTCCGTGATCGGACGGGAGAAATTTGCAGGCCGGTATGGGATATCCGGTCATCATGCTGCAGCTTTGGTTCTGGGGCGGAGAGCAAACGGCTTTAGCGAACGGCTGCCGAGTCAGCTTCAGGTCACCCTCCCTCTCCCTGTAAGGAATCGAGGGAAGTATGTGTGGACCGCGGAACAGTTAATTCGCGGAAGGCCAAGCAGCGCTTGCAGCGCACGGACGGGCGGGCGAGTCCCGATCCAGGTTGCCACCGACCGAAAGGCACGGCATAGCCTGTGATCATACCGTTTGTTGTCCGGCGAGATTCCGGCAGGCGAATCGTTATGAGCACCGTTCGAATGACGTCATGGAATAGTTGACCATGTTTTTAGGAACGATTATGAGTGGAAATCATTTAATGAAGAGAGCGCCTTCTTGGAGATGTCCTTCGGGAACATCGCAAAACCATATATGGACTCATGTCTTGTTGGAGACCGTAACGCAGGAGATGCTTCAGGGGTCTGCGGGGAAAACAAAAGCCGTTTCTTTTAGGTCTATAACTTCAATGTTGCCAGCGCTCAAAAGAAAGATGGTACCTGGCATTCTCAACGTCTCCCTTCTCCATATAGACAACATAAAGATTATGATGGGCCGTTTCATAATATGGATCCAGTCTCAGAGCGATCTGAAAATGCTCTATGGCCCTGTCGACCCATCCGTTGAGATGATAAGCGAGGCCGACATTATTTTGGACCCGCGCCTTGTTAGGGGATTTACTGACCATATCCTCGCATAAACTAACTTCATCATGCCAAACGCCATTTCTTGCGTAAGTGGCAACTGAAAAAATAAGAACTGCCGAAACCAATCCCGCCACAAACGCTTTTCCCATCACGGGACTTGCCACCCTCAACCTGTCAGCAATGATCAACACGGATGTTGTCACAGCAATCAAGGCTCCCACGCTTGGCAAGTAAACCCTGTGCTCAAAAATAACGTCCACTATCGGTACGATGCTCGACTCAACAGACAAGGTTATAAAAAACCAGAAAATACCGAACGCCACCAGGCGTGCAGCGTGCAGAGTATAGGGTGTATTATGAGAGCCACCAGAGTTACGCGTTGTGCGTGATCGGTAAAAAAGAAAGATCCCCAGACCGAACAGGGAGAGAAGAAACAGAAAAGACAAATATACATTCGGGTCTGAAAATGTATGGTACACCGAGTAGTCATAATCGAGGTTCTGGTTTAGAGGAACGAAGAGGAGTCTTATGTAAGTTACTATCACTCTGAATTGGGTAAACAGGTAATCCCATCGCGACATAGCTGTCTGAAGCCTCGTTGCCTCGCTCATATCGCTTATTAATTCTCCGACTGGCTTTCCCATCCCGATTAGGGTGAAAGGGATAATAAACATTGTGAGAAGAAGGGGGATCAGACAGAGAATTCTTCTCTTAATCTTCCCATCAAAGAACATGAACTCACAAAGGGTGACGATAATTGGAAGGGTGAATGAGATCTCCTTCGTTTTCATGGCAACGGCGGCGGAAACAAGAGAAATAGCGTATAACGCATAGCGTCTAACGTTTCGAGACGAGAGTCTTGATTTTATGTAACACACGAGGGACAAGAGGTAAAACATAGTTGCAAGGGATGCCAATCTTTGAACTATATAGGTGACGGCCTCTGTCTGGATCGGATGCGAAACAAAAAGGAGAGCTGAAAATAGGGCGATCGAACTGGCTAATCCACTGCTTACAGTTGATGGCTGAGGGTCTGGGGTTGATCCTCCGGCATGAGCCGGAGAAGATGAGCTGTGTGTCTGAAAAAAAGGAGTCTTAAAAGTGAGAAGAACAAGCCAATAAATCAGCAGGGCATTAAGGACATGTATTGACAGATTAAAGATATGATAGCCGGCAACATTAGGTCCGTGTAACTCATAGTTAAAGGCAAAGGTTAAAAAACCAATATATCTCATCTTGAGGGGATAGAATTCCTTTATTTTTGAAAGATCCAAAAAATAATCGAACTTCTTGATAAAAGGGTTATCTCTAATCGATAGGGGATCATCAAAGACAAACGGCACATGAAAGGTATTGGAATAGGCAATCAGGCCGATTATTGCAATCAACAAGATATGAATGATTGGTTTATAGAAAAGATTTGTTTTACCTGCAGGAGAGACAATGTTCCGTTCCATAAATTAAATCATAACACAGGACACGTTTTTAGTACTTTATTCGGCATCACCAGAAGACGGAGGTTACCGCCAAACCATAACATGGTCGCGAATGTATTCCTGAGGAATTAATGCTAATTTACAGTAGTCAGCGTTTTTGTTTACAAGTATTGCAAATCCATTTCTAAACCCGAGCTTCCCTTTTCTTTTTTTGTGACTCCAGAGTTCTACGCAAAACAAATATTCCGTGGTCGTCTCCATTGTGCAACATTCCTTCCTCTACTCGAAAGTCGTTTCAATTTCCTGAATGTGTTTCTTTCCATTCGTACTCCTCAGAATCGGGAAAACAGAGCTGATGTTGAGTATTCCCTGTAGTCCGCGCTGAATCGCTATTGTTTACAATGATAACTTTTAATCCGAATGAATTAATCTGTTTGTAACAAGTTCTTCCAAAAAGAAACGCCAGCGAAATGCCACGGGCATTTGATGCAGCAGGTTGAAAATGCGTCTCATACATTTTCATTTCTGTTGAACGGGATAAATGGAAAATCCTTGACTGATACCCAATCATTTTGGTAAATTCCAGCAGGTGATGGAGTTCGCCGGGAACCGCTCTTGTTTCATCCGAGTTGATGACTCCTACGCTCGCAGCAGCTGAGGGTGGGAGTTTTTTTATTATATGAAGGAGGTGGAAAGAATGTCGGAGACGTCTTCCGCGTTGTCTTCATACTCCCAATTAAAAGGAGAACTTTTAAGCAGCATCGACGAGATGCTAGGTATTGATGCCATACGCAGTCGTCCATGTAAAGAACTGCAGGAAAAGATCGAGACAAATACCTTCAACCTCGTCGTGGTCGGCCAGTTCAAGAGGGGCAAGACAAGCCTTATAAACGCTCTTCTCGGTGCAGACATTCTCCCTGTTGCGGTTGTGCCGCTCACCTCTATTGTCACCATTATGAAATACGGCGACGCGCTCAAAATCGTAGTGCATTTCAATGACGGCAGGGTCGCCGAGATCAAAACTGAACGTCTTCCGGAATACGTTACGGAAAGGGGGAACCCGAAAAACGAGAAGGATGTCTCAGAAGTTGTCATAACCTATCCCTCGCCTTATCTCAGAGGCGGGGTCCAGATAATTGACACGCCTGGCGTCGGCTCAGTTTACGAGCACAATACGGATGTTGCCTATCAATACCTGCCCAGATCGGATGCAGCGCTCTTTCTTCTTTCTGTGGACCAACCCCTGGGCAAGGCCGAACTGGATTTCCTTAAAGACGTACGGGAGTATTCTAACAGGATATTCTTTCTTCTTAACAAGGCTGATTACTTCTGTGAGGCTGATCTCGGGGAATCCATGGATTTCTCGGTAAATGTACTAAGAGATGCGATCGGGACGGAAGTTCGGATATTTCCGGTCTCGGCAAAACTGGCCCTCGAAGGCAAGCTTTCAGACGCTGAAGATCTAGTGGAAAAGAGCCTTCTACCGCAATTCTCGGAAGTGCTGAACAATTTTCTCATGGAAGAGAAAGGTAAGATACTGCTTCTCTCCGTAACGAACAATCTTCTTCGGATACTCTCTCAGGCCCGATTCGAGCTTGACCTTGAGATCAAATCCCTCATCACGCCCCTCGAGGAACTGAAGGAAAAGATACAGACATTTGAGGAAAGGAAGAAGGAGGTCCTGGCTGAAAAAAGTGATTTCGATATTCTCCTAGATGGAGAGATAAAAAAGATTATGAAGAACATACTCGATGATGACCTGAATGCTTATGGACACGAACTGCGTCTAAAGGCCGAAGCGAATCTTGACGAATACTATCGCGAAAACACTGGATTATCGCTCAAAGAACTCCGTAAGCACCTTGAAGAACATATCATCTCTGAGGTAAGGCAGGCGGTCATTGCATGGCGAGGCGCAGAGGATGAGAAGTTGGCAATGACGTTTGAGACCGCATGCAAACGTTTTATCATAAAGAGCGATGAAATGGTGGATTCCCTGCTCAAGTTCTCATCCGAACTCTTTGCAATTCCCTACGATGCGGTCAAGACAGAGGAGCTTTGGTCGGCGGAATCCAGGCTTTACTATAAGTTCACTGAACAGCCGGTGGGCCTTGAGATAATTACATCGTCACTCACCCTCTCACTTCCAAAGTTTATCGGCGAAAAGATCGTCATCAGGAAGATGAAAGAATATCTCCATCGTGTAATAACTATCCAATTATGTCGAATTGGTTCTGACTTCGAACAAAGGCTCACCAAGAGCAAGCTCGATTTCAAATGGGAGATGCTCCAGAGGATCGAGGCAACTATCGAAGGCATCGGCGCTGCCATCAAAAAAGGAATGTCTCAGAGGTCCAAAGGTGAGAAGGAGGCGACTGAAAGGAAGAACGAGGTTTCGGATATTCTGACCCGGCTCGACACCGTAAAGGATAGGCTGATGAAACTCAGAGATGCCCTGGGTGTTATCAGAAAGTGCTGACAAACGGAGCAATCGTTCCCGAAAGCGCCGTGGTTCGCCTGACATATCCTTGGTCGCGCGTGACAGGGAGTTTACCGTCATTTTGGACCACATCGCAAGGACAAAAAGCCTTCATATCTGTGGGGATGAAAGTGTAGGCAAGAGCGCTCTTCTCGATCGGGTCTTTGATTTCCTGAAAGATCGGACGGCCCCTATCCCGTTTTTTGCTGTCGGAGCAGCAGGACACTGAGGAATATTCTGCTGCAAATGGCACTCTTTCTGCTCTGTCATTTCGGCCAGCTTGCGAGTGTAGACAAGTTCAAGCTGATCAAGAATATTAAATATCCATCGGATATTAAGAAGCTGAGTATAAGGGCGCTCAGAAATGTTGTATTTGCCTACATCTCTCTGGCGGAGTTTTGCGTGATTCTCGACCACTTCGAATACGTAACACCGAAGATCAACGGCTTCCTGACTACACTTTACGAAAAGGCAACTGTGATTACCGCAAGCAGGCAAGGCTGGGAGCTGTCCGATTATGGTTTTAAGGGCAGACTCGATTACTGCCTCTACCGTATCCCCAAACTCAGGGTCGGAAATTTATCGAGGCAGGACGCATTTTCCTTAATGAAATCCCTTGCGGGAAACGCCTTGGATTTTCACCACAGCCTCTTTAAAGACGTCTACAGAATCGCGAAAGGAAACGCCGGACTGACAAAGGCTATTATGACGAAAGCCCTTTCTCCGGATTACCGTAGCGCAGGGCGCGCAAACCTGAACCTGATCATGATTGACATAGAGATGGGAAAAGTATGATGACGCAGCTGAGAGGTTAGCGATTTTGTCACATTTTGAAGGCGAAATAAATATCTTCAAATTCATATGGTTAGCTCCGTAATCGTTAAACAAACCTAGGTCGCTGCTGTGTTTGTTTGTGAAACAAACGTCCACGTGTCTTTTGAGAGGTATTTGTTTTCCGTCATATTCTACATAGTGTTGCGCCTTCTCGAAACTCTCGATTAGCATCTGATATGTGAAGCTTCACATATCAGATGAAGAAGGCCGCAAAAAAACCATGCCTGTTACAGTCTGAAACATGAACGGCGATGTACTTCCACACTGGCGTTTTTCTGCCACAGGCGAGAGATTCTTTTGGAAATAGATCGTCGATGGGAATCTGACTGATGAAGGGTACGTGTGGTAATCGAGATTTTCACGAGGAGGGTTCAAAAAGGAATCCTGCCATGGAGATTCATCTATTCAGTTGATCATCCCCAATTCTCGGCAGGAGAAAAAGACAATCTGTGTTTGTTTTACTCCTCCTATGCCTATTCTGTTTCCGTGATGGTATAAGTAGCGGGGTCGCTATGCGTTGATCCACTGTTCACCACAAGCCTCACCTTATAGATTCCGACTACATCGAGAAGCAATTTAGCCTGTGATGACATATCATCGTAAAGCACGGCAGTACTGCCTTCAGGAGCAGATACTAACGTCCATTGATAATCGAGTTCACGCCCCTGGGGATCAAAACTGGTATCGCCGAAAAATGTGACGGTCTTCCCAACAGAGATGCCGGTTGATTGAGTACTGATGACGGCAACGGGTTTTGAGTCTTCTGCTGCTTACCTTGGACGTTATCAAGGCGTGTCCTAATCGAATATCGCTTTGCTTAATCCGGAGGGGTAACAGACGGCATTTCCCCTGCATAGCCTGACTTTTACCGAGTCAAATCCGCACCGTGCGACGACGATCGTGTGTGCGATGTAGAAGAGGGAGGAGTCATTCTGAGAATGAACACCTGATAGCGTTCCGCACTGGAATGATTATCGCAGAAATAATGATTTCCGGTTGAAGCCATGTGTTTGAAATCTGAAATAAAAAGAGCGTGTTTATTGAATTCGGCGGTTGTTACCTTCTCCCACGTCAAGATCTGACCCAATAGTTTTCAATGGGGCGGGTGCTTCAAGCCGGATATTACTTCTGGTCTGGTGTCATGATGTGTCTTCCTGCTATCTTTGTTTGATGCAACGGCAAAACACTAATAAGCAGTCGCCTCATCCAACAACCGCATGGAAAAATGATCCAGTTCAAGCCTTGTTGCATTGATCAGATCGCTCAATTGATCCAGACTCGTGGCGCTGGCAATAGCGGCGGTAATGCTCGGGCGTGCAATCAGCCAGGCAAGAGCAACCGTCGCTGGTTTTGAACTCAGTTGCTTTGCCACCTGATCCAGGGCATTGAGGATCCCAAATCCCCTCTCGTTCACATATTTCCTGACTCTCTCTTCCCTGGCTTTCCCCGCCAGGTCGTCCTCGGACCTGTATTTTCCCGTGAGAAATCCACTCGCCAATGAGGAGTACGTAAGCACGCCCAGACCCCTCTTTTTGCAGAGTGGCTCCAGGTTTCTCTCATAGTCTGCGCGGTCATAAAGGTTATACAATGTCTGGAGACTCTGGTATCCTGGATATCCGGGTTGTTTGCTGATCTCCAGCGCCTGAGAAAGCCGTTCCGCAGTGTAGTTCGAAGCGCCTATCGCCCTTACCTTCCCCTGCTTAGTCAACTGGGCATATGCCTCCAGAGTCTCTTCTAAAGGCGTATCCGGGTCATCGACGTGGGACTGGTACAAATCGATGTAATCCGTCTGTAGTCGCCGTAATGACCTTTCCACAGCGCGCATGATATAAGTTTTCGAAAGGCCTTTCTCGCCGGGATCCATCTCGTTTCCGACCTTCGTGGCTATGATCACATTCTTCCGCTTGCCGCTTCCTTTCAGCCATTTCCCGATGATGGTCTCAGATTCTCCACCCCTGTTTCCGGGGATCCACTTCGAGTATAAATCAGCGGTGTCAATCAGATTCAATCCCGCTGCTGTAAAGACATCGAGGAGCTTGAACGATAACGACTCATCCACCGTCCATCCGAAGACGTTGCCTCCGAAAGCAAGTGGAGAAACTTTTAATCCTGAATTTCCAATCGCTCGCTTTTCCATTCTATATCTCTATTTTTACCACAAAATGACTTGTTTGCCTATTGCATCAAGATGTACGACCGAAAATGTTCGGAGACCCGATCGAACGGCGATAACTCAACACGTGTAGTACTCCAGTTTTGCCGAGAACGGTCCCAAAGCAAAGATTGCCTTACACTTCGAGAAAGGCTGCGGCAATACCTTCATCCGGCACACCGCATCCCTCGGTTCTGTTGAATCGGTCCGAAGCACAGTCACTAACGAACGGAAAAGTGGTGAGAGAAAGGGCCTTCTCTTCTTTTCTGGCAGTTGAGACAGAACATTATTAAGGGTCTCAGACTTTGACATTCTCTACAAACAACTCTACCAGTTCAGGATCAAACTGTTTGCCTGCGTTCCGTTTCAGTTCTTCTTTCGCCTCATCAAGGCTTACGGGAACCCTGTATGAGATGTGACTTGTCATCGCATCAAAAACCTCGGCGACTGCAATTATTCTGGCTTCAAGAGGGATTTCTTCCCCCTTCAGCTGTGAAGGATATCCCCCACCGTCATACCTTTCGTGGTGGCACAGGATGAAAGGCGCTATATCAGAATAAAAGCTGATGGGGTTGATCATCTCATATCCCGCAACCGGATGTCTCATGAATTCTTCTTTTTTATACGCGTCATCTGATTTGATTTTCAGAAAACCGATATCGTGAAGAAGGCAGGCAAAGTGAAGCTTCTTCTTTCGCTCTTCCGGTAAATTCAGCATTCCTGCAATCATGTTGCCATATCGCGCAACTCGCCTCGAGTGTCCCTGCTTTTCGGGAATGTGAACGTCTATGGCTCCCAGTATCATCTCCGTAAGATGAATCTCGTAATTCTTTTGGTCCTCAAAAAAGTTTGTCTTGATTATCGAAATGGCAGCTTGTTCGGCAAGATACGTAATGATGTCTTCATCTGTTTTCCCGTAAGATTGTCCCTCGGTTTTGTTCAACAGTGCTAAAACTCCGACAATCTGAGACCTCGTTTTCAATGGCACACAAAGAACGGATTTCGTTTTAATGCCCGTAATCGCATCGATCTCAGCATTGAATCTTTCATCTTTGGAGGCATCCGGAATGCGGACGGACAACCCTTTCTGAGCCACCCATCCCGCGATACCCTTCCCTACCTCAATATGAGTACCCAAAAGCAAATCCGCTTTCTCTCCTCTCACTATGGTAAATGCCAATTTGTTGTCGTCTTGCAGCAACAGGATTGAGCCCGCCTCGGACCCGGTAATAGACAATGCGTTGTCCATTATCTTCTCAAGGAGAATATCGCCATGCATTTCCTCTCTTAAATCGCTTGTTATGTCAAGAATCCTTTCAAGCTTAGAGCCGTACTCCCGTATAATGCCGACAGCCTGCCTCGATAGCATCCTAAACAGATACAGACCTATCAAGGCGAGAACAAAGACCATGCCTGTTATCAACGCGATTGAAATATCAGGCAGAAAATCAAGAGGAAAGGCTACAGGATGGTATGCATATCTGAGGATGACCAGAAAAAGCACGACGATCACAAAGGTCACGATCAAATTCAAAAGACGGATTTTCTTCTTTATTTCATGGACTGCGGCAATTTCGCCTTTCTGGTCATACTTGGGCATAATATCTCCTCGGACTACCAAACAGCTCTATCTTATATCTAATTTTATGAAGAATCAAGCTTCAAATGGTAAGAAACAAAACAATGAAGAGGCAGTCCAGAAGAGATAAATAACGCCCATACTTGCACCTAAAAATTGAGACCCCCCAAAGGTGATCTTCCTTCCGCGATGGTCTACTGATTTCCAGTTTTACCCGACACAATTATACTACGACTGGCAGCCTTAGTCGTTATTTAAAGCTTTGATTGGCCGGTTTCCGCGTAAAAATATTCATACTATGTCCTCCATCCACTATTCAAAAACAGGCTCGTTATTCTTGAACCATCCTTGAGTACGGCAAACTATTCGAACCATCATTCCTTGTCTCATTTCCGGCTTTCCTTTTCAGAGGGAAATTCTTGTGCATACTACACTTCCCTCTCTTAGGGGAGGTGTCTGGATGGTCCAGAATCGGGCGGATGGGTCCATGGTGGGGGATGCTCTGGCCTATCCGTACTACTATCCATACTATTATTCGGAACCACCTGTTGTTCCTCCGGTATATGTCCAGCCAACCCCACACCCAGAAGAACAGTATTACTGGTATTTTTGCCCGGATTCCAAGAACTACTCCCAAGGGGTGGCTGAGGCTTGTGCCTTCTCAGCATCCACCCGGTTTAACATGCGACGTGTGTTTGTTACCGCAAATAAACACTGCAGAGGCGAAACCTGACCATTTCATATGTTTTAGGGCAAACTGCGCAGATTCAAAAACAGGAATCGAAGAGATGTTTCTACCGAGTGAAGCGACAATACCCAGTTTCACGAAACTAAAACAGCTGAAGATTCCTGGTTGAATCAGTTAAGGACTTCTGTATAATTATGGTACCACATTTATGCCGATAGAGTTCAAATATAATTGGTCGAAATCTATTATGCCATTCCTGTTCAGATCGACGCCAAAATAGACTGTATATGCCCCCACTGGTAATTGCGTAATATTGAGAATCTCAAGCGGGGATAGATCAAAAAGAGGACCCTGATACGCGGGAAGAATATCCTGGAGGACAGAAGCATAATACCATTGGTCAGGATACACATAGTAATACCATCCAGAGGGTGTATATGCCGCAAGCCACCAGTCCGCGTCAATACCTGAGCCGCCTCCTGCATCAAGACTAACGAATACTGACAATGCGTTGCTTTGGTTCAAGGTAATCTGCCCACTTGAATTATTGGCTGTTATGTGAAGCTCCACATAACAGCCACAAAGTGTGATTTTCAAGATGATCGTGAGGGTATCAATTTCGGGTTGAAAGTAACACGTTATATAAGAATGCAATATGTCAGGTTTATACTGTTTGTTTGCCGCCACTTTTGTATTTTTTTAGGTGTGGCTGTGTAATCTTGGCACGGATCTTATATGGGTGGCCACAAAATTCGGAATATAAAGCACGTTAACCTTTTGAAGGTTAAGGAGGTAGTCAACCAAGACTACTAAGCACGCCTCAACCACTGTTTATAGCACCCCCTCACTCTTTAAAGAAGCAAAGCTCGATATTGACAGGTTTAAGAATCAAGGGTTATTCTGCACCAAAACAAACGTTTTTGAGACAAATAGCATACCAGGTCAAGCAGGCAGCCCCTGTAGTGAAATTGACATCCTTGGGTCTTGATGGTATGCTTAAAGTAAGAAAGTAAGGAGGTAAAGATATGCCGGCAATAAAGATTGGCCCGAAGCACCAGATCACGATACCTAAGGAAATTTTTGAATCATTACACCTAAAAGTTGGAGACTTTGTAGAAACGACTATAAGAGACAATGCCGTCGTCCTAATACCGCAGAAATTAGTTCCCAGAGACCAAGAGTGGTTCTGGACAAAAGAATGGCAAGAGCGAGAAAAAGAGGCGGACGAGGCCATAGCAAAAGGTGAGATTTCCGGGCCATTTTCAAAGGCACCTGGCGCACTTAAGGCCCTAAAGAAAAAATGAAGGTTTCTTTCACAAAACCGTTTAAGAGGGATTACCACGATCTTCCTGAAAGTATTCAGAAGCAGATAGATGAACAGATAGTACGCCTTTTGGACAACCCGAAGCATCCTTCTCTTCGGATAAAAAAGATGGAAGGCCACCAAGCCATTTGGGAGGCACGGATTACCGGAGGATATCGCATA
The DNA here is from genome assembly GCA_050014695.1 of Thermodesulfovibrionales bacterium. Lineage (GTDB taxonomy): Bacteria > Nitrospirota > Thermodesulfovibrionia > Thermodesulfovibrionales > UBA9159 > UBA9159. Next base: position 15,275 of record JBEKCV010000066.1, read on the forward strand.
ACCTTTCAGATAAACGGCGATACCTATCTTCTTAGAAGTTCCGGAACCCATGCTATTCTCAAAAAACCGTGATATCCACAAATATAGTCACATTACGGTTGTATCAGCGACAATGAAATAATGAGTACTAAAAATATATCCAATCGCCCGGGGATAACGCTTTTTCAATTGCAGTCGAAGGTTCGTGGTCAGACGGATGATAACAGCGTTGACAATAGGTAAAGGCAATGATTCTGACACTGATCGTTAATTGTGTCTGGGGTGCTTATTTGAATGAGTCATGTATTCGTGTAATCGAAATAGATGAAGAGGCATGCCTCTATGACTTACACGATGCGATTCAAGATGTCGTTGAGTTTGGACGGGATCACCCTTTTGAATTTTTCATAGCAAACAGTTCATCTTGGGGAGCTAAAAGAAAATGGCTGACCGAAAAATGGGAATGGGAGGATAAGGAAGATGATTTTTTTCGGATTCGGCCTATGGACATTTTACCGACTGGCCGGAAGAAGCTGTACTATTTGTTTGATTTTGGAGATCAGTGGACCTTTGAGATTCGCAAAGTCTTACGTCCCAGGTAATCGAGACCACTTCATTCCCAGATACTGGAGACCACTTTTTTTATAATATCATTTCTGCTTCATTTTTAAAGTAGTATTTTTGATCTCTATCTTCCCTTTCAGCCTGTAACTCGTTCCCTTGAAAATGGAGATATCCGCCCGGTCGAATATTCGGTCGATGGTTGCATTGGCAATGACCGGATCTGGGAATACTTGAGGCCATTCATCTATGTCCCTGTTGGAAGTAAGTATCATTGCCGAGCTATGCTTTCGTCTGTCCAGAAGGTCGAATATTTCTTCGGCTACTTCCCTGCTCATGGTAGTCACTCCCCAGTCGTCGAATATCCATAGCCTTGCTGAGAGGATTTTTTTGAACAAGGTATCGAGGTTGTTTTTGGTCTTGGCCCGGAGCATATCCTCGGCCAGTCTTTTGATGCTGTTGCAATAAACACGGTATCCCCTGTTTGCCGCCAGCACTCCTATTGCCAATGCAAGATGCGTTTTTCCGGTTCCGGGCTGCCCCAGGAAAAGACATATCTGGTTGTTTGCCATAAAGTCCAGGGCAGCTATCTGTCGAATCCTGTTTTCATCAATCTGCGGATTAAACGACCAGTCAGAGGTCTCCAGTGTGGTGATCTCGGGGAAATTGGCCTTCTTGATGCGGGTCATCAGCGCCTTTTCCCGCCGGGAATCGATTTCTCGCTCCAGCAGATCACTGATCCAGGACAACGATACTGTTTTTTTGTGCTGTTCAAGCACCTCCTGAAGTTCTGTTGCTGCAGTGTGAAGTTTGAGTGTTTTTAACTGACTTCGTACTGTCTCTGCATTCATGATTTACCTCCAAAAATTAGTAGTTGTTGATACTCCTCTATGGGTCTTACGAATTTGGATGTCTTTGTCTGAGCTACGGATGATTCCTTTTTGTCTTTTTGCTGTCCTGCCGCTTTCAGCTGCAGAAAAGTCAGGACGCTCCTGTAGCCGATTGCATCTACGGATAAGGCCTTTTGGCATGCTTCATTAATGTCCTCTGCAGAGTATTTCTTATCAAGGGAGAGTATTCCCCATACTTTTCTGGTATCAATGAAGCCGTTGCCTTGTATGAGCAGCCTGACAATGATTTCCTCTACATACGGCCCAATCTTTGCCGCTCTCTTTCTGTAATAGGACCCCTCCATGATTGAGCGTTGCCAGGGTGTTTTGTGGCATTCTTTGGTACTCTTGGAGATATTGGGGTCGGTGATGCGATCATGGACCTCTATCAGTTTGCCTTTGTTATATATGCTTACCTGCCTGGAGTCGCCGATTACCACAACATCCTTACGGCGGTAGTCTTCTTCTACCGAATAGTATTTGTCCCGGAAACGAACATGACAGTCCTTTCTTACAGTGCCTTCGTGAAACTCTTCAATCTCATAGGCGATCGCAGGCAATGGCTTCAATGCCGCCGCTTCTTCCTGCAAAAACACATCAATAGGTTTTCTGCGGGTCGTGCCATGAACTCGCTCATTGGCAATGCCGACTTTTTTGTTTATGTACTGCTGTGATTCACCCAGTCCGTACCATCCACTGCCATGGGCCTCATATAAACGCCGTCCGAACGGCATCATCCGTTCCACACGTCCTTTCAATTCCGGTGCCCCAGGCGGCAGACATGCTATTGTAGTGCCGTAATGTGCCGCAAAACGCTCATAAACAGGGTTCAGCAGTGGATCGTATTTGGATGCTTCAAGCGCAAAGCATTTCGGATTGTCGGAAACGATTCTCCTTGGCACGCCGCCCAGCTCCCTGAACATTTGCTCCAGGGTGGTAAGCGTAGTCGGCACATCGTATGACCATACAAGACAAACCATCATGTACCGTGAATATCCCAGCACGCCTATAAACATCCATAGAATACGTTTCTTTCCGCTATCAGGGTCCATGACATTTCTGAGTTTGCCCCAGTCAAGTATAAGGGCCTCCCCAGGAGCATAAATAATCTCCTGGACAAGTGTCTTTCTGACAGTTTCGCCAATCTCTGTTAATTTGTAACGGTGCAGTAACCGATAGAAACTTGAACGTCCGGTATTTACCGGCAATTCTTCAAAAATTGTGATCGGCTGCCCGCCGGCTCGCAGCCGCTCTTCAATCCACGGTCTCTGGTGTTGTAACTGCAGGTCTGCTTCTGATGTTTTCAATGACCGGCCGTCAACCGGATCAGGGAAAATGGCCTCCGGAAAAGGAGGGATAGGTGTGATCCCGTCAAGATACCCGTACTCTCGCGCTTTCTCCCTGACGTGAGTCGCGCGATTCTTACCTACTTTCAAATCCCTGCAAATAGCATTCAGGCCCTTGCCGGATACAAGTTGCTCAACTATCTTCCTGTCCATTAACCGCCTCCTGTTTCTGTCAGTCATGACGCCCCCTCTCAAAATAAAATTGGGACATCATAACAGCGTATAGGTGGTCTCGTTTACCTGGGAATGGATCCCGGAAAACCGGTCTCGGTTTGGTGGGAATGGATACCTTAAAAACGGTATCGGTTATGTGGGAATAGAACCCCTAAAATCGGTATCGAGTTGCTGGGACGTAACACGATAGAAAACGGGGAACAAAAAATCCTGAGTGCGGAGTTGAATATCCGAGACTGATTAAAGCAATTGGTCCGAATCCAGTTCAATATCCGAGATTTGAAGAATGATAAGAAGCAGATACTTACGGGTAAACCCATGGAACTCTGCTAAGTGCTTAGAGTTGAGAATCGAATCCTAACAAAGGCTCAAATAATATAACGACAATAATCAATATCAGACGATAGTAAATCAAGCCGCGCCATCACAGGGCATTGACCCTGAGGGCCTGCAAGGGTCTCCGCTGCGCTGCAGCTTGACGGAGCAACGTGCCTGCATATGATCTAATTACCAAAAGTACGAACCGATGGCAATGGCGTCTCCTCGATGATGGGGCTAACGGCTGTCTTGGCCCACCAGATCCTGCGATAGATATCATATACCTACCGAGTGAAAAAAAGGTTCCGCTTGTGATCACATCCCTGGCATATAATAAAACTTTCTGAGCGAGTAGCCAAGAGCAAGTGAGGGTTAATTACCGATCGAAACTATCAGAGTTTCCGCGAGGCCGCCGGTGTTGACTATAGGGAGTACTCAACGTTCGCTCCGTTCTCCTGATTCTGAGGAGTACGGATGGAAAGAAACATATTCAGGAAAGTGAAACGAGTGTCGAGTGCAGGAAGGTCCTGATAGCGGCCGCTGTCGACGGGTCAGTTGCGTCAGTTCGCGTGTTATACCCTATACTCTGCCGGCAATGGCCTGCTCCACTGAGGTTTCATCAGTTTTTGGACTCCTTCCTGAAGTCCACACTGAGGCGTTCTCGCCACAGGTATAAGGTTTCTCCCTGAAAGAAACACTCCCTGGGCTACGCTCGTGTGCGGAGTTCCTCTTCAAGTCCGCAAAATCGATCTTCGTCTAATATCCTCACTTTCTCCCTATAACTCGCTCACGAGAAACTTATCCGCAACAATGCCCCTTTCATCCCGTAATCATGTTTTCCCTGATCAAACTATAATCAACCCTGTGGTGTTTTTGTCACGCACAAGGTTATCTTTGGAACTAAACATTGGACGGGCATTGATGACGCGCGATGTAACCCCACAAGTTAGCACTTTTCTCGGAAGCTATTTGTGCGGATTTCCAAAATAACATGTCGCAATAAGCTTTCTGAATTAGCACCATTCCGCAGGTAGTAACCGGGAATCTAGTGCGTGTAATTCTGGTTGACTGAATAGACTTTCTCTCAATCTTCAGCTTCAACGAATGCCTGTGGTGTAATTAAACCAATGTTAAAAGGCAAACCAGTCATCTCGAGAAGGTCCTTATCACCTGTAATCAATATCTTAGCCTTTGCAGCATAACCGCATTCAAGAATCATGTTATCTTCGACATCCCTGCAAAGGGAGAACTGTTTTATGGGATAAACGATCTTTGCATGTGATACAACCGCAGCAATCCCAGCTATGAGGGCTTGCATCTGCTGGTGAGTTATCTTTCCTTCCTTTTCAAGGTCGACTGGCGTATCCCGATATTCCTCAAGAAGTTTGGGTGAGACGCAAATATCGGCTTCCTTGAACGCCTTTATGACGGCTTTCGCAGGTACACCACCGAAGACAAAAGCAGAAACGAGGATACCGGTGTCGATAACAACCCTATATCTTCTTTTCGTAAGCTTTTCTCCTCACTGATTTCACGGCATTCTCAATGTCCTTCATGGTCAATTTCGTCTTCTTGAATGCTTCACCGGCAATTTTGAAAGCAGCGTCGAGCCTGTCCTCGGGCGATAGGACGGAAAGAATATAGTCATCAGGATTAATCTTTTTAGCTGTACTCACAGCCATAACGAATACCTCCTCCAAAGTTGATACTCTATTCTATATCAAATAAGCTTCAAATGAGCAAGAGGCGAACTACCATGAAAAGAGCCCTCTTATGAAATAAGCGCCTTCACACTTGAGAACCCTTTTTCAGCCCTCCATTTCCCTTCAGGTGGCTGCAGTTCTTTGAGAGATAAGGCTTCAAGATCTCCCGCATCAGAAAGATAAGTGGCTATTTTGCTGATAGCGGTGGGGTTGCAGCACTAAAGAAAAGACTAATTGAGCTTGAAGCACGACGGTCAGTGCTTGAAAAGCAAACAAAGACATAGTATACCCATTATTATTCCGCTGTGACATGACGAAGGCAACAACAAGAGACTAACGATTTTGAAGCAGTTCTGACAAAAGGAATGGACTCAATAGACAGTTCACCAATGATCGAATGTTCGAATAGGGGTAAGCAAATTTGATAATTTTCTTGAACAAGTAACGGCCCGGCCGCACTTCGTGCCCCGGATCCGCCGCGCACGCGGAGCATATGGAAGGCTTCGTCATTATATTCGCCCCATATACTCCAGGAATACCGCCGGAGCAACTTCTTTCAGTAATCTTCGTTGCTCGACCATTCCCTCATGGTCACCTTTCACACGCGCCTTTTCTGCGTGCCTAAGGGTTTGATAAACCAGCAATGACCATCCATGGTTGCTGTCATGCGGCGTCTCGACTTCGACATCAACGAAAGGCAGGACTCTCCTGAGCCAGCCATATACGGCGGCAGAATAAATATCTTCTTCGACGAGGGCGTCTACCAATTCTTTATCATCTATCTCTGCCAGTTCCACCTCCCATGGAACCAGCAATAATGCCTTTGCGTATGTCACTCTTGCCTCTCCTTTCTTGCCCTGTCTCCACAGGCAATTGCCGAGGCAACCGAGTGTTCTCCCATCAGCAGAGTGCCTCTCGATAAATCGTCTATATGCCTGTTCTGCCTTTTCATAGTCCTCTATTTCCAGATAAAGGTCGCCTAGGTATAGATCTACCGGGATGTGGAGGCTATGGTCGTCTTCTAGTAGCACAATTGCACGTTTGATAAGCGCCCTTCTAAACGCCCCGTCACATTGTCCGAAGGTGTATGATCTAACCTTCTCCCATAAAGAGATGACGGCATCATCTTTTGGAAGGCCTTCTATTTCCCCTAGTGCGTTATCCCATTCCACAGCCATTTTGAGACCAGCGGAGGCGGCGGGGTGCCCTTCCCATTTGGAAAGGATATCCTCAAAGATGATCACTGCTTTTTTGAGGTCGAGGTTTTCAAGGGCGCAGAAGCCTTCCCCAGTCTTGACCTGGTCCCAGCTGAAAAGATCCAGTTGAAGTCCTTCACCATTAGCTTTAAACATCTTCCATCTCTTTACTGGATCATCCGCATGAAAATAACAATAAAAAAAACAGAACGCGATTGGGTTATTATAACGTGCGCACGCGAAAGTTTGCAGCCTCTGCTCCATAGTGCTTCGGCAGATAAGAATATTGTGCCTATTTAAATGTGATCACAGAGGATGTTTCTACCGAACGCCGCACCGTTTAGCCCCCAGCTTCGTATCGCTATGGTTAGAATCAACCGCCCAAAACTGTTTTATTCGAGAATAAGCATCACTGCAGGTGGGCTACCAAATGCTTTTGATAACTTGTGGTACATCTCATTACTGATAATCGTTCAAACAGCGCAAGTGTCAGGTAAGAGGGGAAGTCAATATTCTTATGCACGCCTCTTTCAACCCTAAATCAAGAGCCGTTTGCTCGTTTAAAAATGCGACTTTCTGGCTGAAACTGAGATTTTGAAATTGGACTCGATGGTGTTTCTTTCTGGACGTACACCACAAGTAATGTCTCAGCACAAATATGCATGTTTGAATTGGAAATCTTATGTCAGCTAAAAAACGGGCAGTGAGAGTTAGTCGGTGAAGGCCGGTGCGACAAGAAGTCGCATGAGTAATTGTTTCAGATCACAGAACATTGTGATTTATGAAACCCTCTATTCCGTTAGGGGTAGCCTACTGTCCTGAATAAAGTGCGGACAGGAAAAGGGTAACCTGACCTGTAAAGGTCTAATCAGAGCCGTGAGGTGATGATATATCTGCTAGCATCGAGGCGGATAAGGTGCCTGGCTTGATGGTATGACTAACATATGTGAACTGCTGATAACCTTCGTCAACCGAGACAAGCCAAAGATGCTGTTAGGCTTGGAGTGCGACAAGAAGTCGCATGAGTAATTGTTTCAGTAACAGAATATGTTATTAGGAAACCTCCTATTCCGTTAGGAGTAGTCTACTGTCCTGAATAAAG
>JBEKCV010000067.1:0-21300 GCA_050014695.1 Thermodesulfovibrionales bacterium
TCGTCATCGAGGTTGCTGTTGGCAAACACCAAAGGGGCCAGTTCCGCAAACAGTGCCTTCCAGTTCTTGTCAGCAGTCTCGATGGCATCTTTCAGGGCGCACTTCCATTGTCTTGCCTGAAGTCCCTCGGCGTTTGCATACCCCCGGGCAACAAGTTCGTCTCTCAGAATGCGGTGCGACTGCAGTAGCCCTACCCGGCCGAGTGGCGCCAGGTACTGAAGCCAATGGTCTTGCTCGGCGGCATTGGCCTTAGCCACCCCAACCATGGTATCCCACTTCCCTTTGTTGATCAGACGGCTATGTCTTTTTGATTGTTCGCAGGGTCTTTCTCCACTAGCATGGCATGCAGCTTTTCTTTATACTTGCGCAGGCCGTAAAGTCTGCTCGAAAAACACATGAGAGATTATAAATATCAATAACTATTAACTACTCTCACCGCGTCCTCCATCTCTTGCCCTTTTCCCTAGTCAGAATGCCCTTCGAGGGTCAGTGATTGCGAAAAAGAGAGAAGATCAGGCGCATCGTTGCCTCAAATGACTTTCTCCTGGGATAGTCTATCGAGCATCGCCTTAACAAAAGATTTTATCAATTCCGGGTCATGCTCTATCACCCACACCTCGGCCTGAGCCTTCCATAGGAGTTTCTCGGTTTTAGCATCGTAGAGATCTGTTTCCATAACTAAGTACGTATCCGTCAGCGCGGTAGTCACTGGTACTAAGTCCATGATACAAGGTTGGGGATAACCAGGCCAGTCCACATATACACAAGATCTATAGGTTAGCGTAGTAATCAGTCTCTGAACACTCTTGGTTTCGATCTGTCTGGCAGAAAGAATCACATCTCGATTATAAACTTCTACGGCCGATTTCACCGTCTCTTTATCCGCTAATGTTTCAAAGGATAAAACGGGATAACTCGCAACGGCATCGATCCCGCGCGCTTTCAATCCTTCAACAAATTCATTTTCGAGCAGTTCCCTGCTGGATTTGTCCGGAAGCATGCCCATCACAAAGATTTTCTCAACCTTCTTGTCCTGAAGGGTCTCGTCTCTCCATACTGCCGTCAATTTTGTTGTCGGGGCACAACTCATTAACCCAAAAGAAATGACTGTGAGACAGCAGAGTAATCCAATTTTGCTCTTCATTTATTTACTCCTCTCAAAGGCATTTTGAAAGCTTCTCCGTGCTTTTACCTCTTCAACTCTTAAGACTGTGCGCTGTAACATTCCTCATTATATCAAATCCTTTTGCCCTTTGACTCAAGAAAAAACCTTTCTCTCCATCACTTGAGTTCCCGCACTTCCCGCTTCTCTTTTTTTTATGGGAGTCCGGGCGATAGGGGACTGTTGGAGTTCATAGGCTATCTCGGCTATTCCTTCAAGAAATCCCGCCGTCTGAGGACCGGAAAAAGCTCTCCCGCAGGGTCACCAGTGAAGGCAATATAACCGCAGGCGGATCCGGAAAGACACCTGCCGTTATTGCGATTGCGGAAAAGGCCAAAAAAAGAGGGCCATCTGAAACTGAAGATATTCCTTTGCCCTTACATTGTGAACCTTAGCCAGCCGTCCCTCTCTTCTCTGTAATTAACCTCACAGAGGCGATCTCCTATGAATTACCCGGGACTGAGACGAGGCTTCAGTCGGGGCTTCCATACTTCACCGACAGAACTTACCGCGTGAGGCTGGCGCGGCAGAGGCCATGTTTCCACAGGCGTTTGTTCCCTCGGACTTCGGAAACCAGTTCGGACTGTTCCGGCCCTACGGTGTTTGTACTCGCGTCAGCAACTTCTTGCCCGAAGATGTTAAAACCGTAACGTTGCTTTCAGCCGCTTCGGATTGAGAAGCAGATCAAGAGCGTCGGTAGCAGATGTCGCTATTATATTTGCCGATACGACCGCATCTGTCGCACATCCTTCATTCAAGCAAACTGCGATTCCAAGCTTGGCTGCTTTAAGCATTTTCCTGTCGTTATTTCCGTTACCAAATGCGGCAACATAATCAGCACCGAGCTTTTTCACATATTCTTCTTTTTGGAGGTCGTGATTATCACCCGTCAGAATACGAATATCGCAGTTGATACCTTCGAGTTCGGTATATGCCATACCGAAAGTATCGGCAGTCAATACATGAACGCTGAGGAATTCTGCGAGTTGATTGAGACGTTCCTTGATGCCGAGCAGGAGTTTCCCATCAACAGAAAGTGTCCCTGTGAAGTCAGAAACCAAATGCTCCAAATGTACATGACCGAAACCGGGGATATCGAGTTCAAACACCTTTCACCGCCTTCTTACCATTTAAGTTCCCCTCTGAAGATGGCCCTATCGCCCAATTCTTCCTCGATTCTGAGCAGTTGATTATATTTTGCCAGCCGTTCCGAGCGAGCAGGTGCCCCACTCTTGAGTTGTCCGGCATTTGTAGCAACGACCACATCCGCAAGGAACGAATCTTCAGTCTCCCCAGAACGATGGGAGAACATGCAGGTATAGCCGTTTTTCTCAGCCAGTGCAACCGTCTCCAGTGTCTCTGTGAGCGTTCCTATCTGGTTCAACTTGATAAGCACAGAATTAGCGATACCTTGTCTGATCCCCTCGGCAACTATTTTAGGGTTGGTCACAAAAATGTCGTCGCCCGTAAGTTGAATTTTCTTTCCCACCTGTTGTGTCAGTATTTTCCAGCCTTTCCAGTCGTCCTCGGCAAGGCCGTCTTCAATGGAGATAACCGGATATTTCGATGTCATTTTGTCATAATACGTTACCATCTCCTCAGATGACAGGCGACTGTTGTCGGCCTTGAGGATATATTTCCCTTCTTCGTAGAACTCGCTCGCCGCAGGGTCAAGCACTATGGATATATCTTGACCCGGTTTATATCCGGCCTTTTCGATGGCCGCGATAATGACCTGTATCGCCTCTTCATTGGACGAGAGGTTAGGCGCAAAGCCTCCCTCGTCGCCGACAGCCGTGCTCAAGCCTTTTGATTTCAAAACAGCCTTAAGGTTATGATACGCCTCAGCGCCCATCCGGAGCGCTTCCTTGAATGTCTTTGCCCCTATGGGTGCAATCATGAACTCCTGGATGTCGACATTGTTGTCTGCATGCTTCCCCCCATTGAGAATATTAAAGAAGGGGATGGGCAGGCGGCGGGCTTTGTCGCCCCCAATAAATGCAAACACGGATTTTCCCGCCTCTTGAGATGCGGCTTTTGCAACTGCAAGGGAAACACCCAATATGGCATTGGCACCCAGCCTCCCCTTATTTTCTGTGCCGTCAAGTTTAACCATAAGGAGATCTATCTCTTTCTGGTCAGAGGGATTCTTGCCAATCAGTTCAGGGGCTATCATTTTGTTTACATTGCTTACGGCATGTTCCACCCCTTTGCCGAGATAACGCTTTTTGTCTCCATCTCTCAATTCAACAGCCTCTTTGCTGCCCGTGGAAGCGCCCGAGGGAACAGCGGCCCTGCCCAGTATGCCGTTATCCAGGACAACGTCAACCTCGACAGTCGGATTACCCCTTGAGTCCAGGATCTCTCTTCCGAATACCTTCTTGATCTTTGACATGACCTTCCTCCTCAATAACTATATTGTGCTGCCTCCCAGTTCTGGGAAAAACCTGTCCATGGCGTACCTTCCGCCCATCAGGATACGCCCATCAAAATAGTCGACTGTTTCCCTGCGAATGACTTTGGCTCTTTATCGACGGAAATGTTCCACATTGCGGCGACGAGTCCTGATCTGTCACTCCCCTTGCGACTATTGTTTTTTCCGCACCCACAGCCGCGGTCTTCCAAAAATGATAGTCGCAAATCCTTCTTTCTATAAGCCTTGACGCCGCATCCTCTCTGACGGTTACCGAATACGGAAAGTGTCTCAGATAAGAGAACTCGCCATCATCGAGCGCCTCGCAGGTATGGCGTCTATAGGGGTAATAATAACATTTCATTGATGACTTCATAATCAGTCGTCCAACATCTCTAACCTCTCAGCCGCGTCACCCCACTTCTCCCACCTTTATGTCAATCATGATCAGGTTCAGGTTGACACGCCCTGCACTATGGTAATCCGGCGAAAGGGCTTTCGTCATAATGGCCTTCGCCCGGACTGCATGTCTATCACCTGATGGACATATTCCTTCATCTTCTTAAGAATGATCTTTTCGCCGATAAACTTCGGCAGGGAGAAGGTGAGGAATCCTCAGATTTATCACTGGCCGCTTTTCCTCACTTAACGATTGTCACGGTACACGGAGAATATGTTGAGACCCTCTTGGAGACTGAACCGAGGAGCCAGCTCTCTATTTTGGACTTCCCTTTCTGCCCCATAATTATCTGATCGAAGCCATATTCTGTTGCGTATCGGACAATCTGGTCGGCGGGGTGGCCAACCACGATCTCGGTCTGTATCTCGATATTTTTCTGGTTTGCCTTTTCCTTTAATTCCCCGAAAAGCTGCTTATAGTGCTCGGTAGCCGCGTCAATTACCGCATCCACCTCCACAATGTCTATCGGTTCCGGCGGCTGGGCCACCGAGAGAACGGTTATTCCGGACTTGGTATTACATATGGCAGCCAGCGTTAATGCGTATTCAAAAGCTTCGTAGGCCTTCGGGGAGCCATCAAAGGCCACTAATATCTTGTTCATTAGAGTCCTCCTTTATTCGATTTCCTCAGCCGACGTCAACTGCCCGCCGGTCTCCGAGAGCTTCTTTTTATTAGGAAGCAGGTATTTCGGCAAATAGAATGCGTTCGCAATCAACGTCGGGATAACGGCGCTGCCGATAACCGCCGCGATGAGGAGCGAATATTGCATCTGATCTATTAGCCCATGACTCAAGCCGAAAAGCGCCGATATCGAGCCGAACGTAAGACCAGTGGACATCAGCAACGTCGTATACATGCCTTCCTTTTGAGCATACCTATAAACTTTTGTGGCGGGATAAACGCCGACAAACTTCGTTACCATTTTACTCATAAAGAGGACGAGAAGCGCGAAGGGTGCGGCAATGAGGGCCGGTACGGATACGTACGAACCAGCCCTGATGAAATAGAAAGGCGTAAGGAGCCCGAAGGTAAGTGTTCGCAGCCTCCTTACCAGCACGTGGTCTTTCCCTACGGTCCCCGCAAGCACCATCCCTATTATATAAGCGGGAAGCACTGCCTCACTTCCTGACCAGACAGCAAGAAAGCCAAGTCCGAATAAAAAGAGTAATAGGTATTTTGCCTCAAGCTCAGATGGCCTGCCTCCGTACTTCTTAAAAAAGCGCGGTGTGAGATACGGGAGAACGATAAACACGATGGCACTCACCACGATAAAGACTGCTGTTTTCATGGTGAAGGGAGAGAATATCAGCCCAAGCGCAATGACGGTGCCAAGGTCATTGATAAAGCAGGCTGCAAGGACGGTCTTACCGAATTGGGTGACATTCAGCCCGAGTTCAAGCATTACAGCGTAGACCACCGCAACCGAAGTCGTCGAAAGCGCAACTCCGGCAAGCCAGCTCGACTTCACAGACCAGCCGAGCAGATAGTAGGCAGCGGCCGTGCAGCCGAGGAACGGAGCAAAGAAGGCGATAAGTCCGATAACAGTGGCCTCCTTCCATTTGAGTTTGAAAACATCAGGATCAAGTTCTGCGCCTGCCAGGAATGTCAGCACAATAGCTCCGGTCCCCGCCAAGAATTTGATCCACGATTCATTGGACCCAAGCGTTGTTCCGACCAATGCCCCGATTACGAGCTGGGCAACGGTCCCTACGACTATTTCAGAAAGCGCCGTTGCGATCCTGAACCAGACCGACAGAAGAGTGGCGACAAGCGCAAGGCCAAGCCACAGGGCCGCAAGGCCCCAAACATCGAGATGCATAACCGTGTCCTTTCCGAGCACAAAAAAACCCCTGCCCTCGACAAATTTGAGAGTAGGAGTTATCAGCTCCGATGAATAAGAGCGTTTTGCGGCGAACTCCATCGCCTTGTCACACTGTACCAAAATGACTGTATATCAGTCAATGATTTTCTATCTATTCCGTCAATAAAAATGAAAATTTATGAGGCGCATTTTGAAACCTGCCGTATCAAACGCCTGTGGCATTTCGCTGGCGTTTCTTTTAGAGGAATTTTTTACAAACAGACTAATTCATTCGTGTGTAGATCCGATTTCCCGATTATCATGGTCATTAGCGCCAGGTTCATAAGCAAATAGCATCAAGCAGATACGGCTATCTATATCCTCAGCTCGCTTGTCATTTATATCATGCCCAATCGTTCCATCTTTGTCCTGATACCGTCATAATCTCTGTTTTCTGCCTCAACAAAACCGGTATAGTGTTCATCTATGGCTTTCAGTACCGCGCTGCCTTCAGCCGTGGAGCAACTTCCCCTCCTCACATTGAAAAATCATCCTTAGCCAAAGTAGTTTTTCAAACAACCCCCGATCGGGGTGATATAGTTGCAGCGAACAAAATGAACCAAAATAGGAGGTCTTCATAAACAAGTTTAGCAGTATTTTCAGTTAAATTCTACCGCTTCTTACGAGTATAGATTTTGAAAAGACAGTGAAAGAAACGAAAGAGACTTCGCGGCACTGAAGTCAGAGATCAAGCGGCTTGCTACTTTCATCCAAGAATGAGCGCGACGAATGCGAGGGTCTAAAAAAACTTCGGCCGGTATGCCTCATTGTTCTGAACCAACACTCAAAAAGGTCGCTGGAAAGACGGAAGGGGACTTCTTGCCCGAAGATGTTAAAAGCAAAGGGTATCTATCATCTGGGCTCTTCAGGGTTGGATAAAATGTCCGGCGGGATTTGCTGGCCCGATGGCCGGGATTGCTCCCCGATTTCTTTGGATGCCTTGCTTTGGGACGGTTCTTCAGAGTCGACTCTCTTCACTATAGATAAAAATTCTACGTCGAAAATCAGCATGGAGTTCGGCCCGACTTCACGCACTCTCCGATCTCCGTATCCCAGCTGGAAAGGAATAAATATTTGCCACACAGAGCCCGAAGGCATGAGCTTCAGGGCCTCCCTCAAGCCTGGGATTACCTCCTTGATCTTGAAGACGGCCGGCTGTTCGTGTTCTGAATGATAGGAGCTGTCGAACTCTGTACCATTGATCAAGGTACCGCGATAGTTGATCAGAACCTCATCGGCATCCTCAGGTTTTTTGCCATCGCCCGCCTTGAGGACCTTGTACTGCAGCCCGCTAGGAAGGGTTACAACACCCTCTTTCCTCGCGTTCTCAGCCAAAAAAGCCTCTCCGTTTTTCCTGTTCTCCTCGCCCGTTATCTTCTCACCCTGTTCCTGTTTCAACTTCAGTTCGCGCTCGTACGCATCCATTGTCGAAACGAGTTCCTGTTCGGTCATGAGGAGCTTCACGCCAGAGAGCTCGTCTTTTAAACCTTTCAAAAAAGCGTCCACATCGATCACTACCCCCCGCAGCTTGAAATCCCTTGCCACACCGACTCCGATCCCATAGCTTATTTTCTCCTTCTGGTCTTTGAAGGGCAGCGTTTCCTCGGCGCCCGCGCCGGAAACCAAAAACAAAAATACCCCGATCACGGCAATCCAGTTCACCTTTACGATCATCCTTTTCATAACCACCCGAGCGGCGGACACCCTGTGGTCTTGCCACGGGAGGGAGCCGCTTGTCCTCCTCCTTTCAATTCAAATAAAATCTCAGGGTTTTCTCCCAGTTTCGATAACCACACATATTCCCTGACAACATGCGAGATGCCTTTATTTACTCAATGATTGCTTGAGACTGTTTCTTCATCACAAAATTCCATTTCCACACCTCGTAAATCACAGGGTAAACCGCCAGTTCCAGAAGAAAAGAGGTAAAAATACCTCCGATCATAGGAGCGGCGATCCGCTTCATGACATCGGAACCGGTCCCTGTTGCCCACATGATCGGAATAAGTCCGATAGCCATCGTGGCGACAGTCATAAATTTCGGCCGGAGACGCCTGACGGCTCCGTTCATAATAGCCTCACGTAAATCGCCAAGGTCTCGCATCTTTCCCTCTTTTCTTGCCTGCTCATAGGCAATTTCAAGGTAAAGGAGCATAAATACACCAGTCTCGGCATCGACGCCGAGCAGCGCGATAAGGCCGACACATACGGCGATACTCATGTTATAGCCGAGGAAGTACAGAAACCAGATCGCGCCGATGGCAGAGAAGGGCACTGCCAGAGCGATGATCACCGTCTTCACAAGCGACTTCGTATTCATGAAGAGAAGCAGGAGAATCAAAAAAAGCGTCAGCGGAAGGACCACTGAGAGCCGTTCCTTTACTCTTTGCATAGCCTCGTACTGGCCTGTCCATAGCATGGCATATCCCGCCGGGAGATCGAGCTTCTCTTTCAAGAGCCGTGAGGCTTCCTCGACATAGCCGCCCGGGTCTCTGTCAGCGATATCTACATAAACGTAACCGGTCAGCATCCCATTCTCGTCACGGATCATCGATGGACCACTGACGGGACTAATTGTCGCAAGTTCGCTGAGGGGAACCTGGCGCTGGCCGTCCGATAGTGGAACCAGGACACGCCCGAGAGCCCCGATATCGGGCCTGAAGTCGGCCAGATACCGGACATTCACCGGGTAGCGCTCACGACCTTGAATGGTAGTCGTCACATTCCCGCCGCCGATAGCACTCTCGACGACTGTCTGGGCTTCTTCGACGTTTAAGCCGTAACGGGCGAGTTCTTGCCTGTTCCAGACGATGTCGAGAAACTCACCATTGCCTGTCCTCTCCGCAATCACGCTCCGGGTACCTTTGACCGAGGGCAGGTAGGATTCTATCTGCGCGCCAATCCTGTCAATGACCATCGGATCTGCTCCGGATATTTTAATTCCTACGGGCGTTCTGATGCCCGTGGTGAGCATGTCGATGCGTGCCTTGATAGGCATTGTCCAGGCGTTGGATACTCCATTTATCTTTAAAGCCTCATTCATCTGGCTAACAAGTTCTTCTCGCGACAGGTGATCCGGCATTATATGATTGAAAAAAGGCTTTGACCATTCAGGAGCCCAGGAGGAATACCAAGTGTCTATCTTGCGCCACGCGGATTTCGGCTTCAGAATGATTATCGTCTCGAGCATTGAGAGCGGTGCCGGATCGGTAGATGTCTCCGCCCTTCCTGCCTTCCCAAGCACGTGGTCTACCTCCGGAAAACGTTTTATGATGCGGTCCGTCACCTGAAGAAGCTTCTGAGCCTCTGTTATCGAGATGCCCGGCATCGTCGTTGGCATGTAGAAGAGGGCCCCTTCATCAAGGGGCGGCATAAACTCGCTACCGAGCTTCATGAAAACAGGCACGGTGAGGATGACCAGTGCAATGGCAAGACCGATGACAACCCGTTTTCGGCGTAACGACCATCGAACGACGGGATCATAAAGACGGATCAGGAAATTGCTGATCGGATGCTTTTCTTCGGAGTGGATCGTGCCGACAAGGACGGCATTTGTCGCCTTGCAAAGCCAGGAGGGCCGGAAATTGAAATTTTTTAGGTTCGTCACAACCAGTCTGAGCGCAGGATCGAGAGTGATGGTAAGAAAAGCGGCTACAACCATCGCGAGGGTCTTTGTGTACGCGAGCGGCTTAAAGAGGCGCCCTTCTTCCGCCTCGAGCGTAAGCACGGGCAAGAACGCGATGGCGATTACGAGCAGCGCAAAAAAGCTGGGACCGGCCACCTGTTTGATGGCATCAACAATGACCACGCGGGAGTCTTCCTTCTCTCCGGATTGCTTCCATTTTTCGAGCCGCTTGTGCGTCTGTTCGACCACCACAATTGAGGCGTCCACAAGGGCGCCGATGGCAATGGCTAGTCCTGCGAGCGACATGATGTTTGCGTTGATGCCCATCGCCCTGAAGGGGATGAAGGAGATGAGAACGGTGGTCGGTATGGTAATGATTGGTATGATGGCGCTCGGCGGGTGCCAGAGGAAGATCAAGATTACCAGGGAGACAACGGCGATCACTTCGATGAGGGTCGATGTAAGCTGGCTGATCGCCCTGCGGATGAGGTCGGAGCGGTCGTAGATCGGTAAGACTTTCACGCCGCTGGGAAGACCAGGCTCTATTTCTCTGAGCTTCGTCTTTACACGGTCGATGACATCCAGGGCATTCTGGCCCTGACGCATGACGACGATGCCCGAGACGACCTCGCCCTGCCCGTCAAGATCGGAGACGCCCCTGCGGTAATCAGGCCCGAGGGACACCTCGCCGATGTCCTTTACGCAGATGGGCGTCCCCGCGTCGTTCGTCGAGAGCACGATGTTTCGAAAGTCCTCAATGGACTTCGCGTAGCCTCTGCCGCGGATCATATACTCGGTTCCACCGAACTCAATGAGCCTGCCGCCCACCTCGGTATTCCCGGCGCGGACCGCCTCGACAACGCGGCCGATTGGTATCCGGTACGCCTGAAGCCTGTTGGGATCGACATTAACCTGATACTGGCTGACAAAACCGCCGAGGGGGGCGACCTCTGCAACGCCAGGCACTGATTTCAGATGATACCGCAGGTACCAGTCTTGTAGTGAGCGCAGCTCCGCAAGGCTGTGCGTGCCTGACTTGTCGACCAGGGCATACTGGAAGACCCAGCCGAGACCGGTGGCATCAGGGCCTACTTCGGTGGTGACGCCCTGCGGCAAATGCTGGATCACGCTCGAAAGGTATTCGAGCGTCCGTGAGCGAGCCCAGTAAATGTCGGTGCCGTCCTCAAAGATGATATTGACGAAGGAGTACCCGAAATCTGAAAAACCGCGAACAGCCTTAACGTGGGGAGCGCCGAGCATGGCGGTTACAATCGGATAGGTTACCTGATCCTCGACGATGTCGGGGCTTCTATCCCATCGGGAGTATACGATTACCTGGGTCTCACTGAGGTCGGGAATGGCGTCAAGCGAGAGGTGCCTCATGGACCACCATCCCGCTACACATGCTACTGCAACAAGGGTGAAAACCACGATCTTGTTGTTCACCGAAAAATCGATGATGCGGTTAATCATTGCCGATGCCCGTTGCGGCAGGATGAGTCATCGCATGGCCTCTTTCACCTTCCTTGTAATGTTCCGGAGCATCGTTGAAGCGTTTCTTACATCCTTCGGAGCAGAAATAATACGTCTTTCCCTTATACTCGCTCGTCCTGCCCGCAGCTTTAGCCGTGTCCTTCTCGACATCCATGCCGCATACAGGGTCTTTCTGTGCGGTTCCGTAGACTTTAGCATCGGCCGCCCTCCACCGACTCTCGGAGTCGATAAGAAAGTTGCCCGATACGACAATCCTCTCGCCAGGCATCAGCCCCCTGACAATCTCGATCCGATCCCCAAAGCGCCACCCGGTTTCGACATCCCGAGGTTCGAAGAAGCCGTTTCCGCGATCGATAAAGATGGTTTTTTTGAGTCCTGAATAGCGAACCGCATCCACAGGAACTGTTATCGCGGGACTGAAGGATAACGGCAATTCCACATCCACGAACATATCAGGCCTGAGCAGAAAACCTGGGTTGTCCAGCTCAAGACGTATCTTCAGGGTCCGCGAGTTTGCATCAAATTGCGGAAGTGTACTGCTCACCCGTGCACGAAATGATTTTTTCTGAGTGGGAAGAATCACCTGTGCGATTAAGCCGGGCCTGAAATACGCGGATTCATTCTCGAAAATGTCCGCAAGGACCCAGACATGGCTCATATCAGCGATACGGTAAAGCTCAGTTCCCTTCTCGAAACGCTGTCCAAGCGAGAGATTTCTGGCGATGACAAAGCCCTTATCTGGCGCCCTGATCTCGATTTCGTCCGGACTTTGATGAGAACGCATTATCTCATCTAACTGATGGTCGCTCATCCCGAGATTGCTGAGAGAAATCCGATAGTTGTCGATATTTGCATTAGTCAGGTCGATCTGCCCCTGGGTTTCTTTGCCGCCTGACTCGAACCGATCCAGAGACCGCAAGCCATAGAGATAAGCCCTAATCGCCGGGAAGAACTCAGGAGAATAGAAGGTGGCCAGCAGCTCATCCTTGCCGACGAGACTGCCTGTGGTCACTGGAAGCACCCTCTTCACCCACCCGTCGGTGGCCGAATTGATCCGATAGAGCCGAGTCTCGTCGATAACGACCCTGCCCAGCACCCGCATGGTATGGCTGTAAGGAGCTTTCTCAACAGTTGCGACCTTGACGCCTGTCAACTGCTGCTGTTCCGCGCTCACGTTCACTGTCCCGGGGGGCATACCGGAAGGGGCTGGAGAACCGCCTGCGTAAACCGGCTCACGCGGCATGCCGCAGGGCGCAACCCCTGGCTTGTCGTACTTTATCCCAGGGTTCATCGGATCAACATAATACATGACCTTGCGGGCCCCCTGAGTGCCACTTCCCATAACGCGATTTTTCTGATACCAGTTGCCCGCAAAGAAAGAGGCCGTCACCAGAAAAAGGAGTAGCGCAACACCAAGTGTTCTTCTCAAAAAATTACCCCTCGACATTAAGAAAGCCCCGGAAAAAACCGGGGCTTATTCCTAGCGGCGTAACACACCGGAATGAATTGGTGGTCTGCACGTCTCTCCGGACCCGCTGACCACCAATTCCAATATATAACTTCTAGTATACAACCACCGCGTGCATCATGTCATGCTCTTCGTGTTCAAGGATGTGGCAATGCCATACATACTCGTTCCCGCCAGTCCGAGGGCTGACCGGTGGTTGTCCATTCTTGATGGAGCCGTAAGCGTTTTTGACATTGACGGGCTTCCCTTCCGCATCAGTGATCGTCGCCAGGTTGAACTTCATGATGACCCTGGTAACAGTCCCCGGAAACATCCGTACTGTTTCCTTCCATCCCTGCTCGTTAGCATACGGTGCCATGACTGGACTGGTGAAGGTGATGGCACCCGGGAAAACGCTTTCGTTAAACAACTGCCTATTGATGACCTGGACATTTACCAAGTGGAAATGCATCGGGTGTACATCACCGGTTGTGTTATATATCTCCCACACCTCCTCGTTTCCGTTGCTGGTGATCTGCTCCGTAGCCCCTACGTTTAACCCGGGAGGATTGACTGAAAAACTGGATGTCACAACGTAGGGAGAGCCATAGGGCGCCTTGGAATCGCCGATTATCTGGATGAGCCGGCCATATTCGTCAGAGTACTCGTTCAGGGTCAGAAACCGCTCGAAAACCTTTGAGGGCACATCTGCACAGGAGCCGGGCGGCACGAGGAGCCGATCATTGCCGGCGGTCAGGTTGGTTCTTGTACTGATTTTGAGCGCATTGTCAAAAGGTTTTGTTTCCGCAACTACGTTGAACACCATGAGCACCCTGGTATTTGGGCCATAGCCGGGCATCGTTGTGGCGTTGACCGGGTTGCCTAGACCAAGGCTGGGTGGATAAGTTACAACGGTATTATAGCCAGGGAAATAGTCGTTCCGGTCGTCTCCGGATGGAAACGGCGCTGGGGCATCGTTATAAAGGATCACTTGCGTTCCCGGCTTATAGTTGCTGAAGTCAACAATTACGTCTTCCCTTTCAGCAGGCGCCATGACAAGCGATGAGAGAACTCGCGAAGGGTCAGTCTGCCCAGTGGTCGGATCGGGATTCAGCCCCGACGGGATGTTCTTGCTCGGCAGGAAAGTCATCGGTTGATTGGACGGAAGCTTAACGGGACTTGGAAGAAAGCCCCCTTCTGTACCTAGCACAAGGAATGATGCGTCTCCTGTAGCAGCATTTATGAATGGCTTATTCTTCGGGGAAGCAGGAGGTACAGTGCTATTCAAAGTGATCCCATTTGCACTGCCATCCGCGATGTACAGCTGGAGGTTAAGGAAGCGGGCGTTACAGGCGTTGAGAAGACGCAATCGATAGCGGCGCGCCTGGACGGTTGCCTGCGGGTAAGCCGTCCCGTTGACCAGCATTGTATCGCCGAAGTACTCAGGTATGGCAGACGGCTGCGGAACCGGACTCATCAGGGGCACCGTCGCCAGTGGCCAGCGACCAGTGATTGGGTCATATTCATACGTATGGCCATACCAAAGACTACCAGGTGTCGTTAGTCCTTCCCATGTCGGGTCAGCAGAAAGTATGTTACTGCCAACGAAGATTTTGTCCTGGAAAATGAGGGGTAGCTCGTACCCGCCGTCCTCGATATAGTTTGGCAAGCCCTCACTGATCAGTCCCTTTTCAAAACTGTCTCGGATTATCATGGCGCTGGCAAGGCCAGCATAGGCATTGATCCGGGTGATGCCCCATGCATGGTCGTGATACCACATCAGCCTGGCGCTCTGGTCCAGGGGGTAGTAATATTCGGCCTGACCGTTCGGGGCAGTTGGATTCAGCACGTTGTTCAAGAAGCTCGTGCCGTGTTCTGATGACGCGCCCTCATTGGGGGTAAACCAGTCAAAGGGGCCGCCGTCGCTGATCCATGGGACATGGCCGCCATGAAGGTGGATCGCAGCACGGTTCTGAGCCTGGTTAGCACCCGGGATAGTGGTGTCGATTGGAATGAAGCTCGTAAGCGGCAACATGTTGGTAAAGGTTATCTGTATCGGCACCCCCTTCTGTCCAACGATGATCCCGCCCAAATGTTTGGCTGAGCCAGAAAAAAGCGGATTAGCAGGATAGTAACCCCACAGGGTAGTCGGCAATAAACCAGTCGAAGCCGGTACAATCTGGTCCGTGAACTGCTCCATTTTAATCGTGTAATGGGTTACCCCTGTCACCGGCGCCGGAGTGGCATCGGGTGCAGCCACCGGGATTTCATTAGTGCCGATGCCGCGCAGCGTTGTCTCGAAAAGCGGTACTGGCGGGCTCTGGTAAAAGGCCTGTGCTGAGCCCACGTTAAACACCAAAAGCAGAGCAATCGTTGCGCCTGCAATTGGGTAATACCTAATAGATCTTCGTATCTTCATAGTCGCTCTCCCCCTTCCTTACGAAATTATATGCTGTTCAGGTCACTTGGGCCGTTCACCTCCCTTCCCCCCATAGCAAGAATTAGACAATGACCTATAAATTAAAGTTATCATATGTAGGTATCGATAGATAGGAAAATAGTGCTCTATTTTAGTTGATTCTTGCTATCTGAAGGCTCTACGAGATGCATTCTGCTTAAAAGCAGAAGGAGTGACTCCGGTAAGTTTTTTGAAGGATTTATTAAAATTGCTTATGTCGTTGAATCCCACCTCGCTAGCGACCTGTGAAATGTTTAGGTCTCCCTTTCTTATCAGCAATTCCTTGGCCCTTTCTATCTTTCTGCAGATGACAAATTTCTTGGGGCTCATCCCCGTGTGTTTTTTGAAGACCCTGCTGAAATGATACTCACTGTAATTCGCCTCCTTTGCGAGCGCCTTAACTGGAATTGTGGAGGACAGATTATTATTGACGAAACTGATGGCTCGGAGCAGTGATGAAGGCATGTTTGTGGTTAGGGAGAAGGAATCGCCTTCCCGTTCGACTTTCTCTACTCTCGTTCTTCTTTCCCGTGTTGACCTCTTGGCCATGAGGAGCTTCTCTGTGATATCCCTCAGAAGCAACAGGTTGACTGGCTTCTTGAAGTAGTCGATAACACCTGTGCGAAAAGCGTTTATCGCAATGCTCTCGGAACTTACGTCGGTCACAAAGACAACCGGGACATGTGGCATCAAAGATTTAATGGTCTCCAAAAGTGCCAAACCACTTTCCGGACTGAAGCCGCAGTCAAGAAGAACCATGTCGACCTCACACCCTTTGCTGAAATCAATCAAATGGTTGCAGAAATAGGATTCAATCCTTTCATCGATCGAGAAAATGGTGCGATAGAGCTCCTGGCTTTCTTTGTCGGCTATCACAATAATTGGATTTTTTTGCATAGCACCAGCTCGCCATTGATCTTTCGAAACGGTGCTGCCAACGACCGTGACGGTGAGGCCACCCCTTCCTGCCTTGGGGTAAACCCTCTCGCACAAAGAAGAACGGCAGCTCTTTTTCGGTTCAAGACAAACTTGCCGATCTTTATTGGCGGGACTTCAAAGAGTCGTGCGACATTCTTCCTCCCCCGTGTCCCTTTTTCGCCGCCGGCATAAGATTTCTTTTGGAAAGGAATAATGGGCACAACGTGGGCGATGAAGGTTACGAAGCCAAACATTTGGCAGCAAAGCATATAACGGGCAGACACCTCCCACTTCAGGGGCCCAATTAACCGGCATCCCTAAGAATTTCACTTCTTCTTATCGGATTACGTAGCGGAATTCTTAAATATTTGCGTGTTCCTTTCCCCTTAACGCCCGAGAGTTTCGCGTTTCCACCAAAAGAGCAGGAACGCTCTTGAATACAAACCATCCGATCTTCGGTTATTCCCTTTCCACTGTCGCTCATCGTTAGTGTTACTATCCAAGAGTTCCTCCTCCTCAGGGCTGCTTCACTTTTTAGCTTCGTTACGACGGACAACGCTTCGATTATAGTTAGGTTATCAGATTTATAGGGGCTATGCCAAAGTTAGTGACCATTGTTGAGAAGCGGCATACCTATTTGTACTATATCCACAAAACGTCGCTTTTCATGTTTATCATTCTTGAGAACGAGGGTCGGCCGAGATTTTGATGAATTTGACCCTAAATTCTCAATAACTAGTTGTTATTATGGGGAGTTCTGGGCGATCATGAAGACAAACCGATCCACATGACTGGAAAGAGATCCACCTCAAAATGGATGAGCACTGCTAAAGCTAACGAGAGATCATGATGGTCGTAGTCAATGGCCGACAGAAGACTATGGTGACAGAAGATGAATTGTAGCTTGCGCAGAGTGGGGCTTTTGGCCAAAACTAAAGAAGTGCTGGTGGCAAGTTCACCTGGACATTGCCGGTTCTGGTGTAAAATACTTAATGCGTAAGAGGTTTCTCTTTGCTTATGAGCGTTATCGCAGTGACGCCTAAGATCGATTTATGAACAACATTGCTCTCTTCACCGATGTGAGCCTGAATCCCCGGCTTAAGCTTGGAGTGGGTGCCTATATCGCCTTGTCTGCTTCATTACTTGTTAAACAATCCGAACTCGTATCGCGGTTAAAGGTTCGAAGATTTGAAGACACTTCTTCGACAAAACTCGAGATTCAAACAGTCTTATGGGCACTGGAAGAGTATCAAAATGGATCAAAGATTACCGGACATGGGAAGCTATACCTGTATACCGATTCCCAGTGTGTTTCGGGTCTGCTGAAAAGAAGACCCGCCCTGCTTACCAGCAGCTTCCTTTCTCAAAAAACAAATCGTCCGCTCAGGAACGCCCTTCTTTATCGCGCATTTTACGAATTCCACGACGAATTAGATTTTCAGGTCATCAAGGTGGAAGGGCATTCCCGTGCTCGCCCCCACAACAGCGCTCACCGTATTTTCTCATTTTTAGATAAGGAAGTGAGGAAAACATTAAGACTGTGGATGGATGAGTTCGTAACAGCGGCAAAAGGCTCTGCGGATAAAGTGCGCAACGAAAGCTGGTGCGTCTACGTGCTCAAGTGCAGCAATAATGCTTTTTATATTGGCTTGACAAATAATATTGAAAGAAGGCTTAAAGAACATGCGCAGGGAAGGGGTAGTAAATTTGTAAGATCATGGAGGCCCTTCGAACTGGTTAAAACAGTATCCTGTAAAGATGCCGGAGATGCGAGAAGTCTGGAGCATCATTTAAAAAAACTTACCAGGAACAAAAAAATCGAAGCTCTCGATCTAAAATTTGACCAATAAACTGAAAAGTGATGAACGGACAGCCGTCAAACCTTTTAAGCACCTCCATTTGATCGAATAGGTTCTGCCCGCTCAATATAAGCATATGTGGTTTTAGAGCTGGATTCGTGTATACTTTTAGAACCGTACGTTCTGCAATGAAGAAATTCAGACTCTAAATCCGCAAACATACGGAGAACAGGGATGACAGAAACGGAAGCGGCGAAAGTTACAAAGAAAAGCTCCCCTAATCCGGCATTTGTGAAGGCTGTGCCACCCATCGATGCGCTGGCAAAAATAGTGGAATATATAATAGAAAATAATCTCCAGAATGCAAAGAACAAGAGGAATATCAATGCAGATGAGAACCTCTTGGCTGTATTCGACAAGAAGAACCAGGTCTCGATATTCGAGATGACCAAATTAGTCAATAAGCACCTGAGCTGATAGTCGTATGATGAATCCGATGAAAAGCGCCATAGTTTCAGTTGTCGTAGACTGAATCAGCGTCGAAAGTAGAAACCAGCTATTAAGCTGACTGAGCAATGACCGACCAAAAATCCAAAGATCCTCTTCACGGGATCACGTTGGAAATGATTCTGACCCAGTTGGTAGAACGTTATGGTTGGGATGAAATGGGAAGGATCATCCGCATCAGGTGTTTTAATAATCATCCGAGTATCAAATCCAGCCTGCAATTTCTGAGAAGAACCCCCTGGGCCAGAAATAAGGTTGAAGCTTTGTATTTGAGATACAAGAGGTAGACCGCAAAGCAAACCACCGTCGACTTTGGCAGTTGTTTTGCTTTCACCTAGCCGCCCCCTTTTTAGGGAAGCCATCCTTTGTTTCTCTTCCCAAGACTGTTTTCCATCTGTGAAATAATACCATGAAGCATACGCTCCTCACGCTGTGTGATAGCCGCCCTTGAGATCAGGCGCTTCAGATCCGCCATGATCTCGTTCTCATCGTCCCTTATCCCTTTGGGCGCATAGCCTGCCATCTTCATAAGATTCCGGAGCCTCTCAAACAGGTTTAACAGTCCTTCGTTGCTGATGGTCTCAGGTGGAGGGTGCATGGTGCACGCTGCAAAAGAGATCTCATAGGCGATGATGAGCACCGCTTGGGCAAGGTTGAAGGAAGGATGTTCGGTCGATGAGGGGATCCTGATCATAAACGAACATCTGGCAGTTTCATCGTTCGTAAGTCCTCTGTCTTCCCTTCCGAACAGCAGCGCTACACGATTCTTCTCTGCAAAGTGCCTGATTCTTTCGACAGCCTCTTTCACCGGATATGTTAGTCCTCGCTTTTTCCCGGACCTCCTCGTAGTGACGATGATCAAAGACTTATCCTTCAGGGCAGGCGCCAGTTCTGGAAAAACCTTAACAGCGGAGAGAGTATCATCGGCGCCGTGGGCAAACCATCCTGCCTCGTCAGAAGGGAATTTTCTCGGACGAACCAGTTCGAGCCGCGAGAATCCGCAGTTCTTCAGCGACCGCGCCGACGCGCCGATATTGCCGGTCTCCATGGTATCGACGAGTATGAAGGATATATTGTCTTTCCATTTGTCCATGAGGATGGACCATTATTCCATGCAATTGAGATAATTCTCAAGATATATCTTTATTTCATAAGAAGCGACAGTGAAGAACGAAATATACTCATCTGATAGATCGACTTCAAACATGCATGCTTATGTCGAGGCACAATTTGCGGTGCACATCCAGGAGTCGACGCACTTTAGTTCCGCTCGCCAGCACAGAAGCATCGCCGCTAAAAGTAAGTATATATTTCACAGAAGCGTGATGATTTCAGATCGTTAACATTATCACTCACAAAAATAGAATTGGGGCGCTGTAGCAAACCCAAAGAGGCATCAGAGTTTTCTCATCGTCTATCGTTTCATTGTTTTCATGTTTTGATAACAGATTTCAAGATTATTACGGGCCTCAGTAAAGTTAGGGTTGAGCTTCAACGCAGCGATGAATTCATGTACTGCGTCATCAAGGCGATTCTGCTTTACATAGACGTATCCAAGATAATTATGGGCCTCGGCAAAAGCAGGCTGGAGCTTCAATGCAGTGATGAATTCATGTGCTGCCTCATCAAGGCGGTTCTGCTTTGCATATGCGGTTCCAAGATTATAATGGGCCATAGGAAAATTAGGATCGAGCTTCACTGCAGTGATGAATTCATGTGCTGCCTCATCAAGGCGGTTCTGATTTCCATATGCGGTTCCGAGATTATTATGGGCCATGGCATACTCAGGGTTGAGCTTCAATGCGGTGATGAGTTCATGTACTGCCTCATCAGGGCGGTTCTGCTTTAGATATGCCATTCCAAGATTATTATGTCCTCTTGCCTTAAGAGGACTTCCCCTCGCTACGTCACGATATAAAGCAACTTCGCTTTGCCATACAATGTTCCTCGCATACGAAGCACTCGCAAGCATGATGACTATAACCATGCATGAGGGAATAATGATTTTACCTCGATCTTTTGCAAGGAACAGAGATGTCATTACCGCGATAAACATCCCTACAGACGGCAAATACATCCGATGTTCATAGATTACGTCTTCAATGGGTATAAAACTTGATTCAACGGAAAGAGCGACAAAAAACCAGAGGATTCCAAACGAGATGAGTCTTGTATGGGGAACAAGCTTCCTGTAACGAAAAAGATACATGCCAAAGCTCAGTATGGCTGCAAGGACAAGAAATGAAAGAAATACCGGGGGCGAAAAAAAGGAGTGGTACAGAGGATAATCATAATCAAGATTCTGTCCTATGGGGAAGAACAACAGCCTTATATAGGTGACGATCACCCTGAATTGGGTAAACAGGTAATCCCATCGCGACATGGCGGTCTGAACCCGTGTTGCCTCGCTCACATCGCTTATCAATTCTCCGACTGGCTTTCCCATCCCGATGAGGGTGAAAGGGATAATAACCATCGTGAGAAGAAGGGGGATCAGGGAGCGTATTCTTCTCTTGATCTGCCCCTCAAAAAACAGGAACTCATACAGGGTGATCATGACCGGCAGGGTAAAAGCGATCTCTTTTGTCTTCATGGCGAGGATGGCAGAAAGAAGAGAAACAGCATAGAACGTGAATCGGCGGGCTTTTGACAGGGAAAGTCTCGATTGAATGTAGCTTGTGAGCGATAGCAGATAGAACAATGTCGCCAGTGACGCAAGCCGCTGGACGATGTAGGTTACCGCCTCAGTCTGAATGGGGTGAGCGACAAACAACAGGGCTGAAAAAAGAGCGATGCAATGTGCGACCTGTTGATGACCGTTCTGAGAGGGCTTCATTGCAAGGGTTCTGCATGTGAGGACAACAAGCCAGTAAACGAGGAGGGCATTCATGACGTGAATTGCAAGGTTAAAGATATGATAGCCGGCAACAGTGAGACCATGCAATTTATAGTTCAGGGCAAAAGTGAGATAGCCGACGAACCTGCTTTTTAGGGCGGAATATAAATGGGCATATAATAATAATGTCTTGGCACGAGAAGGCTCAACAAAATACTTGAAGTCCTTTATGATTAGGTTGGCCCTGATATTGGGCAGATCATCAAACTGAAATGGGACCTGGAAGGTGTTGGAATAGGCAATAAGGCCAACAGCAATAA
>JBEKCV010000068.1:0-21117 GCA_050014695.1 Thermodesulfovibrionales bacterium
CCGAGATCGATCTGGTAGGGCACGACGGGGGAGATGCCCATGGGGAGTTTGCCCAGACCCTGGATGTTACCGATGTCTGCACCACCTGGACCGAGACCGAGGCAGTCAGGAACAAGGCACAGCGATGGGTCTTTGATGCGCTGATGGATATCGAATTGCCTCACCGGAAATCGATACGAGCAGTAATACACAATCGACTCTGCTACGCGGAGCAATAGGAAGCGGCAGGGGATGGAGGGGATCGCGGCACCATGGCATCAGATAGCCCGGGAGAAAAGGACAACCGCTGATACCGAACGAATTCATTGAGCTGATAGAAGACGATAAGCGTTCCCTTCTTCTCGGCGCCGGGCAGCCTCGGTAAGCGAGGCATGGATCAAGCAACAACAAGATGAGACGCTACATTCTCCATTCCGGCCGGAATGCCAAGGTGGGGTGAGGCGTCCCCGCTTTTTTCAGGCCCATGCAATTCTCTGTAACGTTTCAGGAGTGAAAGCGGGGCACTGCTGACCGATAAAAAGGCCAAATTTTCTCTTGACATTGTTGGATATATATGGTATTAAAACTGTGGTCATACACTATTTTCATGGGAAGGAGGTGACACGTAGATGAAGAGGATTTTAGCCTTGTTACTTTCATTATTGCTGATAGCAGCATTCGCTCTCGCTGTCGGCTGTCAGAAAGCTCCTGAAAAGCCAGCAGAGGCACCAGCTCCTGCTCCTGCACCAGCTCCTGCTCCTGCTCCTGCTCCTGCTCCTGGACAAGAGGCACCGGCGCCGGCACCGGCACCATCACCAGCACCAGCACCAGGCAAATAATGTAATTCCGGATATCAGGGGTGGTTTGCCACCCCTGATATTGCTTTTTCCCGAAGAAGCTTTTATCATAAGAAGAGCAACAGATTTTCCTTTTAATTAAGAGTGGTGTTAACCACTCTTTTGTTTTCTGTATGGTTAGCATTAGTGAACATATAATTCAGCGACTGGCAGGCCGGGTGGCTGATGAACTCGGTTTTGAGCTCGTGGAGGTAAGCCTTCTCGGCAGGGGAAAAAGAACTCTGCTCAGGATCATCATCGACAAGGAGGGAGGCATCACTCTTGATGACTGCGCGACATTCAGCAGGAGGTTTGAGGGTTTCATGGATGTGGAGGACATGATAGCTCAATCGTATACGCTGGAAGTCTCTTCTCCAGGGCTTGACAGGCCGCTGAAGGCGCTGAATGACTTCAAGAAAAATATCGGGAAGCTCGTAAGGATTACGACAAAGGAAATGATGCATAACCAGAGTTTCTTTCAGGGAAGATTAATAGACATCAGGGACGCGATCCTTACTATCTCTTTGTGCGAAAAGCGGGGTACACCTGAAGAGATCGACATACCCTATGACAAGATAGCAAAGGCTCAGCTCGAGATCGAGGTGAATTAAGATGTCAAAAGAACTCTGCTTTATCGTGGAGCAAATGAGTAGGGAGAAAGGCATATCGAAGGAGGTCCTCCTAAAGACCTTGGAATCAGCACTCCTTTCTGCTGCGAGGAAGCGATATGGCGGTCGGACAAATGTCAATCTTACGATCGATCCCAAAACATGCAAGATCAATGTGTTTGAGACGAAAAAGATCGTGGAAAACGTATCTGATGCCAATGAAGAGATATTGCTCGATGAAGCCGAAAAAAGCTTTCCCGGAAAGACCGTTGGTGAAGAGGTTGAGCTTCCCCTCCAATTCCAGGACTTTGGACGGATAGCCGCACAGACAGCCAAACAGGTCATCCTGCAGCGCGTTCGAGAAGCGGAGAGGGACGTTATCTTCAAAGAATTCAAGGATAAGGTCGGCCAAGTGGTCAGCGGGATAGTGACGCGTAAGGAAAAGGGGTTCTACTTCCTGAACATAGGCAAAGCTGAAGCGGTTCTTCCCCAAAAGGAAACACTCATGGGAGAAAACCTAAAACGGGGCGACACGGTCAGGGTTTTCATTGAGGATGTAAGGGTTACTCCGAAAGGACCTATTATCAGCCTCTCGAGAACCAACCCCCAAATCGTTGTGGAGCTCTTCAGGATGGAGGTTCCCGAGATAGCTGAAGGGTTGGTCGTCATAAAAAATATTGTTCGTGAGCCTGGAGAAAGAACAAAATTGGCCGTCTATTCAACCGATTCGACAATAGACCCTGTCGGTGCATGCGTTGGAATGAAAGGGACAAGGGTTCAATCCATTGTCCGTGAACTCCGAGGGGAAAGGATAGACATCATTCCTTGGACCGAAGACCCGAGAATACTACTTTCCCGTGCGCTGAGTCCTGCAACCGTTGACAAGATAGGGATAAACGAGGAAGACAAAACAGCGATGGTAATCGTGAATGACCAGCAGCTCTCCCTTGCCATCGGGAAAAAGGGACAGAATGTGAAACTGGCAATGAAACTCACCGGATGGGATATCGACATCATCAGTGAGTCGGAATATTCGAAGATGCGTATGGAAGAAACGGAAAAGATACCGCAGGAAACCCCGAAAACAGAAGAATCTCAGCAGAGCGGTAATCAGAGTGAATCAAAAGATCTTGAGGAGTAATCTCCAGACCTGGCCATGGATAGGGACCCCTCCGAAATCCCGATCCAGTATATAAAAGGCGTCGGCCCGCAAAGGGCAAAATTATTGAACCGTCTTTCCATCCAAACCGCAGGGGACGCGCTCTCTTATCTCCCGTCACGCTATGAGGACCGGAGAAACGTCAAGACAATCCATGCACTGACATACGGTCGAAGAGAGACCGCTGTGGGTAAGATACTCGGCATGGATGTCATACACCTCCCCCGGAGCAAGTTCAAGCTGTTCCAACTCGTTATATCCGATGGAAGCGGAGTGCTAAAAGCCAAATGGTTCAACCAGCCCTACATAAAGAAGCTCTTCAAGGTTGGACAGGAGGTCATTTTGAGCGGGGTGGTAAAGCAAAATTCGTTCAGGGAAGCCGGGCTCGAAATGGATAATCCGGAATACGAATTTACCGATGACGACACTGAAAATCTGATCCACACATCGAGAATCGTCCCGATATACAGGACAACAACCGGCCTCAGTGTGAGGGTTTTAAGGTCCATCATGTTCAATGCCCTCAATACCTGCCGGGACAATATCAGAGACCCGGTTCCCATAGAACTCCTGGCAAGAAACGGACTCCCTGAATTGCGGGGGAGCGTCGCCAACGTTCATTTCCCAGCACCGGAATCGGATATTGAGAGCCTGAACCGGAGCGCATCCGATTATCACCGGCGGCTCTGCTTCGATGAACTCCTCAATCTCGAAATCGGCATCGCCGTCATGAAGAGAAAGGAGGGCAGGGCTCCAGGGATTTCCTTCACTTCCGGAGGTGAACTCGTCGGCAGACTCATGAGAAAGCTCTCCTTCCGACTCACCGTGGCACAGGAGCGGGTCTATCACGAAATACTCCAGGACATGAAGCAACCTTACCCTATGAACAGACTGCTTCAGGGAGACGTTGGCTGCGGCAAAACGATTATCGCGCTCATGGCAATGTTGACCGCCGTTGAATGCGGTTATCAGGGGGCGCTCATGGCACCGACAGAGTTGCTTGCCGAGCAACACTTCATTACTATTCATAACCTGGTGGAGGATCTCGGGCTCACGATTTCTGTCCTCACCGGCGGACGGAAAGACAGACCGGTAGGGAAGATAGAGTCAGGAGGGACAGACATGGTTGTCGGCACCCATGCCCTGATACAGGAAGGGATCCGATTCAGAAAGCTCGGGCTCATCGTCATCGATGAACAACACCGCTTCGGCGTGCTACAGAGGGCAGCATTACGGAAAAAGGCCCATAATCCCGATGTGTTGGTTATGACCGCAACCCCTATTCCGAGGACGCTGGCAATGACCGTTTACGGTGATCTCGATTATTCGATAATCGATGAACACCCCCCCGGGAGAAGCCCTGTGAGGACAAAACGGTATTCCAGTAGCCAGAAACACCTCATCTATGAAGCTATCTCGTCCGAGGTGAAAAGGGGTCGTCAGGTGTATGTTGTCTATCCGATCATTGAGGAAACAGAGCATACAGACCTGAAGTCAGCCATCACCGGTAAGGCAGCCTTCGAAAATATCTTTCCCGATTTCAGGATCGGACTGATTCATGGTAAGATGAAGACTGCGGAAAGAGAAACGGTGATGACATGCTTCAAGGACGGAGGAATCGATATCCTTGTCAGCACAACGGTGATCGAAGTCGGAGTGGATGTTCCCAATGCTACCCTGATGCTCATTGTCCATGCGGAGAGGTTCGGTCTCTCACAGCTTCATCAGCTCAGGGGGAGGGTCGGTAGGGGGAGAGATCAATCGTACTGTTTTTTACTGGCATACGAACCCTATGGAGACGAAGCAAGGAGGAGGCTCGACACCATGGTTAAGAGCAATGACGGGTTCCGCATTGCCGAGGAAGACCTCTCTATCAGAGGGCCGGGAGAACTCTTCGGTACAAGGCAGTCAGGGCTTCCGGATCTGAAGGTTGCCGATATCATAAGAGATGCGCTTCTTCTGGAGGCTGCGCGAAGAGAGGCAATTCAGATAGTGCGTGATGATCCCGAACTGAAAAAGTCACCGGCATTGAAAAAAACCGTTGAGACATTCTGGCGGGAGAAGTCGGAGATCTTTAAAATAAGTTAAAGGGGGAACCCAGAAGAGCAATGTGGAAAAGGATTAAGGATAATCTTGATTCAGGTATGGGAAAGATAAAGTGGTTTTCTTCTCTCCTCAATGAACGGATAAAGATAGAGATCTCTCTCATGAAGCTCCTATATCAGTCAACCGAGATGGAAAAGAAAAAGACGGAGTTAGCGAAAACGATCGGCGAAAGGGTCTATGAGCTCAAAAACGGACCGGAAAAACATGTTCTGAGGGACCCCGTCATCCTGGAGGCGCTGCACAATCTCGAGACATTGGATGCGGAGATAGAGGATGTGAGGAAACGGGCTTCTGAGATCAGCGGGATAGAAACATGACCCTGCTTTATATTGTGGCCGTCCTGATCGGCTCCGTCATCGGTTCTTTCCTCAATGTCTGCATTTACCGGATACCCAGGGACCTCTCGATTGTCCTCCCCTCTTCACGCTGTCCATCGTGCAACAAAGCAATTAAGCCCTTTGACAACATCCCCCTCATAAGTTTCTTGATTCTCAACGGCAGGTGCAGATATTGTAAAGCAAGGATATCCCTCAGGTATCCTCTGGTGGAGGCGCTGAATGCGTTTTTCTATGGAGCAGTGCTTTGGCGTTATGGCCTCGGATGGCATATACCGCCCCTTTTCGCCTTCTGTTCAGCCTTGCTCGTCATTACTTTTATCGACTTCGACTTTCAGATCATCCCTGACGTCATAACGATTCCCGGCATCTTCATCGGTCTCATCGCGAGTTCCTTCATCCTCCCTGACCCCTTTGCAAGACACTCACTCCTCGGTTTCAGAGACGCCGCAATCGGCCTCATCTCCGGCGGTGGACTTTTTTACCTGATTGCGATGATCAGTCGAGGAGGAATGGGAGGCGGCGATGTCAAAATGATGGCAATGGTTGGGGCTTTCACGGGCTGGAAGTCCATCCTCCTCACTACGTTCGCCGCCAGTCTTCTCGGATCCGCCGTTGGGATTTTTCTCATGATTTTCAAGGGAAAGGGGAGAAAGACCAAAATACCCTTCGGTCCCTTCCTCGCTACTGGCGCCATAATAACCTTATTTTATGGCGAGGAGCTTTTGGCCCTGTATCTGCATAGATGAACGAACCGTACTTCCTCCTGTCAATCCTTCTCCTCATCGGTCTCTCTTTCCTCTTCTTCATCTCCTACACATTAGCAAAGATGAAGAAAGATCCGAATAACCTTAAGCGCAGGGAAGACTCACAAGTCGGCTTTGTTGTCGACACCTTTCATGAACTCGTCGGGAAACTCAAAGAGAAGGAAAAAGAGCTCGAGATCCTCCACAGAAAGGCCGAGGAACGCGCTGACGCAATTGAGAGTTATAATGAATATATCCTCCAGAGCGTATCGAGCGGGGTTATAAGCCTTGACAGCAGTCTCACGGTGACCAAGGTCAACTCGTCTGCCGAAGATATCCTGGAGATCAGGGCTTCAGATGTTATCGGGAAAAGCTACCTCGATGTCTTTCGGGAACCCCTGAGAAGCCTTCTGAAGGATAGAATCGCCGCCGGAAGAGAAGAGACCCAGTACATCACGAACTCAGGGAAAAACATTCATATCGGTTATACCTTAACACCCCTGAAGGGCGCACGGAAAGAGACCATTGGCCAATTGCTTGTCTTTACAGACCTTACGGAATTGAAGGCTTTGGAAAGTCAGGCTGAATTACGGGACAGGTTGTCGAGCCTGGGAGAGATGGCTGCTGGCATGGCGCACGAACTCAGAAATCCCATGGGGGTGATTGCCGGGTACACAAAACTGCTTTCGAAAAAAATAGACCCTTCCATAATTCACATCGTTGATTCCGTGTCCCATGAGATTACCGTCATGGATAGAATCATTACGGATTTCTTATCCTTTGCCCGGCCGACGGAATTAACCATTTCACGGGTCAACCTGTCAGACGTCATAACAAATAGTGTTGCACATTTAGTGGCCGACAGGGGCGACATCAGAGTTCGGTCCGAAGTCGCCGGCATTCCTGCGGTATACGGCGACGAAATACTCCTCAGGCAGGCGTTCACAAACCTCATCCAGAATGCAGTCGAGGCGATGCCGCATGGCGGGGATCTCCGCTTTAGCTTCTTAGCCGATGCAAACTCCCTGGAGATAGCCATATCAGATTCGGGTCACGGGATATCAGGAAAGATACAGGATAAGATATTTCTCCCCTTTTACACCACAAAGGACCGGGGAACCGGATTAGGCCTTGCAATCGTCCACAAAATCGTGGTGTCTCATCGGGGATCGATTACCGTTGAGAGTGATGAACAGAGAACCACATTCAGGGTGAAGCTTCCTCTCGAGGACGAAGGAACGAGAAAGAAGAAGGATGAGAATCGCGAAGGTTGAGTCTTCCCATCTTCAGACGCTTCCTTCGTTCTAATGCGGTCCGTGTATTAACACCGGCAGGCAGCGGGCGCAAACGAGCTTGCTCTCTCCCTCATGGACACAGTTCAGATAAACAACGTTATTATCCGTCGCGCCACACACAAAACACTTGATTTCCATCTTAATCCTCCAGCTCGTTGAGCTCACGTAAGATCTTCTCAAGGTCAATATTATGCATCATGGAACCGAATGAAATCGATTCCATATTGATCCCGGGACAGGTAAAACATCCATTGCCAAAGTATTTCTCGATGACCTTCCTGGCAGCGGCGCTGTCCCTCACAATATCACCGATTACAGAATCTTTTGTGAATTTTTTCTTTGTTGTCTCCATAGTGTCCTCCTTTTCATTGTTTATTCTTGTCCCTCCTGGCGCGTGCAAAAAACGGTGCCATCGGCAGCAACGAGGAAATCGACGTTATGCAGAAACAGCGCAACAGTTCCGATTAGCTTGATCTATATAAGGGCCAGGGAGAAAGCTTCCGATTCGGATCGGCAGCATTTCCAGCTGCTGCCCCACGTAACGAACACAATGGGCGTTCTTCATGTACACCTATGCTCATATTTTACCGCCGTCTCCACATGCCGCTAACCCCGACATCTTTTCCATACCCCAAGTATACCTTATAAGAGGAGGCGAGGCGCTATGACGTGCATCATACTGAGCGACATTTCAGTGTCTGTTTTGCGGACATGAGGGCCATCGTGATGCAATTGCCGCCACGAACTACCTCCAGAGAAGTATTGATACCGAAATTGCCTTGCACACTCCGTACAGGGCGGTAAAGGGTATTTTGATGGGGCGGTTCCTCCGCGGGTTGCAATGTGCCGGGGTGTTGACTTTGCCTTCGGGCCTTGCGCCCGAAATCGTGGCCTCTAGCACGAAAGAGTGGGAATCTTTTGCTCTCCTCTATTTCGCCTTCATACGGAAGCGCTCTCTGTGCCATAACTATTTTCACTTTGCACGTGTTAGTTTGCTTGTTGTGGAACTGTTTTCACATCCCGTATTTATCTATGGAAAGAACGAGGGTTTTTATTTTTCTGATGGTGGATCAGGGCTCGGAGCATATGTCATTCTCAATGTCTGTGCCGTCTGATATTCCTCAGAAGCCTCCTTGAAACAACCCTGCTTAAAATAGACCATCGCTAAATTCTGATGAGCATCAAAATTCTGTGGATAATTTTGCAGCTCAGCTTTATATTCCCTGACAGCGTCATCATAACGCCTTTGCCGGTCATAAATAATGCCGAGAGCATTATGCACATCAATAAAATGAGGATCTAGGCGTGAAGCAATCTGGTACTGCTCAGCAGCCTCATCCAAGCGGCCATGCATGCGATAGGGCAATCCAAGCGAATAATGTGGTCGGGCCTTCCCCGGACTTTTTGAAACAACATCTTCCCAAAAATGTGTCTCATCTTGCCAGACTTGATTCCTCTTAAACGTCATCAATGAAAGAATGCACATCAGAAGAACCACCGATGGGATAACCGCCTTTTGGAGAATCGGTATTTTATCCGCGAGTTTTTCCTTCACCAAGAAGGCTGATGAGACAATGGCTATAAAAAACCCTGCAGATGGCAAATATACCCTATGTTCGAAGATAACGTCAATAATCGGTATCAAGCTGGATTCGACCGATAATGTTATGAAGAACCAGAAAATCCCGAAAGCTATAAGTTTTATAAAAGGATCATTCCGTTTATTGCGATGGTTTAAGTACAAACCAGTGACCAAAATCAGCATCAGTAAAATGAAAGAAAACAATACCTGTGGATGAAACAAGGAATGATATATCGGATAGTCATAATCGAGATTCTGATTCACAGGAAGAAACAAAAGCCTTATATAGGTAGCCATAACCCTGAACTGTGTGAACAGATAATCCCCTCTTGATAAAGTCGAGAGAACATGTGTGGAATCTTCAGCGCCTTTGAAAATAGCATCGAGAGAAGAATGGAAGTTTATCAGACTTAGGGGAATAATCAACAGGGTGAGGAAGAAGGGAGAGAGATACAGAGCCCTTTTTTTAGGTTCTCCATTTAAAAACATGCTTTCATAGAGGGCGAGAGTAATCGGCAACGTAAAGGCTATTTCCTTAGTCTTCATGGCAAGAATAGCAAATACGAGGGCACCGACATAATAGGAGGACTTTCTCATACTAGATGATGCACGTCTGGATTTGGCGTAGCTTAGCAGACAAAGCAGATAAAACATACAGGCTAATAGCACAAATCGCTGCGTAAGGTATGTGACGGCCTGGGTCTGTATCGGGTGGCTGACAAAAAGCATCGCTACCAGTAACGGCACTGTCGCGGATGTCTCGCCCTCTCTTAGAAGACCGCCAATGCATGATATTGTTAGCAAATACAATATCAGTGCATTGGTAAGATGGATCGCCAGATTAACGATGTGATAGCCCGTCACATTGTCGCCGTTGATTCTGTAATTAAGCGCAAACGTAAGCAACCCTATGTATCTCATTTTTAATTGACTATAGTTCTGTCCTCCAAGTATTACATATTCTTTGACGGCTGAAGGCTCAAGAAAATGTCTCAAATCCTTTATTAGAGGATTTTCAGTAATATATATTCTGTCATCCAAGTAAAAAGGGCTATGAAAGGTATTCGAGTATGAAATAAAGCCTAGCACCATTATAAGGACAACATGGGCACTTTTCCTTTTGATGATATTTTCTAATTTCATAATTCGAGACGCCTTAAACCATTGGCAGCTTTGAGAAAAGCTTCTTCGATCTCTCTGCTGTCAGTGGTTCACCGGTAAATGTTTTTGGATCTTTCACCACTCTGTCATTTTCTTCCGGTTATTTGTCTCGCAGAGAAGAAAGGGGCGCACCAGTATTTGCTCATGCATCCGCCATGAAATAATAGCCGCCGCGCTTTCCCCGTGTACGACTTTCTTCTTTGAGTCTCCAATGTATTGTTTTTGGACAGCAGAATATGCTTCCTGAATGCCTTCACACCTTACTGGCTGTATTCTTACTCCTCAGGCAAATGCAAATTATGGTGCAGGCACCGAGACTCGAACTCGGACAGGAAACCCCACCAGATCCTAAGTCTGGCGCGTCTACCAATTCCGCCATGCCTGCATAAAACCATATTAACATATTGTATTTGGCTGATGCATGGGCCCGAGTGTTTTGTGAACACTTGCGCATCTCATGTGTCCCAACTCTGACGGCGCACGGCAATCTGCTATAATAAGAGCGGGGTACTCATTTGGAAGATCGAAACGAAGCAACCGACTCTGCCGTCCTTCAGGACGCTATCACCGGCCTCCCGAATAAGCATCTCTTTTTTGACCGTCTGTCACAGGCGCTCGCTCTTGCCCGTCGCAGTGACCAGATAGCGGCGGTCCTGTTTCTCAGCGTCGACCGATTGAAACTCATCAACGACACAATGGGTCAGAGATGCGGTGACGAACTGCTGAAGGCTTTAGCAGAGCGTCTTCAGAGCTGCCTCCGGGAGAGCGACACCGTGGCACGCCCAGGAAGGGATGAGTTTTTGATCCTGCTGCCCGCTGTCACCCATGCTGAAGATGCCACCCTTGTAGCCAAGAAAATATTCTCTGCGCTGAGCTCTCCTTTTGTCCTCGATAAACACGAGATCTTCGTAACATCCAGTATTGGTATCAGCATCCACCCTAACGACGGCAACGATGCTTCAACCTTGTTGAGGAATTCCTATACCGCCATGCAGCGCGCCAAAGAGACGGCTAAGAACACGTATAAATTCTATTCTCCAACCATGAATGATAAGGCTTTTGAACGGATGCTTATGGAAAACAGCCTGCAGCTGGCCCTCAGGCGCAACGAGTTCTTTCTGCACTACCAACCACAAA
Source organism: Thermodesulfovibrionales bacterium (assembly GCA_050014695.1). Lineage (GTDB taxonomy): Bacteria > Nitrospirota > Thermodesulfovibrionia > Thermodesulfovibrionales > UBA9159 > UBA9159. The sequence goes on from JBEKCV010000068.1 coordinate 10,945, forward strand.
TTAGCCTGAGCACGGGACGGATAAGCGGCATGGAGGCGCTTGTGCGCTGGCAAAGACCGGATGTCGGCATCGTCTATCCGAACGAATTCATTAAGCTCATGGAGGAAATCGGTCTGATTGTGCCGCTGGGTGAATGGGTACTTCGCACTGCCTGTGCTCAGAACAAGGCATTGCAAGAGACAAGCCGGAAGCCAATGCGCATAGCGGTGAATCTCTCCGTTCGCCAGTTTCAACAAAACATAATAGAGACGGTACGCAGGGTTCTGGAAGACACGGGGCTTGAGCCAAACTGCCTCGAACTGGAATTAACGGAAAGCATTTTCGTGCAGGACATCGAGGTTGCTGTTGAGACGCTTCACGCATTACGCCGTTTGGGGGTGAACATTTCGATTGACGATTTTGGCATGGGCTACTCTTCGCTGAGCTATCTGAAATATTTTCCCATCAATAAACTAAAAATCGTAGAACCTTTCATATCCAGCATCGCCATTGACCCCAATGATGCAGTGATTGCCAAAGCGATTGTCGCCTTGGCGCACAGCTTGAATATAAAAGTGATAGCCGAGGGCGTAGAAAAGGAGGAGGACCTCGAATTCATCCGTTCCCTCCACTGTGACGAACTCCAGGGCAATATATTCAGCCATCCCGTTCCGGCAGAAGAAATCGCGAAACTTCTCGCTAAAGAAAAAGATTTCTAATGTCTTTCCCCGCTATGGTATTGCCTTGAAATCCGGCTATGACTGGCACCCCCATGTACAGATACCGGAGGATGCGGGATCCGTGCCGACGTGAAGGCTTAGTTACCTTCTTGCGTACAATCCTATGATCTGAGCCTCTGAAAGAATATGCCCTTTCATGGCGCTCTCGATATCCGCCTTTTTAGCAGTCATCCCGAGATTGAGGATTCTATCGAGGGCATACAGCTTGAAGAAATACCGGTGTCTGCCCGAAGGGGGGCATGGCCCACCATAGTCGTTCTTCCTGAAGTCATTGACTCCCAGAAGGGCGCCTTTCGGAACGGCGTCTTCTTGTATCTCCGCTGTCTTCGGATCAATGTTCCACACGACCCAGTGGACCCATGTGCCCATAGGGGCATCGGGGTCGTCAACAATAAGCGCCAGAGACTTTGTCTCAGAAGGGACATTGTCGATTTTCAGTGGCGGGTTCACATCAATTCCGTCACAGGTGTATTTCTGGGGTATATCCCCGTTGTTCTGAAATGCTGGACTTGATATTTTGAATTCACCCATCTTCTTTTCCTCCTTGCTCATGGTTTGAGAAACAAAAAAGCCTGTGAAAATTATCGTTACAAGAGATATTATCGCATATTTCATTTTTTCTCCCCTCTCACACGGTTCTTTTTTTTCATTGTATCATCAAAAATTGCGGAGGGTTTTTTTCCTCTTGGTAGCCCCGTCCTCAAGAACTCAAGAGTCGAAACATTCCATTGTCCTGAGCTTGTTGATCTCAAAATGCCGCCTCTCACACCATATCTTGCCGATCACAGGAGACTCGCCTGACGGTTTCAGCATCCTAGCCCATTTGCAGTCCTGGCACCTTCTGGCCTTTTCTGACATAAACGGCATAAAACAGGACATATTCCTGCTCTGCCCCATCGGCATTTTCCTCTTGCTGCACCAAACGGTTCCGGATGGAGGTCTTTGTCCTTCAGGAGCCCTGTCGAGCCCAAATTTACAGAATCCACACGTGTACATTGCAAAAGCCTATTTCCGCTCCACTACACCTATGAGTTGACCCGCGCATAATCGACCGTGATCTTCTTTAACTTGCTGGTCTCCCGGCAATGCCGAGATTCGGCCGGAACATACCTCCGATGGCAGCCAGTGATCGATACCAGGTCCTGCAGGAGGCCTCCTCTGCCGTTTTCAGCTTCATTCACCACTTCAATATCACGGCCCTCGTTCTGCAGAAGGGTCTTGTAGCCCCGGAAACCGAATCCCGTAAATCGGTCCCTTCTGTTCTACAACGATGAGCCGTATGGAACGGTCTCGAAGCAGAGAGAGCCACTGTCTCAGTCGCGGGTAGTTCACGAATGCCTCTTCCTTCCCTATCCTTAAGCTCTTCCCCAGTATTTATTTAACCATAAATGCGGTGATTTTAACAGGTGTCCTGTACCATTCCCTCCATGGTGAAGGCCGCAGGTTTTTTCGCGGTCGTTGTTTGAGGATTTCTGGCAAATAAGGTACAATCTGAGACAATGATAAACCGTTATTCAACAATCCACCCGTTATTCATGTCCTTCTACTCGCGATCTTTATATCAGGACGTAGCAAGGAACTGGAAGAAGATATCATTTCTTTATCTTTTTCTCCTTCTCGCAGTCTGTTTGATTCCAGTAACATTTAAGATAGATTCCCAGGTCTCTGATTATCTCATTCAGGAGGCACCGAAGATCGTTAACCAGGTCCCGCTGATCACCATTTCGAAAGGCAATGTTACGGTGAGCGGGCAGATGCCTTACATCATCAGAGATCCGGCGAACAACGCACCGCTCATCATCATTGACACCACGGGGCAATTCACGTCCCTAAGTGGCTCCGACGCTGCCGCCCTTTTAACCAAAACAAAGCTGATCGTCAGGACAAGGTCGTCAGAAACGGAGCTGTTCGATCTCGCAGAAATAGAGAGCCTCCGCATCGACCAAACCAAACTATATGAATGGATAGAGACTTTCAGAGAAAATTTTGTCTTTATCCTATACCCCGTCGTTCTTCTTATTTCTTTTATATTTCGGATCATTCAGGCCCTGATCTGCGCGGCGATAGGGATCCTCTTTGCGAGAACACTGAAAGTCTCCCTGCAGTACCAGGCCCTCGTCAGCCTCTCTATGGTATCGATGACTCCTGCGATTCTCTTTGACACTCTTTACAAGTATATCGGCATCGCGGTTGCTTTCTGGTGGCTGATCAATATCCTGATTACCATGGGCTACCTCTTCTTTGCTATCAAGGCAAATGCAGACCAGGAAATGATGCGACATGCATAACACAAAGCCGGTGGGGACGTTGCCCTTGCGCGCCGCGGGCGGTTTAGGGGAATGAATGGGGATGTCGGACCATACAGTATTGCTGAGATGTAAATCGTGCGCGACCCTCAACCGCGTGCCTGCTGAGCGATTGTTTCTTCACCCGAAGTGCGGAAAGTGTAAAACCTTCTTGGAATTTCCAAGAACACCTGTTGAAGTGACGGCACGGAATTTTGAGGAGGAGGTCTTGAAATGGCCGTCAACAGTACTGGTCGAATTCTGGTCTCCCCGATGCGGCATATGCCTTTCAATAGCTCCCGTCATAGAAAGATTGGCGCGTGAACGGGCAGGGACTGTAAAAGTGGCCACGATTGAGGTTGAAAAAGAGTGGTTACTCGCAAACCGTTTTGATGTCCGGTCGACACCGGTATTCTTCGTTTACCGAAACGGAGTGAAAATCAACGAACTCTACGGCGCCCTGCCGAGATTGCAATTGGAGGCGTGGCTCCTATCCGCTGTGAATGGTTAGTGCACGGAGGCGCAAAGTACGTGCCTGTATTTCAGTTCGGTATTATTCTGTGATGAGGGATAGAAGTATGATGCCGGAGAAGGCAGACCTGCTTCAGACTTATGACTTCTTAATCCTTCCCGATTATGATGACCGTCTCCGGCAGGTCCCTTATGACAATTCGCTTAAATCCCGTTTCAGTAAACCACCGCTTTATTTCTCTGGAACTATAACATCGTCCGTTTTCCGTGCCCACAAGCATGTTGACTGAAAAGAGAGCACTGCGGAGAGGGGCGGTCCTTGCATCATTAATGGGGAATTCCTGCACGACAACTCTTCCTCTGGGATTAATGGCCGCCTTACACTTACGAAGCAGGGCAATATTCTCTTCCGCCGAAAAGGCATGGAATATTTGGCTTAAAAGAATGAGGTCATATCCGGATCCTATGCTGTCGACATGAAAGTCCCCTGCAATAAATCTGATATCTCCTACACCTTCAGCGCTTGCAACTCTCTTCGCAATTTTGATTGTCGCGGGCAGATCGAAAATGGTGGCTTTTACCCTTTTTTTGGCCATGGCAAGAGCATTTGTCCCTGGGCCGCCTCCCAAGTCTAGCATTGTCTTTACACCTCTGAGGCCGATTGCTCTGATAAGACTCTCCGTACGGAGTACCGTGAGATTATGCATTCCCATGATAAATGATTCGTGATCGAACCCTCTCGGGGCAGGACGGCCTGCTTTGACCACTTCGTCCAAGGCAGAAAAGTTCTGCCACATGGTGGAGGCATGTCTTATAATATCTCCCTGATAAAGGCGTGAACCTTTTACCAGATAATGGTTACTCACTCCGGCGTTTCGGTATTTGCCGGCTCCACTTTTCTTGATCAGCCCAATGCCAGCGAGCGCATCCAGCAATATCTCCGTGGCCCGAAGATCACTTTTCAGCGTTAGAGCAACTTCTCCTGCGGACGTTGTCTTTTTCAGGTGTTCGAATAGACCAAGGTTATTGGCTGTCAGTATAACCCTTGCCGAGGTGAATCCCAGATAAAGTTTTCTTAGCCATTCTAAATCGTTCGTCATATCGCCTCCGTTTGCAAGATGCTGCCCTGATTATAAAGGATGAGACCGGCTAATTTCTTCCCGACCTCCTCACATACGGGAGAGTAGGAAAAAACGGTGGCTGAAAAGCCGGTTCTATGGTAACCTAAGGGTCCCATAGGCAAAACAGATGAGCCTCCAGTGATCTTTCGGTTGCACGTGATGCTGAAAGAGATCAACCCGCCCTTTTGGCGAAGGATTCTAATCCGTAATGACAGTAGTATCGGTGACCGCCACCACACCATCCAGATTGCCTTCAATTGTCCGATTTTCATCTCCATCATTTCCTGATTCATGGTGAAAAATACCGCTTAGCCCGTTCTTCCTCCTTTTTCCTCTACCTCCAATAACCTCCCCCGTTGACGCTCGTACCTGGTGTCTCGGAATACGACGTCGTCAGTGCGCTTGAAGAGGGAAAAACGATAAACGAGTTCAGTACAGAATCGATCATGAGTTGCGGACACGCCGGACATACTGATGTGTGCGGTGCGCCGCTCACGGTGACTCCTGACACTGCGATTGAGAAGATCCTCGACCTGTTTCACAGGGAGAAGTTCTCAATTCTTCCTGTCGTAGAGAACGACAAGTCCAAAAGGCTTATGGGACTGATCAGCAGGAAGAACATTATCACCGCATTAGCAGAAGAGGGATTCTGGCCTGAACACGAATACCAGAAACGAGTGAAGGCCGCCCGAAACAAAGGCTGGGACCGCTTCCCCGCCTCTCCCTTTTGTCAACTGTCAGTGCTTGAATGCCCGCTGGCCGGTGAATACCATGGTCACTTTCGGATCGGCCTCATTGCAGGCCTCGATGGATTCGAAATCCCGTTCTGACCCCCCAGGCTGAACAATGGCAGCGATGCCTTCCTTTATGCCGACATCGACGCCATCCCTGAACGGGAAAAAAGCATCTGAAACCATTGTGGAACCGAGCAGCCCGCCCCTGTTTTTCCTTGTCTCCTCATCTAACGCGCGCAGGACGGCACCGTCTTTTTCCTCCCGTGCCACCTCACGCTCAAGGCTCTTGAACGGCACCCCATACTGCCTGAAGCAGAGCGCGTCGGTATGCTTTGTGTACGCCTTAAAGACCGCAATCTCCGCCACACCGACGCGGTCCTGCTCTCCTGTGCCTATGCCAACCGTGACGCCGTCCTTCACATAGATGACGGAATTTGAGGTAATGCCCTGCTCAACATTCCACCCGAAGAGCATATCATCGTACTCCCTTTCCGTCGGCTCCCGTTCGATGGCATATTCCTTGCCTCTGTGGAATGCCTTGGCAGGGAGGAAATCGCCCTTTTCCCTTATCCTGTTCAGCGGAGATTGCTGGACGATGATCCCGCCGTCGATTAAAGATTTGAAGTCCACAAAGCGGGAGGAACGGTATTTTTCGAGCTCGTGCATCTTATCGATCCTGATGACCCTGAGATTTTTCCGTTGCGAGATGATATCAAAGGCCCCTTCTTCAAAGTCCGGCGCACCGACGACCTCGAGGTAATTGTCCTTTATCACCTCTGCCGTCACCTTATCCATAGCCCTGTTCACAACAAGGCACCCGCCGAAGGCAGCGATTCGGTCAGCCATATTCGCCCGGTCATATGCACCGGCCACGGTCGCACCATACGCAACCCCGCACGGATTGTTGTGCTTCATGATTACAGCGGCGGGCCTGTCGGAGAGATATTTGAGGATATTCAGCGCATTGTCAAGGTCGGTTAAATTCGTCTTGCCCGGATGCTTTCCCGCCTGGAGCATGTCAGCCTCGGTAATACTGCTCACCAGGCCGTTTCCGGGCTCTACATATTTGCAACCGCCGAGAACTAAATTACCGTTCACCAGCTCATACAGCGCCGCCTGCTGATCCGGGTTTTCACCGTAACGAAGGCCTTTCTCCACGAGTTCGCCGGTCTTCTCATCCGGTATCTTCCATGCCCGCTTCCGATAAACAAGGGTCTGCTGCCCGAATTTTATCGTCATCTCATTGGGGAAATCATCATCCATAATGGTCTTGTACATCTGCTTTAAGTCAGCCATAGCACACCTCCTTTTTTTCCCTGCGTGAACTCATGATACAAGTGAAACGCTTCTTCGATGAGCGATTGTTATTCTGTTTTTTTACCGTCAGGGTAATGTTCGGAAGGAATAATAACAGAAAGGGATGCCGGGAGGGAAGGCTTCACACATTTTGACTCTGTGGAAACCGGACACCAGGTTCCTAACCTCTCGATGAACGCCCTCAGTGGTGTTGCGCAACGTCCGGCATTGCGTGATCAAATTCCTCACGGCTGCATGGCGAAACTATCCTTTGTCTTGCCTCTACCCGAACGAGCCTTCCGCCTTGCCTGTGGGTTGGACGCACTCCTCCGGAAGGATTTCTCCACTTCCCTCTCACTGTTGGTCATTTGTACCGCGGATGAATCATGCCGCTTATTTCATTCTCACATGCCGTCCGGACGAGAATGCGTTGACCACTCATCGCCGCCTGGCAGGGATACCAAATCAAGGGAAGATATCCGACAGAGGACAGGGATAGGTGTTTTTGTGTAAGATAGAGAAGTCGTTGCCTGTTTGAGAAACCATACTGTTAGGGAGAGAGCCCGTGAGACGGATTGCGAATTTCTTATTTGAGGCAGGTATGCTTAAGCGCACGCCGAGAACCGGCTTCCAGTTTCTCGGCTCCGGGGCAGAGTCGGTCGCAGAGCACATTTTCAGAACGGTCTACATCGGCTACACCCTGGGGCACCTCTCGAAAAATGTGGATCAGGACAGGCTTATCAAGATGTGCCTGTTCCATGATCTTTCGGAGGCGCGGACCGGAGACCTGAATTACGTAAACAAGAAATATGTGACAGCCGATGAAGAAAAAGCGGTGAATGATCTTGCGGAGACCCTCCCCTTTGGGGAAGAAATACGGGGGCTCGTCATGGAGTTTATGGAGGGCAAGACGCTGGAGGCAAAACTGGCATACGATGCTGACCAGCTCGAAATCATCCTTGCCCTGAAGGAATACAAGGACCTCGGCAATACGTACGCAGATGAATGGCTCTCTTTTGCCACAAAACGTCTCAAGACGGGCATAGCCCGACGGTTGTCCCGGACTGTCCTCGAAACAGACTCATCTCTCTGGTGGTTTTCCGACAAGAGCGAATGGTGGATACGAGGAGGGAAAACACACAAAAAGAACCGGAAAACAAAAAAGGCCAAAGAGAAAAACTGACACTCCATGATAATCCGCTAGCGTGAAATAGTCTTTCTCAGCCTCTCCGCAACCGCATCAATAAATTCTTCCGTGCAAGCAAATTTCTCGACCCCGGGCTCTGCGATGAGCATCAGGTCTTTTGTCAGAACACCCTTTTCTGCGGTCTCGACCACGGCACGTTCGATCCTTTCAGCGAATTTTACCACTTCGGGGGTGCCGTCGAACTCTCCCCTTTTGGCGAGTGCTCCTGTCCAGGCAAAGATGGATGCAATGGGGTTGGTCGAAGTCGGATGCCCTTTCAGGTGTTCGTAATAGTGCCTCACTACGGTGCCGTGAGCAGCCTCGAATGCATACTTCCCATCCGGAGACACGAGCACAGAGCTCATCAGTCCGAGGCTCCCGAATCCCGTTGCCACCATGTCCGACATCACATCGCCGTCATAATTCATGCACGCCCAGAGCATTCCGCCCTCTGACTTCATGATCTGTGCGACAGCATCATCGATAAGGAGATACCGGTATTGTATGGAGAGCTTCCGGAACGCATCTTGAACTTTTTGAACCTCTTGTCCGAAGATGTCCCGGAAAAAACCATGGTACTGCTTTGATATGGTGTCTTTCGCACCGAACCAGAGATCTACCTTTTCACTGAGGGCATAACTGATACATGCCCTGGCGAAACTTCTGATGGAGGGCTCCGTGTTGTATATCCCCATGATCACCCCACGGCTTTTGAAGTCATGGATCTTTATGACCTTCTGCTCGCCTCCCCCTTCAGGGATATAGACGAGTTCCGCCCTGCCGGGGGTTTCCACGAGCAACTCAGCACTCTTATAGATGTCAGCGTACGCATGACGCCCGATGATAATCGGTTTCTTCCAAGTGCGGACAGCGGGCGGGATATTTTTTATGATGATCGGTTTTCTGAATATCGTACCGTCAAGGATCGCACGTATCGTCGCATTGGGACTATTCCACTGCCGCTTCAGCTGATATTCCGTCACCCTTGCGGCATTGGGCGTAATGGTGGCACACTTCACGCCGATCCCAAACTCCTTGATGGCATTGGCTGCGTCAACCGTAACCCGATCGTCCGTTTCATCCCGGTGCTTAATGCCGAGATCAAAATAGCGGATATCGGCGTCAACAAAGGGCTCGATGAGCCTCTCTTTGATGAGATGCCAGATGATCCTGGCCATCTCGTCTCCGTCCATTTCAACAAGTGGATTCTTAACGACAATTTTCGCGGACACGATACCCTCTTTTCCCGCAGATCTCACTGTCCTTTACATCATTTCGAAAACTACTTCGCCCAGTCGTATCTATGCCTCTTGCGGTGGTGCAGATACTGCTCAGCAGAGAGGGCAGCTACGCACCCGGCCGATGCCGCAATGACAACCTGCCGCACCTCGGTGCAGGTGACGTCTCCCGCTGCAAAAACGCCGGGAATCGATGTCATTGTCATCTTGTTTGTGGATATACACTCTTCCTCGCTTAGTTCAATACTGCTGCCGAGGAAATCAACGATGGGTTTACTGCCATGAAGATAAACGAAAACCCCGGAGAGTGCCAGTTCACTCTCGTTACGAGCGTCATCAACCATCGTTATCTTCTTCACAACCTCGTCACCTTCTATGGAGATCAGGCTATGCCCCCTTATTACTCTGAGATTCACGCTCTTCAGCGCCGGATGATCTTCCTCCGCCTTCAGTTTTAGGGACGGGGAAATAAGATATACCAATTCGGCGAACCTGGTGAGAAATCCGGCCTCTTTCACCGCTTCCTCGGAATCCCCGATAACAGCGACTGTCTTGCCCCTATAAAAAGCCGCATCACAGATCGCACAGTAACTCACTCCTCTTCCGAGAAACTCACCCTCGCCTTTTATTGTCTGCTTCCTTCCCATCGCCCCTGTGGCAATGATTATCGTTTTCCCCTCATACGTTCCGTCCAGCACATAGACTTCTTTTATCTCAGCATCGAACCTAACACCCACGACTCGCTCTTCAACGTACTCCGCTCCGAAACCAATGGCTTGTTTCCTGAAGATGTCGAGGAGATCTCTGCCGCTCAGAGACCCTGAAACCCCCGGATAATTCTCGATCCTGCTTGAAAAGGCAAGTGCGCCGGCCGTTGGAGATTTATCGATCACGATGGTCTTAAGATTCGAGCGCGCAGCGTACTGGGCCGCGCTAAGTCCGGCCGGCCCTCCCCCGATAATAACCACATCATACACTGCACCTTCTGTCATATCCCCTGCTATTCCAACTGTGCACGAAAGTGCGCACAGCCGTCTTCCTGCCCTGATCCCTCTTGAGGACGGAAATCATATATGACAGGCGTAACTTTCCCGCCGGACACAGCATGTGCGACATCCGTGCT
>JBEKCV010000069.1:0-21044 GCA_050014695.1 Thermodesulfovibrionales bacterium
CAGTCGGAGAATTGATAAGCGATGTGAGCGAGGCAACAAGGGTTCAGACCGCTATGTCGCGATGGGATTACCTGTTTACCCAATTCAGGGTGATCGTCACCTATATAAGGCTGCTGTTATTTCCCGTAGGACAGAATCTTGATTATGATTATCCTCTGTACCACTCCTTTTTTTCGCCCCCGGTATTCCTCTCCTTTCTTGTCCTTGCAGCCATACTGAGCTTTGGCATGTATCTTTTTCGTTACAGGAAGCTTGTTCCTCATACGAGACTCATCTCGTTTGGAATCCTCTGGTTTTTTGTCGCTCTTTCCGTTGAATCAAGTTTTATACCCATTGAAGACGTAATCTATGAACATCGGATGTATTTGCCGTCTGTAGGGATGTTTATCGCAGTAATGACATCTCTGTTCCTTGTGAGAGACCACTTTAAGCAGGTAGGTAAAATTATTATTCCCTCATGCGTGGTTATAGCCATCACACTTGCGAGTGCTACGTATGCGAGGAACATTGTATGGCAAAGCGAAGTTGCTTTATATCGTGACGTAGTGAGGGGAAGTCCTCTTAAGGCAAGAGGGCATAATGATCTTGGAAATGCATATATGGATCAGAACCGCCTTGATGAGGCAGTACAAGAATTCATCACCGCATTGAAGCTCAACCCTGACTATGCTATGGCCCATTATAATCTTGGAAATGCATATATGGATCAGAACCGCCTTGATGAGGCAGTACAAGAATTCATCACCGCATTGAAGCTCAATCCTGATGATGCTACGGCCTATTACAATCTTGGAAATGCATATGGTAAGCTGAACCGCCTTGATGAGGCCATTATCGAATATAAAGCTGCGTTAAGCATGAAGCCGGATTATACAGATGTCTATAATAATCTCGGCGTTGCATATCTAACGCAGAATCGCCTCGATGAAGCAATACATGAATTCATTACCGCATTGAAGCTCAATCCTGATGATGCAGACGCCCATTATAATCTCGGGGCCGCATATCTAAAGCAGGACCGCCTTGATGAGGCAATACATGAATTCATCACTGTATTGAAGCTCAAGCCCGATGATACTGAGGCTCGTAATAATCTTGAAATCTGTTATGAAAGAATGAAAACAATGATACGATAGACGATGAGAAAACTCTGACACCTCTTTCGGTTTGCCACAGCCCCCAACCCCAACTGGCGAACTGAACTGCGTTGACTTCGGGATGTACACCACAAATTGCGCCTCGACATAGGCATGCATGTTTGAATAGCGAGCGTGAGGAAATCTTGTGTTAGCTAAAAACCAGCCGGCGATGTGCAGCAAGGCAACACTTCTTATATGTGGTAGACAGCATTTTGTTTACAGTTGTTGTAACCGCTTTTTGTAACTGGGTAATCCGTATTGCGCAAAAAAATATTCTTCCGAAAAGTGCAGTCTTGAACCCGTAATCAATAAAACAGCGCCCTTTTATTTGTGAAAAATACCCATGGTGTATCCGTAAAAATCGAAACGATGAACAAGTCTTGAATGATTGCGCTCAGACAAAGTCTTCTGTGAGGATATGAGCAATGAAGGTCAGCTGAATAATCTCCAAATTAACTTCAGGTCAGTTGGTTGTGCGCAACCCAGGTAACCCAGGCATAAGAATTGCGGAGGGGGAAAAGTGCAACCGGTGAGGGCGCCCGGTGATCTTTTTTGATTAGATAATTTCCTTTTGAACGTATATGGGGGCAAGTTCTTTCTGCAAGGAGGGAAGCTGGCTTGAGAACGCCAGCGAGCCCAGCACGCAGGACGCGCCACAAAGAAACAAAGTGACCGGAGCGCCTATCTTGCCGGCCAATGTGCCTGCCAGCAGACTGCCGAAAGGAGCCGTTCCCATAATTGCCATGGCGAAAAAGCTCATGACCCTTCCCCTTTTCCCGTCCTCCACAATATGTTGCAGGACCATATTGCTTGAGGCCATCAGTACCATAATCCCGAAACCCGTAATGGACATAAGAATTAGTGAAAACCATAAGAAGTGGGAATAGGAGAAGGCCATGAGCCCGAACCCAAACACCGAGCCTGCAACCGGTGTTGTCATCCCAAGCCGCAGGGCTCCTTTCCTTGAGGCAAGGAATATTGTCCCGCCCAGCGCTCCCAGGCCCGAAGCAGCCATCAGGAAACCAAGCGTATGCGGACCGCCATGCAAAATACTACCGGCGAACATAGGCATGAGCACCTGGGACGGCACGCTCGCGAAGCTTATAAGGGCAACCAGGAGAAGAATGGATTTGATCGGGGTGAAGCTCAACACATATGAGAACCCCTGGGCTATCTCGCTCATAAAACCTTCTTTTCCGGTCCGTTCCGGCGCCCTTTTGACCTTCATTAAGAGCAGAGCCACAATCACCGCCAGATAGCTGATCCCGTTTAAAAGAAAACACAGGCCCTCCCCGACCAACGCTATCAGAACGCCCGCAAAGGCAGGTCCTATAAGCCTTGCCCCGTTAAACAATGAGGAATTCAGGGCAATCGCGTTTCCAAGGTCTTCTTTTCGTTCAAGCATATCCGGCACAAAGGCCTGCCTGGTTATTATATCGAAGGCGTTTACACATCCAAGAAATATACTGAGTGGGATGATGTGCCAGATGGAGACCGTTTGTGTAAGAACCAGGGCCGCAAGCGCAAAGGCCTGGAGCATGGAGAGGGTCTGTGTAATTACAAGCACGCGACGTTTATTCCACCTGTCCGCCAGCACGCCCGCAAAAGGCGCAAGCAGAAAAGAGGGTATCATTCCTGAAAAACCCACGATCCCCAAAAGCAGGGCCGAATGTGTCATCCGGTAGACGAGCCAGCTCATGGCTAGCTGCTGCATCCATGTGCCAATTAAGGAGATGCCCTGACCTGCAAAAAAAAGACGGTAGTTCCCGTGTTTCAGGGAACGGAATGCGACAAAACTCATTATTAAAACTTCACCTCTTCGATGTTGACAAAGCCGATAAAAAAGCTTGGAAACGGCCAAAATTCACGAATAAAGAATTGCTGGTAGCGGAGATAGCAAGTAAACGCCAATTTTTATATTATAACACGCCTGCCAAAACCACAACCGCCATCGTTGGCAAGTGGCATATCGGCGACTCAGCCGGTCGCAGGCCGACCGACCACGGGTTCGACGAGGGTATGGCATTCCGCGTTCGTATGACGAGTGTCAATGGCCATCCGACCCGTGGTATGACCTCAAGCGCGACTTGGTGACACGGGTGCTCTAAGGTCGCAAAAGGGACAGCTGGTGCGTGAACTTGAGCAACTGACCGTCGAGGTCCGACGCAACATCGACGTTGAATACATGAAGCGCGAAAGCGTTTATCAAGCGCAGCGTGGACGCGGGCAAACCATGTTACCTCCATTTTACCCACTCGATGATGCACGTTCCGACTGTTGCACGCGCCGAGTTCCAGGGCAAGTCAGGACACGGGGAATGGGCGGATTCGCTGCTGGAACTTGACACCGATTTTGGCACGCTGCTCGATTACCTCAAGGAACTCGGCGTCGCCGATAACACCATTGTCGTCTTCTCAGGCGACAATGGTCCGGACGAACTGGAACCATCGCGAGGGGACGGCGGACCATGGGGGGCTCCTACTTCACCGGCATGAAGGGCTCGCTCCGGACCCCCGCAATTATACGTTACCCCGGTCATGTGCCAGCGGGGCAAGTGAGCAATGAAATCGTTCACCAGACCGATATGTTTACGACGCTCCTCCGCTGGGCAGGATTGGATATTCCGAAGGACCGTGTGATTGACGGTGTGGATCAACGCGCCTTCCTCGAAGGGAAACAGAAAAATTCAAACCGGGAAGGGTTCATCTATTGGATGGGCGATACGCTTTATGGAGTGAAGTGGCAAAACTTCAAGATGGTTTTGGTGATGCAGCAGACGATAGGCGACCCCGCGTTACGGCTCGCGACTCCGCATCTTATCAACCTCGATGTCGATCTCAAGGAACGCAACCCTTACGACTTTCCCTACATCCACACATGGGTCATGGAGCATACCGAAAACCTCCTGCGGGAGTTCCAAGAGAGCGTGAGACGCGAACCTCTTATTCCTGTCGGGGCGCCATTGGATTACGTGCCGAAGAAGCAGTGAACCGATACGTTACCTGACATCGAGAAGGTGACATTAACTAAAGAAGAAAGAACGCATAAGTCAGAGGGGCGAGGTAATTATCTCGCCCTTTTTTATTGTGGAGTACTACCAGAAATTATGAATCATTCCACCTATCACAAAATTTCACTTTGTGGCTGAAAGAGATATTTTGAGTTGTTCCAGAAGAATCTTACCTGCTCCCTATACTAAACGGCAATGTCTTCTCCGTAAAGAGGTGGATTACGTTTGGAAATATGCAAGATCTTCATCCTAAACCCTTCCGGTAACAACATGAAAAGATTTGTTAAAATAGTGAACATTACGACAATTCATAACTTGTCAACAAAAATGAAGAGATTAGGTATTGTTCAATAATTGTATGAACTCATTTGAGTCAAAAAGAAACATCGTATTACCAGATCCGATGAGGAAAAGAATTCCTGCCCTCCTTATATTTATTATATTCCTTGTCTGTCTTGCAGTGTATTGTAATGCCCTCTTTAATGACTTCGTCTATGACGACAATGACCAGGTTTTGGAAAACCACTGGATCAGAGACGTGAAATACATACCGGACATATTTACCAAAAGTGTATCGGGTTTCTGGGGAGAGACCACACTCTCAAACTACTACAGACCGTTGATGCATCTTATCTTTATGTTCAATTATTACGTCTTCGGATTAAGACCCTGGGGATTCCATCTGGTGAACATACTTTTCCATGCAGGTGTATCCGTCCTGGTTTTTGTCATTATATGGAGACTTCTTAGAGCTTCATCGAGTTCCTCCAAACGAGATGAGAAAGGATTTATAAGGGCGTTACAGTCGCCGGCCTTTGCAGGTGCTATGTTATTCGCGACCCATCCTATACATACAGAGGCAGTGGCGTGGGTTGCGGGGATCCCTGATCTTTCCTACACCTTTTTCTTCCTCTTTCTCTTTACCTCTATATGAGATCTGCAGAAGGAATGAAGGGAATGCATCTGTCGTCAGTAGTCTCTTTCTCTATTGCCACATTCTGTAAGGAGCCGGCGCTGATGCTTCCGATCATTCTCGTGGCTTATGATTATATCTTCGGGAAAAAAGAAGCAGGGTATCTGCCTTTCATAAAGAGATATATCCCTTATCTTCTGGTTGCAGGGGCTTATCTGGGGTTGAGGTATCATGCCCTCGGGGGTTTTTCGCCCCAGAGATCACATATAGTGTTAAGCGCCTATGAATATATCATCAACGTTTTTCCCCTTTTCACCCAGTATCTTGAGAACCTTCTTCTACCTCTAAACCTGAATGCCTTTCATGTCCTGCACCCAATCTCATCTCTCTTTGAGACGGGAGGAATTGTGTCCTTAGCTGTCACAGCGGCCTTTGTTGTTGTCACCTTTCTAGCTTTCAGGAAAAAAAGCAGAGTCTGTTTCGGTCTTTTCGTGATAGCATTACCTCTTTTGCCGTCACTGTACATACCGGCACTTGGGGAAAACGTCTTTGCTGAAAGGTATCTGTATCTTCCCTCCTTTGGCTTTGTACTGCTGATAGCTGTGGCGCTTTCATGGGCCAAGGCCGTTAAACCCGGTCTCGCTTCCGGCCTGGTTGTCATTTCTCTTGCAGTGTCAGTTGTCTATTCCGTTGGGACAGTGAGCAGAAATGCTGTCTGGGGAGATGATTTAACCCTTTTTACCGATACGGTGAGAAAGTCGCCGGATGCGGCAGTGCCTCATAATAGTCTTGGAATCGTATATGTAAAGCAGAACCGTCTTGATGAGGCAGTAAATGAATTCATCGCTGCGTTGAAGCTCAAGCCTGACCTTGCAGAGGCCCACACTAATCTCGGAAACGCCTATCTACATCAGAACCGTCTTGATGAGGCAATAAATGAATACATAACTGCAGTGAAGCTCAAGCCTGACCTTGCAGAGACCCATAATAATCTTGGAAATGCATATGGAAATCAGAACCGCCTTGGTGAGGCAGTAAAGGAATTCATAACTGCGGTAAAGCTCAAGCCTTACTTTGCCGATGCACATTATAATCTTGGAACCGCATATCTAAAGCTGAACCGCCTTGATGAGGCAATAAATGAATTCATAACTGCAGTAGAGCTCAAGCCTGACCTTGCAGAGACCCATAATAATCTTGGAATCGCATATCTCCATCAGAACCGCCTTGATGAAGCAGTAAATGAATTCATAACCGCGTTGAAGCTCAAACCTGACTTCGCAAAGGCGCGTTCTAACCTTGGAATCTGTTATGAAAGAATGAAAACGATGAAACGATAGAAAGTCGACAGGCTCCATGGTCCATTGCTGCATAACAACCTTCATCCCGCTATCATGACATCCCTATCAAATACGATATTGTCAGGGTCTCAAACAAGGGGTGAAGGAAACATCCCTATGATGATCGAACGGCACTGGGATGGCATAGCCGCCTATAGCAAGCCGGAGAACAAAGTGTCTTTGGGATTCGTCGAAGGGCTAAACAACAAGATCAGGGTCATCCAGAGAAGGGCATACAGACTAAGAGACGAGGAGTACTTGCGGCTGAAAATCCTTACGTGCATGCTCAAAGAGATATAAAATGACCCACACTCTTACGCGAAGACCCTTTGAAATTAACGCCGGTCAAAAAAGCCCTCATGAGTGATATCCTGCGATCAACATTCTTGAATTCAATGGAAAAAGGCATTATAAGGCAGGGGTGAGGCTTGTAATCAGCGTTATATCATGTTTCGCCAACCTGAAACGTTATCCATTATCTTTCCGCTAGGAAATCCAGGAGGAGCTGGAGATAGAGCCATCTCGGCTACTACGCCAGCTCTCTTCTCTCCTGAACGTATTAAGCCAGACCAGAAAGGTGGGGGCGAGGACTTCCATATGAAAATGAAAGTCAGTAATTCCGTTTACGAGAGCTGTCATCGCAAATACTGACTATTGCATTTTCTATTGCTTCCATGGTCCACAGGGACAGGGATCATTTCTTTTTGTTTTGTTCATGTTGTCTTATCCTGTTTCCCGACTCCTGGATGCATAACAGCAATCAATCTTTCCTTCAACAAAGTATGCCTTTTTTGTGGTTTGTTGTTCTTGATCGCTATCGCCACAGCTTTCTTTGTTCCAACTAAAACAACCATTTTCTTTCCTCTTGTGATTCCTGTATACAGCAGGTTCCTTTGCAACAGCATATAGTGCTGGGTCATGATCGGGATAACCACCACGGGGTATTCACTCCCCTGGGATTTGTGAACCGACACGGCATAAGCCAGGACAATTTCGTCAAGGTCAGGGTAATCATAGGGAACAGCCCTTCCACCATAGTTGACCACAATCTCTTGTTCTTCTCGGTCGATTCTGGTGATTCTGCCGATATCCCCGTTGAAGACCTCTTTATCGTAATTGTTTCGGATCTGCATGACCTTGTCTCCCACCTTCAGGACCTTCCCCCCCCGCGTGAATTCATCGGCTGAAGGATTAAGACATTTCTGCAGTTCCGTATTCAGGTTAGATGCCCCAACAACTCCTCTGTGCATGGGGGTCAAGACCTGGATATCATCAATAGGTTTATAGCCGAACCTCTGGGGAATCCTCTCCCTACACAGTTCAACGATCTTCTCCAGGGCTTTTTCAGGTTCCTCTTGCTGGAAGAAAAAGAAGTCCTGGGGATGACTCCCGTGATGCGTGACCAAAGGCATCTCACCGCTGTTGACTCTGTGGGCATTCACGATAATCATGCTCTCCTTTGCCTGCCTGAATATCTCGGTGAGCCTAACGGTAGGGACCAATCCCGAATCTATAACATCCTTCAGGACATTCCCGGCCCCCACTGATGGTAATTGGTCAACATCCCCCACAAGAATCAGCGTAGCCTCTGTGGGCACAGCTTTGAGGAATTGAAACATCAGTACAGTGTCGACCATTGAGGCTTCATCGATCACAAGCAAGTCTGCCCCGACGGGGTTATTTTCATCCCGTTTAAACCTTCCCTCTTTGGGGCTGAACTCAAGAAGGCGGTGGAGGGTCTTGGCTTCATGTGCTGTTGCCTCTTGCATCCTTTTGGCGGCTCTTCCTGTGGGTGCTGCAAGGAGGACCCTTTGACCCAGTCGCTTATAGATCCTGATGATGGAATTAATAATGGTGGTCTTGCCAGTGCCTGGACCACCTGTCACGACCAGCACTTTTTTCTCAATAGCTTCTTTGACAGCCACTGTTTGATTTTCGGCAAGCTGGATCTTAAGTTCCCCCTGAACCCAATCAATGGCTTTGTCTCGATCAAAGTATCTCAGGGTCTTCGGAATTACCATCAATGCTCTGAGTCTTGCTGCTATCCCGACCTCACACGCATGGAATCTAGCAAGATATACCGCCTTGTTGTTCTCTTTGAGTTCTTCCGTGTTCAGGTCTTCAATGATGATCTTCTTGTCTGTCGCTATCTTGCCAAAAGCCTTGACAATAATGTCCCTCTCAAGCCCAAGGATCTTTTTGCATTCCTCCACCAAAGGCTCGTAGGGATAATACACGTGACCATCATCTGACAACTGGTGCAAGACATAAAGGATTCCCGCCTCTGCTCTCATCTGTGATTCTTTGGATATACCGATCTGTTCTGCTATCTTGTCGGCTGTAATGAAACCAATCCCGAATATATCGGTGGCGAGCCTGTAAGGATTATGCTGGACTATCGTGACGGATTCTTTCCCATATTGTTTGTAGATTTTAGCTCCATAGGTAGGGCTGACGCCATTTCCCTGAAGCCATACCATGACTTCGCGGATTTCTTTCTGATCATCCCACGCCTTCTTGATCATCACAATTCTTTTATCCGCGATACCATCAACTTCCGCTAACCGCGTGGTATCGGTTTCGATGACCTGGAGGGTTTCCAGCCCAAATGTGGCAACCAGTCTCGCTGCCATAATTGGCCCAATCCCCTTGATTAAGCCCGAACCAAGATACTTCTCAATGCCTTTGACTGTGGCGGGAACAACGGATTCGTAGGAGGTTATCTTGAACTGTTCGCCAAATTTCGGGTGGTTGTGCCACTCCCCCTTCAGTTTCAGGACTTCTCCAGGGGATACAGAAGGAAGATTTCCGACTACCGTGACAAGATCGTGTCTGCCCCCGATTTTCACCTTGGCAATAGTAAAGGCGTTCTCCTCGTTGTGGTAGGTGATCCTCTCCACTTGTCCTTTGATTTCTGTAAACATAAGGTATTCTAAAATACAACTGCTTTAAAAGGATATCGTTCGAACGAAGCGTAAGGATTTGTACTTTGGTCCAGATCCTGAACATATTTTTTCATCTTTTTTCAGTATCGCCAGCGTTATCCTCGATATACGGAGCAGCTTGTCATGCTGATTCCAGCAATCTCCATGGTAGCTTTGTGTTCTCTGCGAGACGATCCAACCTTTCCAATGCAATTTTCCTGACCGTTGTGATTCGGTCTGCGTTAAACTTCCAGGGGCGTTGCTTCAAGCTTTGTGAGTTCACCGACGCTGCCATGAGCGTCCCCCGTGAAAACCTACGCGACTGGAAGAGAAGGGGAGCCGGCGTTGGCGGGCAGAGGGACAGCTCTTTCGGGCGGAGAACTTTTCAACAGGACGCTTTCCAGGACGGTGTTTCGGGCGACCCTTTGGGGATAATCCGTACTTGATTGAACGGAGTTCTTGAGATATACATAAGCGCTGTTTTCATAGTTCCGTAAAAGATTGATATCTTTCGTCTTGAGCAATGCCGTGACGTTGCTCATGAATTGCGAATACCGAGGGGCGTTGATCTCCGGAGCCGCCAAAAGATCCAGATTAAGTGCTACAAAAGCCCATAAAGTATAGAAATCGGTAAAGCCCCTGACAGATTTTGTGACCGCAGAATTATGACATTCCATCTGAATAATATATCCCTTCGTGAGGTCGAGCTTACTCTGAAAATCAGTCTCACGAAAATCCGGAAACGTTTCGTGGGGAGAGTCGAATTCGGCATATATGGTATCGAGGGCGTCCTGACTGTAGCCGACGATAGCATCTTTGAGGAGGACTATCAGGAGTTCTGATATGCACTGAACATCCTTCATCCTTCTCATTCTCGCCTTCGTGACCACACCAAGGCGTTCCCATTCCTCCTTTTCAGCTTCCGCTTCAGCCGCGGTTATGAACCAGCCGTCATACTTCGCGTGTCTCAACTCCTGGCGTTCGAGTTTTCTCGATGTCCTGTTCAACCGATCGAAGACCTCGTTAATAAAGTGCTTGTCATGGGTGTCGATGTACTCGACGCTCAAGTCATAATTGAGAAACCGCTCTTTGAGATCCTGCTCGTTTTCTATGGTTTTCCACTTTTTGCCGTCCAAACGCACGTCGCCGTATCCGGGGTCCATCGCGAGAGAGTTCTGAGCAAACAGGACGATGGTTTCGATGCGTTGTTTTCCATCAATCACATGATAGGTCATCTTTTCTGCATTTTCACCCACCTCCTTATGGAGGAATACTGCGGGGCAGGGATAGTTTCTGAAAATAGTATCGAGAAAAAACTTTCTATCCTTGAGCGTCCATACGCTTCTCCGCTGATACGGCGGGTCCAAGTTCAATTGGCCGTTGCGATGCAGATCGAGAAACCAGGTCACTTGTTTCTTCATACTTTTCTCCTTGACGTAAATTGGCGGACCACACGAATGCCCAATCCTGATTGTCTATTTTTTATTGCGCAAATTATAACAAATTCTGAGTGCGTTGACTACAGAGAAATAACTTTTTGTACGCATGCCCCTATAGAGGCCCCGCAACTTTTCACCGGCATCGGGTAACAGCTTTCTCAGAAATCACCTGTTCCGCACAGTGAGATGTCATAGAGACTGAAGATTGGTGATCGCTCCAAATAGGGAAAACGAACCTGGCAAAAAAAGCCCGAAGGGTCTGATGCAGCTCACTTGCACCGGTTACGGAGAGGCGTAAGCACGCTTGTCGGAGAATCGTTTCGTATGCTTACTGGTTCAGTTTGTGTCTCTCCTCCTGTCGAGTGCAAAGATTCCACGAAATGAGATGAGAATGCCCGACTGAGCGTCAAAAAAAAGAGCTATGATTTTGGCTGTTTGATGTTACAATTATTAGTATGAAGAACGTAATCGTTATAAACAGTCTCGAAAAGTTTTTACTCGAAGGGAGAACTAGCCTGGCGAAGAGCAACGTTCGCATATACACTGCGGCATCAGCCGAAGAAATACTTTCGATTCACCGGAAGGAGAAGGGGGCCCTTCTTATTGTGGACCTTCATATGGAAGGAATGGCTGGGGACAAACTCTGTGCCGCCATAAGAGCAGGGAAAGAGGAGGCCCAGAAAGCCGTCGGAATAATCATCACGTGCAGAGAGAACAAATCTGAGATCAAACGGTGTCAGGCATGCGGAGCGAATGCTGTCATAACAAAACCGGTAAAGTCGGAAGATCTCTTAAGCAAGGTAAAGGACCTACTGAATATATCGGAGAGGGGCAACCTAAGGGGCTTAGTAAAAGTTACTGTTGAAGGGAGGTCCCGGGATGATTTCTTTTTCGCCATCTCGCAGAATGTGAGTGCTACAGGCATTTTGCTTCAGACGGAGAAGGTCTTTTCGCAGGGGGATAAACTCACATGTTCATTTGTAATGCAGCGCAAAATAACCGTGAGTGGCGAAGTCGTAAGGGTGGAACGAAAGGCATCTGACCTGTACCAGTATGGAGTTCGATTTCTCGACCTTGATGCTCCATTAATAACGCAGATTGAGGAATTTGTGAAGAGTCAACAGCAGGCTTGAGGCGTGGCCAACCTGAAGCTTCCGCTCCAATACGTGTCGCACGTGATAGGGTCGGCTGTCATAGCTGTTGAACACGGTATCCCTTTCGCCTGAGCAGCTCGATAATTCCCTTATCCCCGATCAGGTGTCCGGCACCGACGACAACAAAATAGGTCTGCCCTGTTTTCAGGAACTCCTCGATTTTGGAGGCCATCGTTCTGTTTCTTTCGAAAATGAGTTTTTCATAAACCGTAGAGGTCCCTCCGCCTTCTCCGGCATATTTTGCTAAGAAGGATTCCAGCCTTTTCACATCCCCCGTCTTCCACGCCTGCAGCAGCTCGTCGGTCTCCTCGCTCACGGCTTTCGTATCGGTTAGGGTATAGAGCAGAAACTGCTCCTGCTCTGCATCAGAAAAACCGGATAGGAGTTTGATCTGATAATCGAGACTTTCGAGTTCCACGATCCTCTTGCTCCCCTTCGCCTTTGAGAGAAAATGCATGTCTATGCCGTAGGTCGGGTCGAATCCCGATCGTATCAGTTCGAGAGATGACAGGGTCAGTGCGACAAACCAGGGTTTTTCCCTCTTGGCAAGCTCGAGGGGAAACCCGACTTCTTCGAACTCCTTTTTCGTGAGCGCATAGGTTTCCCGCGAGACGTGTTTTTCGAGTGAGTCATCGTCTGAGTAGAGTGCGCTTTCCATGAACCTTGAGATATCGATCTGCTGTATGTCGTTGACATCCGCCTCCACGGCCAAAACGTCAGACCCCTCGAAGGCATCCTCGATTTTTTTGTTCAAGGGATAGGCTTCTTTTCTCAGAAAGTGCAGGGAGCCGAGAAGATAGACGGCTCCGGTTTTCGCTTCCACCTTCCAAAGAAAGTTTTTCTGATCCTGTGAGGCGGCGGCGCTGGCACAAGGAGACTGGTTCAGGACGAGGAGAACAAAAAAGAATGACAACCATCTGATGGCTCTTTCTCTCATTCACCGATACCAACGATATGAACGGGTTTTGCTCATGCCATCTTCTTGGTGGTGACCCCGGTTGTTTCGAGCACGCAGCTGTTGCATGCCTTCAGCCGAGTGTAGCGAGGGCGGCTCGTGGATCTGATCGGGCGTTTGCACCAGCCTCAAGAGCTTACCGATATCCCGGCCGGGGAAGAGCCCATCGTTCACTCAGGAAGGCTCCTCTGCGCTCGTTCCCCGAGCTTTCCGCAGCTCTTGACGGCATGTGCTTGAAATCCTTCCGAGTCCCGATATCCTTCTGGCGATTCCGTCACGTGCTCTTCATTCCTTCCCATGGCTTTTTGCCTCGGCAGTACCATTTGCCGAAGTTAAGGGTTCAGGCGGTACGGATTCCCAACCGCCGCCCAAGGCTTTGTACAGGGCGATGAGATCGGTGGAGATGTTGCCCTCGCTCTGCACCAACGCGTCTTCGGCGGCGTAGAGCAAACGCTGGGCGGTGGCCACATTGAGAAAATCGGTCTGCCCCTCGGTAAAAAGCTGCAATGACAAATCCACGGCTTTGCGGTTGGCTACCACGGCATCGGTAAGAGACTTATGGTGCTCTTGTTCCTTGGCAAACGCAATAAGCGCATTCTCGACATCCTGAAACGCTGCCAAAACTGTTTGCTGGTAGGTGATGAACGCCTGGTCGCGCAGCGCCTCCTGCAACCGTACGTTCGACGCAATTGCGCCTCCCTGGAAAATCGGCCACGTCACACCTGGACCAGCCCCGACCGATAGGCTGGATTTGTTCCACCACGTGCGAAGGAGGAAGCTGCTCCAGTTCGCCGAGCCGGTCAATGAGAACGCCGGAAAGAAGTCAGCGACAGCGACACCGATTTGGGCGGTGGCGGCATGCAGTTGCGCCTCGGACTCGCGGATGTCGGGCCGACGGCGCAGCAAGTCGGACGGCAAGCCGGCGGGGACTCGCGCCGGCACGCTGGGGATGTTGCCCATCGGCGACAACTGATTCAACAAATCCCCTGGTAGCCGGGCCAACAGCACGCTCAACGCGTAGATGGATTGCCGCGCGGAGGTCTCAAAGACCGGGATTTGAGACTCGGTCGTCGCGACATTAGCATCGGCGTTGGCGACGTCGAGCGCATTTTCGAAGCCCACGTTCAGTTGTTTACGTGTGATGTTGGCAGTGTCCTGCTGGGCTTTCAGATTTTTTTGCGCGACCACAATCTCCTGTTGGTAGCCGCGGAGCTGGATGTAATTGAGCGCCACTTCGGCGATGAGGGTGACCTGCACGTCGTGGATGTTTTCGATCGCGGCCTGGATATTGGCGTCGGCTGATTCGACGTTGCGATGCTGGCCGCCGAAGATGTCGAGTTCCCATAGGGCATCCAAACCGGCTTGATAAAGATTTTGTTCACCAAGCTCGTTCTGCGCGGCATTCTGCTGCAGAAAACGCTGATAGCTGCCTGAGGCAGTAACTGACGGCCACAAGCCTCCGGCGACCACGCCCCGCATGGCGCGGGCCTGGCGCAAGCGCGACTCGGCGACTTGCAGATCCAGGTTGGCTTTCATCGCTTCCTCGACCAGCTCGTTCAAGGTCGGGTCATTGAACTGCCGCCACCATTGCGTGAGGTCGGCTGGCTGCGCGGTGGCTACGGATGGTTGGCTAGGAGCCGCCTTGGTCACTCCGACCCACTCAGGGGGGGCGGTAGACTGCGGCGGCTTATAATTCGGGCCGACCATGCAACCACTGCTTAATATCAACACGCCCAATCCGGCCAGCGCGATAAAGACCGAAAAGGAGGGTTGTTTCTCGTGTGCGTTCGTCAGTGCCGCCTCACTCATACCGAAGCGCCTCGATGGGATTGAGCCGCGACGCTTTCCACGCCGGATAGAAACCGAAAATAACCCCTACGCTGGCCGACACGACCACGGCAGCCACGATCGCACTTACCGAAGCCGCGGTTGGCCAGTGCAATACCGAGGTTATAATGTACGAACTGCTGCGGCCCAGCACTATGCCCATTGTGCCGCCCAGAAGGCACAGCACAACTGCCTCGGTCAAAAACTGCCGCATGATGTCGCCCGGCTCGGCGCCCACCGCCATGCGCAGACCGATCTCACGCGTTCGTTCAGTGACCGAGACGAGCATAATGTTCATGATGCCGATACCGCCGACTACCAGGGAGATCATCGCCACACACAACAGCAGCTTGGTTATCATCTCTGTCGTTGAACTCATCGCTTTCGTAATCTCGGTCATATCACGAACGTTGAAGTCATTCGGCTTCGAGTCGCGAAGGTTGTGACGTTCCCGCAGCACCGAGGTGATCTGCTGGATGGCAGAGGGAATCTGGCTGCTTGACCGCGCGGCGGTCAAGATCTGGTCCACGGTGGTAAACCGGATCGGTTGCGGCGCGTCGGCCGCCTCAGTGTCCGTGGGAACCGGGTAGAGATTCTGCGCGAGCTCTGGGTAAATGAGACTGAGCGTATTGACTTCAGCGGTGCTTGCTGTGTTTGTGGTGCTCTGGTTAGCACCGCTTAAGGAGGAGGCGACCACGCGATATTTGATCGTCGTCCACGGTGCCAAAATGATATCGTCCTGATCCATGCCCATCATGTTCGCGCCCTTTTTCCGCAAAACGCCAACGACCTTAAAGGCCACATTCCGGATGCGGATCTCTTTCCCGAGGGGCGGTTGGCCGCCGAACAACTCTGTCACGATTGTCTGACCGATCAGGCACACCTTGCTGGAGTTGCGAACGTCATGCTCGGTGAACGGTTCACCCTCGTCCAGATCGGTCCATTCGCGCACCTGCAGAAACGGCGGAGTAGTGCCGTAGACGTACGTTGGCACCCAGTTGCGGTTGCCGTAGATCACCTGCGTGCGGGCACGCACGATCGGAGCCACACTGCCGCAGGCGGGGCACTCTTTGATGATCGCATCCGCATCCTGCGGCGTTAGCGTCATCATGCTGCCGGCCCCATAGTTGATGCCGCTGGCGGTCAGGGCCGCGGGCAAGACCACGAGAGTATTAGCGCCTATGCTGGCCATGGTACGCTGGATGGCGATCGTCGCGCCTTTGCCGATCTCCATCATCGTGATCACCGCTGCGACGCCGATGACGATGCCCAGGGTGGTGAGCAGCGTGCGAAGGACGTTACGCCGGAGCGCACCTAAAGCCGTTTTCAGGGTGCTGTACGATTTCATGCAGCACCTCCGGGTTTGTGCAGATCTGTACTATCTTCCAAGAGGCCGTCCTTAATACGGATGATCCGTCGGGCATAGTGTGCGACGCCGGGATCATGGGTTACGAGGAGGATTGTGATGCCGTCGACGCTGTTGAGCTGCTGGAACATCTGGAGGATTTCGTCGCTGGTGCGCGAATCGAGGTTGCCGGTCGGCTCGTCGGCCAGGAGTATTCGCGGGTGGTTGACCAGCGACCGGGCGATCGCCACGCGCTGCTGTTCGCCGCCCGAAAGTTGAGACTGCTGGTGATCAGCGCGATCCGCCAACCCGACTTTCCGGAGCAACTCGGCGGCGCGGTGCTTCTTTTGATGCTCACTCAGGTTTTCCTTGGTGTAGGTCAGCGGCATCATGACGTTTTCCAACGCCGTTGTGCGCGGCAGCAAGTTGAAGCTTTGAAAAACGAAACCAATGATCCGGTTTCGCAATCGGGCCTGTTCTTTCGCGGTGAGCCGGGAAACCTCCTGGTCGTCCAGCCAGTGCTCGCCTGAAGTCGGATTATCCAGGCAGCCGAGGATGTTCATCAGTGTGCTCTTGCCGGAGCCGCTGACGCCCATCAACGCCACGAGTTCTCCTCGGTCGACGTTCAGCGAAACTCCCTTGAGCACCGGTAGGTCAACCTCGCCGAGGCGGTAGGTCTTGCGGATGTCTCTAAGTTCGATCAAATGCATAACAGGGCTATCTCTCCGCGAGCTTCAGCGTTGGCCTCCAGGGCCACCCTGGCCGCCGGGTCCGCCAGGGGCTGGGGCACCCTCCTGGCCTTGGCGTTGACGCATGCCCGGACCCACTTGGGGCGTGAAGGGACTACGCTCAGCACCCGGGGCGGGCGCAACTCCCTGCTCTTGTTCGCCGACGACTATGGGCATGCCCTCGATCAGGTCCCTGCCTGCGACCTCTGTCGACGTGCCGTCCGACAACCCGGTGTTCACACGGACAGGCCGAACAAACTTGCCTTGCTCGACCCAAATGGTTCCGCGGGCCTGCGATGTGCCAACGGTGTCAGAGCCGCCGCTGCGGTCTCGTCTCGATGAGCCGGCTGAAGCATTGGGCTTTTTGCGGGCATCCGGGGCAATCTGGCTGGATTGCGGTAACCACCGCAGCGCCGCATTGGGGACCGTTAGCACGTTTTGCCGGCGGCCGATCACGAACTTCGCGTTGGCTGTCAGATAGGGCAAGAGTTTGCCATCGTCATTGTTGGTATTGACCTCGACGGTATACGTGACGACGTTCTGCGTCATCGTAGCGTTAAGGCGAATTTTGTTGGTATACCCCTGGAACTCCTGGTCGGGAAACGCATCCACGGTGAACGTTACCGGCTGGCCTACAGAAATGCTGCCGATGTCTGCTTCGTTGACCGACACCCAAACCTGAATGCGCTTGAGATTTTTCGCAATAAGGAACAAGCTCGGTGCACTGAGACTGGATACGACGGTCTGGCCAATGTTAACACGTCTGTCAATAATAACACCCTTGACGGGAGTCTTAATGGTGCAGTAACCGAGATTGATGTCAGCTGTGTTAAGGCTGGCCTTGGCTTGCGCGATCGCCGCTATCGTTTGATCCAGTGCTGCCTCAGCCGCCGACAGGTTAGCCTTGGCGACCTCGTAGTTGGCCTGGTACTGGTCGTAGGCGCTCTGTGACAGCGCCTCGGACGGGCCGAGTCTCTGAGCCCGACCCCAGTCCGCCTGGGCCTGCACCAATTTTGCCTTCATCTGAAGAATATTAGCATCGGCGCTGATCTTGTTGGCTTGGGCCTGCAGCAATTGAGCCTTGGCGGTTTCCACCGTAGCGGCATAAAGAGAATCGTCGATCTTGGCAAGCACGCCGTTTTCTTCCACACTCGAACCGTAGTCAATGCTCTTCCCGTGTTTGTCCTTGCCAAAGGAGGCGATCAATCCTGCAACCTGAGCCCCTATGTCCACTACGACCTCCGGCTCGACCGTGCCTGTTGCGCTGATCGTGGCAACCAGATCTCCTCGTTTCACCTGCACCGTGCGGAACATCGAAACTCTGTTCCCTTTGGACTTGAGCCACCATGCCCCGGCGCCAATCACGGCTATCGCCGCAATTATCAGAATGGTAATTCCAACAGTTCGTCGCATAAGTATCTCTCCCGTTTACAGGTTAGATGCCCTCTGCAGCACCGACTCCGACGGTAGCTGATTGAACGCAAAAGAGTGCCCGAGGTGTTTCCAACTCTTTACAGCCAGGGAAAACAGGTCTCTGGTAGTCCGTATCATTTTCTAACAACCCAGCATCCCACCAGTGCGAATCCCCTGCTGCGTTACATATGGCTGCGCTGCGTCTTCTCACTCTTTCTGCCCGAAGCTTTTGATACTCCTTCATTCACTCCTCAGTAAGAATCTTTCCGATTCGCATATCGGTGGACCAGCGAAACTCCTGCAGCCGGCCTTTCAGTGCCTCCTTGACCTCCGAGCCATTTCTCACTATCTCACGACGCTTCTGCAAGCTTTCCTCGACGATCGGTCTCATTTTTGATTCTGCCCTTGGGTGAGGGTGAGACGAGACTTTGCCTGCGACATGACCATATCGGGAGAAGCATTCATGTCCTATAGATCTCGCGCTTGCACTCCGATAGGCTGCATGATAAAGGTGATGGCAAAAAACCATACGCGACCTGAAAAGGCAAGGAATTTCAGATAGCTTCTATCGCCTATAACTGCCATACCGCTTCTCATTATGTTCAATCGGCTATCGCTCCTTAGGCCACTACTCGTAAAAACTCCTCCCAGTGTTCAAAAAACGCTATTATAGACGATTTATAGACGGTTAAGAAAGGTGTTTGGTTACAATTCCTTCAAGATTCGGGCCGTTCGCGTGTTTCCATTGAAGATTGCTGGTGGGAAGTGCTATGCTCATATCACTTCCAATAATCGTGAAAGGCGGTGACCCGGTGAAAGCATTTTTCTTCAATTCACTGTGTTTACTCTGGTGCCTGGCTTCGAGCGCAACGGCCTTTGCTGCCGAACCCGGTTACCATGTTATTAAAAAACTGCAACTCGGCGGCGAAGGCGCATGGGACTACCTGACCGTAGATAACGCAGCGAGGCGACTGTACATTTCCCGGGGCTCTCACGTTATGGTGCTCGATATCGACACGGATAAGGTCACAGGTGATATCCCCGACACTCCGGGAGTGCACGGGATCGCCTTGGCACCCGAGCTGAATCGCGGTTTTATTAGCAACGGGCAGGCAAATACCTCAACGATCTTTGATTTGAGGACGCTGAAGGTTCTGGGGCAAGTGAAAACCGGAGAAAATCCTGACGCCATCTTATACGACCCTGTCTCCCAAAGGGTCTTTACTTTCAACGGCCGCAGCAAGGATGCTACGGTGTTCGACGCCATCGCCGGGAAGGTTGTCGGCACGATTGCACTCGGTGGCAAGCCAGAATTTGCGGTGACGGATGGCAAGGGCAATATCTTCGTCAATATTGAAGACACAGGTGAGATCGCGAAAATCGGCAGCCGAACACTGGAGGTGTTGAAGCGGTATTCGCTGAAGCCCTGCCTGGAACCAACGGGCATGGGAATTGATCCGGGGCATCACCGGGTCTTTTCGGGATGCCACAATCGCATCATGGTCGTTCTGGATACGGACGCGGAGAAAGTGATTGCGACTATTCCGATTGGCGGAGGGGTTGATGGAAACGGCTACGACCCCGGGACAGCACTCGCCTTCAGCTCCAACGGAGATGGGACCCTGACGGTAATTCGCGAGTCATCCCCGGGCAACTTTGAGGTGGCCGAGACTGTCACTACCCAGCAGGGCGCCCGAACAATGGCCATCGACACGAAAACCCACCGTATCTATTTGCCTGCAGCGAAATTCTCTTCGCTGCCTTCCGCGACGTCGCAGGGACCGCACTCGCGGCCGACCATGATTAAGGATAGCTTTGTAGTCCTCGTAGTCGGCAGATGATGAATACTGCACGTCGCCGCCTTCAAAAAGGGCGATGTCGCGTTTCCTCTTCTGGTCAGAAACAGAAGGAATCCACGCTCTTGAGTTCGTGACGAAAGCGGGGATTATCCGGTGTTCTCCTGAAAATCCGCACGTTCTGTATAGTCTGTATAGATAGGGCGATCTCTTCATCCCGTTATTCTTAATCCTTGCAGCATTTTTTCCTCGTGACCCGTTGCCTCAAATAGAAATCGATACGAAATGCTGTGGTCGGCCCCAGTAAAAATTTGCGCTGATTTAGTGTATGCTAAGAATATATGAGCGCGTATTAATAACTTTTCGGCGTGGTATTTTCCATCAGCCGGATGAGGAGGTCTCAGTATGAAACGACGGGAGTTTCTCAAGATTGCGGCTGTCACCGCGGCCACGGTGACAGTCCCTCCGCTTCATGCGGAAGCAGTTTCCGACACCCCCACTGTCAAGAGTTATCGTGAAATCGGGAAGACCGGGTTGAAGATGAGCGATATTTCCTTCGGTGCCGGAAAACTTTCGGCCTCCTCGATGGTCCTCAGGGCTGTGGACAGCGGCATCAACTATTTTGACACCGCCCCGGATTACGGCCAATCTGAAAAGACGATCGGCGAAGCCATGGGCAAGATTCAGAGGGACAAGGTCATCATGACCTCGAAATTCTGTAACCCCCAGCCCTATCCCGGTCATCTCCCTCTGGGTTCGAAGAAGAAAGATTACCTGGCCGCGGTCGAGGGAAGCCTCTCGAGGATGAAGACCGATTACCTCGATTTCTGTTTTGTACACGCCATAGGCGAGATGAACAAAGA
Organism: Thermodesulfovibrionales bacterium; assembly: GCA_050014695.1. Classification (GTDB taxonomy): domain Bacteria; phylum Nitrospirota; class Thermodesulfovibrionia; order Thermodesulfovibrionales; family UBA9159; genus UBA9159. The sequence continues at coordinate 20,847 of JBEKCV010000069.1, forward strand.
CCTGGAAGCCGAGAAAGCAAGGCTCCTCAGTGAGGAGATGTTCGAGGCCGCGGCTGAACTGAAGAAGGCGGGGAAGATCCGTTTTCTCGGCACCTCTTCTCACGGGCCGACCAATATGGAGGAACTCCTGATGACTGCGGTCAAGTCAGGCCGTTTTGATGTGATCCAGCCGTCCTTCAACTTCATGAAGTTTCCGAA
>JBEKCV010000070.1:0-20909 GCA_050014695.1 Thermodesulfovibrionales bacterium
GGCTTCTGCCATGTTCATCGGCTGCCGCACGCCGCCCGCTGCATAGACGCCGGTCCTTCTTGTCTCATACTGGAAGCAGATGAAGTTCGAATCCGCGAACCCTGACGCGCCTTCAAGGGGAGGTATCTCAGGGCCCTGCCGATAACCGAGATTCAGGATGAATTCCGGTTTCGGGGTCGACTCCAGATAGGCCTTCTTGGCATCGTCTCCCTTCGCTGCTGCCTGGGCAATCCCCTCAAGATATTCCTGGGGAGCTCTTGTGGTAGGCACCATGCCGGTGGCGAGAACGACCAGGTCGGCTTCCACCTTCATCTTTTCGCCGAAGAGGGCATTTTCCATCTCGACATAGAGATTCCCGTTACCCGCATCGGAAACGCCCTTTACATCCGCCTTCGTCATCATGACGCCGGGGTCGTTCTGGGCCTCTTTATAATACGCCTCAAGTCTTCCCGGCGTCCTGATATCTATGTAGAATATCATCGCGAGGGAATCAGGATTCTGTCTCACATACTTTGCCTGCTTCAGGGATGTTGCACAGCACATCGAAGAGCAATAGGGAAGATGTTCGGGATTCCGCTGCCCGGCGCACTGGATAAAGGCGACCTTCTTCGCCTCTTTCCCATCAGAAGGTCTATTGATCTTCCCCTTCTTTGCAATTTCCTCAAATTCTATATTGGTAACCACATCCTTGAATTTGCCATATCCGAGGTAGTCAAGCTTTGTGGCATCATACGGTTCCCAGCCGGTCGCCATCACAATCGCTCCGACCTTCGTAACTTCAGAATTCCCCTGTCCTGATATCGTCACATCATAGAGACCGGGCTGGCCATCTGTTTTTTCGACTCTTGATGATGTATAGACCTTGATGTCGGGATGATTTTCCACTTCTTTTATTACCGTTTCGATTCCGGTCTCGACGATCAGAGGCTCTCGAAAGAATACGCCCGTGGGTATCTTTTTATAGAGCTTGTTGACAAAGCCTCCCAGCCGGGGTTCCTTTTCGACCAAAACAACTTTTTGTCCTGCCTTGGCCGCCTCAAGGGCAGCAGTCATTCCAGTAATACCGCCGCCAATTACGAGTATGGTCCTGCTCAGATCCTCAAGGATATTCGGCTCGGGCAGATCACTTTTTTGGGTCTTGATGATACCCATGGTGAGATAATCCGATGCCAAGCTCTGTGTGTCGTCCGTGTTCGGTTCCTGCATCCAGGCAACGAACTCCCTAATATTAACCCGCTCTGTTATTGCGCCGGGAAAATCAAATTCTTCATACTTCACCCGAGGAGAGCACGCAGCAATCGTCAGGGTGTTAACCCCCTCTTTCGATATATCATCTTTGATCAGTTGTATGCCTCCCGGACTGCACAGGATGTCATGGGTCTTACAGTTCCCAATCTTCATATCCTTTATCGCAACATTCGAGAGCTTCTCTATATCAATGGACTCGCCTATGCCGCAGCCTTTACAGATATATACGCCATACTTCTTCTCCATCCCTACCTCCTCCTCAAGCTCTGGATGCTTTTGATGACAACTCCGGTGGCATCCTGCGATGACCGTGCGACATCAACGGGGCTCTTCAGTGTCCCGACCGCATAGATCCCTCTTTTCGCAGTCGTCATGTCGACAAACCCGTCAGGTGTGTACGAGATATCCTTAGTGATCTTTGTCTCCTGTGTCCCGGGAACCATCCCGGTGGCAAGGACCACCATGTCGAATGCGGCTTTGATCTTGTTTCCGCCGTAGATATCTTCTGCCTCAACAATGACATCCTTTGTCACCGGGTCTTCGCTAACCCCTGCGACCTTCCCCTTTGTCAGGGTGACATTCGGATCGTCCTTCACCTTCCATAAAAATCTATTCTCATACAGCCCCGGGGTCCTGATATCGATATAGAATATCTGGGCCTTCGAATCGGGATACTGCTCCCTGACATACAGCGTCTGCTTCAGCGAGGCCAGACAGCATATATAGGAACAGTACGGGAGGTGGTTTTCGTCCCGGGAACCAGCACACTGGACGAAGGCTATATTCTTCACTTCTTTCCCATCAGAGGGGCGAAGGATCTTTCCTTTTGTCGGCCCGTTTGGTGCTGCTAACCTCTCCATCATCATATTGGTGATGACATTCGGGACTTTACCGAACCCGAGGTTGTCTATCTTCGTTGCATCATAGGGGTTCCATCCTGTGGCCATGACTACCGCTCCAACATTGAGTTTCACGGTCTCAGGCTTCATATCCAGGTCAATTGCACTGTATTTGCACGCCTCGAGACAAGACCTCCTGCAGTCTTTCGCGCAAGAGGCATCATCGATCACGTACTGAAAGGGGAAGGCCTGGTCAAAGGGAAGGTATGCGGCTTTTGTCTTTTTCATACCGAAATCAAATTCGCTTGCCCGGTAGGAACGACATGCCTGTGCGCATGCGTCACAGCCGACACACCTGTCATTCACGTACCGCGGCTTAACGTTTACCGTCACATCAAAATTCCCTTCCTCGCCCCTGATATTTTCGACCTCGGCGAGGGTATAAAAGGTGATGTGCGAACTGTTTTTTATCCTCTTGAACTGTATCTCGAGTCCGCAGGTAGGAGGGCAGAGCTTCCAGAAATATTTATTGAGCTGTGCCACCCGGCCGCCGAGATAGGGATTTTTCTCGACGATGACGGCCTTGTACCCCGCCTCAGCGGCTTCCACCGCAGCAGTGAGCCCGCTGAAGCCTCCTCCGATTATGAGAACCGCTTTATTCTCTGCCATTGTTATCCTCCTTAAGACAGTAAATCACTCATCAACGCACATAAGAAAATGTAAAGTGCAAAACAAAACCGTATTTTGCAACTTGCATTTTGCAATCTGCAATTTTGTGGGGAGGGCCGAGGCCCTCCCCACATCTTCAGTTACTTAAACATCTCGACATAGGGAACCTTCTTGAATTCCCACGCATGCGTCTCGGCATTGTACTTCGAATTGGTGAAGCACTTCCAGTTTGTATCGTCGATCTTGTTGTAGTCTCCTCTGTAGTAGTAACCAGGGTATCTTGACTCTTCCCTGAAGAGGATGTGCCTTGCGTGCGCTTCAACCGAAAGGATTCTGTGATAATTCTCATTGCATCTCAGCAGCTCATGGAGGTCCTTTGCCGCCATCTTGCCCGCGTCCTCTTTGAGCATCTCGAGCTTCTTGAGGCCTTCTTCAAGCATGGTCCTTGATGTCATATACCATGTTGAGACACCGCCAAAGTACTCGTCGGCGATCTTCATCAGTCTTAACTGAAGCGCCTTCGGGCCGATGTAATTGGGGTTAATCTCAGGGGCTGTTGTGTAGGTTTTGTATTTCTCATAGAGCTCAAAAGGCAGATAGATCTCTGCCGCGACTTCTTCAGCAGACTTTTTCGGCGTCGGTTTGTAGTCAGGATGGTCAAGGATATAGGCTAGTGCTGCCTTTGCAGCTAACCTGCCTTCTGCATGAGACCCGGAGGAGAACTTGTGGCCTGATGCGCCGACGACGTCACCGGCCATAAAGAGCCCGGGTATGGTGGACATCCTGTTATATCCCCAACTGTAATGTGCCGGCGTGCCGGGAATATCGCCGGGTCCGCTGACCCAGAACCCTGCGCAGCCTGCGTGGGAACCGAGGAGATAGGGCTCAGTCGGCATGATTTCGGAATGAACCTTATCAGGCTCAACATTACATGCCGCCCATAGGGATGCCTGTCCAATCGCCATGTCGAGGAAGTCTTCCCATGCCTCTGCCTCAAGATGTTTCATCTTCTTGGCGCCTTCTTTATCGCCAAGTTTCTCTTTGAAGGATTTCCCCAAGGCCTCCATGGCCGCGGGGGTCTGCATGAGGATCGGGCCTTTGCCGTCCCTCATAGCCCTCATCATGAGATGGTTCCTGATAGCAGTGCCAAGTCCTTTTGCATAATCGCCATATCTGGCAACAGCGTCATCGAAGTACTCTTTATTCGCGCAATAGTCCTCTCCGTAGCTGTCAGTCGCCTTCGCCTTGAAAAAGAGGAACCATGCGCCGACAGGTCCGTAGCCGTCCTTGAACCTTGCGGGCACGAATCTGTTCTCCATCAAGGTCAGCTCGGCCCCGGCCAGCATTCCGAAAGCATAACCTGAACCAGCGCTCATAACAGGATACCAGGTTCTGCCCATGCCTTCACCGGTCGACCTCGGTCTGAAGCAATTAACAGCTCCGGCAGTTGCGTTGATTATGGCCTTCGCCTTGAAGACATAGATTTTGTTCTCTCTAACGCTAAAGCCTGCCGCTCCTGCTACATTCTTGCCGTTAACATCCATAAGGGGGCCGGTGATTAAAACTCTTTCAAAATGGTTCTGCGCCATGCCGGTTTTTTCCCTGTTGGTCTGGAGGGCCTTCTTTGCAGCCTCTGCAACGATAACCTTATATGACTCGCCATTGATCATGATCTGCCATTTGCCGGATCTTACCGGTGTTCCGCCGTCTTTCAGCAGCGGTTTGCCGGCCTCCCTCGACTGGAAGCCATCGAGCGAGAATCCGTCATCACCCCTCTTCCAGATCGGAAGACCCCACTCCTCAAAGAGCTGAACTGAATCATCAACGTGCCTGCCGAGGTCAAAGACAAGATCCTCCCTGATAATACCCATCAGGTCGTTTCTTACATACTTAACATAATCTGCTGTCTTATTTTCACCAACATAGGTATTAATTGCGGACAGACCCATTGCGACCGCGCCGCTTCTGTCCGTTGCAGCCTTGTCAACCAGGACAACCTTCAGTCCCTTTTCGTTTGCCCAGCGGCATGCTTCGAATGCGGCGCCGCATCCTGCCATACCACCACCCATGATCAGAAGATCGGTTTCAACTACGGTTACTTCGGGCTTCGCACAATATGAAAATGTACACGTCTCTTTTTCCATTTATATTCACCTCCTCTAGATTAGTCTTTTCTTGCCGGACGGGTAAACAAACCGGGCTGTTTAAGTGTTGCGAAATCAGGCGCCGGTTTCCCTGCATACGGATCCACCGAACCCTCTGCCGTTGTCCTGATGGGGAACTTGAACCTCTTGAGAACTCCGTTTCTGAACTTGATCGTCCACATAATGGAGTCAGTGCCTCTCAGAGGGATGGTGCTGGAACCGAGTGGAACGAAGTCTGAATAACCCCTGACCTCAATCGCCTGCTGCGGGCAGATCTTCACACAGTTAAAGCACTCCCAGCACTGCTCGGGCTCCTGGTTGTAAGCCTTCATTTTTTCCCTGTCAAGGGTCATGAGATCATGAGGACAGATATACTGACATGCGGTCTTATCCTGAGCCTTACATCCATCACACTTCTCGGTAATCACGAAACTTGGCATGTTCCTTAACCTCCTGTCTTTGGTATAGTTTTGAACTTTGTCCTTATCCTAAAGCCGTAAACTTCCGTATAGAACTTCACCCCCTCTCGTCATAATGGGGATTGGTGTTGGGGGATCGGGGATCAGCAGGAAACCAATCCCTGACCCTTTTACCTAACCCTTTTGAATCTTTACGCGCCTTCTGCATATTTGTGTGTTTTTATCTCGACCTTCTCTGTCAGTCCTGCATAGTATTCCCGTAAGATTTCAAGAACCTCCGAGCGGCTGAAATGATCAGGGACCTGGTCGTTCTCCGAAAGCATCTTCCTCAATTTTGTCCCGCTGAGCAGGAGCCTGTCTTCTTTCCCATGGGGACACGTCCTCATGGAGGCCATCCCGTCACACTTCGTGCAGTAGAACGTCCAGTCGATCTTGAGCGGTTTTGTCTCGAGGGCGCCCTTCGGAATTTCATCAAAGATCTTCTGAGCGTCGAATGGTCCATAGTACTCGCCAACGCCCGCATGGTCACGACCGATAATCTGGTGGCTGCATCCGTAATTCTGCCTGAAGAGCGCATGCAATAATGCCTCGCGCGGCCCTGCATATCTCATGTCAAGGGGATACCCTGCCTGGATACTCGTGTCTTTCACAAAATAAAGTTCAGTCAGTTTATTAATCGCCTTAACCCTGACTTCTGCGGGGATATCGCCCGCCTTCAATTTTCCGAGCAGCTGATGGATCAGCACGCCGTCACAGGTCTCGATAGCAATTTTCGCCAGATATTCATGGGACCTGTGCATCGGGTTCCTCAACTGCAAGCATGCGACGGTGCTCCAGCCTTTTGCTTCGAAGAGCTTTCTGGTCTCAGAAGGCCTCATATAAACCCCTGCAAACTGTTTCGGGAACATTCCCTCACTCAACACCTTAACGGGTCCTGCCAGATTGACCTCTTCCTGAGACATTACTTTAGAGACCCCCGGATGTTCCCCGTCCGTCGTTTTGAAAACCTGCTTGCACTCATGAACTTTGTCTATTTTGTATTTGTCTTCAACCTTCATGGTTGCCATGAGTTCGCCGGATTCTTCATCCACCAGCGCTATCTCCTCGTTCTTCTTAATGCTGTTGGCCTGTCCCTCTGACGTAGAAAGAGTTACGGGAATCGGCCAGAAGGTACCATCAGCCATTATAAAATTATCACAGACGCCCTTCCAATCATCGTGTCCCATGAAACCCTGGAGCGGAGTGAAGCCGCCGATCCCCATCATGATCAGATCTCCAGCTTCCCTCGATGTTACCCTGACCTGAGTAATGGTCTTCGCCTTTTCTTTTTCAGCCTGCAGTTCCTTTCCTGTCAACAGTAGCGGCATCAACTTTTTTTGTTTGCCGTGCGGGTTTACCAGTGCCATACCTTTACCTCCTTTTGTATTTTTTGTACTTCTTCATCCATTAAGGGACAAGAATAGATTATGAAATGCCCAAAGTGTCGCAAACATCCTTGAAGATTTTATCTATGCTTCCCGTGCCTCTTACTGATTTCAGTATGCCCTTGCCTTTGTAATAGCCGATGAGCGGTGCTGTCTGGGAGTCGTATACTTCAAGCCTTTTCTTGATTGTCTCCTCCTTATCGTCATCCCTCTGAAATAACTCGCCACCGCACTTGTCGCATTTCATCTCTTTTTTCGACGGATTGAAATAGACATTATACATCTGGCCGCACGCCCTGCATGTCCTGCGGCCGGTAAGTCTCTTCATGAGGTCATCAAAAGGGACATCCACGCTCAATGCTGCTTGTAAGGGCATCCCCAGTGACCCAAGCATCTTATCCAATGCCTCCGCCTGCGCTGTGTTCCGTGGAAAGCCGTCGAGGATAAAGCCTTTCTTGCAATCATCCTGTTTCAGTCTCTCTCCAACCATTCCTAACACCACGCTGTCTGGAACAAGTTCGCCCTTATCCATGTACGATTTTGCCTCTTTGCCGAGAGGCGTCCCGGCAGCAACAGCGGCCCTTAAGAGATCGCCAGTCGATATTTGTGGTGTTCCATATTTTTCGATGAGTTTTTTGGCTTGTGTCCCCTTTCCTGCTCCTGGTGCACCAAGTAGTACCAGCCTCATGTATGCCTCCTATCTATTCGGTCTAAACTTTTTCAGGACCACCACAGAAAAATCAGACAATGATTCCGGGATGACCTCTTTTTTCTCTCCTTGGAATTGGCAAGACTATATCACCTTAGAACAGCCTTTCCCAAAGCGGTAGATTAATTTATGACACCAATCACTTTTTTGCAAGAAAGAAATTAAAATTAATGCATTAAATTTTCTTATAAGAGGCCGAAAACAAGCCCTATTAAGAGATGCTGAATCGAGTTCAGGATCTCTTTAAGCTTCAGCGAGACTTTTTTTGCATCATCAACCAAGGGGCTGCGGTATCAATTGAGACGGGTGAGAACTGTGGACGATACGTGTTCTATGCACGCGCGAGCGCGGCGAAATATTCCCTGAATTTCCTGAGCGCCATGCCGCGGTGGCTCAATGCATCCTTTTCATCAGCGGTCATCTCCGCAAAGGTTCTCTCCTGCCCTTCTGGATAGAAGACAGGGTCGTAGCCAAAGCCATTGGAGCCTCTCGGCTTTCTTCCAATCCTCCCTTCCGCCCTGCCCTCAAATATCTCTCCCTTGCCGTCAGGAAATGCCAGCGCAATGCAACAGACAAAACGGGCTCCCCGTCTGCTGTCTTCCACGTCTTTCATCTGTGTGAGGAGTTTGGCAAGATTCTTCCTGTCATCAGCCTCCTCACCCGCATAGCGCGCAGACAAGACACCAGGAGCGCCGTGCAACGCGTACACCTCAAGACCTGAATCATCAGAAAGAGCAGGCCTTCTTGTAAAGTGAGCAACTGCCGACGCCTTTTTCATCGCATTTCCTCGAAATGAATCAGCATCCTCAAGGACCTCCGGACATCCGGGAAAATCATCAAGGGTAAAAAGCTCCGCCGGCACCCCCTCGAGGATCCTCTTTATCTCTTCTATTTTCTTCCTGTTGCGCGTGGCGACTACGAGTTCCATCCTTTTACGGTCTCTCATTTCGGTACGATGGATTATTCATGAAATGAAGTTGTCAAGAAACCTCTGTTGTAAACGCGATAAAACCATCTGGCTGTTCCTCAAGATGTAGTCAACCATAATCAACTACAAGATGACCCTGGGAGCGGGAGTTTCGCTCTGCGATTGACCGACGTGGTATTGACGGGCCGACTACACCCTCCCACTGATCGACTTGCGTCTCCGACAACGTTTGATGGTTGTCGTGATTCGGTGTCTGCAGTCCTGCCCGGAACAGTCCGCTCCGGGGCCGTCTTTGCCGACCTGAGCACAAAAGATTCCCACTCTTTCATGCTATAGGCCACGGTTTCGGGCGCAAGGCCCGAAGGCAAAGTCAACACCCCGGCACATTCCAACCGGCGGAGGAACCGCCCCATCAAAATACCCTTTACCGCCCTGTACGGAGTGTGCACTCTGAAAAGCTTTTCCCTTCGCTCCTCATACAATACAAAAATTGCGTGCAAAAATACATCAAGGAAACCAACAGGAACAAATAACCAATATTGAAAAAAACCCATGGCATCTGGTAGTATTCTTAGATGTCTGACGGGTTAAAGAAGGCCAGCCTGCTCCTCAGGGTATTTGCAAAGGCGCTTGACTTTATCCTTATTGCCCTCGTAACGGAAATGGTTCCCAAAGCAGGCTTCTATGCCGGGTTATCCTATCTTCTTATCAGCGATGGGTTGTTTGACGGGAGGAGTATCGGGAAGCGACTCATGGGTCTGGGAGTCGTCTCGACCGTCACCGGAGCGCCGTGCTCCATGAAGCAATCGATACTGCGGAATGCTCCCCTCGGAGCGGGGCTATTGCTGTATAGAGTGCCTCTGATCGGTTGGATATTCATCGTGATTATCTCGTCAGTAGAGTTTTTGATACTCCTCGGGAGTAAAGAAGGCATGAGGCTCGGAGACGAACTGGCAAAAACTCTGGTGATCGAAGAGACACCGCTTAAGAACGAAACACGCGAACCATAGATGCTCACGCAACGCATCTTTCAGGAGGGAAAATGCTTTTCGACAACATACTCGGAATGTTTTCCAGCGATCTCGCAATAGACCTCGGTACCGCCAATACACTTGTCTTTGTCAAGGGCAAAGGGATAGTCTGTAATGAACCCTCTGTCGTCGTTGTGCGGAAAGATAACAAGAAAACCGTGGCGGTCGGAGCAGACGCAAAAAAGATGCTCGGCAAGACCCCTGCAAATATCATGGCCATACGGCCGATGAAAGATGGTGTCATCGCAGACTTCGATGCCACGGGGGAAATGCTGAAATACTTCATCAAGAAGGTTCATAATCGGAAAAGCTTTCTCTCGCCTCGGGTAATCATCGGCGTCCCTTCGGGAATCACTCAGGTGGAACAGAGGGCTGTCAAGGACGCTGCACAGGCTTCTGGTGCACGGGAGGTATATCTCATTGAGGAGCCAATGGCTGCCGCGGTCGGCGTGGGCCTTCCCGTGGGCGAGCCATCGGGGAACATGATCGTCGACGTCGGTGGAGGAACAACCGACATCGCAGTCATCTCCCTTGACGGAATCGTTTACAGCAAAGCTGTCAGGGTTGGCGGCGATAAGATGGATGAATCGATCATCGCCTACGTAAAGCGAAAGTTCAACCTCATGATCGGCGATAGGACAGCCGAGTTGATCAAGATTGAAGTCGGTTCTGCCTGTGTTGTCGATGAAGCCGTTGTCAAGACCATAGAGATAAAGGGAAGGGATTTGATATCAGGGATTCCGAAAACCATTGTGGTCAGCGAAGCTGAAATCCGGGAGGCCCTCAACGAGACGGTCAGCGTGATCCTCGACACCATAAAGGTAACTCTCGAAAACACCCCTCCCGAGCTTGCTGCCGACATTGTCGACAAGGGTATTGTTCTCGCAGGAGGAGGCGCATTACTGAGGGGACTTGATAAACTCATACGGCAAGAGACCGGGCTCCCGGTGATCATTGCAGATGACCCGCTTTCTGCTGTTGTGCGGGGCGTCGGCAAGATGCTCGATGAGTTGGAACTCTTGAAAAAAATCGCCATAACCTGATGTCCCTCAAGCGGCTTTTTCCCCTGTTCTTGCTCGTTATCCTGTCATTCACCCTTATGACCTATCAGAGCAACAGAGGCAGCATCGCTCTTTTTGGATTCATGAACCCTTCAATCAACGAAGTGAACGCTCTGTTTCATTCGGTATCTTCCTCTCTTCAAGAGCCTTTCAGGAAGATCACGTTGAGGGACGAGGAGAACAGGAAACTGAAGGAAAAGATAGGAAGGCTTGAATTGGAGCGACAGAGCTACCGGGAGGTATTCTTCGAAAATCAGAGGCTGAGACAGATACTTTCCCTCAAGGAGAACGAAAGGAGGTATGTTGCAACAGCGAGAATTATTTCAAAAGGCTGGGACAGATGGGCAAACACGCTCATCATCGATAAAGGCTTAGACCACGGAATAGCAAAGGATATGGCTGTTATTACCCCTGCGGGTCTCATCGGCAAGGTCTCCCTGGTAAATGATCATTATGCATACGTGTTGCTCATAACCGATATCAATTTCTCTGTGTCAGTGAAGATTCAGGAGACTCGGAAGGAAGCGATACTCTCGGGAACCGGATCGGGCTCCTGTATCGTAAAATATATCCCCCAAGAGGAGGCCTTGAAGGAAGGCGTTGTGGTTGTTACATCGGGCTTTGATGACCTCTTCCCGCCTGAAGTACCGATAGGGCTTATATCACGGGTATCCAAAAAGGGCAGCGGTATCTTTCAACAAGTAGCAGTTACGCCCTTCCAGGACATGACGAAACTTGACGAGGTTGTCATCATAAAACGATGAGGAACATCTGCATTGTCTTAGGCATTGTCCTGTCGCTCATTCTCCAGACAAAGGTCTCGATTTTCGGCATTGCACCGGAGCCCATGGTCATCGCAGCGTATTATGTCGGGATCAATGCCACTGCAAGAAAAGGAATGCTCGTTGGTTCGTTGATGGGTGTTATCGAGGATTCGGCTGTCGGCGGCATGATCGGACCGAATCTCCTCGGGAAGGGCTTGGTAGGATTTTTCTCATCCTCTCTCTTTGGAGGGGTATTCAGATGGACACCTCTTCTGGGCATGCTGGTTGTCTTTTCCCTTACGATCATGGACGGCTTCATTGTTTTCCTCTCACAGACATTCTACGAAACACCCCCTGCCCCATGGTCCAAGGTAATCCTGACCATCATAATTCAGGGACTCGTGAATGCGGCCATTGGAGGCTTTATAAAACCGAAAAATGCAGAGTAACGGAAATTCATCAGAAAAGATTTTATCCGTCGTCTACTTAATCGCAGGCCTGTTTTTCATCCTCGTGATAAAGCTCTGGCAACTGCAGCTACTTCAGGGAGATGAGTACAGAAGACTGTCAGAAGAAAACAGACTGCGCATAGTCAGGGTCGCGGCTCCTCGGGGCATAATCTATGACCGAAATGGTATACCCCTTGTAAAAAATTCACCATACTATTCAGTATCCATCAATCCGCAAACCCTTGGCAGGATTGACATGACAGCCCTCTCCACACTCCTCAACATGGATAAAGGGACGCTGGCTGAAAGGATCAGTCATAACCGGAGTCTCTATGAATCCATTCGGCTCAAAGAGGGTCTTTCTCCAAAGGATATTGCATTCATTGAGGCGAGGAGGTCTGATTTCCCCGGCCTCTCCATTGACGTGGATGTGAGCAGGGAGTACCTCTTTGGAAACATCGGAGCGCATCTCATAGGGTATCTGGGTAAGCCGAGGCAGTCCCAGTCAACAGACCCAGAGTTTCGGGACGTGCCTCCCGATGCTTTCATAGGACAGTGGGGGATAGAAAAGCTTTATGACAAAGAATTGCGAGGCATTCCGGGCGAACGGGTGATAGAAGTGGATGCCCTCGGCAGAGAACTCAGGCTCATTCAGGAAAAGCCCTCTGTCAGCGGTGAAGATATGAAACTGGCAATGGATATCAATCTCCAGAAGGCGGCAGAGGAAGCGTTTGGCGAAAAAACCGGCGCCTTTGTGGCCCTCAAACCGGATTCCGGTGAGATACTTGCCCTGGCAAGCAAACCCTCCTTTGACCCAAATCTGTTCGCACGGGGAATCACCCCCGGACAATGGGAAGATATCATAAAAAACCCAAAGCAGCCCTTACTGAATAGGGCTCTCCAGAGCCAGTATCCGCCTGGCTCCACATTCAAGATCATCACGGCGCTCGCAGCCCTTGAAGAAGGGGTTATAACCCCTGATACGAAGGTGACCTGTAAGGGCGGGATAGCCTACGGCAGATGGCACTTCGGCTGCTGGCAGAAGAAGGGCCATGGGGTCCTTTCCTTGCACCGTGCACTGGTTGAGTCTTGTGATGTTTTCTTTTATGAAACAGGAAAAAAATTGGGCATTGACAGGATCGCCTCATATGCGCGGGAACTAGGCCTCGACAGCGAAGTCGGGCTCATGCTTGTGCAGGAACGGCGCGGACTAATACCTGACACCAAGTGGAAACAGGAAAAGAAGAAACAGCCATGGTATCTCGGCGAAACCTTCAATGCTGCCATAGGCCAGGGATATGTGGCTGTAACCCCGTTTCAGATGGCCCGTGTAATGAGCATCATTTCTAACGGTGGATCTGTTTATACCCCTTCAATACTCTTGCTCAAAGATAAGCCAGAACCAGTGAAACGATTGAATATCAAACCGGAAACCTTCGCTATTCTGAACAAGGCTCTCTTCGGAGTGGTCAACGAGCAGGGCGGCACAGGATGGGCCGCACGGTCTCCGATGACTCAGATCTGCGGAAAGACCGGAACTGCCCAGGTAGTGGGACTCAAAAGAGATTCGAAATACCTTTCTGAAATGCAGAAGGACCATGCATGGTTTGTCTCCTATGCCCCGTATGAAAAGCCCGCGATCGCCCTGGCTGTCCTGGTGGAACATGGCGGGCACGGTGGTGGCGCTGCAGCACCAATCGCAAAGCGGGCGATAGAGGCATTCATGAGAAGCAGTCAGGGGACACGCCCCCTGACCAGTCAGAGCATCAGCGTGCAGAACGAAGGGTCTGACGAAGAAGCTTTTCATGAAGATTGACAGACGTCTTATCAATAACTTCGACTGGATCACCTTCACGCTCGTTACTATGCTTTCCCTTATTGGGATAGCGACCATATTCAGCGCAACCCGGTCACCCATCTCTGGTGAGATGCCGACGTACTACATTAAGCAGTTCTACTGGCTTCTCTTCAGTCTTTTTGCCTTAGTAGCATTTGTTAGCTTCGATTATATATGGCTGAGCAGATTCTCGCGTATGCTATATGTTTTTGGATTATTTATGCTGGCGTTGGTCTTCCTTCATGGCAAGACAGGGATGGGTGCCCAGCGGTGGCTGAACCTCGGAGTATTCTCTTTTCAACCCTCGGAAGTGTTTAAGCTCATTTACGTCATTGCGCTCTCGCGGTATCTCAGCGAAATGCAGGATAAGATCAGACTCATCTCTCTTCTCAAGATATTCCTGTCTCTCGTCTCTATCCCCTTGCTCATGATTGCAAAACAACCGGACCTTGGCACGGCAATGATACTTTTGCTTGTGTTCTTGCTGCTCACCGCTACAAAGGGTCTCCATAAGAAGGTCGTTGTCCTGATGGTCCTTCTCGGTCTTATCTCGATACCGTTCATCGGCAGTATATTCTGGGAAGGGCTCAAGGACTATCAGAAAAACAGGCTCGTGGTCTTCTTAGAGCCGCAAGTTGACCCGTCTGGCATCGGATATCATATCACCCAATCAAAGGTTGCCATCGGCTCGGGTAAACTCATTGGAAAAGGTTATCTCAAGGGGACACAGGGTCCCTTCAGATTTCTGCCCGAAAAGCACACGGATTTTGTTTTTGCGGTCTTTGCTGAAGAGTGGGGATTTACCGGAAGCATTTTTCTCTTGTTCCTTTACTTCGCGTTCATCCTTCGCGGACTTGATACGGCGAGAAAGGCAAAAGATGAATTTGGGCGAAATCTGGCCATTGGCATCTCCTTCATGTTCACCATTTATTTTTTCGTAAATCTCGGCATGACCTTAGGAATCATGCCCGTTGTTGGAGTCCCGTTGCCCTTCATGAGTTACGGAGGCACAGCACTCCTCACCAATTTCATCGCCGCAGGAATACTCATCAACATCAGGACAAGGCGCTTTGAACTCTTTTATTAAAACCCTTCTTTTGGTATAATTATTTTTCACCATTTTCACCTCTTTGCTATTCAGTATCATTATTGAGAGGCGGTGTAGCTCAGGTGGTTAGAGCATGCGGCTCATATCCGCAGTGTCCGGGGTTCGAATCCCTGCACCGCCACCACTTTACTTTTTTTTTTATTTCAAGCATTATTTTGCACAATTGCAAGGATATGCTTGAAATCCGATTGTGCAAAGATATGCTTCAAATTGGCGTATACCTCTTTAATGCCAATTTGCGCTATCCTGTCTGCGATAGCATCTCAAGGTCATAGCGTCCGCCTAACTATTTTGTGGCGGAGATGACATTTATTACTTCCAATGGATAGGGTGACCCCGGAAGCATAATATGACCGCTTTTGATCCCGTAAGATAGTGTGTATATTCCGGACCATTCCGGCCGGTCATTCCGTTTCATTCAGGCCACTGATTCCGATTGATTCCGGCCATCCGTCCCAGGCTCCGGCCACCGATGTGATATTTCGGTGAGTTTCTTTCGCCCCGAACCACTCACGAAGATGTACTTCCTGTAGTCCACACTGATGCGCTTCTGCCACTGGAGTAAGGTTACTTCGCGAAAGAAACACTCTATCGGCTGGGACCTCGTGCATAATAACCCTCCAAGTCCGAATAACAGGCTCAGAGCGAAGGCGTTAGTTTCCAAAAATAATAGTCAGCAATCGATTTTTTGGCGACGAGGAGTAGCGGGAATAACACGCAGCAAAAGCTGGTTGATAGGCGAAGGGGCATCCTATTCGAGGCTTACTATCAAGTTCACCGACTGATATGGTGTTAAATTTTTGTCTTTTGGGTACAATTAATGAAATATGGCTGATTCATGAGAAATATTGCCTATGTCTGAGACAAGGATTAAATTGCTTATTTTTTATATTGTTGCTGTGCTTTCTGCATATTTACTGAAGAAAGTTACACTTCGCATAGCTGACAAAGCTATAAAGGAAGAAGAACTATCTACCGGAATATATCGTTTTTTCCCCATTCGGGGAAAGAGGGCTGTGGAATTGGCGAAAGGTTATACTGTGGGGATCAACATCTATTTCTGGTTCATCGTAATGTCTGGTCCGATCGCGTTTCTCTATCTTCTTCTTTTTAATGCTATATAGTGGCACCTATGAGGAGGAGAGATTTGCCTGAGTTGGAATTTTGTGATCAGTCAGCTTATAGGGAAGTACTTGACTTGGGTTCCGTTGGAGAAACTTTACAAGTGAGCTTATGATAGAGCCAAAACGTGTTATGTTTCTTAAATTTAAAGAACTGACAGTACGCAATGGTCAAGTTTCGCCTCTGCAGTGCTTATTTCTGTTCGCTACAAAACACGCGTCGGATTTTACCCAGTGTTTAGTTCCGCCAGAAATTCTCGTGGGGCTCAACGTATTGGCGGTAAGGTGTATCGGATATACTTTGGGAACAGCCGCAATCGTGCGGACCTCAGGTTACGAATGATAACTGTTACCCTGCCAAAATAGTGCCAGTGTTGATAAGTCGGTGTACTTGCCGCCGAGCGCTGAAAATGGCGGCCACCTTTTTTTGAAGCAGTTGTCGCGCAAGGTTTCTCCCGGCATTTCACACAGGTCAAAATCGGACCCTGATCCTCTCTCGTTGCAACGGTCACCGCGGGGGCGTGATGGAGCCGTAATGTTACGGGGTGAAGTCCTTGGCAACGAAAATATGAAGCCGGTGTCAGTTACTGTGAGCACTATGGATTTTTTGGCAGAACAAGTTTGAAGAATAACTCTAGCCATCATATGCTTCCGGTTTCAAGAAATGAGAAGAAAAGTTACATTATGGGTCCGCACTTTGTGGAAGCATAAAATGTCGTTGGTCAAAGGGAAGCATATCCTGTCGTTTACGACAGGATATGGATAACCTGACACAAAAAAATGTTACTTTAACGATAGCCTTGCACAAGTTTGAAACATATCGTTGCACAAAAGCCCTTATATTTCCTTGGGATCGGTTTTTGGCTCCTGTCTGCATTTTAACCATATTGTTGCACAGAGTAAATAATTGAAGCATATCTTTGCACAGAGTAAACAGAGCCTTATAACTGTCCGAAACCAAACATTTTTTTTGTGACGTTATCTCGACTTTTATAGGAGTCCGTTGGGCGAATCGGGTCGGGGTTAGCATGAACCAGAACTCAGCCAAAATAATCAACACTCATCAAATCGGTACCAGCGGAAGCTTTTTTAGCACGAATAGAAGTAGGCTGACGCAAGGGTCGCATTCCCAGTCGATACACGAGTCGGTTCCACCTGCGAACCCCAGAACAATTACTGATTTCGCCATTCAACTCCGAATAGTTTTGTGTAGGATTTCCCCCTGCTTGGGTATTCCGGGGCATTGGGGACAGCGATTCCGGGCATTGGTGCGGAAAATTCCAGTGATGTAGAAGCCCACAGCCTCGGACCTCTTAGCGCATTTTATCGTCAGGGCCATAAAGCTGTGCCAGTCAAAATCAAGATACGGTTTCGCGAGGACAGGACTGACCGGGTTCGATGTCATTGCAGTTCCTCTTGCGGAGGAAACCCTGAAGTCCATTCTCAAAGCGACTCAGCGCTACAATTGGTGAGACTTTAATACGGCTACACGGTAAGCTAAGGACGGTTCGGTCCCGTTCAGCTCCACTCCGCGCATGGGTGAAGAAAAGAATCACGAAAAGTCAGTCTATTTCTATAATGTCCAAAGCGAACTCATCATCCTTTTTACGAGCTTGAAACAGTCGAGTTTTATGTGTTCGCTTCCTTATCATTTCTCTGATGGTCTTCTTGTCATCCTCGCTCATTTCACAGCCAAAAATGATGCCAGTAAGCATTTGGGGCGGATAGTCAAGAAGGCGATTTCCGCCTGGCTCGATTCTGTCTGGATAGATAATTCTCCATTCGCATTCATAATCCCAGTGTTTGGATTTCCTGAATAACAGACATTCTCCCATCACTATGTAATTATCCTCGTGCGTTGCATCCATGGCTTTATTAAATTCTTTAAACGATAAATAATCATTACTGTAAGTGACTTTTCCGCAGTAATAATTGGCATCTATGACTTGCTTACTAAATTCGAGACACAGGCCTTTATGTCCATCGGCATAGTGTGACCACATAAGAATGTCATCGCACTTTTTGGTTAAACTAAGAAGACCGATTTTATCAATGGAAGATTGAAGAAGGTCTTTTGAAAATTCCCTGAATTCATATTGCCATTTGGGGTCCATATAGTTACTTCGTGGCCTTTCCACCTCCTGTTGTATCTCTTCTTCTGAACTGTTGGGCATTCGTCTCCGACAAATCATTTCGTTGATAATTCGAAAATCCTCTTCTTTACAGTCGTTATAGCTGAACCGAAGTTTACTATCAAACGGGTCATTCAATGCTGTAGGCGGATAAAAATATAACTTATTCTCTGCAATAAGATTTTCCATCTCCTCGCTATTTCTTCTGTATCTGTAAAGAAATGGGATGTCCTTCTGAACATTCTTTCTTCTCATCTTGAATATTTTACGCCGTCTGTTTTTAGTATGTAAATATGCTAAAAAGGAATTACATTGACTTAAGTACTATAAATAGTTTCAGTTACATCTGGAAATGATCACAGACAATTTTCCCATTTCTTACCATCATAGCTTTTGGTCCCTTAATAACAGAAAATTCCATCAACATACTTATCGGACATGTCTTATGCATACGAGCCACCATAGATTTTTTTTGCTCTGCGCAGTCGTGGGACAAAAGAAGGATGGGATCAAGCTACAACGATGAACACTCGGATCTTAGAAGAAGCCGAGAGAGAAGGCGAGTCGAAGGATTTTATTGAATCCCTCAAACAGACCATTCGGGAGGCACAATTTAAAGAAAAGCAATGGCAAAAAATAGCATCAACAGGGAGTGAGCTATGTGGAGGTGGCCTGAGCGACGAAGCTCTTCAGTCGTGGCTAGATGAGAATATTTTGAGTTATGTGAAAAACAAATTGTGAAAATATACGGGGTGACAACAGAGTCATCCAGCTGATCCGAATAGCCGCTTTTTCTTTTCATTGTCTGCCATGATGGCTCTATTCATTTTGTTTGAGGTGTTATCCGATATCAGGGCACAGAAATAGCCGCTCATTCCGGTCTTTCCGGCCACCCTCACATCCATGTGCGTTTCGTCCCGTAGTATTGGCCCACTGATTGCGGACTGCACCGACTTATCAACACCGGCACTATTTTGACAGAGTGATAGTTATCATTCGTAACCTAACATCCGATCTATTACGGCTGTTCCCAAAGTACATCCAGTACACTTCACGGCCACTATTCTGAGCCGCACGAGGGTTTCCGGTGGAACTAAACACCTCTAAGATCCGACCCGTGTTTGCTATGAGCACAAATAAAACGCTGCAGAGACGAAACCTGACCATTTCATAGGTGCCGGGGTAAACTGTGCAGATTTCAAGATCTGCTTCACAAAATATGGATTCTGTAACGTTCCTGACTGATGAAGGTCGAGTTAACGGTTTTTTTGTTGACAAGAAAAAAAGGATTGCTTACTCTAGGGTTAAAGTAGCGCTCAGGTTCATTAAAAACATTTCCTGGAATAGCATTTTAAGCATTCCCAAAAAGTCAGTCCAAGGAGGAAGTATGAAAAAAGTTAGGTGTCTTTCGATCGTCATCATTTTCATCATGGTTGTTTTCATTTTCAGCGGCACGGCAAAAGCGGATAACGTAGGGCCTTTTCTTCTTTGTGCCGTTGTGGGGAACGACCCTCTTAACATGCCGTCTTACGTCTCTCTAACTTTGTCTGCAGTTTCTTACGGCGGTTTCGCTAGTGTGGTCGGTCAGGCGACGCTTAGTCAGTTTGAGTCTAACCCGACAAGTACTGCGCCGGGGAGAGTAATCGTTTATAGCGTCAATGGCGCCGCTTCTCAGAATGTGAACGGCTGGTGGCTTTCGCTTGAGGGTCTAGGCTACGACCTCGCCCAGACACCCTATCGGGGGTTTATGGCTATCCAGCTGAGCAGTGACTTTTCGAATAATACCTTCACGTATTCTCATGAACAATTGGACGGCTCTTCTCTATTAACTTTAAAGGGTTCTGCAGCAATAGTGCCGTTTCAGGCTGTGGGTTGCGTATATCCCAATTAGAGGTAAACAATATCAACGAGAATGGGGTGTTTTGCACAACCCCTCGAAAAGGTATGTTCCAGAAATTAGCTGACTCAGTTTTGTTTGACTGCAACCTTTGCTAACGTGGATGATCTCATTTGAGTTGATGAGTTCTAGGCGTTTGCTGAATTCAAGGCGACCACATCAATTTGTGTGTTACCAGTCAGCTGTGTCAGGTTGGGATAGAAAGTTTTCAAACTGAAACCCCTCAACAAGAGAGGATGAGAAAAGCGACGTAAGAAGTTCTCCTCAAAACGCTAAACGGCTCTTGAATTCTTCAAATCGGCTAGGGCATACTTTTTTTGGCTTATTTGCGGATATCTGTTTTGGGTTGCAGGTGTCAGCTATAGCATAGTCTTTTTTGACTGATGTCTTGAATCCACTTCGGCTCGCGACCAGTGACTGTTTTTTCTTGGAAACTAGCGCCTTAGCTCCGAGCCGCTATGCGGACTTGCAGGGGTGCATCGCGCGTCATCACTGCCTATCCAACGTTTAGTTCCAAAAGTAACCTTGTATATGTGGCAAAAACGCCACAGGATTGATTACAAGGAAGGACATCTCCGTGCATGGTTCGGGGCGAAGTCGACGTTTCCCCTGCCAGGGTGGCAGGAATGTTCAGGAAAATGCCGGCAAATTGGAGTAGACCTGGGCCGTATCATCCTTAGGTCACTTTTAGATATCGCCTGCACTGATCAAGCTTTTCAGATCCTTCAAGCTATTTTGCCGGCACTTGCGTGTTATCTTGGAGGAACGATTATAGAAAAACTAATGCATAAGAAATTGAAGGTGCCTGCGTCCACTGGAATGAGTCATAAACTATCTTTCAATTGCACTTCGTGTTTTAGATTTATCAGGTTTGGTTTTTGGATTTGTCTTAATATGCCAATAAGCACCTACGCCAAGTGAAGCGAGATTGATTGGTATAAATATATATCTCCATGCTTCCGCGAAAAACAGACTACTTATCCAACAAAGCAGTATACCAACTCACTCTTGTCCAAAATAGATTTTCAAACAACCCCCGATCTGGGTAGTATAGTTGTGACAAGCAAAAATAAAACTCAGATCGGAGGGCTGTATGAATAAGTTTACCAGTATTTTCAGTCAAATGTTA
>JBEKCV010000071.1:0-20670 GCA_050014695.1 Thermodesulfovibrionales bacterium
GGAAGCGTCTTCTGTGACATACTTTATTCACCTCGTTGGTGTTAGATTTTTCGTCGCAGAATTATTCTAACATCCCGTCCACACGGGACCAACGAGTTTTTTTATTTTTTTTGATGGTGGATCAGGGAACAGTCATCCGTGGGTAAAAGTCCTTAGGGTAGGGGCGGTGCTGCGGCTTCGAAAAGCCTTTCCGACAATCTCTATGCGGCCCCCACCGGCGAAAACCGAGATGGGTTTTCGGGAGTTCCCAGGTCTGACGTCGTTAGATCAAAAAAACATCCTCATGAAATGAGGAGAAGCGACGGACACCCTGTGACAAGATCACAGGGTGTCCATCGCCTAACGCTCATGGAACCATCCGAGAGCCGATACGAGGGAGAAATGCCATAATGACCGCCGAACGATTGAAACTAAAATCTTTGCTAATGGTATAATGTCATTAGTGGATATGGCGGTCAATATGAGACCATTTCAGGGCGAGGGCAAATTGATAAAGACCACTAACGGATCGGTCCTCGACATTATGCGTCCGTATCGATACAAAACTGATTAGATACTCTCAAGAAGCAGCATGCCACAAAAATCTGTGATTTCAACTGTCGACCTTCAGCCCTATGACAACTTAAGTTGCCCCCGTTTTGAAAGGCTTCATTAAGTGTTAGATAAAAGTGTGCTTATAAAAGCCTTACTTTCTCAAGATGAGAAAACTACTATTCATGACAGGAAAGAAATAAGAAATACTGATAACGTCCTTAAAAAAGTTAATGCATATCAAGAAAAAGCTCACATCATCACTAATAGGGTCGTTAGTAAAAGCACACCTCACATTCATAACACCTCAATTGAACAGGCTTTTCCACAACGCCGGCATGCTCTTACGTTTGATTCACTTAGTAAGTTTGTCACTACTTTCGCTTTCGCAACTGCTATTGTGGCAGCATTATATTTCGCTGCGACTTATATCTATAGTAACACTGGGACACATCCCAACCGAGCAAAAAATGAGTCAGAACAGCTTAATGAGAACGACTCAGCCGAAAAAGCTAAAGAGCAACAGGCAAAGGCTGATTTAGGCGTAGGAGAGGTAAATGCAGCTAAAGGAAACCAGCAAACGCAAAGCGCCGTATCTGCTGCAGCAGGAGCGCCTACAGAGACTGCACAAGCTCTTAAGGAGCGAGAGCGCCAGAGAAACCAAAACATCGAGTTATCGCGTCAAGCTGACAAGGAACGAGCGGCTCGTTTGCAACCAGCGGAGCCCGTAGCACCGCGCCAACTGAGCACACATCAGCAAACGCAATTGACTGAAATGCTGAAAATTATTCCTGGCCAGATTACTTTTACTGTGCCCAGAGATGATGCTGAAGCACGGAATTTTGCGCGAATGATAGCAGAGGCCTTATACGACGCAGGATGGACTATTCAAGGTGTTAACGAGGACCTGCTAGTAAATATACCAGTGGGTCTAACAATCCATAGTCTCATCTCAACCCCCCATACCGGTCTTTTGCAGCGGTCACTTCGAGGCGTCGGCTTTGACGTTAGTTGGTCAAGCGATCAGAACGTTCCGGCTGGCACAACTGAACTTTTAGTGGGGGGTAAACCATAATAAACTAACCTAGTTATGGAAGTTTTGCTCTGATGGGCTGAGTGGGGAAAAAGGAGTATCTGCCCTTCAATTGCCTGGAATCTCGGATTTTTTTGAAGGGCACACGAAATTGACGGATATTTCAATTTTCCTAATCTGTTTAGTAGTAGAAACAGTTATCGAAAGCCGAGTTTCGCGGTCTGGTAGCCAGGGCTCATAAGCGTCATTCCGCTGCACAGTTGCAGAATGACGTCTACTCGCAACTGAAAATGATTTTGGCGCATTTTTTGATTGACCAAACAGCTCGTCGCCACTATAATTCACAGAAGACCCCAGGCGACATAAAAAATACTGTTGTGCTCGGAAGGAAAATGAGCATATTGATCCTGCTCTTGGCGACCCTTGTTCTGTTTCCCCTGGAGCAAGCGAAGGACTAGGAAATAGATGAGAGGAGATAATATGGCAGAAATTGTATTACTGGTATCGTTATTATTCATTTCAACACCCTCGTTAGCTTCTGATAATAATCGACAAGGCGATGTGCCCTTGTTTACAGATCAAGACTTAGAGGAATACAAGTCCCCTTCTGACATAAAGGAATCTCACGATGATTTAGAGATAAAAAAGGATGAAACAGGTTTGGAAAATGATAAAAAAACTGGCGGGGAATTATCGCGTCCGGAAAAATCCTTCTCTCCACCGGAAGACAGGGAAAGGCCATATTCTGATATAAGGGCAATTCTTTACAGGACGAGCACGTGACCATATGCAAAGAAGGCCCGTGCGTACCTTCAATCCCTGGGCGTAAATTTGATAGAGTATGATATCAATAAAGATAGAAGCAAGAAAAGTGAGATGATAGAGAAAAGTGGGAGACAAACTGTGCCTTTCATTGATGTAGAAGGGCTATATATTACTGGGTATGACCCACAAAGAATTAAGCAGGCCATTGAAAAGAGAAGGTCCGTAGAGCAATAGTTTAGCTCTCTTCTCTACTGAATTCCTTACCGGCAACCATATTAGGATTTCCTCTGCAGACTTTCCATGTGAAATGTTTGTTGATGTCAGAAACACCCAAAATTTCAACGAATGGAAACCGGGGACTTAAAGGTGGACTGGAGCATCGTTGAGATTCGGATGAATCAATGGTGCACCTACAAAGCGAGAGGTTTGCCGAATCGTAACGATATAGGACTTCCGATGGAAAGTGTTACTCCGGTCAAATGGTTGGATCGGGTTGGTTTCAGCAGGGATATTTGAGAGGCGGTGCAGGTTTTGTGATCAGTCGAAAGTCTTACTATCGTCGTGCAAGGGTAAGAATAAAAAATTGCTATATATCCTATTGATGCAGCAAGGAAAACAAGTGAAAAGATGTATTCGATCCTTTTATTTGCGATGCGGATTATCCAGAAGTTACTCGTAAATCGTCAAGAAACACAACACAGCGGTGGTATGGCCTGCCACTTCACAACCCGTATCCTTTTTTCCAAGTCGGCGCCGTCCAAAAGGAAACTCCGATATGACTGAATCAGCAGTTTAGCGACGTGAGGATGTCATATTGAGATGGCTGACTGAGGTTTTATGAGATTAGATTTTTTTAAGAAAAGGAAGGTAACTCATGTGCGGTTTTTTCGCCAGCGTCACTTTTTCGGCTCGTCGAATGATACGTCGTTGATCTCATTCTTTATTTCTGCGTTTCTGTCGTCAGCCTGCTTCCCGATACCCATCACACTCTCCTTCACTCCTGCATAAAACGCC
Source organism: Thermodesulfovibrionales bacterium (assembly GCA_050014695.1). GTDB lineage: Bacteria > Nitrospirota > Thermodesulfovibrionia > Thermodesulfovibrionales > UBA9159 > UBA9159. The sequence continues at coordinate 3,344 of JBEKCV010000071.1, forward strand.
GCCATATCCTTCAAATGGGCGGTGGCCAGGTACAGCAGCAGACCAGCGGTCAGCGCAAAACGGACGATCGAACTGAACTGTTTATACCCGAGTGCAGCGCCGACCTTGCCGACTGCGATGAAGACCAGAAGAAATCCGGCAATGAATGCAGCGATATGCACCTCCCTGTTTTCCACAAACGTTCCGAGGTATCTGCCGATCCAGCCTGCCTTGTCCGGTATCTTCGCATATGCTCCTTCGGCCCGGGCAGGCAAACTCTCCTGCTGCGCTGGAGAAGGGGATTCTCTCTCTTCTGTGCCCTGAACGATGATAACAGCCTTTTTCTGGAAACGTTCCGGCACCGCGTGAATTGAGTCGGTATAGCACTCAGTGCCCTTTTCGTCAACATACTTGTAGACCGAGCCCGATGCTCGGCTCGCAGCAGCCAGAACCAGTGCAACAACCGCTGTTACCAATACCTTCCGCGCGTTGTCCCTCATAGTCCCCTCAGAATTTCTTTAACGGCCACTGACAACACTGGTGGCCGCAAGTGACCTATTATAGCACATTTTTCAGTCTCTAAAGGTCACTCCCTGTCGAGAGTTTCATGTGTCCGAATTACCACTTTCCTCGAACACTTGAGGATTTATATTGCTAGATGCCGGTCCACCACATAATTCCTGTCGATGGCAATCAGCGCCGTGGGCTTCGGCATCCCGTTCTCAAGGTACTGTTGATAGCGATGGCACATTATGCCGCCTTTTGCGGGCTATATTGAGTGCGGCATCGTATAGGAGCTTATTCTGAAGGCGCTGAGGGAGTTCTCCTGACATGAACTGCTGAGAGGACGGGTCAGAAGAGGAGGATTATCTCACTCGCATTTTTCCAACCAAGACAGCACATTGTGCGTGACTGAGCAACCTTCTCGATACGCTTCCCAGCATTCCCCTCATACCCTTCACTCCCCTCGATCCAACTGCAATGATGTCAGCGTTCACAATCTCAGCTTCACGGAGGATTTCTGAGGAGGGGTCTCCCCCCTTTGTGACCCTCTTGATCTCCCCGAATCGCCTGCTCAAATATGGTCTGGCTTGATCAATGATCTCCTCCGACTTTTCGAACTCTATTGATCGTGCCTTCGCCAAGTCTTTTTTGACATGGTCGTCTATTTCCAAGGAATAACGCTCGGGGATATCGGAGATGGCTGACCATGCCACATTCATGACCGTTACCTCCGTATCAGGGGGAAGTGGCATTGAGGCCAGGAACATTGCAGTTGCATGGGCGAATGCTGAACCATCAGTGGCAAAGAGGACATTCATTTTTTGTGATATCCTCCTGTGAGAAGGCTTGGTTACAAGAAGAGGCCTTGACGAATTGATCGCAACCGACATCGTCATGCTTCCGATGAAGAAGGATTTGACACCCGTTACCCCCCGTGCACCCATGACAATAAGGTCTGCCTCCAAATCATCTGCCACTTTCATTATGACTTCGTCCGGGGCTCCCTCTTCCTCAACTAGAGTAATCTTTGCCTTCAGAGGCCCCAAGGCATTCACTGCTGATTTTAGGATTCTCGGCGCAACCTTCTTGATCACGCGTTTGATCCCTGCGTTCCAATCATCATCGTAGGGAATCTCCGTAACGACATGAAGGACGATGAACTCGTCTTCAGGTGAGAAATGAAACCACTTTAGAAAGTGTGCTGCGTCCTCCGAGTGTGTTGACCCATCTGTGGCAAACACGACCTTCATTTTGCCCCCCTTAGAACATTCCTCAGCTCAATCTTACCACACAGGCAAAAGGGTGAGAATATGTTCGATCAGCGTTGTCCACTATAGAGACAGGTTTTGGGTGCTAAATAACTGGTCCGATTGGTGATATGACCTGAATTTTGCTATCAAACCGATCATCAATACTGAGAAGGGGATGTCATTGGATGTGAGGGAGTATGCGGAGGCGCTGAACTTCACTGGGTTAATCGCAAAGGGATAAGACTCAAAAAGGAAGAGCTTCAGAAAGCGATGCCGGTTTTCACGGAAGCTTTGAGGATGGCTATGGTCGTTCTCCTTGGTGTGGGGGAAGACGTGGTATCTATGTTGAGCATAACATTCTTTTATTCGATGCCTTGTGCGAAGTGAAGTGCCTGCGGGGAAAAGGTGAGCAGGCTTTTCTACGCACTCCAGAAATATGAGCACCATCAGCCGGAGCTCGAAAATTGCAGCCAGTACCTGGAGTCCCCCGGCAGCGCCACCCCGACAGTTCTCCGACCGGCTTAACGTTCCCATCCATTTCTTAAAATCTAATTATTACCATTAAAAAGATATGTTGCTGATAGATACATAAAGTTATACTTTATGTATCTAGTGACTTCACCTAATTCCCCCTGCCAAAGTGGCTCACCGTAAAGCACGTTAACGGAGGAGATTGAAAATAGGCAACTTTTCATTTGTTTTTCAACAAGTTCGGACATTCAAGAAATCTGAAATTTATGGAACAATTACCTCCGACGCTTTTCCATCTATAAAATATATTAAATATCAATAGGTTACGAATTTGACTTGCATTTTTTTTTTAAATGGAGTTTCATAGGAGCTGAAGACCGCAAAACAAAAGAAAAGGCTGGAGGATCCCCCCTCCAGCCAAAATTCAACGGTACGGTTACTTATTTCTTCTTTGCGGTCTTCTTCGCTGTTGCTTTTTTTGCTGGCTTCTTTGCAGCTGCTTTCTTCGTTGCCATTCAATTCACCCCCTTTCTTTCCCCGAATAATCGGGGAGATCTAAGCTATGCCCTTCCGATAAAATCCGTTTCCCGGAAAGGAGTCGATTAAACCCGGCGTCTCTTTTTTTCCTCTTCGCACTGTATTCATCCTCATCTATCGATGTACAGTTTATCTTGCTGCCAAACTTTATTCTCTAGATCTCTGAGTCCCTTTAATACGGTAGGGGTGTTTCCCATAATTACCAAATTAACCTCATCCACATCTCCGCCCTCCGCATAGGAATCATGAATGAAAGCAGCTTCGGCGGCTGCCGCCCTGAGAAGAGCCTTTATCGCTCCTGGCAATCCGAGGGACTTAGCTATGAGGTTTTTGAGTTTCGAGTAAAGGGGTGAGTCTTTGTCGGCATGAAAGTAGTTGAGGTCGGGTAACTCTCTCGCTAAAAACAATCCCCATCCTTTCGAGGTTATCAAGTTACCGTCTAACTCCCGAAGGATTTTTCCTGAGCGGCTTTGCTATTCCTCGTACAAAAGACTTTTCGTCCGGACTTTTCAGCAAGAGCGAGAGGACGTCGCCTCTAATGGATGATGAAATTAGAATCTTTAACATTGTCCCTCCTTTATACGTTATATATGAAAAATTTCTATTTGTCAACAAATAAATCAACAATTCACAATTAAGAACAAAGAGTGCATTTTTATGAACGATGCCAAATAAGGAACAATCGTTACAAATGTGAAACAAGCTCAGGACGAAAGGTGTCTAATCGACGAGCGAATGCCCGGCAGAGCAATGTGAATACGAGACATTGGCTTTTTGGCTTATCAAGATGAAAGGAGAAAAATGAGACTCAGTAATTTGCTTTCAGGGAAAATGAACTACCCGGCAGCAGAGCTGCGAGGTATCAAGAAACGGCAAGGAACCTTTTGACCCGGACACAGAGCATCGAGGAATTCCTTGATTAAAGGGCTGTATAGCTTCGCGTGCGATGGCGAGGCCATAAGGCTTGCGCCCTAACTGAAGAGGCGGAGGATAAAAGGAAAGCGGAACTAACCGCCTTAGCGCACTGACCTTCAATAAGAGGCAGCCCCTTTATAGCCACCTCGCGAAATTTTCGTATCTATTGTCTATTTGAGGCAACGATTCACTTTTGTACCGATTTCCGGTTAGGCAATTCGATCGGTTAACACCTGCACTATTCGGCGCTATAGTTCTAATAAAGGATGACAATGTTGTTCTTTTTCTTGAAACTATCTGCAGAAAGCTGTAGGTAATCTCGATGCTTAAGGTGTGAACATCTAACCCCCAGTAAGATCCCTCTGTGCGGAAAATTAAGGAGGTCCAGATTAGAAAGGTTCAGACAATTGTAGTAATTGTGGGCCTATTGTTCTCGCTTGCGGCGAGCGCGGGCAATAAACAGGCTCGTGAGGTGATGAATAACATCGAGCCATTACCTCGAGATTTAGAAATTCAGCTGGCGCTCAGCGCGCTGCCACAGCAAAGAGTTGTGGTGTTTGCCAAAAGAGAAAGATCAAAGCTACTGAATCGAAAAAGGCGCCTAAGGCAGCTGTCGATGGTGTCGCAGGCATGCTCCTCGCCTTTGCCGAAGTATCCCGAACCTCGGACGAGGCGTTCCGAGCGCTCACCACAAACGAGGTAGAAAAATGGTGGACGATCTTGATGAAGATTTGATAGGTAGGCTACTCGTTTCTGAGTGAAAGCGTTATCATTGGCGGGAATGCTCTCCTTCTGGGTTATAGGGGGCAAGTGCCATCGCACCGGTTGTCCGAAAAAGTTGACTATTAGCGTAAAGAAACATTTTTTTTGGAAAAGCGATACCAGTCAAGTCATATTCACGAATGAAGCGTTCGTTTGGCCGGAAAGAAAAATCAGAAAGTTTGATCTTTCGTGGGTCGTCTGAGGCTTAGTGCCCCCCGGTTTTTTGTGGTCTCTATATCTGCAGACAGATAAAATTAATCATGAAATGAATGACTATGAATCACAAGGCGTGAAGAATCTTGATATGTATTGAATATCTCATCAAAATGCCGTGCTATTTCTTTAAATGCATTCAATACCTCAGGGTCAAAGTGTTTAGGACTTGTCCTTTCGTCTCCTTCGGTTATTACCTTAAAGGCCTCCTGATGGGTAAAACCCCGCTTATAGGGTCTTTCGCTCCTTAGAGCATCATATTGGTCAACGAGATTGACAATGCGTCCCTCAATGGGTATTTCACTACCCCTTAACCCTTGGGGATATCCACTCCCTTCCCATCTTTCGTGGTGGTTCAAGGCAATGGAATTTGCCATCTGAATAGTTGGATGGGGTGAATCCATAAGTATCTTGGAACCTATGATAGTATGTTCTTTCATAATGGTAAACTCTTGTTTGGTAAGTGGGCCCTTTTTCAAGAGTACATTATCGGAGATGCCTATTTTCCCTATATCATGCAACGAGCTCGCTACGGCTAATTTCTCAATAAAATCCTTGTTCATATGGATGACCTCGGCAATTTGTTTCGCGTAGAGGCCGATTCTCGAGATATGCGCTCCTGTGTAAGGATCCCGGAATTCGGCAACCGCCGATAAACGCAGTATGACCTCTGTGCTCATCTTATTTGCCATCAGTGCAATGTCTGCCAATTCCCGGGTCTTCTGGAGAACGGCGTCTTCCAGCATTGTCTTGTAATCCTTTTCCCGCTCGACAAGCCTATAATATTTCATCGCCTTCTCCACAGCACGGAGAAGAGTCGCATTTTGAAAAGGCTTCGTGATGAATTGAAAGGCACCCTTTTCTATTGCTGCAATGGCTGTGTCCAGTTCCGCATATCCCGTAATGAGGATCACCGGCATTTCAGGATGTTCTTTGTGGATTTCTGTGAGCAGCTCAATCCCCGAAACGTTCGGCATCTTAATATCGGTCACCGCTATGGCAATTGAGTTGTCCTGCAAATGGGTTACTACCTCATCCGCACTATTACAGCCAATCACGGAATAGTTACAAGATTTGAGCAATGACGTAACATATGCAAGAATGTCGGGGTCATCATCGACAACAAGGATCGTTTCTTCAATACTACTCATTGAGAGCAATTTACGGAGTGGCTTGCTCACCACATCCGTCACTTCTGGCTCTCTAACACTTAGTGTTTCCTCGATCTCAAAACCCAAGGCATTTCCCCACGTCTTCTGCCTTCCGGCTCATTTCCCCAGTTTCATACACATTCATCATTCATCCGCTACTCTTGCTTAGAGTGTGTGCCTTTGCACCCGGAAAGTCAATCCTACCCGAGTAGGGGCGTGAAGATTCCGAAGACCGCAAAAACCAGGGGAGCTAACCCATCTTCCGCAGTTCGAAAACTGAAAGTCAACAAATCCAACATGTTATACTTCCAAAAGAGCGATTTTCTTCACTACATTTTCGACAATTTTTGGTCTGTTGGGCAAAAGAATTTTCATTCTCTGAAGCAATACCTTCAGCTCTTTTGAAGGGGTTGAGACCACTCTCAGCCTGATGGTTTTGTCTTTTGCAGGGAGCAACACATCGAGGGATTTCACTTCCCGCAACTCCTCAATGAATTTTCTTGGGGCAGTGCCGAGTCCTGATGCCTTCATCCATTGCTGAAGAGTTCTCCACATTGCCAGAGAAAGAAAGCAGACGAGAATGTGTGCCTGGGTTCTGTCTTGTTTTTGATGATAGATAGGCCGCATGCCAAGATCATGCTTTTTTGTCCTGAAGGCATCTTCCACTTCGGTCAGTTCAATATACTTCTTCCATATCGTCTTCGGATCGGCCTCCGTCCAGTTGGTGCGCAGGATGTAGCTGCCGCCACTTTGAAGCGCCCATTGGTAGCGATCTTCGTCTTTCTTGATTTCGATTGCGAGGCGCCTTTCCTTGCCTCTTCCTGCTTCCGTAACAGTTACGGTAAACAGTGAGGCAGCACGACTGTTCCTCTCAAGAAGACGCCCGATCCTGCGTTCTGCCTTCTGCCGGTCCCCAAGTCTTCCCTGTTCAGCCTGCTCTTTGAGTTTGTTGAGCCCTGACTCCAACCGGGCAACGAACCGGTTCAGAATCGCTATCTCTTTGTCCTTGCGGCTTTCAGAACGGCATAGCACAAAGGCTTCCTCTCTGCCATCAGGACAGAAGCAGATTTTCACTTCAACGCCAGGACGCACTTCTTCCCACCCCTTTGCAAGGAGTTCTTGCTCGAACTTTCTGAGCATGGACTTTGGCGTGCCCACAAGATATTTGGTGCCCCGCTCCTTCATGAACTCTATGTTTTCTTCGCTTACCATCCCACGGTCCATTACCCATATCCGGTTTGCCTTGCCATACTTGCTCTCCATGATCAGTACCATCTCCTCGGTAGTGGTGACGTCGGCTCTGTTGCCGTCAAATACTTCGAAGGCAAGAGGTAATCCTTCTCTGCTTGCCACAAGACCGATGCAGACCTGTGGACAATCTGGGCGGCTGTCACGGCTGTAGCCCCTCTTTGCCTGAGCATTACCGGAGACCATGCCTTCAAAGTACGTGGAGGTGATATCATAAAAAAGAAAGTCGAAGGTCTCTCCAAAGAGCTCTCCATAGCGGTCCTGCAGATGTTTGCAAAGAGCGTCTTTGTGCGGAAGCAAAATATCCAGCGCCCGATAGAGTCGATCGTCGTTTACTCTATCCGTGGGAACTTCTACCAGATCGTCAAGCGCTGTCTTGTCATACCAGAATTCCGCTATTTGCAGTTCCGAAGACGGCGCACAAAAACGTGCAACCGTGAGAATACAGGCCATTATTGACCACGGTATCGCTTCTCTTCCTTCAGGCATCTTCTCTTTACAGAATTCTGCGAAGCCGAGCCGATGCCATAACAGAAGCGCAAGATAGATATCCCCAAAACTGCGCAGCCTCTCGATACTGACTCGATTGATATCCACGGTTGCCCAGGAGGGCGGCTCTTCCGTCTTTTTAAACAGACTGTCTTGTGGTTGGGGCTTCCCGGTCAGTATTCGTCCAATCTCTTCCCATCCGATCCGTTCTTCCTTATCCAGACCCGGCAGCTTGCCAATGTTTGCTACGACTCTCTGACGGGGTCCCCGAACTGTCCGGACAGACTCAACAAGCGACCAGTATCCATATTCTTCTCCGTCTACTTTCTTGCCATAACGCCGCAAATACATGACAGAAATTATGAACTATCTATTAGTCAACTGCAAGATAGTTTTCTTCACTACATGCGATTTTCAGAATACGCTGATCACCGAATCACGAATTGATGCGGGTTTGCTGAGCATCCATCTGCTCTTTTGTCCCATTCATAAGCTCAAACTGCGGAAGATGGGCTAAGCAGCTGTTTTCGCGTTGTTTCCCGACTTTTGTCAAAGCAGGGACGCCAGGAGTGTTGTTCATGGATGACGAGGAAGTCTAAGACACAGTGTAGGAAAGATGTGAAAGCAACTTAGATATCATGTCGAGTTCGCCGAGAACGGTAAGAAACGATGATACAGCGGTGCAAGAAGTACCCCAACTAAATGACAACCGTTGTGCCGTTCAAACGACCCCTACTTGAGTAGGATTGACCTTCCAGGTGCAAAGGAGCACACTCTAAGCAAGAGTAGGAGATGAACGTTTGGGAGATCGGGAATCATATGGAAGAAACCGATACTAAGATCTTTTTTCAAGCGATCTGCCGGTAAAGTGGTCATGGGTAATAACGGCACAACCGAAGATCAACGAAGAGGAGTCAGAAAACCGATCATTGGTGAAATGTTGTGGTCTTATCCCGCCGACCAAGGTGAAAATATTTCTAATGGAATGATGATAGATGAAAGCGAATCTGGAATGGGCATCTTAACACTGAAACCTGTTATCGTGGGTTCTATACTAAGAATCTGTTGCAAAGACAGGGATGTGAGATACGCCTCCGTAAGGTGGTCTAAAGAAGAGGTTAATGGCATCTATCGATCTGGTCTTTTGTTTCTTGAACACAATAGGAGGGTCGGTCTGGATTCGTGCGAAACAGTCCATTTTTGGTCTAACTGATTGATTTGCAGAGAGGGTCTTCCTGTCGGCATCTGCCGGGTTACCATCATTTCTCGCATCTCGCTAACTCCGGATCTGCCGGCAAACCCTATCTCCCCGGCTCTCTGCAGACGATGTCCCTTCATACGTGCAAATTCCAAATTCATTTACAAGCTGCTCTGCTATTTTCAGTTATGCGCACATATATAGTTCGCTTTTGGGGGACTTAGAGATGGCCTCGTGTTATTGAATCATAAAAGGTGCTCCCTGTCAATGTGTGGTTTCTAGCACGGGGTTATGTAAAAACCCTCATACTCACAACTCCTCTCTTCTTTTTGAAATTGTCTTACTATCCTTACAGTTTTACGAAGCCGCTTTCACCTTTTTATGCTCCAGTTTCAGCACAAGCCGCAGGTCGAGGGCATCGGCAACCTTCTTGATCGTTTCCAGTGTGGCCTTGCTGAACGCCCCGCGTTCGAGTCTGGAGACCACGCTTTGTTTTGTGCCAAGTCTCCGGGCAAGTTCGGCCTGTGATATGCCGGACTTCTCCCTTGCCTTAATCATGGCCTTCAATAGACAGCGTTAAAAAGTCGGGGGTCGGCGATTTGTGGTAGAATAAGCCGGATGTCAACTATCATACATTAATCTATTGATTTTACGAGCAGTTTTTCGAAAAGTCAGCCCCATGGTGGTACCCAAAAGTTCAAACTCAGGCAGCTTGACCCCCGACTTTTTAACGCTCTCGTTGGGATGAGTAAACGCCAAAAAAACAACGATAAGGATTTTTTCTTGTATTGAGTATTTATCCATTGATTATAATAGGTTATAGGTTATGCTAATTTGTTCTTGGATGTAAGAAATATGTGACACTGTAAGAAAAAACTTGCAATAAGTGTCATTTGTCGTTAAAATAAAGTCAAAAGGCAATAAGAATGAAATCGGCATAACATGAAAGGAGTAACAAATGAGTACCGCTATGGCTTTTGAAAATGAAGAAATAAAAAAGAAGATTATCGGAACATTAGGATTGAAGGATTCGGACCTGAAGCCGCAGGAGAGAGACAAGGGAATGCTGACCTTTGATGCCATCATTCGGAAAGGAATCCCATATGCCAAGATCCGCCTCGTGAAAGCGGCCTTAAACCTTACAGATAATGAATTTGCAGAGTATTTGGGTATAAGCCTCAGAACATTACAGCGAAAGCGGGATTCTCACGAAAAACTCTCCATTCCGGAGGGTGACAGACTCTTCCGTATGGCAAGGATATTTGCTCTTGCTGTTTCTGTTCTTGAGAGTGAGGAAATGGCACGAAAATGGCTACATAGAGCACAGAGAGGCCTGGGAGGAAAGGTGCCGATACAAGTTATCCAGACAGAGGCTGGCGCGCAGGAAGTTGAGGACTTGCTCGAAAAAATAGAATACGGGGTCCTCGTTTAGTGTTTTGCTGGCGTATTGCCAAGAAGAAATATGCGTCTTCGGCTTTTGACGGAGAAGGCTCCAAGAGAAGGGGTGGACGCTGGACCCCAAAGGGGTTTGCCGCTGTTTATACAGCTCAAACCGAATCGTTAGCTGCGCTTGAGCAATTTGTCCAACTCGGTGATGAAGGGCAGAATATCCAATTCGTCTGCTTTAAGATAGAAATTCCTGACGACGTGATAAAAGAGATCGACATTACTTCTTTGCCGAGTAATTGGAAAGATACCCCGGCTCCGGACACATTGAAAGCATATGGGATGGAATGGTTGACACAAGGTGAGTGCGCTGTGCTCAAGGTGCCTTCTGCTTTAATAGCCTCGGAATGTAATTTTATTCTGAATCCTCTTCATTCGGATTTTCAAAGAATAATAATTGGGACCCCTATGGGATTTTGCTACGATCCCCGCATGTGGAAAGAAGGAAACTGATGTTCTACATCTCTTATTGACGTGTCCGGCACTTTCTGACATACCAAAAAACTTCATCTCCCTATGCAAGCAAATAAAGGAAAACACCGCTAAGGAATTTTTTTCGAGCATTGGGGTTCTATGCACAAATCAGCCAAATGTTTCATAGCCGACTCAAGATGGAGACTGCTAAAAACCGGGGGAGGCGAGATTTTGTGATAAAAATTTCTCTATGGAGGATTCCAAAGATCCCGTAGTCTACCAGTTTAAGGTCACCTTGCTCCATGTTGGAGAGCGGTTCAATCCGGGGGCTGGAGCAATCGAGGTTCTGAACGACGACCTGCGGGAAATTTTTTGCCGATGGTTCTCCGGAATGAAATCGGAGGAGCAATCGACGCTAAAGACAGCGGCATAGAAGCTCCAGCCCCCGGATTGAATCGCTCTCCTATGCAGCAGTATATTCTCCAAGTTTCTTTTTTCGAACCTGAAGGTTTACGTTAGAGAGGAGCACTATTATCCTTATACTTTTTGCAAAGATACTTTTTCAAGGAGCTTCTTGATAACGTCTTCCTCTCCATGGAGGGCGACCTTATATTCCCGGTTATCGGTCTTACCGATTTCACCCCTCAGTTCTGCATCAAACGATTTAAGAACCAATGTCAATACCTCTTTTTCCTTTTCATCTAATTCCAGTATCATGATGACCTCCTTCCCTTTAAGAAAAGCATATCATTTTTATAGGAAAAGTAAAACGACAGCCAAACGACTTGGGTGGAGCTGATTGACCGAGGCGAGAACATCCTCATTTCCTCGTAATGTCGCCAGGCGACTTCTTGTCACATGCGCTTACTACAGCACTGATAGTTTCGTAAAACACGTCTTGCCCGATCAGATTGATGAGTTCAAACCTGTTCACCTCGGCCTTGACGAGGTCGATACCATTGCAAAACACGAGCCGGATCCACTGTCCCATGAGAATGCCGTAGATTTCGGCAGGGTTGCGGCTGCTGAGAAATCAACATCGGCTACGGCAATCCAAAGACGCTTGAATCGAGGACGCCTATTCAAAAAATACCGTGGAGAAGTTAAGAAATGCGCGAGAACGTCTGGGTACTGAAAAAGAATTGGCCCTACCTCCTCCGATCTATCAGCTTTCCATCGCCGACGGGCCACGGGCTCCGCGGCTCATGGATCCGGATCCCACTTTGCTCCAGAACAGGTCGACGAAGGCCGCGTCGTCCAGGCCGAGCGGGCCGTCGACGCATGGACTGTCCTCCCGCGATATGCGGGAAGAGCCGCACATCAAATGCTCCTGATCATCCTGGTTGAGCAGGTGGCAAGCTGCTTGGTCTGTTTTTTTTGGCATCAGTTGCTTGCGACCCAGATACCGTTGCAACAGCGTCCACTGCGTCAAGTTTCCTTGCCTGCTTTTCCCCCAGCCATCCCTGGCTCCTAAAGAGTAACAAGGTGGCAGCTAACATCGTAACGAACAAGCCGACTCCAAGAAAAAGAAAGGATCCCAGCGAATCCAGGCGGACGATCATCCATTGAAAATTCATTCCGAAGAAGCCGGCCAGAAAAGTCAGCGGGAGAAAAACAGCAGAGATGATCGTCAAGCGGTTGATGACTTGTGACTGTCTATTGGAAACACTCGTCCCGTAGCTTTCCATCGCCTCAGTGGCCCTTTGGCGCAGGTCATTGATACTATCTAATGAGGTCCGAGATGCGCTCTGCGTAGTCACGGACTCGATCTGTGTGCTCACTAATTCCTTGCCGTCCTTTGACAGAGAACGAGAGTTGTCTTGCCGCCCCTTGCTGCGGCTCCCAAATCCTATGCAGTGACCACAACTGTTTACGCAGTCTCGCGAGTTGCTTATCTGCGTTTCCTTGGGCGCTTGGATGACTTGTTCCTCCAAAGCATAAAGCAATTCGTCCAAGTGCTCGAGCAAAGGGTCAAAACTAGCCACCAGCTCGGTCAGTATGATGAGAAGGCCCCAAAAGTGTTGTGCCTCAATCGTCTGGACGATATCCCGGTATATGCTGCGCGCCCGGTCCATTGAACTGCCGACACCGGCGTGAACCGTGAGAAGCCACGATTGTGTAAAAAGAACGTGTACCTCGATTGGCAGTCCTGAAGCTCCGACTCCCCATGCGGAGATCCGGGTTTGCTGTCGGCCTGCCTCGAGTCTGGCCCGTTGTCCGAAGCGCGGGAGCCAGGAACTCATCGGCTCGGAAAGATGAAGAGCTGCTGCTACCGATTGGAGTTCCTCCACCGATGCGCCATCGATGTCCATCCAGAAGAAGCCATCTACTGGAAGGCCCTGAGATAGCTCGTCGACCGAGACTTGAAAGACGCCTTTCTTTATGTCAAAGACAGTTGCGTTCATGGAAGCTGTCTCTTAATAAAAATAATAAGAAGATGGAAGCGGGGTGTCAACCATAATAGGCGATATGGTATATTTCTTCAAAGGCGACAAGAACGAGAAAATTGTATGAGCGGGAAGTATGAGAGAGTATATCAATTCAAGATAACGTTGAAGGGAATCAAACCGCTCGTTTGGCGTCGCTTACAGGTTCCCGAAACATGTGCATTTGGGGATTTGCACGTTGCTCTTCAGGATGCAATGGGATGAACGGATACCCATTTGCATCATTTTGAGATCATTAATCCTTCGACGGGAATGTGACATACTTTTGAGCATTCGTCGTATTTATAAACAGACACTCGGAAACATCAATTTGAGATGAAAAAATTAGCAGTAATAGTGCCAGCAGTTTCGATCGTTGCGTTGGTAGCTCTTGTCTATGGAGACATGGGCGGTCACGGTATGGGATCGGGAATAATGTGTGGTTGCGGCATGGATGGGCAGATGATGGAGGCTGAACATCACATGTCGAAACATCTTATGGGCCTTAACCTTGATGGGACAGCATTCAACATCATTCGGGGGCGGAGATCCGTGTAACCTGCGGGAGGTGTGAGAACACGTCGTTCTCGCTTCAGAACAAAGTGAAACAGTAAGTCTCTGACGAGGAGATAGTTGTCTATGACTGTGAAGAGTGATCCTGACCGAGGAATGCGTTTCCTCGTCTTCGTGGCAGCGCTCGTGATCATCATCGAGGGCATCAATCAGGCTCAGTCGGTCCTGGTGGCGTTCCTTGTCGCCGTTTTTTTCGCTATCATCGGGACGCCGCCCGTACTCTGGCTTGAGCGGAAACGCATTCCCTCCGTTGTCGCGGTGCTGCTCGTGGTGGCCGGCATGATCACCATTCTGCTGATTGTCGGTGCAATCGTCGGGGCGTCCATCAACAGCTTTTACACTGAGTTGCCTTTCTATCAGATTCGTTTACAGGAGCAAGGCTCGGCATTTCAGTCGTTTTTGGCAACCAAAGGCATCCGAGGCATGGACAAGGTTTTGCTCGGATTTGTCAATCCAGGGGCGGTAATGAGCCTGACCGCCCGCTTGCTCGCGAGGTTGGGCTCGGCTCTTTCGAACATTGTCCTGATTTTGCTCACCGTAACCTTCATCCTGCTCGAGGCCTCAAGCTTTCCCGTTAAGCTCCGCGCTGTTCTCGCTGATCCTCAGCAGGAATTTCCCCAGTTCACGCGGTTCGTAGGTGATATTGGACGCTATATGATCATCAAGACTCTCATCAGTCTGACTGCGGGTATTCTGATCGGGATATGGCTGTTCATCCTCGGAGTGGATTTTCCTATTCTCTGGGGTTTCCTGGCCTTTTTGCTCCACTATGTCCCTAATGTCGGCTTCCTTATCGCTGCAATCCCCGCAGTCCTTCTCTCCCTTGTCCAGCTAGGGATAGGGAGTGCCTCGTTCGCAGCTGCCGGATATCTGACCATTAATTTCGTACTCGGTAACATGGTAGAACCGAAGCTCATGGGGCGGAGGCTTGGCTTGTCCACGCTTGCTGTCTTTCTCTCATTGATTTTTTGGGGAAGCCTGCTCGGTCCGATCGGCATGGTTCTGTGCATACCTCTTACCATGACCCTGAAGTTTGCATGCGAGAACAATAAAGGCACACAATGGATCGCGGTATTGCTCGGGCCTGATGCGCCCACTGAACGCATTCCACCGGTGTCGAAGAGAAGTAAGAATGAGTAAAGAATGTTAGGACTGGTCGTCCTTCTCGGAGAGCAGGAAAAAACGGGGGCTGAAAAACAGGTTATCTGGTAAACTGGGCAAAACAGAGAGATGATAATAAAGCTGGCTACATCACCGTTGAGGGCCGATATAGAGCTGGCTACGAGGAGAATGATTACGAGTGGGTTGCGAAATTTGGCCAGAAACTGAAGCAGCAATGTCTTTCTTCGTTGTGTATGCAATAGATTGGGGCCGTAGCGCGTTAACCGTACAGTAGCCTCGCTGCTTGTCAGCCCACCAGGGGTTGCCTTATGGCGTTCCAACAGCGCTGTCACATCTTGTTGCCAGAATGCGGGTTCCTTGTCAGAAGGCAAAATACTCATGATGCTCCGCGAGTTTCCGTTGTCATCTCGGCCTGGCATCTTCTCTCCAGCGCAGGCAAGGGCACGCCCCAATAAAGTGCAGTCGTCATCAGGCCCTCGCCGATGGCGAAGCCGGCAACAGCCCGAATTGCTGCATGGCGGGTGTCCACCTCGGCGTGCGTGAGCCCTGTCTCGGGGTTCACATGGAGCGCCGCAAGCGTGTCGGGGACCGGCCGGAAGCGATATCGGGCGCCTTCGCCGTTGCCGGCTTCAAGGGCCGGCTCTCCACTCCAGATTTCTTTGTGACTGCTTGCATAGTGACTATCTTCCGATTCTTGTTACGCCGACCGTGTTTTCACTACCAAAATGATTTGGATCACCGGCCGCCACCGGGAAGCCATGGTCGGCCATGTTTCAGCAGGAGATTACACCCTATAACGCCCAAGCCGATCATGCCGATTTCATACTGTTGTTGTGATTGTTTGTTGGTCATGGTTTTGTCTCCAGAGCAGTTTACGGAAATTGGTGGAATTGATTTTCATCTTCATTCTTTCGGCCATGCCAGCCGCGTTGTTCGCGTCTGTTTATTTATGGGGTTCATTTTTCCGAATCTCCAGCTCCGCCTGTCTCCAGTCCTGAACTGCTTGACCGTCCTGGCGCCCTCGCTGCTCGTAAAGTTCATAGGCCCGTGTGGCGATCTGCGGTGTAAGATCGAGCGGCTTCTTAGCCAACAATGGGGCTTCAGTAGGGTCAAAAATCCGATACGCGAGCAGTTTCACGCGGTCGTTCACGAGGAACCATGCCAGCGCATAGCCCCAAACGGACAGCGCCCAACCCCAGCCGAGGGGTGTCATAAACAGCCCATAAACCGCTATCAACGTCGCTACGATTTGCGTGCCGAGCACGGCCAACCATAAAATCCGCGCCGGACGATGAGACCAGAACGGGCCCCGCGTGCGGGTGAGGAAGATCGTCAGATGTCCCGCCACAGACAGCTTCAAATACATCAGCGTCTGGATGTGCGCACGGTCGAGATGAAAGACGCGCTCACCGAGATAGAACAAGCCAAAGGCGGAGACGACCCCGATGACGCCCAGCACCGTGGCGATCCCCAGCACCATGCGCATGTTCCATGCCTCGGGCTTGTCCTTGTACTGAACGTTGTCATACGCAATGGACAGGATCGCCCCGTCGTTGAGCAACGCCAGCATCACGATCATCACTGCGGTCAATGGATAAAAGTTAAACACCAATATCGCCAGCGTCATGAACAACAGCACGCGCAGCGTCTCGGCGATGCGGTATATAGCATAGCTGTTCATCCGCTGAAAGATTTTCCGGCTCTCCTTGATGGCGTCTATAATCACCGACAGGCCGGGGGTCATCAGCACGATGGACGCTGCCGCGCGCGCCGCATCCGTCGCACCCGAAACAGCGATGCCGCAGTCGGCCTTCTTCAGCGGGGGGGCGTCGTTCACCCCGTCGCCCGTCATGCCCACGATGTGGCCGCGTTGCTGCAGGACATCCACAATGTGGAACTTGTGTTCGGGAAACACCTGGGCGAAACCGTCCGCTGTCTCAATGGACTCTGCCAACTGCGCCGTCTCATGATGCTTTGTGTCGCCGAAGCTGCTGGCATCGAGGATATTTGTGCCCATTCCTAATTTCTTGGCGGTTTCCTGGGCGATGGCCAGTGCATCGCCCGTAACCATCTTGACCTTCACGCCCATCTGTCGGGCGGTCGCGATGGTTGCCTTGGCATCTTCCCGGGGCGGATCGAACAGGGGCAACACACCAAGAATCTGCCATTGACCTTCTCCCTCGGCCCGCGCCACGCCCAACGAACGGAAGCCGCGCGCCGCAAATTCATTGACCGCCTTCTCGATAGCGGGCTTGACCTGCTCTTTATTGGCTGACAACTCTAAGATCACCTGTGGCGCGCCCTTGGTCACCTTGAACTCCTTTCCGTCCGTGCCCTTGACGGTGGCTTCGGTGCGCTTATGCACCGGGTCGAACGGCTGGAAATGAACCACCTGGTAGCCTTTCAAGGCCTGATCACTTTTCAGGCCGCCCAGCACGGCCAGGTCGATGGTGTCCTTATTGTCCGCGCGCGACGCCAGCGCGGCGTTGAGGATGACTTGATCAGCAGGGATGCCGTTGACGCTGAATGGATCGCCCAGCGTCAGCTTGTTCTGGGTCAGGGTGCCGGTCTTGTCCGCGCATAGCACGTCCACGCCCGCCAATTCCTCGATGGCCGCCAACCGGGTCAC
>JBEKCV010000072.1:0-20520 GCA_050014695.1 Thermodesulfovibrionales bacterium
ACCAGTCCAGCAGCAACAGCACCACAGGGAGGCTCACCGCCATCGGCTTGCTCAAAAGAGCGAGAACGAAAAAGACCAGAGAAACCAGATAGGACCGATTGAAAAATAATGATGCTGCTTTTTTCTCCTCAAGAGGCTCGCTGACCAGGGCACGTACATGCTTTACATAGGCAGAAATGCTGAGCAGAAAGAACAGACCGCACAGAAGGTCCTTTCGCTCTGCTACCCATGCCACTGACTCCACATGTAACGGATGCAGTCCGAACAAGAGACCGGTCACCCCTGCTGCTATCATAATCCTTCGCTCATCCAGGAACGGGGATGCCGCTTCAGGCATCGACCGCTCCTTCCACATCTCCAGAAGCTTTATGCACAGGAGCACTACAAGGAACGTATTCATTGCATGAAGGATGTTATTCGTCAGGTGATGCCCCAGCGGGTTCAATCCCCAGACAGCGTAATCAAAAGCATGGGATATCCAGGTGAGAGGATGCCAGTTGATCGCATGGAAACCGAAAAATGCCCACTTGAAGAACGCCCAATTCAATGAGCGAATGTGAAGATTGTTGATGACATATAGATCGTCGTCCCAGCTAACAAAAACATTCCGGAGAGCAGGCAGATAGACTGAAAACGTTATGAGTGAAACAAAAGCTGCAAGATAGTGTGGAAAATGTCGTCTAGTGTCTTTTGTCATTCAATCTGCCGCTCTTTGACGAGCGAAGAGGGTCAGGTCCTGTTTTACTTCGTTGTCTTGTCTTTTTCATTTTACCTAAATCGTGAATCGCCCGATCAACTTCATAATTACGTGCTCTATACAGCTGGTGACCATCACCATTATACCAAAGCATACCCGTGCGATTCACGGCCCCGGGAATTCCGCGGAGTGCCCCATTAGCCTATGTGGATGAACTCCTCAATAGATTCAACTTCGTGAAACTGCGGATAAATGTGTGTTTCCGGTGAGCATGCGTGAAAAGATGAATTGAAATCGGGTTCCATCGGTTGTAACAATGCGCAAAGGAGGACGACCCATGGAGCAAGGCACGTAGCAGTATACTCTAGCGGGAAGAAGTGCACTGGCGTTTTTGGATGCATGGCGCAAACAGAGGAGACCCCGCATTCCGATATCCGTGGAGCTGCGAAAGCAGCGATCTCCCAGACCAAAGAATACTCGATCTACCGGATATCGAGGCTTCTGCATTCAGATTTTAAAGAGCTGAAGAGCCGGATGAGTCATTAATGTGGAGTTACCTTTCAAATCTGCCTATTCAGAAAGAATGTTTGGTATGGGGCACCTCCATATCAAATCAAATTCAACTTCAAAGGGATTTCAACCATTCAAGAATTGTATGATCGCGACACGATGGTGCCGTGCGACCCTGGTTATCCTTTATCGGTTTTTGACAAGCACTGATCAAGCTTGAGCAGGATCATTGCTGAACTGTTGAAGGTATGCCCTGAGGCCTTCTTCAGAGAGATATGTTTATAATCTCAGGCGCAATTGAGGGTTGAAAGGAATCGTTTATTTCATAAATCCAACTCCTTTTGTTCTTCTGCAAAAGAGACGGAATATGCAGTGGGACTTCCTGTAAGTCTTCGGTGACGAGTCAAATGTAGACTGCTCTGCAGCGTCAAAAGATAAGGAGAACGACTGCTAACGCGAAGCTAAAAAAGTAGCTCTTATGGTATCCTTATATATGAATTTGGGACGGTTCGAAAAGCCAAGCAGGTATATCACCGGGGAGATAAATTCGATCAGCAAAAGCGCACCCGTGCGTGTTGCCCTTGCCTTCCCCGACATCTATGATGTGGGCATGTCCCATTTGGGGCTCAGAATACTGTATGCTGTGATCAATGATCATCCCTATGCCGCCGCCGAGAGGGTCTTCTCGCCATGGTTAGACATGGAGGCAGAGATGAGGGCAAGGGGTGTCCCTCTGGCGTCCCTCGAAACGAAAAAGCCTCTCAGGGATTTTGATATTGTCGGGTTCAGCCTCCAGTATGAACTGTCGTACACTACGGTCCTCAATATGCTCTCATTGGGCGGTATTCCTGTGAGGTCCGGAGACAGGAAGGACGGAGATCCGCTGATTATTGCCGGCGGACCGTGCACCGTAAATCCTTCTCCCATGGCGGTATTTATGGATGCCTTTCTGATCGGTGACGGGGAAGAGGCTGTCACGGAGATCATCAACACCCTCTATGACTGGAAGAGAGAAGGCGATGGCAGAAGGGACTCCCTCCTTAGGGGACTTTCCAAGATACGGGGCGTCTACGTGCCTTGCATTCACGGGTTAAATCTGTCGCAGTCGGCTATAAAGAGACGCTATATAACTTCACTGGACGATGCGCCGTATCCCCTCTCTCCTGTGGTGCCATATACTTCAATCGTTCATGACAGGATAACCATGGAGGTATCGAGGGGTTGCACAAAGGGCTGCAGATTCTGCCAGGCGGGTATGATCTATCGACCCTTGAGGGAGAGAAGCCCTCAAAAGATTTTAGAGATCATTGACCGCTCTCTGCGAAATACCGGTCATGAGGAGGTATCCCTCACATCGCTGAGTGCGGGCGATTATGAATATCTCCTGCCTCTGGTGAGGGAGCTCAACAGGAGATTGGCGGGCAAAGTGGTTTCCCTCTCGTTGCCATCGCTGCGTGTCGGGGCGGTAAATCAAGAGGTACTAAAAGAAATCAAAAAAGTGAGAAAAACAGGATTCACCATCGCACCGGAAGCCGCAACGGAACGGCTGAGAATGGCGATAAATAAAGATTTTACCGAGGAGTCCTACGAGCGAGCGCTCCACGCTCTCTTTGCGGAGGGGTGGGAGAATATCAAGCTCTATTTTATGATCGGGTTGCCGACGGAGAGAGGCGAGGATATAGAAGCCATCCCTGAAATGGCGCAAAAGGCGATCAGGACTGCCAGAAAACATACCCGCAGATATGTGAATGTCAATGTTGGCATCTCTCCTTTCGTCCCGAAGCCTCACACGCCGTTCCAATGGTGCGGTCAGGAGGAGATTGGGACAATGCGTGAAAAGATGGATTATCTGCGGCAGAGTCTCACAAAGAGAAAGATGACATATAAGGGACATAATGCAGAGATGAGCCTTCTGGAAGCGGTATTTTCAAGGGGAGACGGCCGGCTCGCAGACCTCATAGAAAGGGCGTGGGAGATCGGTTGCAGGCTTGATGCATGGACTGAATCCTTTGATTTCAAGAAATGGCTTTGGGCTGCAGAAAAGACGGGAATACCTCTCCATGAATATGCCGGAAGGCAATTTACTGAGGAAGATGCTTTCCCGTGGGAAGGTATTGATATCGGCATCAAAAAAGAGTTCCTCTGGGAGGAGCTTCAGAAAACGCTGTCCTGCGACAAAACTGCCGATTGTAAGACAGTCTGTCATGGTTGTGGACTCGATTGCAAAACATCGGTCAGCAGAGAAGCGTCAATAGTCAGCTTGCAGCCGCTGGGAGATCAGCGGCCAGAAAAAGAGTTCCGGTTGCCGCTTCACGATTCCCGACTCTGTAACCCGCTTCGAATCAGAGCTCAATTTTCAAAAGCAGGGGATATGCGATACCTTTCGCACAGGGAAGTGATGACTGCTTTTCTCCGCGCCATGAGGAGGGCCGACATTCCTCTCGTTTATTCTCAAGGATTCCACCCCTCCCCCCGCGTCTCTTTTGGACCTCCTCTTCACGTCGGTGCAAGCGGCCTGAGGGAATACTTTGATATGGAAATCGGGCCACCTCTTTCCCCCTTGAAGGTGAAGGACAGCCTGAATAACCGTCTTCCCGAAGGACTGCGGATTGAAGCCGCTAAGAAAGTGCCGTGGAACGTTCAATCCCTCGACAGCTTTATATCCAGATACGAGTACGAGATAATCTGTCATGATGCGGAGGCCATAGGAGCTTTCCTGGAGAAAAAATCGGTCATGGTTGAGAGGGAAAGGGCAAACGGTGAAAAGATATCGGTGGATATGAGAAAGATTGTCCATGACGCATGGATTGTTGATAATACTACCGTTAGGCTCACCGCTATCGACAACGGTACTACAAAAGTGAGGCTCGGGGAACTTCTTGGATCTATTTTCCGGATGCCTCTTGAAGATCTCGGTATAACCAGAGTGGGCATGTATGGCTGGATTGGCGAATGGGTCGACCCCTTGTATCCAGCCGATTGTGCTCCAGGGACAGAAGAGTCTCAGGGGCAGATCATCCATCAAGGAGCGAGAAAGGGGGTGCAGGGGGAGAGCAGCGTTTCTCCTCTGCGTTAAAACCATGCCCAACGAAATACTGATCAATCTAACTCGTGAAGAAATTAGGGTAGGCCTGTTGGAAGGCGGACAGGTTGTGGAATTTTATGTGGAGAGGAAACGAGATGCAAGCCTTGTGGGAAATATCTATAAGGGAAAGGTCATTAAGATACTTCCCGGTATGCAGTCAGCTTTTGTTGATATCGGGCTTGAAAAGGCCGCATTTCTTTACGTTGCTGACATCATGACCGATCGTGAAGAGTATGCGCCGTTTCTTGAAGAAGAGGAAAAAGAGCATTCCATCGAGTTTGTTTCAAAGAGGGGAAGACAGGATCTCCCGATAGAAGAGATCATACAGGAGGGTCAGGAACTTCTCGTCCAGGTCTCGAAAGATCCCCTCGGGAGCAAGGGAGCACGGGTCACCTCTTACGTCACGCTCCCGGGTCGATATCTCGTTCTCATGCCGAATGTTGAACACATCGGCATATCAAGAAGGATATCCAACGAGGATGAGCGTTCACGCCTGAGAGGCATCCTGGAAAATATCAAACCGCGGGGGTACGGCTTCATAATAAGAACCGCCAGTGAGGGATGCACTGAGGAAGAACTAAAAAAGGACATGGAGTTTTTACTGCTCCTCTGGGAAAACATCCAGAGGAAGAGAGACCGGATGGCTGCTCCAAGTCTCCTTTACAGCGACCTCGATCTCGCCTTCAGGAGTGTTCGTGACCTCATGAGTCAGGATGTGGAAAGACTCGTGATAGATGCCGAGGATGAATATGAACGGATTAAGGACTTTGTGAATGCCTACTTCCCGAAGCTCCTCTCAAAAATAGAACTCTTTGGTGACGGTGAGTCTATATTTGATGCCTTTGGCGTTGAGCTGGACATCTCGCGAGCGTTGGGCAGGAAGGTGTGGCTTAAATCAGGCGGCTATATTGTCATAGACCAGACGGAGGCCATGACAGTCATTGATGTCAATACCGGTAAATTTGTCGGCAAGGAAGATCTGGAGGACACCATTCTTAAAACGAATTTTGAGGCTGTCAAAGAGATCGCTTACCAGATACGGCTCAGGAACCTCGGCGGTATCATCATTATCGACTTCATAGACATGGAGAGACTCGAAAATAGAGAGAAGATCTTCAATGCCTTTTTCGAGGCGATGAAGAGAGACCGGGCTAAGAATACCATTCTCCACATCTCGGAACTCGGGCTCATACAGATGACGAGAAAGAGGGTCAGAGAGAGTCTTGGGAGAACCCTGTGTGAAGCCTGCCCATACTGTGAGGGGAAAGGGTTTGTAAAATCTCCACGAACCCTCTGTTACGAAATATTCAGGAAGATTACGAAGATGGCACGGCATGGGGGAGAGAAGATCATCGTAACTGCTCATCCGTCAGTTGCCGAACTCCTCTCTGATGACGAGAGGTCAGGACTTGAAGATATAGAGGGCACGTACGGGGTGAAGGTCATTGTCAAGGAAGACAGCAAACTCCATCAGGAAAACTATGAGGTCATACAATTATAGGGGGATACGAATGGCAGGCGAGCCAAAAAGGATCGGGGTTCCTCCCTTTCCGAGGGTGTTCGATTAAATCATGCCAGATGACTGTTTTGACACCTCGGGGCTATTATATCAGCTCACACATATTCTCACGGATATGGAAAGTGCCGTCATAGCCTATTCCGGGGGGGTTGACAGCACTTTCTTGCTTAAAGCAGCCGCCCTCTCCGGTATGCGGATACTCGCCGTGACCGGGCAGTCCCCTACAACTCCGGAACGGGATTTCATTGATGCAAGGGAGCTTGCTCAGGTAATTGGTGTCAGGCACATGGTCATAGAGACTTCAGAACTCGAGATCGCTGACTTTCGAAAAAACCCTGTTGACCGGTGCTATTATTGCAAAGATCATCTCTTCGGGAGGTTAAGAGAGGTTGCCATGACATCCGGCTACAGGTTTATCATTGATGGTAGTAACACTGACGATCTTGATGACTGGCGACCGGGAAGGAAAGCAGCGCTCAGGCACGGTATCCGGAGTCCCCTCATCGAAGCCGGTTTGAGAAAGCATGATATCAGGCGACTATCACGTGAACTCGGTCTTCCAACCTGGAATAAACCATCTTCTCCCTGCCTCTCTTCTCGGTTTCCTTACGGAATGCCCATAACCAGCGAGGGGTTACGCCAAGTGGAAGCCGCTGAGAAATTCCTGAAATCCCTCGGTTTTGCGGAGGTGAGAGTCCGGCACCACAAAGACATAGCGAAGATCGAACTGAAGGAGGCCGACATCCAGAAGATGCTCGGCCCCGAAATCAGACGGACTGTCAAAGAATACCTGCGGTCACTGGGATTTGCTTTTGTCTCCCTCGACCTTGAGGGGTTTAGAAGCGGCAGGCTTAATGGATGAAGAACCCGTTGATTTCCTGGTCATCGGCAGTGGCGTAGCCGGGCTGAGAGCCGCAATCGAACTAGCCCCCCATGGTAACGTCCTCGTCGTCACAAAGGACCTTCCCACTGAGAGCAGCACGGAGTACGCACAAGGAGGAATAGCTGTTGCCCTGAGCGATGAGGACGAGGTCGGCATTCATTTTGAAGACACCCTGAGGGCGGGCGATGGCCTGTGCAGAGAAGATGCCGTCAGGATCCTCGTCGAGGAAGGACCCGAGAGGATCATGGAACTGATCTCATGGGGCGCTGCATTCGATCGGGAAGGAATGAAGCTGGCCTTCACCAGGGAAGCGGCTCACTCTAAAGATCGAGTTCTCCACGCCCATGGCGACTCCACAGGAAGGGAGCTGGAGAGAGCTCTCCTGAACCGGGTCAGAAAATTCTCGTCAGTAAGAAAGTACCCTTTCGCTTTCACCATCGATCTCATAGTCAGAGAAGGCGAATGCATCGGTGCGCATATCCTCCGAGAAGGGAAAGTCATCAGCCTTTTTGCTAAGGCAACGATTCTCGCTACGGGCGGGGCCGGCCAGATCTATGAAAGGACAACAAACCCAGAGGTGGCTACTGGCGATGGTATGGCCATAGCCTTTCGAGCCGGAGCTGTCCTTGCAGATATGGAATTCGTTCAATTTCATCCTACGAGCCTTTTCGTCCAGGGTGCGCCACAATTCCTCCTAAGCGAAGCGATGCGGGGTGAAGGAGCTCTCTTGAGGAATATCAACGGGGAACTGTTTATGGAAAGGCATCATCCTCTGGCAGAGCTTGCTCCGCGGGACGTGGTATCGAGGGCAATCGTCTCTGAGATGGTGAAAACAAAAAGCAGTCATGTTTATCTCGACCTTACTCATCTCAAGAAAGATTTTGTGAGAGTGAGGTTCCCGAGAATCAATGCCACCTGTAAGATTTATCATATCGATATCGCAGAAGACCTAATACCCGTATCACCAGCCGCCCACTATATGATGGGGGGAGTCAGGACAGATCTAAATGGGGCAACAAATATTTGTCGGCTCTTTGCCGCTGGAGAGGTTGCATGCACCGGGGTGCACGGAGCAAACAGACTTGCAAGCAACAGCCTTCTTGAAGGGCTGGTTTTCGGAGCCCGGGCAGGCATTGCCGCTTCGCATCTTGCTCGTCAGTCATTAGACATCAGCAAAATGATATCGTCCCCTGGCCGCCGAGCAGCGGCTGATGACGCTCCTAACGGCTGCGGCATAAAAGAGATGCGAGCCTCTCTCAGAAGCCTGATGTGGGGGAAAGTCGGGATAATGCGGAGCCTCGAGTCTCTTTCGTCCGCCCGGGAGAAGCTCTCGAGTTGGCTGCCCTGTGTCGATGATATCTCCCTTCAGAGACAGGAGCAAGAATTAAGGAATATGGCGACCGTTGCACATCTTATTACTGATGCGGCGATTGAGAGGAGGGGAAGCATCGGAGCACACTACCGATCCGATTTCCCCGGACTCGGTGAAAACTGGAGCAGACACACTCTGTCAACAAAGGATACGGCCCTTCGGCGGGTTTAGCAGTCGCATATTGTTCAGCCCCTCTGATCGTTAATCACCCAATTCTATCTTATGGGCCCTTATTTTCCGATGGAGATTGCTTCTTTCGATATCTAATATCTCCGCCGTTCGTGATACATTCCAGTTATTCTCCTCAAGTTTGTGCGCTATAAAATCCCTTTCGAATATCTCCCGCGCTTCTTTCAGCGTTGTATACGAAAAGTAATCCGATCGGTCGTGTTCGCCTTGCACGATCTGGATGTCCTTTGCATCAATCACAGGAGAAGGAGTCATGATCACCAATCTCTCGATGAGATTTTTTAGTTCCCTTACATTCCCGGGCCAATTGTACTGCTGGAGGTTCTTTATCGCTTCTGTCGTCACTGTTTTCTGCGCCTTTCCAGATTCCGATGCCAGGGATTGGATAAAATATTCCACGAGAAGCGGAATGTCCTCCCTTCGTTCCCTGAGCGGAGGTACAGTGATAGGGATGACATTAAGCCTGAAGAACAAATCACTTCTGAACAGGCCCTTTTCGACCTCTTCGGTTATGTTCTTGTTTGTCGCGGCGATAATCCTCACATCAACCTTTATGCTTGTGCTCCCACCGACCCTCTGAAATTCCTGGGTCTCTATAACCCTTAAGACTTTCGCCTGCGTCTGAACAGACATGTCTCCTATCTCGTCCAGAAAAAGTGTCCCGCCGTCCGCCAATTCGAACTTCCCCTTCTTTTTTTCAGATGCCCCGGTAAATGAACCCTTTTCATGGCCAAACAGCTCGCTCTCTATAAGTTCTTGAGGGATAGCTGCGCAATTTACCTCAATAAACAGCTTTTCAGCACGACGGCTCATCCCGTGGAGAAGCCGCGCAACCACTTCCTTTCCCGACCCGCTTTCTCCGGTTATGAGAACCCTGCTGTTACTGGGTGCGGCCATCTCTATCTGTTCGCTAAGCACCTTTATGAGCGGAGATTCACCGATAAGTCTCCACCTTCTGGTAAGGTCCTCTCTCAGCGTCCTGTTTTCCATCTCGAGGGCCCTCTTCTCCAATGCCCTCTTCGCGGTAAGAAGAACTCTTTCAAGGGAGAGAGGTTTTTCGAGAAAGTCATACGCTCCCGTCCTTGTCGCCTTCACAGCCACCTCGATGTTCCCGTGTCCGGATATCATGATCACCGGTATGTCACTCTTAATAACCTTTATTTCCTTCAAGGTCTCAATACCGTCCATCTTCGGAAGCCAGACGTCGAGAAGGATAACGTCCGGCACCTGCTCCTTAACGGCACGAAGAGCATCTTCTCCAGATCCGGCAGTCATGACGCTGTATCCTTCATCCTCGAATATTCCTGAAAGGCTTTCCCTTATGCCTTCCTCATCATCAACGATGAGGACTACGGGGTTCACGATATCCCTCCTTGGCAGCTCCCGGCTGTCATCGCCCATTGTTAAAAGCTCCCTGAAGCCCACACGGGATAACGTTGGCAATGACGGCGTGGACAACGCCCGCATTGACCGCCGACGTTCCCTCCTTGTGCAGAGCGAACCGATTATCCTTCCTTGATGGGTATCTCAATGGTAAAAACGGTACCTCTCGGCTCATTATCCCCAACCCTCAAATATCCCCTATGCTCGGCGATTATCCTGCTTGCGATTGCCAGACCGAGCCCCGTACCGCCATCCTTTGTCGAGAAGTAGGGAAGAAAGAGTCTTTCCTTGTCTTCTTCGCGTATTCCCGGACCGTCGTCAGCAACATCAATGCCCACCTTGTTTGCCGCGCTGTCAATCCGGACAGTCACAAAAATGTTTCCGTTTCTGTCCATTGCATGGATTGCATTGTCAAACAAGTTTATCAAAACCCGTTTAAATTGCTCTCCGTCCATGTCAATGAGGGGCGTATGAGCGGGTATAGTAACTGTAATCGCAAAATCCTTATAGTCCCTGTAGAGATTGACGACCTCGTCTATTATACCAGCAATGGATGTCGGGGATTTTATGATCTCGGGCATTTTCCCGAACCTCGAAAATTCATCTACAAGCCCCCTCAAGCTGTCAACCTCCCTGATGATCGTCTTTGTCGACCTTTCAAAGACATGCCCAAAATCCTTGTCCTTCTGTTCCCACTTCTTCAGCATCCGCTCTGTGGAGAGTTTTATGGGGGTAAGGGGATTCTTTATCTCATGGGCAATCCTCCGCGCAACCTCCTGCCAAGCCAAAGCCCGTTGCGCTTTTATTACGTCTGTCAGGTCATCGAAGACAACGAGGATTCCTAGGTAGTGGGACGTCGCATCCCTCAAGCCCATGATAGAGACCCTCAAGAGCGTGCGTTTCCCTTTGATACTCGCCCAGACCTCTTTCTCGACACTTCCCAGAGACTTCATAGTTATTCCGCGAATGAGCTCCTGCAGGGAATCGGATTTTATGCCGGAAAGTATCTCTCGGTAATTTTTCCCTATAACATCCTCCGGCTCGACATTCAGGATCGCACAGGCCGCCCTGTTGATAGTGGTGCTCTTGCCGTCGGCATCAAGGGATATGACACCGCTTTGTATGTTCTCGAGGATGGTTTCCATGCTGAGCCTTCTTCTGTTGGATTCACTATAGGCTTCTTGGAGTGATTCCTTGCCTTCTTTCAGCTCTTTCACCATGTGATTGAAGGAGTTTATGAGCAGCCCTATCTCGTCCTCCCTTTCTACGCTGATACTCACATCAAGGTTGCCTGCTGCAACTTCGCCGGTAGCCTGAGCGAGACTCTGAATCGGTTCTGTAATACCCCGCGAAAGCCGGAGCGAAACCCAGAGAGCCATGAATATAACAAGGAGAGTGAGAAATCCGAGAGACAGGAGGACATTCAGTTGAAGGGGTTGTTTCCATGCCTCGAGTTTTATGTAATCCTCATACGCACTCTTAATCTTCTCGACGTTCCTCGTAATATCCGCCGGAACACGAGACTCAACGATCAGTATCCCTTTGCTTCCTAAAACATCAGGAACAACAGCTCGAACAGTATCTCCGTCATCGGATGACACCACTTCGGTCCCTTCTTTCCCTTCGAAAGCCTCTTTTATGACCTCGGAGGGGTTGTCCGGGAGCTCGGTGAGGTGAATAACCGTATATTCCATCGGCAGAGACCCCTGCGCTATAATCGTCCTTGCCGCTTCCAGGGTTTTACGCCGCTGTGTTTCATAAATAGAACTTGCGATACTCATCGTGCTGTCAATGGGCTCTCTGAACTGGGGGGTAAACCACCTGTCGATATATTTTATCACGAGGCCGCTCGCCCCGAGGAAGAGTAGGACCGATGGTATTGATGTAAGAATGACGAAGATAGCCACGATTTTTGTTTTAAACTGCGAGCCGAGAACCTTCTGCTTCCTTTCGATGTAGAGCTTAGCCAGATTTTTACCGACAAAAAACATCAACGTCAAAAGCGCTATGATATTGACATTAAAAAGTATCAAGAGCAGACCGCGGGTCGTGATTGATATAGAGACGAGTCTGATAAAATGGAACTCAAGGGCGGACGCTCCAATGATAAAGAGGAAAAGTCCGAACAATATGAGGCTGAGCTTCTTCATCGTCCGCCTCCGATAGTGAATGGAGAGGAATCCTTGGTGATTTTGAACGCCATCTCAGACACAAAGAACAAGAGATACCCGATAACTGGCGGGAGTGATCTCGCGTGAGATTCTACGGTAATCCTCACGAAATATTTCGCCGGTTCAAGCTCCTTTATATGAATGATTTGCACCCCGTTTATGCTCAAGGTCCAGGTCAGCATTGAATCAAGGTCTTTGAATCGCTTCTGGATCAATGTCGTCCCGTCAAAGGATGTGGCAATGAATTCCTTTTTGACGGGGTCACTCTTGAGAGTTCTTATAATCTTTTTCCCCGCTATGAATTCATCGGGCCACATGTGCCATACTCGGTAGATATCGACATAAAAGGTTATTTCCTTTCCTACTCCGTTTTTCAGGTCGAGAAGGTTTGTCTCATCCAACGATAACTCCGCTGAGGCCAGTACCTCGTCGTCAATCAGTTGCACATCGGGTCCGGTGATGTCAGCCCCGTATGCGGTGGAAGCCTGAAATAGGAAAAAACCGATCAAAAGCGCGCCAGCTATTCTTGTCATCTGGGAAATATGAGCTCCGAAAATTTTTTTCATTATATCATAGATGGTATAATAGCACTGCGGAGATATCTCTGGTGAAATGGAGAAAAAAATGAGCACGAAAGAGACGAGTAAATCTATCTGATGAAAATCAAAAAAAAATCTGATATCCTTATCGTAGCTATCGTCTTATTGTTCTTTTCTACCCTCGTGGTATCGTATGTTTCGAATAACTATGCCTATACCAAGACCCTTGAATTAGTCAACCTCTCTAAGAGAATTGATTTTATTACTTCCTTAAGAACATCCCTGGCCCGATTCGAAGAGAGCCTCGAAAACGATCTCTCGTCGCCGAACGCAAAGACGAATGGACAGTTGCTGAAAGCAACGGATCAATTCTCCACGCTTGTCGGCAAAGCAGAGGATTTTGCGATGGATGAAGAACAATCCGAAATGATGACATACCTCAGAAAGAACATCCCCAACTTTCATTCGATTATCGAACGGATTCTCTCCTCTCAAAACCATGACGAGAGGGTGGTGCTCTCTCAAACGCTTCAGGCCGACCTCTTTGGAAGGGTTGCCAGGGATATCGATAAGCACTGGTTTGAGAACTTTGAGAAGATCGGCAAGGCAAAAGATGCTGCAGGAAAGGCAAGAAAACACAGTCGCTATGCCTTTCTTGTCTCTTTTACCCTGCTTGTCATTTCCGCGATGGTCATGAGAACCATGATCATGAAGAAGATCGTTACGCCCATCCTCGATATTAGCCATATGAGCTACCGCATGGCCAAGGGGGACCTCGACTTGGAGATAAGGCTTTCTTCCAGAGACGAGCTTCAGGAACTGTCCCATAATTTTAATTTCATGGCCGCTTCTCTCAAGGAAAAGATGAAGAGCCTTGAAGCGTCCGTAGAGAAGGAACAGAGGGTTGTGAGGGAACTTGCCATCCTCAATGAGTTTACCGCTTCCGTGTCATCGGATCTGGACCTCAAAAGCGCTCTCCAGAGGTTTATCGGGAAAACCAAGGATCTCATGAAGGCTGAAATCGGAGCTATCCTCTTCTTCCAGTCTGATGGGACAAAGTCTTTCCTCAGTACCGATAGCCTTATCCACGAGCAGACAATCGACAGATTGCTCTCTCATAAAGCCACGGACACAGGAACAGTTATGAGAGAGCAGAGCGTCTCGCACAAGGATGACCTTACGCTGCCCTTATCAGATGGCCGGGT
Organism: Thermodesulfovibrionales bacterium; assembly: GCA_050014695.1. Classification (GTDB taxonomy): domain Bacteria; phylum Nitrospirota; class Thermodesulfovibrionia; order Thermodesulfovibrionales; family UBA9159; genus UBA9159. The sequence goes on from JBEKCV010000072.1 coordinate 13,554, forward strand.
GATGCGGAATTTCATGGCATTACCTCTTTCTTCAACGACCGGCATGCAGTGTCTCCTCATGGTTATCAACACCAGGACCCGCTTTGCCCAAGAACAAGAGGACAGCCTTATTAATTTCGCGTTTCAGGCATTCCAAACGCTCGCTCTTCAAAATGAAGTCGCAAAATTAGCCACAACAGACGGCCTTACAGGGCTCTTTAATTACAGAACTTTTCAAAGTAGACTTTCTGAGGAGATCCTCAGAGGACATAGATACCAAAAGAGTTTTATTCTCATTCTCATCGACATCGACCATTTCAAGCATTTCAATGACACCTATGGACACCAGACAGGAGACGATGTCCTGCGGACTATCGCCATGATCATACGGGGAAACATCAGAAATGTAGATTTCCCCGCGCGCTACGGAGGGGAGGAATTTGTGGTACTCTTGCCGGAATCTGCCTGTGAAAATGCCTTTCTCGTGGCTGACAGGATACGGACTGCCATCTTTGAACATCCCTTCTGTCTCAATGACGGCGCAAAGGCGCCACTAAGCGTCAGTGTGGGGGTTTCATGTTTTCCGGCTGATGCAACAAAGAAAGAGGATCTTATCAAGATGGCCGATTCAGCCCTCTATTACGCCAAGGATCAGGGGAGGAACAGAGTGAGTCTCTACCGAGAGACTCTTACACAGTGACTCTTCTGTGACCCAATAACCCGCGAGGAGTTTCGGAAGGAGGAGATTTCGATGGAATTCAAGGCGGTAAAGATTACCATCCCTTCGGGGTGCAATGTCATCCTCGGCCAAACCCATTTCATCAAGACCACTGAGGACCTTTACGAGATACTGGTCACTACCGTGCCTCAGGGAAAATTCGGAATAGCTTTTACCGAGGCATCAGGACCATGTCTTATAAGGACCGAGGGTAATGATGATGGGCTTGTCGGGGCATGTGTGAAAAATCTCCGTGACATTGGTGCAGGGCATGTGTTCTGCATAGTGCTAAAGAACTCGTTTCCCATCAATGTCCTAAATCCAATAAAGAGCTGTCCTGAAGTCTGCGGGATCTACTGTGCAACAGCAAATCCTTTGGAAGTTATTGTTGCTTCCACGGAGCAGGGTAATGGCATAATAGGAATCGTCGATGGGTTTCCCCCTGAAGGAGTGGAGGATGAAGAGGCCAAAAACCAGAGAAAAGATTTCTTAAGGAAAATCGGTTACAAATTATAACGATCACATAAAGGAGAACAGATGCTTCCGGAACTGAAATATGATGAGAAGGGACTCGTTCCCGCCATAATTCAGGACGTTGAAAATGGTGATGTCCTGATGATGGCATACATGAATGAAGCCTCCCTGAAGATGACCATCGAAACAGGCTACACACATTTTTGGTCCCGTTCTCGTCAGAAGTACTGGAAGAAGGGCGAGACATCCGGTAATGTGCAAGAAGTGCAAGATGTATTGTATGACTGCGACGCAGACACCCTGTTAATTAAAGTCACGCAGCATGGCTCAGGGGCATGTCATACGGGGAATAGGACCTGTTTTTATAGAAAAATAGACGGTCGGTGAGGGGTCAAGGCAAGAGAGAATAAGGTCGGGCCCATCGCTGCTTCCTCTACCCTTTGCCAGTACCGTAATTAAGCATTCGGAGGTTCTGTGAGTGACTGTATTTTTTGCAAGATCATCGAGAAGAAAGTGCCTGCAAACATAGTGTATGAGGATGAGTTAACCCTGGCCTTTGAGGACGTCAACCCACAGGCACCGGTTCATACCCTGATTATACCTAAAAAACATATCCCGACGCTTCTTGACCTCAAGGATGATGATAACAATCTCGTCGCTCACTTAGTAAAGGTCGCTAACCGCATTGCAAAGGATAAAGGTATTGCAGAAAAAGGGTTCAGGATTGTGACCAATTGCAATCCCGAAAGTGGACAGGAAGTCTATCACATCCATCTCCATGTGCTCGGAGGTCGGCGCATGCACTGGCCGCCGGGGTAGCAAACAAAAAGTATTGGAGAGAGAGATAAAGAGTAGATAAAAATCTTCGAATACTCAGATCAGATACTAGCATGGATAGTTGAACGCAGCAATAGAGTGAGGCTGAAGATAATACGACTTCAGAGAAGTTCACGCATTGATGTGAGAACGATGAGGAGGATGGAGGCAGTGACGCTGCCCCGGCTGAAGGCTGAAGGTCTCTGCCGCCAGTCGTTATGCGGAGTTCTGAATCATGCCGAGTTGTTCGGTTTTATCTCCTTTCTGCATTTCTACATTTGGCGATTCAAAAGGATAGCCGAAGCCTCCTCTTTTTTACAGGTATTTTAGCCCATCAACAAACCTTTTCTCATATCAATAACTATGCGGTATCCAAGGAAAGGAATGGCGGGAGAGCGAAGAAGCCGGACCTGCGGATATCCATAAAACATTTTCCGGTCGGCGATTATCGAATTGAATTGCTTTTGCCCGGATTGGACACCTCATTTCCTGAGCATCGCTAAGAGATAATGTATTGATGTTAGAAAAAGTTGTGGTGCCGAAGTGACGGTATGTTACTTGAGGTGCACGGACAGACACCCCTTCCTCACATCATAATAGACTTCCCTTTTTCAACGGTGCTTGAAAAATACCTGCCCGGGCAAAAAATGCTTGTGCGATAGTCTGATTTTTCTTGGGACGGGTCAGGGTCGGAAAGTCTGACATCAAATGGGAGATCTGATAAAAAAAATGTAAGGTCAGGAACGATATTCTGCGATATCTGGGAATGACGTAGGAGAAGGGAGAACAGATATGACAATAGCTTTGGCGACGGCAGAGGTTTTTCTCACCGCGCTCAGTTTCTCAAAAAAAGACAAGGAGGTTCATGATGTCCTGATCAATGACCTAGGCTCAGAAAAAGCTCGATGTCGCCTCTGGAAAGCTCCTGTCAAGGGTCGCCAAGGGAGGGGAAATTAAGGACTTTTGAGGCGTTAAAAGACAATTTAACGGGCTTCCCTGAGTTTGTCCGCTAACCCTGGGGGCAACCCGCTGGTAAGGATCGCAGAAGCAACCCTTTCTATATCGTAAGGCAACCTCAGAAACTCATGTTCCACACCCTGATCCGAAATCCTAATCACCGTTACACAAGTCCGTGGATCTCCGTCCTTGGGTTTTCCAACACTACCTGCATTTATGAAAACCGTTCCCCCGATATCCTTTCGATAGGGCTTATGGGTGTGACCATAGATCATCACATCAGCTTTGGTCTTCTTAGCCATTTCAAGAAAGAACTTATCTGGTCTGTCCTGATACCAGTAAAGATTGTTCTTATGGGGAGTGGCGTGGAATATCATTACCTTCTTGCCGTGAGTTGTAAAATGTATTTCATTCGGCAGATTCCTCATAAAATCCTTTGTCTTTTGTGAGGAATGCCGCTTCGTCCATTCAAATGACTTATCAGCAAGTTCAGCCTGAATAGGGTCTTCATATTTACAACCGCAATGTTCACTGTCATGGGCAACGTTGAAGTCATAGTTCCCCTGAACGCCCTCTATCCCATGTTCAATGACGAAATCAACAACTTCGTTGACAAATGGGGCATACCCTCCAAGGTCTCCAAGATGGTAAATTTTGTCAGCCTTTACCGAAATAGCAGCATCGTAGGCTGCCATCAACGCCTCTATATTGCCGTGTATATCACCGAGGATAGCTATCTTCACAAATTCATCTCCTTGTGTGCGTGATTATGGAGTCTTGACCCCTGCGACCATGCAATATTGGCTTGGAAAATACTTTTTCTGAAAGAAAAGAGCAACATTGACCAATGCTATAAGGGTGGGAACTTCCACAAGGGGTCCGATGACTGCGACAAACGCCTGTCCCGAGTTAATTCCAAATACGGAAATCGCTACAGCTATGGCAAGTTCAAAGTTATTGCTGGCTGCTGTAAACGAAAGGGTGGTTGTCTTCTCATATCCAGCCCCGAACCTTCTGCCGAGATAAAATGAAACCAAAAACATCAAAACAAAATAAACAACAAGGGGTATCGCTATCCTGATGACATCAAGCGGTAACTGGACAATGTAGTTACCCTTTAGTGTGAACATCACGACAATAGTAAACAACAGGGCTACCAACGTTATCGGGCTTATCTTAGGGATGAATTTGCTCTCATACCACTGTTTGCCTTTAATCTTCAATAGGCTAAACCGAGACAGCATCCCAGCGATAAAAGGAACCCCAAGATAGACAAACACGCTTTTGGCGATTTCCCCGATGGTCACATTGACCGCTTCTCCCTTTAGACCAACCAATGGGGGAAGGACTGTAATAAAAATATAGGCATAGACAGAAAAAAATAGAACTTGGAAAATGGAATTGAAGGCTACCAGTGCAGCCGCATACTCCCTGTCACCACAAGCAAGATCATTCCATACAATCACCATAGCGATACATCTTGCAAGACCTATAAGGATAAGTCCTGCCATATACGCTGGATATCCTCTGAGGAAGATAATAGCAAGTAAGAACATCAGGATAGGACCGATGACCCAATTCTGTATCAAAGACAGAAAAAGGACTCTTTTGTTTCTGAATATCTCACCCATCTCCTCATATCTGACTTTTGCAAGCGGAGGATACATCATCAGTATCAGCCCTATGGCGATAGGGATGTTTGTTGTCCCGACCTGAAACTTGTCGATAAACGCCTCACTGCTTGGAAGAAAGTAGCCCATGGATACCCCAATGCCCATTGCAAGGAATATCCAGAGGGTAAGGAATCTATCAAAAAATGAAAGCCTCTTCGCTATGCTTTCTGTCATGCCGCTTTCCTATCTCCTGACTATTTGCAGGTCTTTTTCTTTTTTGTCTTGAGGCATTTCTTGTCTTTGGTGATTGTGTCGTCTTCATTAAGATGAAGGGCAACGTATTTCAGGAAATCCTTATTATGATTACGTGATTTGTCGGAAAGTCGGTAGTATGACCAAGTGCCACCCTTTCGGGATTCCACAAGACCTGACATTTTCAGAATATTAAGATGTTTTGAGGCTGTGGATTGTACGAGACCCAAAACCTCCATAATCTCGCATACACACAGTTCACCGCCCTCAAGGAGCTTGAGCATCCTTACCCTGGTGGGATCTGAAATAGCCTTTGCCTGAAGAATGAAGGGTTCCATATATATCACCTTATAGTGATATAGTAATAGATATCTTTTATAATGTCAACAATTTTCGCTTGACCAACAATGACGTCCCGTCTTAGAATGAGGAAAAGGGTACAGGTATGAAAAGCTCTTAATTGCTTCAATAGCGTTTGACAAAGGGAGTATATATGGTTGATCCAATAGATACGAAGAAGATTCAGGATGCTGTGCGTGAGAAGTATTCTGAGGTCGCAAGTTCGGCTGAGGGCAAGTTCAATTATCCCACAGGAAGGGAAGGTGCAATCCTGAATGGTTATGATGCAGATGTTATTTATAGTATGCCTGATGAATTAATAAAGTCTTTCTGCGGTGTCGGGAATCCCTTTATTCTTGGACCAATCAATTCGGGAGAAACCGTACTTGATGTGGGATGCGGTGCGGGATTCGATCTTATTGTTGCGAGTCGTTTAGTTGGGCAAACTGGCAAGGTATGTGGAATTGACCTTACGCCAGAAATGGCTGAGAAAGCCAAGAATAATGTGAGCCGATACGGGGTTCACAATTACGATGTTCAGATATCGGGAGCGGAGTCCATTCCTTATTCTGATGGTACCTTTGATGTAGTGATATCAAACGGAGCCTTGAATCTCTCTCCTTTAAAAGAAAAGAGTTTTAAAGAAATATACCGAGTTTTAAAATTGAATAGTCGCCTCCAGTTTGCAGATATTGTTTTGAAAGAAGACTGTGGTGCGACGTGCAGCACCCTTGAGGCATGGTCAAATTGAATTGGGGGTGCGATCTCCGTGAGAGATCTGACAGACCTGATGATGAGCATAGGTTTTGTTAATGTGGAATATGTTGGCGAGACAAAGGTGTCTACTTCGCAATTTACTGCGGGGGGCTTGTTCAGGGCAGTCAAGGTGAACACTTAATGCATTCAGGAATAGGACAATAAAGAAAACCTATCGGGAGGACTCCCACAAAATCTGACCTCACATCCCATTGCTCACTTCGCACCGACGCAATCGTCATTCCTCACGAAAAGGGATCTCTCAGGACATCATAAAGGGCAGGTTCAATGGGAGTGATCTTGTGAACCATCCGTGAACCAAAAATAAGATAATATCTAATTGATTTTGTTGGTATTTATGGTGCCGAAGGCGGGATTTGAACCCGCACGGGTTACCCCACACGCCCCTCAAACGTGCGTGTCTACCAGGTTCCACCACTTCGGCATACTGCATAATACTATAAAAAACCTTTTCAATTCAACTTTCCCTGCCTGATTCTAGGATTTCTATTTTGTCAGCACCCTCTGATATAATATAGGCCTTGCTAAAGTAGGAGGGGTGGCCGAGTGGTTGAAGGCGACGGTCTTGAAAATCGTTGTAGGGGTAACCCTACCGTGAGTTCGAATCTCACCCCCTCCGCTCTCATATTCTTTAGAAATCAATATGCGCGCACAATTAAGTTCTTACATTTCTGTTCCAGAGCAATTCATTTATTCCTGCCGTTACAGATCCTCACAGACCAACGCGGGATTCGATTTCCGATAACTGAGGAGTACGCCCCATAACTTTATGAATCCCCCCAGTGTCCGGCATATAGTCTTGCGTTGAGAGGATTATGGAGTCCACTTTCGCCGGTGTGAAATTCCGAAAATAACCTTCACAGAAAATGGCTTCAAAAGAAGTGACCCAGTATTGTCAGCGATCGACGGCAAGTACACCGACACTCATTTGATATGTATTAACCTTGTCAAGTAGGAGTAATGTTCTTTGCCTCTTATGCTACAACCTCCTTAGAGAATATGAACTTTGAGCAGAGCAGCAGTAATAAACGACGGTGATCAT